>CANQGK010000011.1 GCA_947623175.1 uncultured Clostridia bacterium | reverse complement strand
CCTTTCAGGGGTTAAGCCTGTAAGAGCCCCTTTTAGGGGCTGTGCAAGCCACCGGTTTCACCGGTGGTCTTGACTGCTTGTTAAATGGATTATTGATACGCTTCCATATATTCAATACTGCCCTTAAAAGCGGCGATTTCGCAAATTGAGTTATCGGATTCGATATATTCAAAAACAGCCGATAGATTGCCGCTTTCTTTAAATGCCGTGATTGAAAAATAAATTTTATCACTTATAAGATACATTGCCTCCGGAGAGGAAAGGGTATCATCTTCGGCAGTCAATGAAATAATGCTTTCGGCAATTCTGTTCAAGCGCTTTCCTTCATCGGTATTAACGTCAATGCCGGAAAGTCGTTTTAAATCGTAGTCTGTTAAAACAAAATAATAAACGGTAGTATCGGATGATTCAAATTCGGAAATTCGTTTTGTTTTGCCGTTATCGTATACAATATAAAATTGTTTGTTTAACAAAGGCAAGTATCCCGATTGATAGGAAGTTCTTACTTTTAAAATCGGCAGAGGCTCTCTCTTTTGCCCGCATCCGACACAAGAAATACAGCATGTCACAATGCAAAGCCATGTAAAAAGCTTTATAATTTTATTTCTCGACATATTGCACCTCTTAATGCCAAAACGGCAACCTTATTTTGCAAAATCATTGATACGCTTCCACATGGGTTATACTGTTATTAAAGACAGCCACTTTTGAAAAAGTGTTATCATCAATAAGGTATTCGAAAACACCCGTTTTAATGGTGTCTATCTTTGTTTTAATCATTGCCGTAAAGTAAATATGATTGTTAATAACAAGAAATTTTCCCGGTGAAAATACATTGTTACTATTATCTTTGTCGGTCAAATCGACTATGTTTTTGCTTAGTCAATGCAATCAGATTACAATGCGCCCGAGGCGGACGGATTTCTCCGCCGCCTGTGTCATCGTCCTTGAAATACGACAGTATTCCTGCGTCCTCTTCCTTGCCGGACGAAAAAATCCGCTCCGACTCGGGTCGAAGATTTTGCGTGAGAACGCCGTTCGTGTTCCGCACGAAGCACGGTTGAGAGCATACTGTCGTATGGTAAGACCGTGCGACAAAGCGGGCGCGGACGTCGTTCCACGCAAAACGCATTGTAATCTGATTGCATTGACTACTCATTAAAAAGCTTTCCTTGGTCGGTATTGGTGTCAATCATGTGCAAATAGGGTTCGTTTTTACTTTCCGCCGAAGGATTAAATGCATAACCAAATACGTCGTTTTTTGAAAACTGCGAAACTTTTTTTGTTTTTCCGTTATCGTAAACAATATAATACTGTTTGTTTGAAAAAATGGTTGAGCCAACCTGAGAGGATGTAATGACTTTTAAAATCGGTTTTGGCTCTTCTTTATTTTTACATCCGGCACAGCCGAACATCAAACTCAATAAGCAAATCCATACTATTATCTTAGGAAATTTATTCATTGTCAGACGCCTCACTCTCATAGTCATTCTTAATGTTTTTTTACCGTGTTTTTATCCCAAAGTATGAAAGTGGCAACGAACAAAATTGACGCTCCATATAAAACGGCAACCTATTTTGAAAAATCATTTATACGCTTCTACATGAGTTATACTATTTTTAAAGACGGCTACTTTTGTAAAAGTGTTATCATCAATAAGGTATTCAAAAACACCCCTTTTAATGGTATTTATCTTTGTTTTAATCATTGCCGTAAAGTAAAGATGATTATCAATAACAAGCAGTTTGGCCGGTGAAAATACATTGTTACTATCGTCTTTGTCGGTCAAATAGACGATGTTTTTTGCATAGTTATTAAAAAGCTTTCCTTGATCGGTATTGGTGTTAAGCATATGCAAATAGGGTTCGTTTTTACTTTCCGCCGAAGGATTAAATGCATAACCAAATACGTCATTTTCTGAAAACTGCGAAACTTTTTTTGTTTTTCCGTTATCGTAAACAATATAATACTGTTTGTTTGAAAAAATAGTTGTACCAACCTGAGAGGATGTAATGACTTTTAAAATTGGTTTTGGCTCTTCTTTTTTATTTTTACATCCGGCACAGCCGAACATCAAAGTCAATAAGCAAATCCATACTATTATCTTAAGAAATTTATTCATTGTCAGACGGCTCACTTTCATAGTCATTCTTAATGTTTTTTTTATTCTACCGTATTTCGGCAAAACAAACAAGTATATTTTATTAAAATTTTCCGCAGCGGTTTAATTATAAGCTATTATACTCTCCTATTTTAAGCAAAAAACCAAAAAACAGCCTCACATTTTCGGTGAGGCTGCCTGTAGTTTTGTTATTATGATGCTTCTTTTAAAATTGATTCGGTTGTTCCGTTTGCTGTTTTCTGTGCCGTTTCAAGCATATTTTCGGCGAATATTGCATAGCCGGTAGTCGGGTCGTCTACCAAAACATGGGTGACGGCTCCCACGAGTCTGCCGTCCTGAATTATCGGGCTTCCGCTCATGCCCTGCACTATTCCGCCCGTTTTGCGTAGCAGGGCTTTATCGGTCACGGTAACGGTCATGTTTTGAGTTTTGGAAAGAAATGCCGCGGTTCGGATATTTATTTTACAGGAGTAAAGCTCGGGTTTGTCGCCCGACAGGGTACAGAGTATTTGACCGTCTCCGTTTTTGACCTCGTTTTTAAGGGCGATTTCCATAATTCGCGATAAATTCAAATTTCCCTTGTAACGGGAATAAATTCCGCTGTTTGCATTTAAATCTATTTTGCCTATTGACTTATAGCCGAATCTGCCCTCCAATTTTCCCGGACTGCCCGCGTCGCCCTTTTCTATTCCGATGATTTCGGCGGTTACAAGCTCGCCCGAATTTAGCCTCAAAAGCTCGCCGGTGTCGTCGTCGCATATACCGTGCCCCAATCCACAAACCACTCCCACGGCGGGGCTGTAAAAGGTAAAGGTGCCTATTCCGGCGGAGCTGTCCTTTATCCATATACCTATTTGATAATTTCCGGTTTCCTCGGATTTAACCGCGGCAAGCTTTAGATTGATTTTTTTATTGCTGCGTTTTATTAAAAAATTCATTTGTTTGCCCTCGGATTTTTCGACTGTTTCGCTTAGATCCTCGTTTGTGTAAATATTTTTGCCGTTTACCGAAATTATATAATCCCCTTTTTTAATTCCGGCGTCCTTTGCGGGATTTTCGAGCCCTTTTGCGGTTTTAACGCTTGTTATGTCTATAACCAATACGCCATCGGTATAAAGCTTCATACCGAAAGGCGAGCCTAAAACGGCTACCTGCATTTCGTCAACCACCTGAATATTGACGGTCGACAGCGGTATTATTCCGAAAAGCTTAAGATCCACGTCGTATTCTTCGCCGACGGTATCAAGGCTTCCCTGGGTTATTTTGGCGCCGTTATATACGGCGGTTACAGGCATTGCGGTATTTACCGTAAAGTTATTGCCTTTTTTGATTTTATACTCATTTTCGAGGCTGTTACCCAAATAAATAAGCGCCGAAAAAACAAAAACGCTCAATAACGAGCATATATAAAAAACGGATTTAACAAAAATGCGTGCAAGCTTCAAAAAATCACTTCCTTTGATTCTTTAATAGCTTGCACGCATTATTTGATTTTAGTAAAAACAAATTTTTGAAATAAAAATCAAAGCGGCATGGTCCAGCCGTAGGTATCCTCAAGCTTGCCCCACTGTATACCGGTAAGGGTATCGTAAAGATGCTGTGTTACCTTTCCGATTTCGCCGTTGTTGATTATGAATTTTTCGCCCTTGTAGCAAAGCTCGCCTATGGGAGATACTACCGCGGCGGTGCCACAGCCCCAGGCTTCCTTTAAGGTGCCGTTTTTAAGCGCTTCGCCCAATTCGTCTACGCTTAAAAGTCTTTCGCTTACGGTATAGCCTTCTTTTTTGAGAACCTCAATACAGGACATTCTCGTGATACCCGGTAAAATGGAGCCGGTAAGTTTGGGAGTTACAATTTCGTCGCCTATTTTGAACATAACGTTCATAGCTCCCACTTCTTCGATGTATTTACGCTCTACGCCGTCAAGCCAAAGCACCTGCGAATAGCCCATTTTTTCCGCTCTTTCGCCCGCTCTGTTAGACGCCGCATAGTTGCCGCCGCACTTGGTATAGCCCGTACCGCCGCGAACCGCGCGCACATCCTCGTCCTCTATCATAATTTTAACCGGGTTTATACCCTCTTTATAATAACTGCCTACGGGGGAAGCGATTATCGCAAAGGTCGCGTTATGAACCGCATGCACACCGAGAGTTTCGTCGTTGCCGAACATAAATGGGCGAATATAAAGCGAGGTGCCCTCCGCCGACGGAGTCCAATCCTGCTCAAAGCCCACAAAGGTCGTAAGTGCCTGCATGGCGTCTTCCTCCGGGATTTGCGGCAGGCAAAGTCTTTCGGCGGAACGGTTCATACGGCGAACGTTCTCTATAGGTCTGAAAAGCTGTACCTTACCATCGGCACGGCGATAGGCTTTAAGGCCCTCGAATATTTCACTGCCGTAATGAAGCACGGTAGCCGCCGGATGAAGCACTATCGGTCCGAAGGGTACGATTCGCGCGTCATGCCAGCCCGTATCGATATTCCAATCCATTAAAAACATGTGATCGGTAAAAATTTTACCGAAGCCCAAAGTCGAGCTGTCGGGCTTTTCGCTTAATTTTTCCGATTTTGTAATTTTGATTTTCATAACGTTACCTCCTTAATTTTCACTGCCTATTTTTAAAGCTTTTAAATTATATTCGAGCATATCTGCATGGCGAGCGGATATAACCTTGCCGAGCGCCGCGTTTATGCCTTCATCGTTAAATTCGTTAAGCTCCGAAAGCATTTTGCCCACGATTATCATATTGGCAAGAGTGGGCATTCCGTTTTCCTCTGCAAGTGAGGTGGCGGGAATGTAATGCACCGTAACGTCGGTACGCTTTACCTTGCGCTCGATAAGGGACGAATCAACGTAAATAATCCCGCCGGGAACCACCGCGTCCTCGTATTTATCCAATGAGGGAAGGTTCATAGCGACCAAAACGTCTGGATTTGAAACTATGGGCGAGCCTACCGGCGTATCGCTTATAATTACCGAACAGCTTGCGGTGCCGCCGCGCATTTCCGGTCCGTAGGACGGAAGCCAGCTTACCTGTTTGTCCTCGATAAGTCCTTTATAAGCTAAAAATTTGCCCGAAAAAAGTATACCCTGACCGCCGAAGCCGGTAAACAAAAACTGTGTCGTACTCATTTTTCTGCCTCCTTAGCCGAACGATCCTTGTAAACTCCCAGCGGATAATAAGGAATCATCTTTTCGTCTACCCACTCAAGCGCCTTTTGCGGAGTCAAGCCCCAATTAGTAGGACAGCTTGAAATTACCTCTACAAGCGAAAAACCTTTGCCCTCAACCTGATTTTGAAAAGCCTTTTTAATGGCTTTTTTGGCGTTTTTTACGTTCTTTACGTTGTTTACGGCAACCCTTTCGAGATACTCGGGTCCGTCAAGCGTGGAAAGCATTTCGCAAACCTTTATCGGATATCCGCAATGGTTTACGTCGCGTCCGTAAGGCGAGGTCTGGGTAACCTGACCGGGAAGGGTCGTAGGCGCCATCTGACCGCCGGTCATACCGTAAATTGCGTTATTTATGAATATAACGGTTATATTTTCATTTCTTGCGGCGGAATGAACCGTCTCAGCCATACCTATCGACGCCAAATCGCCGTCGCCCTGATAGGTAAATACGATATTTTCGGGCAATGCGCGCTTAACGCCGGTAGCTACCGCCGGAGCGCGTCCGTGAGCCGCCTCTATCATATCGCAGTTAAAATAATCATATGCCATAACCGAGCAGCCGACCGGCGCTATGCCTATGGTTTTGCCCTCGATTTCCAATTCGTCGATAACCTCGGCAACCAAACGGTGAACTATACCGTGTGTACAGCCGGGGCAATAATGCATGGGTAAATCGGAAAGGGCATGCGGTTTATCAAATACTACCATTATTTTGCACCTCCGTTATCTGCGTCAACAATTGCTTTAAGTACCTGCTCGGGGGAAGGAATCATACCGCCCGAACGGTTGCAAAGCGTAACCGGAACCTTGCAGTCAAGCGCAAGCTTCACGTCTTCGATCATCTGCCCCATAGAAAGCTCTACGGAAATTACCGCCTTGGCTTGGCTTTCCGCCTTTACAAACGGAGCCTTCGGGAAAGGCCAAAGGGTTATCGGACGGATAAGCCCCGCCTTAATTCCGCGGTTTCTGGCGTCGTTTATCGCGTTTTTGGCAACGCGCGCGGCAATGCCGAATGCAACGACGAAAATTTCGGCGTCGTCGGTCATATATTCCTCGTACATCGCTTCGTTTTCTTCGATGTACTTATACCGCTCATAGCGCTTGAAATTCTCTCTTTCCAAAGCCTCGGGCGCAAGGTAAAGCGAGTTTACTATATTATGCTCTCTTTGCATATTGGTACCCGTCGTAGCCCACGGCTTTTCGGGAGGGGGCGCGATATCGTATTCGAGGGATACCGGCTCCATCATCTGCCCCATCGTACCGTCCGCCAAAATCATAGCGGTCATACGGTATTTATCGGCAAGGTCAAATCCCTTTACGGTAAGATCCGCCATTTCCTGAACCGACGCGGGAGCCAAAACGAGCATATGGAAATCGCCGTGCGCGGCACCCTTCGTCGCCTGAAAATAGTCCGACTGCGAGGGCTGAATGCCTCCGAGCCCCGGTCCTCCGCGCTGAACGTTTACCACCAATGCCGGAAGGTCCGCGCCCGCGAGATACGAAAGCCCTTCGCCCTTTAAGGATATACCTGGGCTTGAGGATGAGGTCATAACCCTATGACCGGTACTCGAAACGCCGTATACCATATTTATAGCGGCAATTTCACTTTCCGCCTGCAAAAAGCAACCGCCGATTTTCGGCATTTTTTTAGCCATATAAGCCGCAACCTCGGTTTGAGGCGTGATCGGATAGCCGAAATAATGACGGCAGCCCGCGACAATGGCGGCTTCGGCAATTGCTTCGTTGCCTTTCATTAAAACCTTACTTGCCATTTTACAATACCTTACCTTTCTACCTTAATAATACAGTCGGGGCACATGGTGGCGCAAAAAGCGCAGGCTATACATTCTGCCTCGTTTACCGCTTCCACGGGGTGATGCCCCTTTTTATTGATTTTTTCGGTTGCAAGGGCAAGAACCTTTTTGGGGCAAACGTTTACGCACAGTCCGCAGCCCTTGCACTTGTCTGTTTTGAAGGTCAGCTTTGCCATATTTTAAGCACTCCTTTTTAGAATTATTTTATTTTCCGCTGCAAGGTTAAGGGAAAAAGATTATCAATTTTACCCTTAAGCTCGCCGTAAAGCGAATTTTTGACCGAAGTAAATGCTACCGTAAGGCCCGTGATATCCGATATTTCTTCGGCATATGAGAGAGAACCGAGTACATCCGCTGCCGTAGTCTCCTCGCCCAGGTTCGAATTGTTCACAATTCCCGTAAACTTTATACCCGAAGCCGTCTCTATCTCCTTCATGACCTCGACCGCAGACGCCGCGTCCTTGGTAAGCGGTCTGAATTTATTGACTACCAGCAGCATTTCATAATTGTTTTCTTCGATAATGGCGGGTACTATTCTGCCGAGCGCCAACGCGCCGCGGTCGTCGCCGCCGACGTCGATTACGGCGGTCATTGACTTATCGTCGGTCAGGGAATACATTTCCGCCGGCAATGCCGGAATATCCAAATTTGTACTTGCATATTCAGAAACTATGAGCCGCACGCCCGCCGCTTTTAATTCTTCGGCGCTGTCCTTGGTGCGAAAATACGGATTTACGATATCCAGATCCGCTATTGCGACGTTGTCGTTTGTGCGGCTGAGCATAAGCGCCAGATTTACCGCAATATTGGTTTTTCCGCTCCCATAATGACCGCAAAGCAGGGTAATTCTTTTATGATTCATATTATATCACAACTTGTTTCGCTGTATTTTACCGCTTATAGTCTTAGGCAGCTCGTCTCTGAAAACAACCACGCGCGGATATTTATAAGGCGCGGTATGGGATTTGACGTACTGTTGAATTTCCTTCTTTAATTCTTCGGTAGGCTCGGTTCCTTTGGTAAGGACTATGCTTGCCTTTACCACCTGACCGCGTATTTCGTCCGGTACGGCGGAAACGCCGCATTCGAGCACGTAAGGCAGCTCCATAATAACGCTCTCGATTTCGAAGGGCCCTATGCGGTAGCCGGAAGATTTAATAACGTCGTCTACCCTACCGACATACCAGATATATCCGTCCTCATCCATCCAGGCGGTATCTCCCGTATGATAAAGTCCGTCATGCCATGCCTCATTTGTTTTCTCATCGTCGAGATAGTATTCTTTAAACAATCCGCAGGGTGTTTCCTTATCGGTATGAATTACTATTTCGCCCACTTCGCCGTTATCTACCGGATTACCGTCCGAGTCGACTATTTCGATATCGAACTGCGGCGAAGCCTTACCCATAGCGCCGACCTTCGGCACGGTGCCTATAAGGTTGCCTATGACAAGCGTGGTTTCGGTCTGACCGAAGCCTTCCATAATTTCAAGTCCTGTAGCCGCCTTGAACTGCTTGAATACCTCGGGGTTAAGCGCCTCGCCCGCCGTGGTCATGTGGTGAATTGACGAAAGGTCGAACTTCGAAAGATCTCCGCGTATAAGCATTCGAAGCATCGTCGGAGGAGCGCAGAAGGTGGTTATATTGTATTTTGCGAACATAGGCAGAATATCATTTTCGTCAAATTTATCAAAATCGTATACGAAAACCGCACCCTCGCACAGCCACTGACCGTAAAGCTTGCCCCAGAGGGATTTGCCCCAACCGGTATCCGAAATGGTAAGATGCAAGCCGTCGCGCTCACAGCAATGCCAATACTTAGCGGTGACAAAATGACCTAAAGCATAGGTGTGCTTATGCGCCGCCATTTTCGGATTTCCGGTAGTGCCGGAGGTAAAGAACATAAGGGCGGTATCGTCGCCCGCGCTGCAATTTTCCGGTCGGTCGTACTTACCGGAAAAGAGCTTGTACTCATTATCAAAGTCATGCCAGCCCTCGCGGCTTCCGCCTACCAAAATAAGCTTTTCAACCTGAGGACATTTTTTCGCGGCGGCTTCGGCAATTTCGGCGGTATCGCCGTCCGCGGTGCAGACAAGCGCCTTGACACCCGCCGAATTGTATCGGTACTCAAAATCGTGCTCCTTAAGCTGATTGGTAGCCGGTATGGCTACGGCGCCGAGCTTATGCAAGGCCACCATGCAGAACCAGAACTGATAATGGCGCTTTAAAACGAGCATTACCTTGTCTCCGCGCTTAATTCCCAGAGAAGTAAAGTAATTGGCGGCCTGATTGGAAGCGCGCTTTATATCCTTGAAGGTAAAGCGGCGCTCGTTTTTATGTACGTCAAGATGAAGCATTGCAAGCTTATCGGGATATTTTTCGGCAATACCGTCCACGATATCGAATCCGAAATTAAATGTATCGGTATTTTTAAACTTGATATCCAAAAGCTCGCCGTTTTCGTTTTCGGTGGTTTCGATAAATTTTTCGGCGATGAGCACTTCGGATTTTTTAGCTGCGATAACGCTTTTGCGAACCACCGTTTCGGCGGTTTCCTCGCCCGACATTACCACCGCGCAGAATACGCAGTCCTTTCCGTCGACGGCGATCATTCCGTGGGGTGTGGAGGAATTGTAATAAATACTGTCTCCCTCGTTTAGAATTTCGGTATGCTCGCCTACTTGAACCTTAAGCTTACCGCTCAATATCAAATCAAATTCCTGACCGGTGTGCGTGGTCAAATGAATGGGCTTGTTTTGCTGTGAAGCGGAATACTCGTACTTAACGTAGTAAGGCTCCGCCAGCTTATTTTTAAACTTGGGGGCAAGGTTGGCGATATCGATGCCGTCCTCCTTCGCCGTTTCCTGACCTCTGCCCTTGCGGGTCACGGTATAAGTGGAAAGCTTTGCGGAATTACCCTCCAAAAGCTCGGTAAGCTCAACGTCAAAGCATAAAGCGCATTTATGAATAAATGTAAACGGAATATCGGTTTTTCCGCTTTCATAAGCCCTGTACATCTCTTCCGTAACGTCAACCTTTTGGGCAGCCTCAGCTTCGGTCCAGCCCATAATATCCCGCAATTCCTTAATTCGCGAAGCCACTTCGGATAGTTGAATTAAAGCGTTATTTGGGTTCATTATTCATCCTCCTAAAATTAAAAAAAGTCCGTCTCAAATTGCTTTGAGACGAACGTTAAAATACATCCGCGGTACCACTCAAATTGCAGATAACCTGCCACTCTCGGAGTCAAACAACTCGTATGCCTTTACGCAGCAATCACGGGAAAGCTTACTGTAATTTTCAGCCATCCGGCTCGGAAGTGATGGATCATATAAGAAATTGTATGCCGGTTTGCACCATGCACCGACTCTCTGAAAATACAAATCTCGACCGTCTTCGTCAAAGCCATTACTTATTTTTTAAGATTATACACCCGCAAATTTTATTTGTCAATACTTTTTTAAATCTTTTTGAATTTCGGCGCAAAATTTAAAGCAAACAACCCATTATTCGCCCTTATATTTTCGCTTGGTTGCCATACCGCCTCTTATATGGCGCTCGTTTTTATTTTTTTCGAGCACCATTTTAACGCTCCGGTACAGCTGCGGATTATCATGCCTCAGCCTTTCGGTAACGTCCTTATGAACAGTGGATTTACTGATTTTAAAAACCTTAGCCGCCGCCCTCACGGTAGCGCCCGTATTCAATATGTATTCACCGAGTATTTCCGCTCTGCCGGGTGTAACGTCTTTCATACAATCCCCCCTTAAAGCGCTTTATGCACTTACTCACCGGTTAATTGTATGATTTTTCTTTGGTTTTTATGCCTTTAAAAGACGAAAGGCTGCCCGAATTTACGAATTATCGAGCGATTAAGAAGCGATCTCGAGAAAACTAATAGCCATTATAACGTATTTTCCAAATAGGTCGCTATTTTTTTTGCCAATAGGGCGTGTCCGGCGTCGTTGGGGTGGACGGAATCGGGCATGTAGCGTTCGCGTATTATGGGAACGTTGGGCTGTAAGCCTCCCGCGGCATACAAATCGAACACGGGAAGCGAATAATACTCCGCCGTTTGGCGGATCGCCTCGACGTATTCTTTAAGAGTTCCGGTATCGGTAATTTTATTAATACCCTGTCCGCGTCGGCAATCCTCGCAATCGCCCCTGTGAAGCGGCGTCAATATTACAATATCGGCTTCGCTGTATCTTTCGATTAATGATCTGTAAAGCGTATGCAGTGCTCCGTAAAAGGTATATGGCGTGCGGTCGGACATATTGCCTATCAATGCGCTTCCGTGTCCGAAATCATTTGTTCCGCCGAAAACCACGACAATATCCGCATCTGGATCCATATCGTTCACCCTGGAACAAAAATCGCGTTCGTTTTCCTCCTCATACGGAGGACTTTGCTTTGAAATTCTCGTGCCGGATATGCCGTAATTGCGGCAAACGGCTCCGTATTCGCGTTCGATAATGCTGCAAAAATTTTTGTCGGGTCCGCTCGTTCCGCACCCTTCGGTAATACTGTCTCCGATGAAATTTATTTTTTTATTTTTTAATACCATTTTAATTTATCCTTTCGTAATTTCGGTTAAGCGGTTCCTCAATAAAATTCACAACTTCATAAGTACCGTTTTTATAAATATGCAGATTAAGGATTTGATAAGGCTCGAGAGTTATCTCGGCTTCAAAATCGCAAACGGATACGGATATTTTTGCCTTGCTTTTTTCTCCCGACAATTCGCAAAGTCGGATAATATAGCCGTCGGATTTATTCTCGGGACGTTTAAGCACCGTTAATAAAACCGAACCGTTATCGCTTGACGCAAAGCTTTTTTCCCGCGGGAGGGCGCCCTTATGATAACCTTCTTCGACCACTATAGGCGGATTGTTTAAAAGCATTACCTTCTCAACTGTTTCGCAGCGCTTTTCGGGCATTGGGCAAAGCGAGTAGATAAAACGGCTCACCCCCTCGTCGGTGTAATCGTAATATTCCTCGCTGAAAGGATGATCCGAATAATGATCGGCAAAAATCGCATTTCGCAACAGCGTAGGACGGAAATTATCCCTTTCACAGCTATAGCCGCCGTGAGAATCGGAAATAAATACGATTCCGCTGTTTTTTCCGTCGTTTCCCGTAAAAGAAGCTCCCGCATATCCGCAGAACGGTTCTTCCTCCCCATTGCAAGGGCGAATAATTTCCCCCGCCGACATACCGGCAAAGTTATTGCTTGCACCGTTTGCAAGCGGAATATTTAATTTTAAAATCGTCCTCGGTTCTTTCCAAAGCGTCTTGCACTTAACATTTAAGCAATTACTGTTTGCCGAAAGTGAAAATTCCTGCGTAATATAAGAGTCCTTCCAACGGTATTTGGCAAATATTCGTTCTTCAACCTCGCCTTCGGCGGTTTTTTCGATAAATACGCATTTCATATTCCCTAAGACTTTATCAAATTTAAAAACATTGTGCGCCCATGTATCGGTCTCATGGTCGTCAACCACAATCGGAAGTATGCCGTCGGGGGCGATAAGGCGCGAACCGCTTTCTTTGTCAAAAAACGAGGTAATTGCGCCGGTTTCGCTGTCAAAATCAATTTTAAGTCGGTTATTTTCGAGCGAAAAACACCGACAGGAATAAGTCGGCATAGAAATTTGCGTATTATCCGCTTGTGTAACCCAATAAGTACGGTAACCGAAGGCGGGCAATTCCGCCTCGAAGAGCGTCGCGGCGTGTTGATTGCATATTTCACTGCTTCTGACAAGCTCAAAGGGAATTTCACTTCCGGCGTCGTCGGTTATTTTTTCCGCCATGTCATGTACTGTTACGGTTTTTGTAACGGGGAAACAAAGCGAATTAAAAACCACAATCGGGCGCGGCTGACCGGCAGGAATACTTTGATGCCTCAGCGGCACGCCATCCTTTGAGTCGCTCGGCAAATTCACATTTTCGCGATAGGTATCTATATTCGCTGCAATCCTGCACAATATTTTTGTCTGCAGCGTCAAGGCGTCCGAAACAGCGGCGGCGCCTAAAGCAAATTGATCGTCATACGCCTCTTTTATACAACAACCTGCCAAAATATCGTGGAATTGATTAAACATGATTTTTTTCCAGATCTCTTCGAACTGCTTCGTATGCGCCGGCAATTTAAAGAGATATTCGGCTGCAGTATCCCATTTTTCGCAAGCCGCGGCGATGTTTTCGCACTGTCGGTTTATGCGTTTAATACTGCCGTTGACCGCATAGCATCCGCTGGCATGATGCTGCATATCACTGCTCCAAACGGGCAATTTTCCCTTTTCGGCGGCGATTTCTTCAAAAAAAGCGTCGGGTGATGAAAAAACACATTCGGGGGAATCGGGGCGATTCATATACTCCCTTAAATAGTTTAAATCAAATCTGGTAATGCCGCCGCCGTGATTGCCGACTCCGTAAAACAGCATTGAAGATGCGTTTTCGATATTTTCCGAAGCGGCTTTAACGGCGGCGTCCAAACGCTCGCTTCCGCTGGCGGTATACTCGCCGAGAAGGCGGTAAGCCAAAACCTCGGAGCCGTCCGGAGATTTCCATATAAAGGCGCCCTTCGGTATTTTCGGATTTTCGGAAAAATTGGGGCGCATCATAACGTAGTTATCCATGCCTCCGAGCTTCAACAGCTGAGGCAGCATTCCGTTATGGCCGAACGAATCAACGTTGTAGCCCGTTTTGCAGGTTATACCGAATTTTTCGGCATAATAACGCTGGCTGTATAACGCCTGACGCGCAAAGCTCTCCGCGTCGGGTATATTGCAATCGGGTTGAATAAACCACCCGTTTACGGGAACAAATCTCCCCTCTTTGACAAATTTTTTGACCTTTTCAAAGGTCTCGGGATCGTTTTCTTCCACCCATTCGTAATAACAGGCGGACGAGCATGTAAAAATCGCGTCGTCGGTTTCCTCCAAAATCTCCACGGCAGCGCGAAAGGTTTGAATAGTCTCCGCAAAGCCCTCGCTCCAGCGCCAAAGCCAAACGGGATCCAAATGAGCGTTGCCGATAAGATGAATCTTGGTTTTTGATTTCATTAATAATAACCTCCGGGATAATCTAAAAATCGCATTTTAATTTTTCTTAATAATAAACTTGCCGAGATCTATTACCGCATAAGTATCCAGGCTGTTAATAACCAGCGTACGAATCGGTATTTTAATTTTTTCTTCCGAAATCCAAGTAGGTATATCCGCTTTTTCCTTATCATACACCGAAATATCACTGCCGGAGCATATTACCGCGGGAAACCAATCTTCCGATACGTTATTATTTATACCGAAGGTCACATAAAGCGTATCAATTACTTTCTCAGAAGTGTTGATAACAAAAAGATATGCATGGGAATTGGCAAATACTATCGATTGCTGAACATCCCACTGTCTGTTGCGTTCGAGCGGTTTTTCCTCTTTATCCCAATGGAAATTTCCGCTAAATCCGACGGTATCGAGAATACGGATATAGGTTTCGTCCGTTGTTTCTTCGCAGACCTTTGTATTACCCTCTGCAAAATCGCCGTGAATAAAAGGCGCCGCCTTTTCCCAGACGTCGATCGGATTAAGCGGATTTACGGGACAAAATTCCACTCGCCCGTCAAAACGCGCGTCAAGCTCCTGCGGAAAGTCGACAATAATATCGCTCTTGTATCCGTAATGGCCTTTCGGCAATTTGTCGCCCGTTATAAGCATCCGGTGATTTTTTGAGCGTGCAAGATAATCGCAAAGCCCTTTTCCGACGTCGTCGGATCCGTCGGGCGACTGCATCAAATCATAATCGGCAAGAATTAAGCGGTCTATGTCGCAGTCTATAAAGCTTTCGGCGGTATCGGTAGGCAAAAAGCGGACGTTTACACCGTTTGCATAAAGTGCCCTGCACAGCTTGTCGGTAGTGCAAACCGCCGTTTGCAATTCGTCAATCAGCTGATTGGTGATTGCCGCAAGGGGCGCATTATGCATATCTCCCGCGAAAATACCGTCAAGCATTTTAAAATTATTATAAAGCTCTTTTATCGCGTAATATGAAGTTTTTTTGTTTCTCGACGGCCAAGTAATCCCCCATGACCATTCCGGGTCATTAAGATTATGAGCTTCAAACTGACCGGAATAGGCGAATAATTCAACCCCCTGTATCTGAGGACGCATATACATCGCCGGCATATTTTGGCGAAATCTTCTCGCCGCTTCATGCTGACCATATAAATGAAACATATTTTGCATACCGTATTCGGTTAAAAAGCAGGGTCGCCCGTATCGACTGCCGATAAGCTCGTCGAGCCTTACGGAATAGCGAAGCGAATCGCGATACCATTGCCAATAAAGATTTTGACATCCGTAATCCATAAACCGCAGATACGCGTCGTCCGCCGTCGGATTTCTCCGCCCCATAAATTTGGCGTATCCGAAACGAAGACGCGGATTTTTTGCCTTAAGCGCTTTTACCGTTTTTTCGAAAACGCTTTCAAAACCGTTTCGCAAAAAGAACCAGAACTCAAGCTTAACGTATGAATTAGCGATAGGATCGACGTCATCAAACCGTTCATACGAGGTGTTGCATAAGCGATTGAATTTTTCGATATTGCCGAAGCGCTCGGGCAGCCACTTTTTATGAAACGCCTGCAGCGCGTCCGCATCAAAACCGGCAAGCGCATAATCTCCGTTCGACATTTGCGCAAGATAACTTTGCTCGTTGCCCATAAGTATACATTCGAGCCCGTCAAGCTTTTTAAATTCGGTCAGATAATCGAGCTTTTCTATTGTCTCTTCTGCGAGGTTTTGCTTAAAAAAGTTTTCGACGCAGGGGGTACCGTCGGGCATTGCGGCGGCGTTGGTCTGCGCCATATTCACCGTACCGATTACGGTTGTACCGAAATGCTCAAAGTGCGATTGAAGCGACTCGTCGTCCGGAAACCAGCCCCAACTGCGTACGCTTTGTACGGAAAGCTCGTTGTAATTATAATCATCCTGTCTTAGGGTATGTTCGGAAAAATTCCAATTTTCCTTATCATGCCATTTTCCCTCGCCTATTCCGCGGACAAAGCCTTTTTTTCTGTAAACGGTATTGCTCATATGTTAACTCCCTCGATAATATCCCGCAAAAGCGCCGCGGCATCTTCCGCGTGTGCACGAGACTCCGAAATTTCTCCCACGAAAAAATCTTTGCCGCCGTCCAACCCCGAAAGCCTGCAAAGCTCGGCGATAACGGCTTCTTTGTCAAAGGTATCGTCGTCATTCGTTAAAAATACCAAAACCGCATAGCGGCGAAGCGCCGCGCCTATCGCTTCCGTATAAAGCTTCAATGCGGTTTTGTAATCCTTGCGGTATTCGTCCGCCAAATCCGAAACGCATACAAAAACAATATCCCGGTGTATCGCGGAAAATAAATCTGTAGTACCGTTAAGCAATCCTTTGAAAACCAATTTTGAGCGTACCGTACCGGGATCGTCGATCACCGTAGCGTCATGTAAATAATTTACACCGTTATTAGTCGTTTCGGCAATTTCGGGACGAAGCGTATACCCAAGGCTCGGAAAATCGAACATAGCCATGCGGCAGGCAAGCTGCCAACCGTCGCGTCCGAGTCCGAGTACGCCTATACGAAGCCGTTTCTCGTCATATAAAAATTTCAATTTGTCTTTAAGCATTTTTTGCCTCCGGATAATTGACAAAATATTATTTTTGTTCTAATATAATATAGAAGAACTTAAAAATTCTCTTAAATAACTTATATTCATAAAAGGGGGATCGTGATGAAACGCTCAAATTGGTCGGCGCCTCAGCGCTTCACGTATAAAAATTATATCTTTTCGGACCTTAATTTAAGTATTGAAAAGGTGTACGAAAACGGTCATCCACAGCTTCATTGGCATGATTATTGCGAAATCGAAATGATTATCAAAGGCAAAATGATCCACCGCATTAACGGCGTCGCATGCGTTATGGGGCCGGGCAACCTCTATTTCCTCTCCCCCGCGGATTTTCATGAAATAGAGGTTTTGGAACCCGTCGAGTTGTATAATATTTCTTTCCGTGAATCCTTAATACCCTCGGAATATCTGAGTTACTTTATGGAAATAAATCACGGAGTGGAAATAATTCTCTCAAAGAAAAATTTCGAATACTTAAAGGTTATAGTCGAACGCCTGTACGAAGAATTTCACAGCGATAATCAGCACAAAACTACCTACATTCAAAGCCTCATGCATTGCATTTTCACGGAAATCGTTTATAACAGCGACGCCAATAAAAATACCGGTTCGGAGGACATGCCCGAACCGATAAGGCGAGCACTCATGTACATGCATTGCAATTTCAGGGATAACCCGAGCCTGCATACCGTCGCGGCGGCGTCCGGCTTCAGCGATAATTATTTCAGCGAATTATTTCATAAATTTACCGGTAAAAAATTCAACCGATATCTTAATAATCTGAAGCTGCAATACGCCAGAAATCTTATTTTCAGCTCAAACGCCTCCATAACCGACATTTGCTTTTCGAGCGGGTTCGATTCCATGGCGCATTTTCAGCATGAATTTAAGGCGAAATACCATTGTTCGTCATCCGAACTGCGCAAGCGAATCAAAGCCGGAAAAAGCCTTTCGGAAAATATATAAATATATCGGTCTGTGCCCTTTAAACTCTAAAGGGCACATTTTTTATTACGGTTTTTAAAATTTTAAGGAGTAATCGGCAGACTTTCGGTCTTATACGGTAAATCAGCTGAAAAAGGCAATTTCCACCGTTTTTTCGTTTGCGATCAAATCAAAGCCGTTGTTTTCCGCAAAATATCCTCCCGTCGCCCGCATACCGTATTCGGCATGGTCGTGGCGATAGATGACGCTTTGCCGATCGACGGCGGTAATTTCGGTATCGGCAAGTGAAAAATAGCGGAACGAGAGACCGAAAAGCGTTTTTAAAAACTCGATACGGAAGCCGTTTTCGAAGCATCTAAACGTAACAGGCTCGCCGTCCACTTTAAGCTGTACCGTAAGCTCGTTTTCATTTTCCGAAAAAACGTTGAAAATTTGCGCCTGCGCCTTTTCGCCGGTTTCCGGACGCGTAAAATACCAGGCGGCATGGACATCGTTTCCGCCCCAGCGGTAGCCGTCTATTATAGGCAAAGCGTCGTAAATCGCGCTGCCGCCTTCTACCGGATGCTCCCAATAGCGCTCGGGATGATTTTCGTCAAAAAGGAAAATATCGCGAATACAAACGCTGTCGTTTTGTGTATACAGATTTAAACGATAACGTTTGCTGTCAAACCAAACCGATTGTCTGCCCTCGTTTTTCCAATCAGTAAGGGCGGTCATGGAGGTCGCCGGCGTCATTTGATAACGCTCGGTAAACCATTTACCGGTATCGCGCAGAGTTAAGACCTCCCAGCGTTTTGCCTTTACTCCGTCATAGATTTTTGCCATTTGCATCTTTAGAGCTTCGCCGAATACCGGCCACATAAACGGATTTTCCTGTCCTGCCTGAGTGTAGGAGAACGAAATCGCTTCCTCTTCCATGTTGTTATGTAAATACCACTCCACCCAATCGGGGTTTTGACCGCACTGCCAGGAAGGCTCCAAAGTAAGCACGTGCTGCAGGGGCGCGGGGTTGTAATGCTCATCTATACCGAAATCATATTGATAGATAGGATCTACGCCGAGCATTCTGAATACCGGCACGTGAATCTGTTCCTCAATTGTCTGCGCCGGAACGAACATATTTTTCTTACTCGGAAAATATCCCTGATTACAGTAGCCTCCCCAAAGGGTATATCCGTCTGTTCCGAACTGTTCTTTGCAAATACAAAAGGCTTTTACATTATACTTTTCTGCCATATAACGGATAGAATAGCTGTCTAAAAGCCATGAACCCGCCGACTCGGGATAATAACCGAACGCGGCTTTAAAGCGTTCGAACAACTCGTCGATCAAAATTTTTCGCTGAGGAAGCGTATATGCCATGAGCATCCCGGGATTAACGCGCCAATCCCACTTCCGATCGGGCAGACCGTTCCAGGTAAGCCCGACCTTTTCGATTTGCTCTCTGGCAAGCTCTATCCAAACGCCGATTTCCATATTTTTATCGTCTTCGTTGTCCTTAAGCAGTTTAACGTACTCGGGCCTTGCGATGGCGTCGTACTGCATTAAAAAGGTATAGGGCATCGGATACTCGCGGCAAAGCTCGATTTGATTTTTAAAGGTATCGTAAAGCATTTGCTGTTCGACGCGCGGATCCTCCGCGCGAATAAAATTAATAATATTTATGACTTTTTTGGTTTTCATGTCTTACCCCTTATTTAAAATCATTTAAAAATAATTGTATCTATTAAACGCGAAGCGAAGAGTTCATGCATTTCTCTTATCGGATGATTGATATAATTTGAAAGCAAATAGGTTGTATCCACACCCATGTCCGCTAATTTTTTCCAATCGGCGTAGCAATCCGCGACGGCGATTTTTTCCTTTTCGCAAAGCTCCTTTGCGGCCTCGATAAAGCGGTCAAAGGTGCCGTTGTTTTGAAGCTCGGCGCAGTGATAAGTCATCTCCTCGAAAAACTTTACCGGAGAACAGCCGCCTTTACTGCAAAGCATATTTTCGGTCATAAGCACCGGCACAACATCCGCCGCCTTTAACTGCTCAAAAATCGATTTAAGCCCCTCTGTATATGCGTCAAGGTTTTCGGAAAGCACGTCGTTAAGACCGAACGCAACTACGCAAATATCGGGATGAAAGGCTATTACGTCACGCCCGACGCGTTCGGCTCCCGTTTGCGCGCTGCCGCCGGAAATACCCGCATTTATAACCGTAAGCGGGCATTGCGGAAAGACAGCCTCAAACTTTTTGCGAAAACGATTGACGTAGACGTTTTCCTGGTCGTAAACACAGTCAATTAAACCGGGTTTTTCCTTTTCGAATACCTCAAAACAACCGTGCGTTACGCTGTCGCCCAAAAAGGCTATGCTTACGGGTGCTTCGCTCGGCGCGTCCGCAAGCTTTCGCTTGATTTTTTCTCTTATGTCCATAGAAGTTCAACCTTTACCATAAATTTTATAACTGCCGGTTTTAAGCTCCCGCTCGGTTTCGAAATTTTCGAAGGTATAATTTTTCGGCAGAATAATTTTGCCGTAACAACCCTCCGGTACCTCGACGGTAAGCAGGATCTCCGCTCCGTTTTTTCTCCAATCAACGCTTAGTTTGCCGTCTACGGTAATTTCCCAAGCGCTCACATAATCCAAAGAATTGATAAACTGCGGCTTCAAATCGACATGATGCGCATCGTCGCCCGAGTCGTTGACCCGAATACCCGCGAGAGCGCGCATAAACCAACCGGAAATATCCCCCCAAAAATGGTGATTATGCGAGCAAATTCCGTCGTCGGGAGCTATAACCAGCTCTCGCATAGTAGTCTCCCCCTCGCGTACCCAATCGCCGAAGCAGGGCGAGCGAGGCCCTGTGATCATGCTATAGGCAAGCTCCGAAAAGCCGTATTCCGTAAGCGTATGGAAAATAACGCGAAAGCCCAAAATTCCGGTATCTATAACGTCGCCCGTATCGTGAATGATTTCAATCAGCCTTTTGACCGCCCGCGGTATTTCGTCCGGTTCAAACAGCCCGTAAAATATCGCCATCGCCTGAGAGGTTTCGCAAGCGCCCTTCGCCGTCATAGTATCAAAATCAATCATTTTTTCGCGTAGATTATCCCTAAACCATCCCGACAGCATTTCGGCATAGGCAGCTCTGCGATTTTGCCCTATAACTTTGAACATTTTCGCCGCCTTTTCACAGGCGTATTTTGCAACCAAGGTATTTGTAAATGCTACAGGTGAAATATATACCCACTGCTTGTCATTGACAGGCGACCAATCCCCGATGCCGTAATCATCGAAGCCGTCAATTGTCGAATGATTTACAAAATAGGTCATAAGACTCCACATGGCGTCGGCGTTATCCTCTATTACCTTTTTATCGCCGCGATATTGCCAAAGCCGCCAGGGTATTTCTATCAAGGCATAATCAAAGCCTACGGAGGAATGATATCCCCATCCGGCAGTCGGAACAATCATGGGAATTAATCCGTATGGGCGCTGTGCCGCCCGCATTTGGTGAAGCCACTCATGATAATACTCGTCCACCGAAAGATTTTGCAGCATATGTTCGCATGAAAATGCGGCGTCTCCCGTCCATCCATGTTTTTCACGGTGCGGGCAGTCGGTCGGGAAATAGTACAAATTTGACAAATCGGCACGGCGCGTCATATTAAAAAGCGCGTTGACCGTTTCGTCGGAGCATTCAAAACCTGCCAAAACGTCCAATTGCGAATGCATAAAATTATAGGTAAGCAGTGTTTCGTCAGCCTGCGCCTCGGTAACGCCGTAAACCTGAACGTAGCGAAAACCGTGATAGGTAAAAAGCGCCTTATGTCTTTCTTCCGTATTGCCGCGGCAAATATATACGTCGCGGTTAAAGCCTTTTCGGTCGTCAAACCATTGATGCTTAAGCTGTACGTTGCCGTTTTCGTCCAAAAGCTCTCCGTATTGCAGTTCTATTCGCTGACCGGGCGAACCGGTTATCTTTATTTCGCATACTCCCGCGCCGTTTTTGCCGAAATCGTAAACAAAGCTGTCGTTTAACTTTTTTATACTGACCGGCGCCAACACTTCTTCGGTTACAATCGGCTTTAGCGGACACATGACGTTTTCGCCCGCCGGCGCTTTTGCGAGAACTGCCTGCCGCCATAACGAATCGTCAAAATCGGCGGATGACCAGCCGTCTTCCTCAAGTCTCGCGTCATACTCTTCTCCAAATCGAAAATCGTCGAAAATAACGGGCGAAGGCGCCGATTTAAAAAGAGCGTCTGTTTCGAAAGCCGTATTTTCCCTTCCCGACACTTCAAAGCGCATGGCAAATTGCGGCGAGGCTCTCCAAGGAGCCTTATCAAGCTCCCAAGGATAACCTCCGGGATTATTCCATATACCGTTTCCCAGCCAAACGCCTATGCAGTTATCGCCTTTGACAAGCAGGCTTGAAACATCATAATCGTCAAAATAGACCAATCTGTCGGGCGCGGTAATATACGGCGCCAAATATCCTTTTGTTATTTCTTGTCCGTTAACAAACAATCGGTAAAACCCCAGTCCGGTAATTCTGATTACAGCCGAATGCGGTAAATGCTCCAATCTGAATTTTCTGCGAAAATAAGGGGTGCGAATCGGATTATCTAAATCTCCCGTTTCGGTATCATAACAAATATACTGTTTCGGAAATTCCATTCAGTTTTCCTCCAAAGGGCTTCCGCTGTAAAACGGAAGCCCAATCCTTTTAATTTCAACTGTTAAGCAGCGCCTTTTTAAGCGCCGTAAGATCAAGCGCATTTATAATACCGTCGCAAAGCTGTTGCTCATCGTATATTTCGCTCATGTCCGCGGCAACGGCATTTACGACTACGCCGTCGGTTTCGAGAACGAATTTCTTAAGGCGGATAAAATCAATAATGTTGACTGTGCCGTCACCGTTGGCGTCATACGCAACGGGCGCATCGCCGCAATCGACAAATGTAACATTTTCGGGTTCGGCAACCGGCGCCTTATAATCCTTAACCGTAACGGAATCGAGATTGAAGCTGTACCATGTAGGATACGCATCCCAGCCCGCCCAAATTCTCACAGCATAAACGATCGAATCGATTTTTGCAATATCCTCGTCGGTTATGACGTCCGCACTTGCGGATGATACAGCGCCGTCCCAGCTTCCGGCGAGCACAAGATCACTGTACTTGAAGGTGCGGAGGGTTACTTCACCCGGATTGCTTCTGCTCCAATTGGCGGATGCCGTTTGGTCCTCGTTTGTCCATTTATATTTAAACCATTTATCGTCGGTCGTATGTACGGCAAAAGCATCCCATACACCTTGTATATCCGATTTGATCTTAAGCGTAATTCCGCTGCCGTTAAAGTCGCCGGCTTTTCCTGCTATAAAAACCGGCAGGAAATGCGTATCGGTGGTGAGCGCGGTATTTCCGGAAACGAGCAGCGAGTTACCCGAGTCAATAACCGTATCGGAAACCGTGACGGATGAAACGACGTTGTCATCTGTAGATATGCCGTCAAGAGTCTCAAAATCCTTTACCACGGTATCGGTATTGACGTAGGCTCCGAAATCGTGAACCTTAACGGTATCGATATTAAAGTTGTACCATGTGGGATAATCGTTCCAGCCCGACCAAATTCTGACAGCAAAAACGATTTTATCTATTTTAGGAATATCCGACTCGCTTATAACGTTTGTGCTGTCGTTAGAAACGGCGCTGTCCCAATTATCGGCATAAACGAGATATTCGTAACTGAATTTAAGCTCCGTTATCGCGCCCGATTGGCTCTGCGAATTATTTGCACTGTGAAAATCGTAGTCCATATCGGTCCATTTATATTTATACCATTTACCGTCGGAGGTGTGCACCGCAAAGGTATCCCATACGCTGTTTATATCGGAAAGTATTTTAAGGGAAACCGCCGTACCGTTAAAGTCGCCGGCATTTCCTTCGATAAAGACAGGCAGAAAATGAGTCGTGTCGGTAAGCGCGGTATTTCCGGAAACGAGCAAAGATTTTCCCGAATCAACGAGCGTATCGGAAAGCGTAACGGATGAAACGACGTTATTATCTGTAGATATGCCGTCGAGACTCTCGAAATCGGCAACGACACGGTTTTCCGTAAGCTTCTCGGGCTTAGAATAATTCAAAACGGAAAAGGATCCGAGATAGGATGAGGATGCGTTCCAACCGTCCCAAATCAAAACGCATATGCGTATCATATCGAAATTGGCGATATCCAATTCGTTCGGGTGCGCTTCGTTGCCGTTAACGACAGCGTCGTAATTTGTCGTTTTAAAGAGATTTTCGTAATTCACCGTAACGTTAAAAGCGCCGGAATTGTTGCTTAAAATTTTTGCCGGATTACCGAAATCGGACGAGGTTACAAACCAGGTGCTCTTTCCGTCGGCGTCGGTCGAACGCATCGCAATACGCCCCCAAGTCGAAGCAGCCGGCCCTTTCATCCAAAACGAAACTCCGCTTCCGTTAAAGTCGCCGCGGGAAAGCGCCATTTCCCAGCCGCTCAAATGCGTTACGCCGCCGCCCGAGGCGGAGCCGAGCCTTGAAACGCCGTTGACGGAATTTACCGAATCGGAAAATCCGTTTTGAATAACGGAAAATTGCTTGCCCGTACTTTCCGCATTTACCGCAAAGGGCACTAATAGAGATGTAATCAACAGCACTGCGGAAATTGCCGTCGATATTACCGCTTTAACCGAGCGGGATTTAAAAGTAGCCATAGAAAAACCCTCTTTCTTAATTTTTATTAGCGGTCACTGTATTTGTGACAAACGTTTTATTATTTAACATACGCCATACCGAGGTCTACGTAAGCATAGGTGTCAAGTCCGTCAATTACGATACTTCCGTAAGATACGGCATCGCTGTCGGTCCATGCGGGCAGTACCGCGCGCGAAGGCTTGCTTACCGTCACAGCGCCGTCACATCTGAGCATTTCCGGATGAAGATTGAAATTGACGCCTTTATTTACGCCGAGGGTGACTGTAATCTGATCGATCGGCTCATCCCCGCAATTAACGAGTTCAAGATAGATACGACCGTTTTTATACAGCAGTTTTTGCTGAATATCCCAGCGTTTTTCGCTGTCGCCGGTAGTAAAGGTATCGAGTATTCTGACGGCGGACTCGTTGAGCGTGCCTTTACGCGCGGCAACCTTGCCGTTTACGAAATCGCCGTGAACAAAGGGCGCCAATACTTCCCAGGTTTTGTTATAATCCGCTTTGGAAACGTTTTTGTATTCGAAATTGTCGTATTTTGCGGTGAGCTTGCCGATATCCGACGCCGTAAACGCGTTAATTTTATTAAATACCGAATACGGAACCTTGCGGTTAAAGGTCAGCATTTTATTATCGCCGTCGGCTAAATATTTTTTAAGCGCCGTTCCCACGTCGTTGCTTCCGTCCGGGTTCTGATTGAGCGCAATATCGTTTAAAATCAAACGGTCAAGCTTAAAATTATCGATACTCGCGGCGTCATCGGCGGTAACTACCGTAACGCCGACGCCCATCGTGGAAAGCGGATGCATAATTACTTCGCTGTCGTTTGAACCGTTTCCGCAAAGCTGATCTATCAGGCGGTGAGTAATTCCCACAAGCGGTGATGATGAAACGCCTACCATAAAGGTATCGAGATATTTGATATCGTTATACGCCTGCTTGACCGCATAGTAAGCCGGACGCTTTTCACGCATCGGAGAGGTTAATCCCCAGGAAAAATCAATCGATAAATCCTCGGTACCCGAATATTGATAAACGTACATTCCCTGCATCTGCGGCTGCATATAGGTAAGCGATATCAATTGCTTGAAGCTTCTGGCGGCGCGCTCGAGGGTGTCGTTTGTAAGCTTTCCGCCGGCTGACTCTTTGAAGCCGCTTTCGGTGTTAAAGCAGGGTTTTCCGCCCGAAATGCTGTAAAGCTGTGCCATTTTGGAGGTGTACCAGAACATGTCTCCGTACCCTTCGACGTACAAATTCTGACAGCCGTAATCCATAAAGGAAAGCGCAACGTCATCGGAATCGGGCGTTCTGCCGATATATTTGGCAAGTCCCAATTTAGCGAGCGGATTTACCTTTTTAGCCGCGTCGTAAAGCTTATGATAAAAGTCTTCAAAAACGGTACGCCTGAAAAGCCAAAACTCCGTTTTTATCCAAATCGTGTCGTTCGGATCTATATCCGTAAAGCTTTTATATTCGGTTCCGAGCAGCTTATTAAGATTTTTAATGTTACCGTAGCGGTTTTTAAGCCAATTGTTTCTGAAAGCGCTTAAGGTCTCGGGATCGAAACCGGAATCATAATATTGTCCTGTCCATACGCCGTTTTCATCTATATATTGATTTTTCCATTGCTCCTCGTTTCCGAGCAGCATAACCTCCATTGCGGTGGTATCGGTAATCTGCGAAAGATTGTTGACCACCTTTTTGATACACTGCTCAAGCGAGTTCTGATTTATCCACAAATGGCCTCCCGGCTTGCCGTTTTCGAGAATACTCTGTCCGGTATCCAAAGCGTATGTGTCCGAAAGAGTTCTGCCGAGCGAATTGTAATAATCGTATCCGCCCTGGACATTCAATCCGCCGGTATAATCTCTGATTGACATAATCGCCAGCTCTTTAAAGTTGGCTTCGTCCTTTGCCTTGGTTTTTTCCGAAAGATTCCAACCCTCGGTAGCATGGTATGCGCCGTAAGCCGCGCCGCGGACAAATTCACGCGCACGTACCGCGCTTCCGCCGGTCATGACGGTATCCGAGTAATCATCCTCATTAAATACGTAATTTGGAAGATTTGAAACGGTTTTACGGTTTTCGGCAAATTTAGTCCACGCCTTTTTTGAAGCATTGCTCTGTTCGCCGTAGGTAACGTCGCTTACGGACGGTTGTTTTTGGTCGGATGATACCTGCCCGTTATTCTCGGACGCGCCGTCCTCTGCGACACTTTCGGTTTCGGACGAAACAACCGAATTGTCCGTTTTACCGCCGCTCTCCGTCTGTTCGGACGAGGTGGTTTTCGCACCGCCCCCGCAAGCCGAAAGCATTGCGGCACAGAGAACCATACATATAATGCTTTGTATTTTTTTTCGCATATCAACGCCCCCTTTTTCGGTTTTTCTTTTTATGAATTATAATGCCGGCAGTAACGCCGCCGCCCACAACAAACACAGCTCCGGCAGAAATCAATACCCAAACGAGAACGTTTAGGTTCTCCTCTTCACCGGACGTCACACGGCGTACCACCTTACGGCGCTTGAGCTTTTTAACGGCGGTTGTTTCTTCGTCGACAGTTGTATTATCGGACGAATCGATCTCGGTCTCCGGAATAACGGTAATTCCCGTATCCGTAACGACGGTTTCCGGTTTTGACACCCTATCAACGTAGCCTATAAGCGCATATACGGCGGTTTCGTCCGCTTTGAAATAAATGTGACCGTCAGAAATTACTGCATTCATATTAAGCACCGTACCGTTATCACATATCTTCACCACAAACAACTCCGCGTAGCCTGCAAATGAAGACGGAATTTCATATGAAAGCGAAACTTCGCCGACGCTTTTTACCGGTCGGTAATTCATATCGATAAAAGAAATATCCCAAAGAATCGTATCATAGGCATATTCAATAAGATTATTGACCGTAAGCGCCTTTATCGCCCAATCGTAGTCGGTTCCCTGCTCCAAAACAAAAGCGTTAAGGCGTTTGTCGGTAAGGCGATTTGCGGTATCGTTGATCTTAAGCCCCGTATCACCCGTATCGTTTTTCGGCGTGCCGACGGGTTGATAATTTCTCGGATTTAAAACCTTAAATTCGTCAAGATAGATCTTATCGTTGAGTCCGTTCGGAAGCTCGAATGTAATTTCGCATATCTCGCGAATATCGACCTTATTCGGAGCCTTTCCGTATTTATCGCGCAAATCGGAATAAACGACCGAATTATATTCGCCGTACTGCTGACAGTTTTGTCTTTTGGAAAATACCCTGCCGTCCGACGTTTTAAAGCTGATATTAAGCGGCACCGCGTTTTCGTTGAACGACCAATAAACAAATGCGTCACCGTAAAACAGATATGGCGATTTCGGATGATAGGTAAGCTTTACGTTGTTTTTGCCTGCCGCGATATTTATACCCGTTCCATGACCTGTATGAATATATTCCATATTGACATCGCAAGCCTTCGCGGTTACTTCATCGGTTAAAATACCGCTGTCAAACGATTCGAGCATCCGATACTCGTTATCGTCCGTACCGGTAACGTAAATCCGACAGCTGACGGAAAGTCCCGTCGACTGACTCGTTCCGATAATATTCGCCCATCCGCCGCTTACGGCAATTACAAATCCTCTGGAATTTACCGTAGCTACCTCGGGGTTGTCGCTTTCCCATTTTAAGCGTGTTGCGGTTGCGTTTGCCGGCAGATATCCGGGCCTCAAAGTAATGGTATCGCCCGCTTCCATGCGCAATTCGGTTTCATCAAGCCAGAGAGATGAGTAAGGAATAATTTCTGGCATATTATCCTCGGTATATTGATTTTTAACCTGAATGCTGTCAAGGTACCATGTACCGTCGGGATTAAGATCCCAAATATACGGCATGATAACCAAGGTATCGAAGTTTAAAATATCCTCGATTGAGGGAGAGGGCATTACGTCGGTAGCGGCGTCGCTCCAATTTTCAACCTCACGCATATCCGCATAATTAACGGTTACCCAGGATTCTCCCGCACTGCCCTGACGCCAAATTGATGCAACCGAACCGTAAGAGCCCATCGTTTTAAACCATGCCGTCGCGCCGGTTTCGTCGGTCGAGCGAACCAAAACGGAGCCCCATTGATCCGTATTGAAGGAATTTTGCCAAAAGGTTATTCCCTCGCCCGCAAGCTCTCCCTTTTCGCAGGGAATTTGGATATAAGCGCTGTGATTATATCCCGTAGCGTGCAGGTCAAATGCAAGTGAATTTACCGAGGCGGCTACATCTTCGGAAATTTTCGCGGTGTCGCCGTTTTCGTTGCTTATCATAAAATCCCGGGGAATTTTATTATCCCAATCGAAGCTGCAGATAATATTGTCTTCTTCCTTTACGGCGGCAATATTGTCAATTTTTATGTTGTATTCCGCATTTTCGGGAATTTCGAACCCTATCACGATGCGGCTTATTTTTTCGCTCAGCTTAGAAATATCCGCTAAAGATTCTTCGCTTGCCTTACCGAATACGTCCGAAACCGCATAAAAGCCTTTATAGGATATTCTGGTGGTGTATGAAGTATTTGTATTCCGGAAAATACGCGCAAACTCGATTGCTTCGTTTTCTCCCAAGGTTTTTCGGTACCACTGCCCCGCGCCGTCTTCACCCGAAACAAATAGAGCTACAGTTCCGGCGGATATGCTTTCGGTACCGTTATCAAGCCAGAACGAAAATCCGTCTCCTTTGGCGCTTCCTGCCTTTATATCAAGCGAGACGGCGGATATACGCTTTTCTCCGGCGGCGGCAGTAAGCTTTAAGGATTTGGCAGTTTGCCCGTCTTCCGAAATCGAAAGCTCGGTATTACCGTCAAGCGATACAATGCCTTCGGGTACTTCCCCGCAGCTGTCAAATCCCTCGATCAAGCCGTCAACGTATTCGGTGGGTACGCTCGGATTGATGACCTTAATATCATCGATCCAGAAGCTCGAATCCTTCCATGCATCCCACATATAACAGCCGATGCAGATCATATCGAAGCCAGCAATATCGGCGGCGGTCGGGCGATTTCCTGAACCGTTCGGCACAGCGGTCAGCCAATCCGAAACCTGATAGAGATTAGCGTAATTGACCGTGCAGGTAAATCCGCCCTCAAAGCTTGAAAGTATCGCGGCGGGATTGTCGTAATCGCCGTCGATCTTAAACCACTTTGATTTTCCGTTAACGTCGGTCGAACGGAAAGCAACCGTGCCCCATGTGTTGGGATATTGACTCATCATCCAGAAGGAAAGTCCGGTTCCGTTAAGGCTTCCGCGTTCTACCGCGAAGGTAACGCCGCTGTTATGCGTGACTCCTATCGATTTTGCGTCCAGCCTAAGCGCTTTACCGTCGGAAGAATTTTCGGTTGAAAGTGATATTTTATCATTCTTTTTATCGGATACCGAAATACTGTCCGGCAAAACGTTTAAGGAATTGAAGTCGTAAATCATACCGGGTTCATACGAAGGCGCAGAAGTCTTTTCAATTACACCCAAGGTATCGATATAAAATTTAGCGTCGGTGTTTGCGGAAATCCGTAAAATCACAACAATACAGTCAAAGCCTGCAATATCGCGATCCGTTGGAGGTTTTGAATTGCCGTCGACCGTATCGGTTTTCCAATTATCTACCCTGCCTAAATCCTTGTAGAGGTACTCGTAGACGGCGCCTTCGGTACCGTTTGAGGTAAGCTGTGACAACGGCGCCTCAAACCATGACTGTACGCCGTTATTATCGGTTGAGCGAAGCGCCACGGTTCCGTAAACACTCTTAAGATCGCTTTTCAGCCAGAAACGAATGCCCTTACCGTAGAGATTGCCGGAATAGGTTTCATACTGTAATGCGGCAAGGCGGTTTACCTGCGTTCCTTTAGCCGCAAGCTCTACAGCATAGCCGTCCTCGGAGGGCGACATAACGAGCGTCGCCGAATCTCCGTAGCCTACTACTGCCGAAACTCCCGCCGGAGCTTCGGGCATATCGCCGAAATCGAACAAAACGATGTCCTTATCCAAGCGATCCGACTTTTTACCGATAAAACGAACGGAATCGATATATGCGGTTTTATCGGGCCAATTTGCCCACATATAAACGCCTATTGCGACGGCGTCAAAGCATGCTATGTCCTCTTCCGTGGGCGAGGGCGTTCCGTTGGGAATACCGGTAATCCAATTGCCGACCTCATGCAAGTCGGCGTAATTTACGGAAACGTTAAAAGCGGATCCGTCGCCCTGGTTCATAATATAAGCGGGGTTGTCATACTGACCGTTGGTTTTGAACCATTTTTCGCTGCCGTCGGGGTATGAGGCGTGCATTGCAACGGCGCCCCATGTATTCGTATCGGGGCCCTTCATCCAGAAAGAAATTCCGGTTGCCGTAAAATCGCCCTTATTTTTCCGAATCGTGATACCGGTAATATGACTGCTGCTGTTCCCCTTTGCGGCGATTTTCAGAGAATTGTTTTTTGATGAAAACTCGCGCGACAGAGAAATTACGTCGTCTTCGGACGTGCCGCTCACGCCGGCGGGCAATGCGTCGCCTTCGTCGAAATTTTCGAGCGTATCGTCCACAACGGGCGCATTAATCTTGCCCAACAGACGAACGCTGTCGACATAGAAGGGTTTAATACCGCTCCAGGCGTCCCATATGTAGTAGCCTATGGCAAATCCGTCGAAAGCGGCGATATCCTCGGCGGTAGCTCTCGCTTCGGTTCCCGAAACGATGCTTGTGCGCCAATCCGCCACCTGATACAAATCGGAAAAATTAAAGGTGACGTCAAAAGGATCAAGAGCGTTGTTCCCGGTATTAAGGATCAATGCGGGATTGCCGTACTGCCCCATAAGGGTGAACCATTTTTGAGTACCGTCCGAATAGGTTGCGTGCATTGCTACATTTCCCCAGGTATCGGAGTATGAGCCCTTCATTTTAAAGGTAAGTCCGCTCCCGTACAGCTCTCCCCTGTTAAGGGAAAAATAGACGTAGGAAAGATGCGTCGTACCGTTCGCCGCCGAGGAAACCTTAAGGGCATTGCCCGAATCGATCTTCTCGTTTTTCTCTATCGAAATTGCGTCGGATTCGTATCCGGAGGCAACAAAAGCCGGTACTTCGTCGAAATCGTCGAAGGTCATAACGTCCACGGGAGTTTCACTCGGGGTTCCGAACTCAGAAAGCGCCGAAACCGTATCAAAATATACTATCTTGTCGGGTGAATCCGCTTGCAGATAAACGCCGACGGCTATTTTATCGAAATTTATAATATCGCTCTCCGAGGGAGCGGCGCCGGCATCGTCTGCCGACAGGGTTTGCCAATCTTCGACAAAGCGAAGCTCGCTGTATAAAATCTTAATTTTCCCGTCGGTTTTAAAGCTTGAAAACGGCTTTGCCGCACCGTCGGCGCCGCCGCGAGTCCTGAACCATTTTTCTTTACCTGTAGAATCGGTAGATCGCAAAGCGACTACACCGCCGAGTCCCGCGTCGGCGCTTTCCATCCAAAACGAAATGCCCGTACCGCTAAGCTCCCCTTGTTTTGCGTCAAACGTAACGCCGGCGAAACGCGAATTGTTTGTTCCTTTTGCAATCAGCTTTAATGACAGCCCCTCGTCCGAGCTGTCACTGCCGAGGTATAATTCATCCTTCTTACCGTCAACCGCCGAAACGCCCGACGGCAAAGCATACCGACCGAAATCGCAAACGGAGGTATAATCCGAGGCGCCTTGCGCGCCGACAAAAAGAGTTACAGAAAAACTGCTCAACAGGATGCAAAAAGCCATTATCAGCGAAACTGTCTTTTTATAATTCTTCATTATTTTCCTCCACCTTATAATCAAGCGCCGCGTCAATTAAAGCCGGTGAATTTCGAGTTGCCCCAAATATCCTTTATTACATTCGGAATAACGCCTTTGTATGCGCTGACGGCGGCGCTCGGGGTTTGATTGTTTGCGAAAATCGCCATAGTAAATCCCATATATCCGCCATCCTCGAAAATAGTACCCGAGGCCTTCATGTAGGTCAAATCCATTTTTACCGCATTTGTCAAGCGCTTATAATAAGCTTGATAAGCCTTTGTGTCTCTGATTACGGAGCCGTATTTTGTCTTACAGTAGGTTGCCTGCTGTTCGTATTGCAGCTTATAAAATTCATTCATGATATAAAGGTATTTGGCGGCGTCCTTTTCGCGGCTCTTAACGATAGCCGTGGGCCAGCAGTTCATATAAGCCTCGTTTGTTTTGGAGCCGGAAGGTCCCTTCGGGAAAGGCACGATGCCTATGGTATCCGACATGCCGCCCTTTTCCTGAATGCGGCTGAACAAATAGTCGCCCGTCAAAAACATACCGATTTTGCCCGCGATAAAGGTATCGTACGGTTCCTGCCAGGTAGTCATACCTATTTCAATAATTTTATTGCCGACATACCAATCATGGAAATAGTTGAGCGCCTGTATTGTTTTGGAGTCGCTCATACAGCCTATATCGAACTTGCCGTTTTTAATATTAATGAGCGCGCCGCCGTTGTTGTAAGCAAGCATCTCAAAAAGCGTCTGTGCGCTCGGAGCCATAAAGCCCCAAACCTGCGTCGAGCCGTCCTTTGATTTGGTAAGAATGGTTTCCGCGTACTGCGCAAGCTTATCGTAATTCCATTGACCTTTTTCGTAGAGGGTATACGGATCGGTTAAGCCGTGCTCGCTTATTATGCGTTTATTGTAAGCGATCATTAAAACGTCGCGTGTGCCGTTGGCGTAAGCATATTGCTTATTGTTGATGTTATAAAGCGAGGTGACGTTTGAATCGTACCAATCCTCTTTAAGGTTTAAGCCCAGAGTTTTCATAGCCGAGGTCAAATCGGCGCAGGCTCCTGAGGTAATATATGAGGGGAAATAATAATCCTGGCAGGTGAAAACGTCTACCTCCGGATTTCCGGCAAGGAAGGACGCCTGCAATGCCGCCTGATCCAGATTTGTAACTTTATAATTTATGGTGACGCCGTATTTCGAGGCGACCTTGTTAAGGTTTGCAAAATACATATTGCCGATTGCGGTACCCTTTTGCGGAATATCGTCCTTATACAAATCGGTAATATTGATAGTCATACCTTTTAAAGAGTTCAAAAACTCCCTTGACATGGTTTTGCCGCCCGATTTTCCGGCGCTGTCGGTTTTCCCGCCGCCGGTTTTATCACTGCCGCTTCCGGAATTTGTACCGGAGCTTCCGTCGGTTTTGCTTTCGGTATTGCTTGTCTCACCGCTCGGAACGTCCTCGTAATCCTCGTAGTATGACCATTCGCTTATTTCATCGGTCTTACCCGGTGATTTTTTACAGCCCACCGCGGAAAAGATGAGAAGTAAGCATAACAAGAATGCCGCTGTTTTTATAACGCGTGTGTTTTTCATAAAGAAACCTCCAAAATATTATTTTATTTTAACCGACCAACCCGCTGCGCTCCACGCCTTTTACAAAATAATTCTGCAAAAAGACGTAAAGTATAAGCATTGGTAAAACAATCAACACAATTCCCGCATTGGTTGTTAAACTGTTGACCGATGACATACTTATAGTTCCTGTAGGGAGCATTTTTATCATTGTGGTAATCACATTTTTTTCGGTGTAAAAAACCGGCGTATATACCGTATCGTTCCACTGCCATACCACAGAGAAAAGGAAAATCGTCACGATATTAGTAACAGCCCCCGGCAATATAACTTTTATATAGGTTTTTATCGGACCGGCGCCGTCGACGTAAGCCGCTTCCTCTATTTCCTTGGGCAAGCCCATAAAATACTGTCTCATTATAAAGACGTAAAGTCCGTTTTTTAAACCGCTGCAGGTAAGCCCCAGCATTACGAAGGGCCAAACCGTATTAAGCAAATCAAGCGGAGCGCCCTTTATCAATTTAAAAACACCGAACAGGTCAAAAAACTTGAACTGAAACATACGCTGAATTAACAGCAAATCCGGCGGTACCACAAGCCCCAATATAAGGAGCATAAAAAATATTCTTTTGCCCTTAAACTCAAACCGCGCAAATCCGTAGCCTACCATAGTGCAAACGATTACCTGCGAAACCGAGGTTAACAGGCAAAGAATCAGCGAATTTAAAAGGGTTGAACCGTAATCAAGCAATTGCACCGCTTTTTTATAATTATCAAGCACAAAAGAGCTCGGTAAATATTTGATATTCGAATTGTAAAAATCACGCGCCGGCATAAACGAAGCAAAAACATGCGATAACATAGGATAAATAATCGTAAAACAAATACCGATCAAAAATAAGGTGCGTAAAAAGGAAATCGTAATTCCGATAATGCGCTGTTTTCGGCGGTAGCGGCGTGTTTCTGCGTTTATTTCCCGACTGACAGCCTTTTTCAAGGATATCTGCTCCTTTCCCAAAATTGCTTATTTGCTTAATTATTATAAAAGACTTTACGCGAAACCGCCCAATAGACGATTGCCAAAATAACCAATACGATCGCCATATACGAAAAGGACATCGCCGCGCCCATACCGTAATTGAATTTCATATAGGTAACATTTTTAATATCGGCGATTACGACGTTGGAGGCGCTGTTAAAGGAATCGACTATGCTGTAAATCAGACAAACCAATATATGCGGGCTTACCATTGGAAATTTTATCTTCCAAAAGACCTCCCACCTTGTGGCTCCCTCTATAAATGCCGCCTCGTAAAGCGCATCCGGAACGGATTGGAGCGCCGCCAAGAAAATTACAATCGGAACCGCCGACATTACCGTAATATCATAAACTCTTTCTACAGAGCGCACAAGGAAATCCACCACGCCGCTTGAAAGCTCCATTTGACTGACGGTGCTTACAAATACGCTCGCAAGACCGCCATTTGCGGCAGTGTATTTGTCCGAATTGTTTATCATGATGCTCATATAATCGTCGGCGGTCAGCATTGCAACCGCTCCCGAAGAAATAATGATCGGTAAAAACAGAATGGTGCGAACCGCGCCTCTTCCCTTAAACTCCATACTTACAAGACTTGCCAAAAAGAAGGAAAAAATCACGGTTATCGGAACATTCACGCACATATTTCCCACAGAGGAAACCAATAGCTTACGAAACTGCGTATCCACAAGAAAGGCATGCCGAAAATTTTCCGCGCCGACAAAGCTGAGCTCATATCCCGTAGAGTTTACCTTTAGCTCCGAAAGAGAAAAGCGAAACGCCCCTATAAGCGGAATAATAAAATAAAACAGCAATCCTACCAAAAACGGGAAAATGAAGAAATAGCCGTATCTTCCACGTTTTTTTATCAATGACGACTTCGGTTTCATACTCCCGCCTCCTTAATACGCAAATAGCTTTTCGCTTCCACCGTTTTGTTGTCTACGGTACACTGCCAATCATTATAATTTACGATAACGGCGTCTCCGCTCTCGAAAAGCGTTTCAAACACGCCGTTTTGCAAGCGTTTGTGCGCAACGATACGTTTAGAGTATAAATCGCCGACCGCCTTTTTTAGATAGTCATAATTTTCTTTCACGTAATTTCTTTGTGAAGAAAATTCGGAAGCGTAAAGAAAGCTGTAGGTATTGGTATCGGCGGCGTCGCTTATGCGCTCGGTCAAAGTAAAGGACGGCGCGGCGGCAGATTCGATGTAGCGCAGTAAATCCGCAGGCTCGGCGTTATCGAGATTGACGGGCGGACCCGAATATGCTATACGACCGCTTAAAGCCATTTCAAGAAACGGCACCGAATAGTCGGTCATACCCTCTCTGTCCGAGCATAACGGCAATTCGTTAAGAAATCCCGCATAGCGCGCAGTCAAAATATTTCCGCCCGAAAACATTGTATCAAAGCTTTTTGCAACGCTTTCGGCGTCGGACGCCAGGCTTTTCCCCGCGTCCTGCCGGTTTATTTTGTTAGATTCATTGTAGTCGGCGTTTAAATCCGTGGCGATTTTCGAAAAAGAAACTGCCGGAATTTGGTTTTCGCCGCAAAATTTTTGAAATTGCGAAAATTCTGCGCCGACGGTTTCGGGATTAAGCGCATAAAAAATTTCGCTGTCCTTTGAAATACGGTATGTAGCGGCGTCAAAGCTTTGCAAAGCCGCCGTCGACTGATCGAGTTTTTTAATCGCCTTATTCCCGATACCGAATATTCCGCATGCATATTTCCATGCGTACTGAAGGTCGGCGTCAAGATAGACCGTTACGCCTTTCCCGGGATTATTCACCCAGGAAGTGAGGGTTTTAAGCCCTCCGACGTCCCGTCGCACCTTAATATTCTTTATAATGCCGTTTCTGTAACCGCTGCCGAACCAGCCGGAATATCTTACCTTTAAATTGTCTAAGCCGTCTTTTTGAAGCGACGAGATAATATTCTTGGCTTCGTCCACCGAAGTGAGTACGGTATTTTTGCGGTAGGATATGCCGCAAACCGTTTTCTTAATATCAACCGAACCCACAATATTGATTACAGCCGGGTATTCGGAATTACCGCCAATGGTTTTATCGCTAAAAAGATAATCGCCGTAGTAGTCAGCCATATGGCTGTAATCGGCGTCGTCACCCGAGAAAAACGCGTATCTCAGCGCGATATTGCCGTCGTACAATTTCTGCTGATGAACCGAAATGCTGTATCCGGCGGAGCTTTCGTTGAGGGTTGCGGAAACCATTTCATCGCGCGCCTGCACGGTAAAATCGGGCCAAACGCGCGGAGGAAGCTTTTCATTGCCCGTGGCGGCATTAATTTCGGCATTACATTCGCAATCTTCTATAACGGCAAAATAAGCGTTGCCGTTTTCCTTGCATCCGAAAACGGGCATTGTCGCGTTTTTGTACTTTAAAATCTCGGTGTCGTATTTTAAGGCATAGTCCTTGCCGTATACCGTTGTGGAATAATCGCCTATATTGCTTTTACCGTTGTAAAATTCCATAACCGATCCGGAGCCATCCGGCAAAAGAAAATACCCGTCGGTATAATCCCCGCCGCTGAAAACCGAAAAAAGCTCGATACGTTCAAGAAAGCACCCGTCGGAAATCTTTATTTCGGTTTGCGGTATCTCGACCTTTAAATTGCCGTCGTCAAGGGTATATATGATATTTATATTGAAAAGCGTTTCCTTTTCGGTGCTCTCCGAGGTTTTTCCGTTATCCTCTTTTAAGTCATCCTCGGTATATCCCATTGCGGCGAAAGCGTCGGAAAGCTCTTTGCTGAGGCTATCGTTCATGACCTCCTCGTATACTCCGTAAACCGGACCGTCTTTGGAAAGCGGATATTTTTCCGCCATTTGATTGTATACCTCTTGGTCAAAAGTATAATCCTCCAAATTTATTAACGAATAGCACAAATCCAAAAGCTGCCGTGTTTCTTCGTCGGCTTTTTCATAAAAATAATTAAAGCGTTTTTCGGAAAGACAGTTGGGATATATATAAATTACCGGAACCGTTCCCAGAGTATAGGAAACCTTTACGCCGTTTTCAACCGGTGAAATTTTATATTGCCCCTTTTTCACGCAGTCAAGCGTGGTATCCATGCGGTCGGCATTGCCGGAAGCGTCTTCATACGAAAGGGTTAAAACAGGGTAAGTATTGCTTTTATCGTCCGAATGTCGGTCGGTAGACCAGACGTAACCGGTTTCTTTAACCTTTACCGCCACATCGGTGGTATTCGGATTTATGAGCAGCTGCAAATCATCGCTTTCGGCGACGCTGTCAAATTCTTTTTTTGTAACGTCGTTTGCGGCGGCGCCTTCTTTAATCCAGGCGCTGTCGTTTGTGACGGATTTCGCCTTTTTAGTTTCCGAACATCCGGCAAAGCAGAAGGTTAATACAATTGTCAATAACAAAGCCGTTATGCGTTTCAACTTTCACATGTCCTTCCTATCGGTTAAAAGAATTTGTTAAATAGATCGCTCAAAAAATCAATGCAAAAGCCGCCGAATTGCTGCATCAAAATTAAAAACAGAAGCGTTAAAAAGACCGCCAAAGCCATTACCAAAAGGCTTATAAGCAATACCGTCAACGATTTTCCCATTGAATAATCGTGAATTTGCTTATTGCCGCAAATCAACAATAAAGCCACCCAAAAATAAGCAATAATTAAAACCGTGTGAAAAAATGCGCCTTCTTCCGCCACCATAATATTGCTTAATATTACCGCCGGCGGCACCAAAATAATCAAAGGCGTTAAGCAGTAACAATTCGTCATAAATATCTGCCCAAATGTGGCTTCGCCGTCCATCAAGGAAGTGACGCACCAATTGCAGAGCGAATAAATCAAAATTGGAGCCGAAAGCTTTATCAAAACAACGAACGGGCTGATTTGCGCAGACGAAGAACCGTTGAAAATAAAGCCGGTACAATAGCTTTGAAACGCCAGCGCAATTGTCGCGACGGTTAAGATAATGCATCCTCCGGCAAAGGTGCCGTTATTTTCTCTCGTAAGCTCCCATGAGCCGGCGAGCGGGTGAAAAATAAATCTTTTTGAGAATTTAATACTGCCGAGCAAAGATTTATCCTTAATCGGAGGTAGCTTACGTTTCAAATATCGGTTCAAAAGATATAACGCGAATACACCGCCGACTATAGCAAAAAACATAACGCCGAAATTCTTATTGAGCCACTCTTTTCGGTAGCGCTGATATGCTTTTGAATAGTAGGTCTTATTGTTTACCTGCTTGAAATATTTCATTGCGGTTTTCATATCATTCGCGCGAAAAGCCGCCATAGCCCTGCCCGAAATCGCGTTTTTATTGTAGCAATTCTGTGAAAGCAGCTTTTCCCAAACCGCATCCTCTTGATTGTAATTGCCCTCTTCATGCAATTTTGCGGTAAGCATCAAATTTTTTCCGTAATCGGTAAGTGTAAATACCGAAATACAGTTCTTGCCGGTATCCGCAACATAAAATCTGTCGTTATAAAACGCAAGCGCCGAAGGAGTGATCATGGATCCGTCAACGGTACCGGGAGCGCCGAATTCGAAAAGCAACTGCGACGAGGAATTGTAAACAAAAACCTTTGAACGGTTTGAGTCCAAAACCGCAAAACCGCCATAATCGAGCGAAATCACGTCGACTAACGTTGAGCCGCCTCGGTAGGCGCCCTGTGTTGAAAGCCTTTCATCCCCGAAGGGCTTCATGCCGTTATAGCTTTTTAAAACGTCGACTCCCAAAGCGTTCAGCTTGCGCAAGGAAACCGCATTTTTTCCTATATAATCCCAATAACTGTATGCGCTCGAAGTGACAAAGAGAAAATCCTCGGAATCGACGGTAACGCTGTTAAATTCGGTAGGAACATATTCCTCCAATCGCGAAAGCTGATCCTTAGTCGAAATAAGCCGCCAAAAATATTCCGCCGGATTTACCGAAACCGCCGGCGCACCGAGACACTGTACAAATTCACCCTCACGGTTAAGCTCCAAAAGTCCTTGATTGAAATTGCGCGACACCGCAAAAATTCTGCCGACGCTGTCTACCGCTATTTTGACGGGATGAAACTCAAAATCTTTGCCGAGTAAAGCCATCGGCTCTACGCGGACGGTGCGAATAAAGGCGCCGTCATTTTTTAAATGGACAATTTGCTTGTTTTCGGTATCGGCAACGTAAATTTCGCCCTCTTCCGTAACAAACAGACCGTTCGGTTTATTAAAGGTATGTTTAACGCCGTCCGCCGAATATGAATCTACAGAACGAATAAAATTGCCGTCCGAATCTAAAATCAAAATCCGATTGGCGCCGCTGTCGACCGCGTAAATTTCTTTATTTCTTATCGTTATATCCGATATGGTTGAAAGGGTCGTTTTTAAGGTCTTTTCATCGATATTATATGAAAATTCGGCGGCGTCCGGAGTCAAAATAACCTCACCGTTATCGTCATACGTGTAGCTTTGAGCCGCCTCCTTCGCAGACGCTGGAAAAGCCGCGGCAAAAACCAAAATCAAAAACAAGACGAGGATTTTTCTGAATTTCAAATAACACACCTCTTTCTGCCGCTAATCCTTCATTCCGGACGAAGCCATAGTTTCGATAATATTGCTCTGCGTAATAATGAATACGCTCAGCGGAACGAGCATCATAAGGAAGGTTACGGCGGAGCCGACACCCGTTCTCGAAATTCCGCCGCTTATAATCTGACCTATGGCATAATTAAGCGGTTTGAGCTGTTCGTCAAACAGCACGTTACTGCCGGTAAGGCCCCAAATCGATTGAAACAGCATTATAATCAAAGTAAGCCATGCCGGCTTTACAATAGGCATAACTATTCGCCAAAAAATGGTCAAATCCGACGCTCCGTCTATTCGAGCGGATTCGAGCAGCGAATCCGGAACGGTGCACATAAACTGTTTCATAAGATACAAACCGAGAGTAGATCCGATCTGCGGTATTACGACAGCCCAATATGTATTTATCCAGCCCAACTTACTCAAAATAATATAGTTCGGAATGCTTGTCACGGAGCCCGAAAACATTAAAGAAAGGACAATCATGCTGAAAATTGCATTTTTTCCGGGAAAATCGCGTTTTTCGAGCACATATGCCGCAAGCGAAGCAATTATGATATGCGCGGCGGTCGTAACAACGGTTAAAAATATCGTATTCATGAAATACCGACTTATCGGAACCGAAGACTCGCCCAAAAGCGAACCTAAATTTTTGAAATTATCAAGCGTCGGGTTGCGCACGAAAAATCGCGGCGGAAACATGAACAATTCGTCAAGCGGCTTAAAAGCGCTCGAAACAATATAAACCATCGGCAAAACCATAACTATTCCGACTAAACAGAGAAAAATGAAAATCGCGATATTGCCGCCGAGTGTTCGTCCGGGACGGGATTTTAAATTCCAGCGTATCTTAACCATGTCACATCCCCACTTTGCCGATTAGCTTCTGAACGAGCTTATTGGCGGAAAGCATCAAAACAAACAATACCGTCGCAATAGCGCAGGCATAGCCCATTTCAAAACGCGTCGTACCGTAATCCTCAAGATGGTTGACTATCGTATGCGCGGCATAATCGGTACTCGGAAAACCGAAAAGCGAGGTGCTTACGGAGCCCGCCCCGAAGGATCCGGTGATACTCATAACCGCACCGAACAACAGCTGAGGCTTTATAGACGGCAATGTAATAAACCATAATTCCTGCCAGCGGTTTTTTATTCCCTCTACATAACCCGCCTCGTACAATGTTCGGTCAATCGTCTGAAATCCGGCTACGAAGGACAGAAAGCCCGTGCCCATGCTCATCCAGATCATTACAACTATAACGATCGCGAGCATGTACTTTGTATCGGTCAAAAATTGAATAGGAGTTCTTATAATACCGAGCTTCAATAAAACGCCGTTAATATATCCGTAGCTGTCGCCGCTGAACAGCAGAGAAAAAATCATAAACGCTCCGCCGGAAATTGACGGCGCATACAGAGCCGTCACCATAACCGCTCGCAATTTCGGCGTGAGCTCGGCTATCATCCAGGCAAATATCAAGCTCATCAAATAACCGATAGGCCCCGTAAATACCGAAATTACCAAGGTATTTTTGAGCGATAAAATGAAAATGTCGTCGTTGGCAAACAAATTGATATAATTCTGAAAGCCGATAAAGCGCGGAGGCTGCAAAACGTCATAATAAGTAAAGCTGAAAAATATGGAAATACAAACCGGAAGGACCGTAAAGGTAAAAAAGATTGCACAATAAGGAAGCAAATATAAATAGCAATCCGCATTTTTCAGAATACGGGCAAACAACCCGTTTTTCTTAGCCAGACTCTTTTTCATTCATAATCTCCTTATTCATCCACCGAAAGGCCGTATTCTCTTCTTTTACCGACCAATTCGGCATTAATTGTGCTTATGTATTCAAGCAAGGTATCCTTGGCGTCGGCTTCCTGCAGGACGACCTTACGAAAAGCGTACTGAACGTTTCGCGCCGTCAGGTATCCGCCGGGAACCTCCGGAACCGCTTTACAGTTATTAAACTGTTCGAGCAGTACGGAGCGCTGCTTTGTTTTCCAGGGCAGAGATGAAAACGCTTTAATATTCGCAGTCTGATAGCGCGAAGAGGGGCCCATAATACTTTCAAGCTCCAATCCGTAGGAAAGCTGAGAATTCGCCGAGGTCCACCATTTGACAAACTGCCATGCGTCCTCCATAAGCTTTGTCCGAGAAATAATAACGCATCCGGTTGTCGACATATAGCCCGTATGATCTACGGTTCCGTCTTCCCTTTGAGTTCCAGGAACAAGCGTGAAATCCCATAATCCGTTTATTTCGGGCGCCGCAACCGCCAGAGTATTATAGGTCGAATAGGCGGCTATGCCCACCGGCATTTCACCTGTTCTGAAACGGTTTTGAAAATCATAAGAAAGCGGAAGCGAATAATTAAGGAAATAATTTGTCCAAGTGCCGAAAGCGCGAACCCCGTCCTCATTGCCGAACGCACAGCTGCTGCCGCTTTCGGAGTAAAGGTCAACCCCGTTTTGCGAAAGGAACATATAATAAGTCAGCAGGTCTGTTCCCAGCCCAAAGGTCATATTATTTTTATTGAGAACCGAAATCATTCGGGTTACGTCTCCCCAGGTTTCGGGAACGTCAAGGGACAGCTCCTCCAAAATATCCTTACGATAAAACAAAACAGGGAATGTCACCGTTTCGGGCAGGGCGTATATGCCGCCGTTCAAGGTAAAGGGTATCGTTTCCTCGGGCGAAAAGCTGTCGCTTACCGTTTTTTCAAAATCCGGAAACTCCGCTAGATTTACAACCGCTTTCCGCAATGCGAGATTGACAACGTCGGTAGTACCGATATTAACGTCGGGAGCGACGCCCGCCACGATCGAGGAGAGTAAAATTCCGGAGCTTACAAGCTTAAGCTCCACCGGAATTTTCTCATTCGGTATAAAATCGTTGTTAACGAGAGCCTTCAGCGCCTGGTACTGTTCGCGCCCGTCGGTGATCCAAACCGTAACGGCGTCACGGTTTTTATCCGCGTTTCCGTTGTCGCCTATGTTGTTGTAGTCAATAACATAGGATGCAATCAGCGTCCGGATCCCGAACCAGAGTCTTGCAAAAAAGGATTTTTTGGCTTTCGGCAAGGTTGAATCGGGAGTATCGACATACAATCTGTCAATTTCTATGTATTGACTGCTTACCGTATTAAGCCATGTGCCGAGCGAGCCGATGTTGGTCTTAAAATCCGACAGATTTTCTGCAATATTATTTGGATCCTCAACCATATTGCCGAGCGTGCGCACCGTCGCGTCAAGCGAGGTAAAGCTTTCGCCCTTCTCACCCGAAATTTTGAGCGCTTTTGCGGTAATGTCCTTCATCGTCTTATATTCCGCGGCAATTTGCTCAACCACGTCCGGCATAATTTCATCAAAATGATAATTGCGGTTTAAATCGGGCGCGGTACCCGTTACGACAAGGATACGGCGATAAACGGCGTTCATTCGGTTAAGTGAATTTTTCGTTTCGTTAAGGATTTCGGTCATTTCGCCGTATGTGGCTTCAAGCGCGATTTCATGCTTGCCCTTTTCGAAGTAAAAAAGCCATTCACCGTTTTCATCCCCGAGAGTTTGATTGGTCCAATCGTTCATAAAACGAAAAGCCAACGCGTCCGCTTGAGCGAACGGAACCTCTCCGTCTATGTAAAGTCGCCTGTAAGCGTTTAAGCCTTTGGAAGAGTTTTTTCTGACCTTGAATGTAATGCGGTATAGTCCGGTTTTCGGTATATCTATATTCCAGGCAATTTTCTGACCGCCGCTGCTCCAGGCGGTGCCGCCTATTTTATTGATGATTTGCAAATACGGATCGTTGTCACTGACGCCCGAACTTGAACGGTCGCTTCCGGGATAAAGAACGGGATCGGTTTTAAAGGCGCTGTTTTCTCCCTCGCAGACGATTTGCCGGTCCTTTACCGTTTTGTAACCGTTTTGCCCGTATTGCTTTGAAAGTTCGGAATAGGGCTTAAGCTTCTCTGCCGGCTGCAGGCGTACTTCGCTTATTGTGACGGGTTCTTCGATATATCCGAGCGCAAGGGAGTTTTCGCCGTCTTTAAGCGTTACGGTAACCGGCGAGGAATCGTAGCCCACATAATCTCGCAAAACCTGCGTCATCCAGCAAAACCTTTCCGCCTGAGACGGGCGCAGCTCATTACCGTAAATATCGGTTAAAAATTCGCCGTTATCTTTTTTTAGGTCGATCCAACAGCGATGTAAATGAAGCTCCGATGCGTCTTCCGACTGATATGCGCCGTTTATTTTCAGATCGCGCTGAATATCGATGCCGCCGCCCTGCTCGGTGTGATATACCACCTCAACGGTATACCTGCCGGCGGTTGCGTTGAAGCTCCAGGAAAGAGTACTTCCCTCACCCGTGTATACCGAAACGCCTTCTTTACCGTCATAATCCTTTTTTAAATCGCACTTACCGCCGCGCGAAGCCGATTGCGCGGTTAAAACAATTACTTTGCTTTCTGCCGGCTGCGCGGCAATCCGGTTGGAAAATCCAAACGAAAACACCGTGGAAATTGCCAAAGCGGCAGAAATCAATTTTTTGATTTTTTCGGTTAAACGGCTCATAATTCTCATCCTCTAAGCTCAAACGGTAAAGGTAACGGTAACGGTATTATTTTACGATATCATTATACACGTTCTCTTTTCCTGTTTCATCTCTTATTTTGGGAATATATCTGAAAATACAACGCCTTTGGATATTTTGCCTATTAAAACGGGGAAAATGGTAATTTTTTTGAAAAGATATCTGCAAAATAATGGTAATTTTTTACTTTTTACATCTTGACAAATCGGTTTATTTGAAATATAATCACTGTGTTTTAAAGGCAATCCGAAAAAACAATTCGAAAGGAAAAGAGAAAAAATGACAAATAGTAAAAAAATACCGATTATACTCGGCACCGATTGGTGGACCGATTGCGACGACATAGTCGCCATGCGTGTCCTTGCATGGGCAAACGACCAAGGACTTATTGAAATCAAGGGTATAAATATAGACGCCTGTATGCCCTTTTCCGCGCCCTCCCTGGACGCTTATTTAACCGCCGAGGGTTTGCCGAATTTAGATATAGGAATAGATCTTACGGCAACCGATTACGAGGGCGAAACGGTCTATCAGGAATGGTTGGCGCAAAAGCCGCACCGGTATGACCGCAACGAGGATTATGAGGAATCGGTTCATATGTACCGAAGAATTTTGTCCGAATCACACGAAAAAGTCGATATTATGGAAATCGGCTTCAGCTCCGCATTGGCGCGGCTTCTCGAAAGCAAAGCCGACGAGTTTTCCCCGCTTTCCGGAAAAGAATTGGTAAAGGAAAAAGTCGGCAAGCTTTGGATGATGGCGGGCAAATGGGATAAGCCATGCGGCAAGGAATACAATTTTTCGGCTAATGAAAAAGCCATGCGCGCCGGGGAAAAAATCTGTTCGGAATGGCCGACGCCAATTACCTTTTTAGGCTTTGAAATAGGTTTTACCGTCGTAACCGGCGATACCTTGACCGGAAAAAATGACATACTCAAAAACGCCTTGTGCGCCGCAAGATCGCCCTTCGGCAGGTTCTCATGGGATCCGATGCTCGTGCTGATGGCGTCCATACATGACGAGGAAAAGGCGGGTTATAAATTGGTAAAAGGCACCGCATTCGTTAACGGAAAAACCGGCGAAAACCGCTTTATAGAGGATAGCGGCGGCAGGCACGGATATGTGATCAAAGCAAAAGAAGACGATTTTTATAAAAACACAATCAACAAAATTTTGGAGCTGAGAGAAAACAAAGAGTAAAAATCTTTAAATTTTTAATAAAAAACGCTTAAAATTCGCCGTTTATCGCCGTTTATTTAAAAAAAGACTTGAAAAAAGCAAATATAAGTGGTAAAATAATTAAAAATGCAATGACAAAGAAAAGTAAGCAAAAATTTGACTTTTCAGAGAATGCGTGTCGGGGCTGAAAACACGCATAAGCGCAATTTTGCCGAAGTTCCCTTTCGAGCAGCGGTGTTGAAGCTTCAGTAGACGCCGACGGCAGGCACCGTTATCTGCCGCAAGAGTGTTTGCTCTTTGAGCGAAAAAACGGGTGGTACCGCGAAGAATTTATTGCTTCGTCCTGTTAAGACCTTGGAGTCTCGGGGCGAAGCTTATTTTTTATGGAGGAATAAATATGCAAGAAAAGTTAAAAGCAATAACCGCCGCCGCAAAAGATGCCGTTAAAGCTTTTGAAGACGAGACTCAAATCGAAAACCTGCGGGTTAAGTATTTGGGCAAAAAAGGTGAGCTTACCGCCATTTTAAAGCAAATGGGCTCCCTCTCTCCCGAGGAACGGCCTAAAATGGGGCAGCTTGTAAACGAGGCAAAGCAGGAGTTGGAGGAGCTTATCGCCGCCAAAAAACAGGAAATCGCCGCAAAAGCGCGCGAAATCAAGCTCAAAGCCGAAACCGTGGATATTACGATGCCCGCAAAGGAAATAAAGCAGGGCAAGCTTCACCCGCTTAACACCGTACTCGATAATATGATAAATATATTTCAGTCCATGGGATTTGACGTTGTGGACGGCCCCGAGGTCGAAACGGAGCATTATAATTTCGAATGTCTCAACGTTCCCGCAGACCACCCGGCAAGAGATATGCAGGATACCTTTTATCTTGCGGATAATCTGCTTTTGCGTACCCAAACCTCGGCGGCGCAGATACGAACCATGGAGACAAGAAAGCCTCCCATACGCGTAATCTGTCCGGGGCGGGTTTTCCGCGCGGACGAAGTGGACGCCACCCATTCCCCCGTTTTTCACCAGATCGAAGGTCTTGTTGTCGACAAGGGCATTACGATGTGCGACCTTAAGGGCGTGCTCGAACAGTTTGCGCATGAAATATACGGAAACGATACGAAGGTAAAATTCCGTCCCTCCTTCTTCCCCTTTACCGAGCCGTCGGTCGAGGTTGACGTCACCTGCTCGGAATGCGGCGGTAAGGGCTGTCGCGTCTGCAAAGGCAGCGGCTGGATAGAAATTTTGGGCGCGGGTATGGTTCATCCGAACGTACTGCGCTCATGCGGAATAGATCCGGAGGAATATTCCGGCTTTGCATTCGGAATAGGTCTCGACAGGCTTACGACGACAAGCTATAGGATAAGCGATATTCGTCTTTTATTCGAAAATGACAAACGCTTCCTCGAGCAGTTTTAAAGGAGGGTAACTTATGAAAATTTCACTTAAAGCTTTAAAATATTACGTAGACATAAACGTTCCAGTGGAAGAGCTCTGCAACCGCATGGTAATGGCGGGATTTGAGGTCGAAAGCATAGAAAATCAGGGCGATAAGCTCGTCAACGTCGTAGTCGCACGCATTATGGAGATAACCCCCCACGAAAACAGCGACCATTTGCAGATTTGTCAAATGGATATCGGCGCCGAGGAATTTGTGCAAATAGTTACCGGCGCGCAAAATATCAAGGTTGGAGATCTGGTTCCCGCCGCCCTTAACGACAGTTATCTTCCCTGCGGCGCGCACATTGTAAACGGCAAGCTGCGCGGAGTTGCCTCCAACGGAATGCTATGCTCGGGAGAGGAGCTTTGCCTTACCGAGGAGGATTACGAGGGCGCTTCGGTAAACGGTATTTTGATACTGAAGGGCGAGCACAAGCCGGGTACCGATATGCGCGAGGTTTTGGGGCTTGACGATTATATTATAGACTTTAAAATTACCGCAAACCGCCCGGACTGTAACTGTTTTTTGGGCGTGGCAAAGGAAATAAGCGTCGTATTGGGCACAAAATTCACGGCGCCGAAGCCGGAATATAAAACCGTAGGCGGCAATATAAATGATTATATAAGCATCGAGGTCAAAAATCCCGACCTTTGCCCGAGATATATAGGCAGAGTGGTTAAAAATCTGCGCATAAAGCAATCCCCCTTATGGATGCAAAAGGCGATTACGGCGTCCGGTATGCGCCCGATAAACAATATCGTCGATATTACGAACTTCGTAATGCTTGAAACCGGTCAACCCATGCATGCCTTTAATTACAACGATTTATCCGACAAAAAGATAATCGTGCGCAACGCACGAAACGGCGAAAGCATTACCACGCTTGACGGCAAGGAATACAAATTGAGCGAAGACATGCTGGTTATTGCCGACGGCGAAAAGCCCTCATGTCTTGCCGGAATTATGGGCGGCAAGGAAAGCGAAATCGAAAACGATACCGAGGATTTATTCTTGGAGTCGGCTAAATTCCGCCGCGACAATATCCGCCATACCGGCCGCGCCTTGGGTATTCGCACCGAAGCGAGCGGAAGATACGAACGCGGGGTTGATATTGTCAACGTCGAGTATGCCGCCGAACGCGCCTTACAGCTTATTTACGAGCTTGACGCCGGAGATATTATAGACGGCGCCATCGACTGCAGCGTCGGACTTCCGGAGGACCGGATAATCGAGACCACGACCGATAAAATCATGGAGCTTATCGGCGTAAAGGTTCCGGACGAAAAAATCGTATCAATTCTCAACAGCTTAGGTCTTAAAACCGACGCCGACGGCAATAAAATCACCTGCCGCGTTCCTTCAATTCGAAGCGATATCGAGGGCAGAGCCGACTTGGCAGAGGAAGTTATGAGAATTTACGGCTATGATTATATTGTGGGTACTCCCATGCGGGGCACTGTAGTTCGCGGTAAGCTTCTACCCGAAAGAATAAAAACCGATAAAATCAAAAAACTGCTCACCGGCGCGGGCGCGTATGAAATAGCCACCTATTCGTTTATTGCCTCCAAAGCCATCGATACTCTTAAATTGGCGGAGGATGACGAACGCCGCGCGCAAATACGGATATTAAATCCCTTGGGCGACGAATATTCTACCATGCGCACTCAGCTTACCACAAGCATGCTTACCGTGCTTGCCACAAATATAAACAAAAAAATACCCGACAGCAGATTTTTTGAAATAAGCAAGCGGTTTATACCGAAATCTCTTCCCCTTACCGAACAGCCGTATGAGCTTCCGACAATGTCGATAGGTATTTACGGCGAGGATGAGGATTTCTTCACCTTAAAGGGCATCGTTGAGGCGGTATGCAAGCTTTTCGGAGCGCATACGGAATATGAGCGAAGCGCAGAGCCCTATCTCCACCCGGGCAGACAAGCGCTTATAAAGGCAAACAATACCGAAATCGGCACCTTCGGCGAGGTACATCCCGACGTTGCCGCAGGCTACGGCATAGACCGCCGCGTTTACGTTGCGGAAATCAAGCTTGACCTTTTGCTCGCCATCGAAAAGCGCAAAGTAACCTACAAGCCGCTGCCCAAATTCCCCGCCGTCGAACGCGACTTTGCGATGCTGGTTGACGCAGATCTTCCCGTAGGCGCTATTGAGCGGGCTATAAGCTCGGGCGCTGGCAGATTGCTCGAAAAAATCGAGCTTTTCGACGTTTATACCGGCGCTCAGATACCCGAAGGCAAAAAAAGCGTTGCTTACAGCGTATTGCTTCGCTCTAACGACAACACTTTAAGTGATAAAGAGATAGAAGACGTTAATAATAAGATTATAAAGAAGCTCGAAAAAATCGGAGCAGAGCTTCGAAAATAATACTTGCGCTTTTTGAAAAAGTGTTATAAAATATATTACAGACAGAATTACAAGAGGTGTTATTTATGAACGACAGAACCATGACCTTTTCTATAGGCGACCAGACCGAACGTGAAATCAGAAATACTTTAATGCTCGTTTACGATGCACTTAAGGAAAAAGGTTACAATCCCATAAATCAAATAGTGGGTTACATTCTTTCCGAGGATCCGACCTATATTACCACTCATAATAATGCCCGTAATCTTATCCGCAAATTTGACAGCGATACTATTCTGCAATCGCTTGTAAAGTATTATTTGGGCTCTTAAAATTTACGCCGCATTTGCAAAATCCCTACCGGGTTCTCGCCCGATAGGGATTTTTTGTACTAATTTTTTGTTTTAAAATATTCGCAAACCGCGCTTGTACGGGCATCTGCGAGGATAACGGTAATACCGCTTTTGAGAACGCTTCCGCTTACCGTTTTTTCGGTTGTGTTATAATCGTTATCGGTAATTAAAAGCTTATAATCCGCATTTTCGTCAATAGCCTCAAGCTTTAAAACAAAGTCCGCTTCTTCGCAGTCCGCTCTTCGGAAAATTAAAGCAAAGCCCGCGTCTTCTTCTGCCAACTGAAAAGCCGCGAATACGTTTTCATCCGTGGTAGGCTTTGTCAGGGGGTAAAAATCGCCTTTCCAATATTTGCTTAAATTCTTTAGCTCACAAAGCATTTTGCATGCCCGCTCAAAATCGTAATTCTCGTTAAGCAAGTCAAAGTCGCATGCGATACCCGACGTTGCGGCGGAGCGCAGTTCAAAGGTATTAAGCTCCCATGCACCGCATGCATGATAAGGCAGATACTCTGAAAGGGTCAAGGTTTGATTTTGATTCCATACGTCGCAGTGCCAATCCGGCTTTACGGGCGCGCAGTTAATATCGCTTCGCCACAGCGGAACGGAACGGCGCGTAAGCTCGAAATCAAGCCTTCTGCCGCCGCTTGCGCAGTTATCGATAAGCAGGTTCGGAAATTCGTCGAGCAATGAATCCCAAAGCTTGTAAAGTCCGTTTACGTAGCGTATTTCGGTAATTCCGCGTCTTCCCTCTTGGTCATTTTGCAGCCAATAAGGCAGCGGTTCCATATTAAAATCCTGACGGTAGTTATCGATGCCGTTGTCGCGTATAAAATTTATAAGGGTATTTTTAAGCCATGAAAATGCCGTTTCATCGCCCAAATTATAAAGGAAGGTATCCTTTTCTCCGGTTACCGACAGCAGAAAATCCTTGTGATTTTCAAAAATTTCACTCCCGGAATGTATTCTTTCGGGCTCGAACCAGACCATAAAGCGCATCCCCGCCTCATGAACCGCGTCCGCCACGGGGCGAAGACCGTCCGGAAAGCCTTCGGCAAAGGTGTAATTTCCCACGCCGTCCGGAAAGCCCAAACGAAACCAAGCCGCGTCTATCCAAAAAGTATCGAAATATTTGCATTTTTGCGTCGCTTTTAAGGTTCGCAGCTGTCCGTCCACCGTAGGCCAATCCGGACATTTACCGTAAAAATAGCGGTCATACGGAGCCACGGAGATAGGAAGATGCTCCACTCCGTCGGGCAAAGGATTCATATCGGTTGCGAGCATTTTGCGAAAACGGCGGCGCAAAGCGGGAGCGTCTTCGCCGCATTCGCCTGTCATAACACAGCATGAGGGCATATTGAGCTTTTCGCCCGCAAGCATATAAAAGTCGGCGTTTTCCATACCGATTTTGACGTTAACGCCGTCGGTTGTGCGCTTTATTATCGCTTTCCACTGACCTGCCCAGCCTACCGCAAAAAGGATCGGTTTGCCGTCCAGCGTAAGGTCAAAATACGGAAACGCCGTCGTGTTTGAGGGGCGCCCTCCAATCGGCGCGAGTACAAACTCTTCACCCTTTTCGATCGTTTTCTCAATCGGTAAAAAGCTGTTTTTTGTATCGTCATCGCCGCGAAGCGAATAAAAATACGCCGTATTTTCGCACTTAAAGGTATGATCCAAGGTATAAATTTCCGTAATTTCGGGACTGTTTTTACCGTCCGAATTATAAAGCTCCGTTTTACGGTATATATAACCGTTGCCCGAATCGGTTATATTCATTTTGATTTTACTGTTTTCAAGCGCGCTTATAGTATAATATTTACCGTCGATTTTAAGCGACGCATTTAAGTTTTTCGTCATGCCGGGTTCCCCCTTTAAATAATAAAAAATATTGATACTCACGGTAACTTGTTTTTGGAATGCGGCAGAACGCCGTCAATCAAAGCTTCGACGTTTCCTCCATTGCGATTTCCGCCCAGCGCCAAAGCCTTGACGGATCCTCTTTTACCGTGCTTATATCCTTAAGAATTATTTCAAGCTGTACGTTATGCGCCTTCGCGGCGTTTATAGTGCGGCGAATATCCTCCCTTGCCGCCTGCTCGTCAAATCCGATACCGGCAAGAACGGCTGGGTTAGGCTTATTTGACATTATGTATTTGGAAGGTAAATTTGCGACAAAATTTTCGCGATCGCTCCAGGGACTGCAGGAAATTTTGCGAATATTCGGCATTTTATCGATTATATCGAGCCGGTCGTCCAGCCGGTCGCAGCAGCCGTAATAAACGGCGCCGAAGCGTTTAAAAATGCGCTGCATATAGGGCACTTCAAATTCCTCGGTGATTTCGGGTGAAACCGAGGAAAAAAGCTGTGCCAAGCCGAAAGCCCATGCTTTGTCTGCGGTGGCGTACTCGCTGTCGTTTTGAAGGTCGTCGCAAAAGGTATGTGAGCAGTGGCAGATCGTAGAGGAGGCGTCAAAGCCGTTTATCGCGTTTAATTGATCTATAGCCTCGAGGGTGTAAACGGTCAGCTTCTCCATTATGGCATGCATAAATTCCGGCCTGTCTACAAGATCATAATAGCAGGCGGTAACCCCCTTTGACTCGGAAATAAAATCCCACAGCCCCAAATGCATGCATAGCCCTTGAAATTTTAGCGGCGCTATGCCTTCAAAAATCATTTCGGCGGTTTCTTTTATTTCCCTTTCGGCAGCTTTATCGCAGGTAATCACGGGAGCGTGCAGTCGTTCGAGATCCTCGTCTGTTTTAAGCCCGTCTTCAAAGCTTTGGGAAAACACACCGTCGGGATCCTTACCGAGCACCGTTTTGGTTTCGGGAAGACCGTATCCCGTATTATTGATAGGCCGCGGCAGGAGAATATAGGGCGGAAATACCCTGTCGACCGGCATATGCTCAAATTTGTAAATATTTGAGCGCAAACTGAACTCCACCCAATTCCAATACGGATCGTCCTTTATAACGCAGGTTAAAAAATCGTCGGTTCTGCTAAGCTCGTTCCAGGGTATCTGATCGATAAGCACCATGGGCTTTTGCATGTTAAGACGGTTTAGCGAATACCACATTTCGCGTTTTTCCTTTTGTACGGGAAGCGTTGCGTAGGACATATATTTTTGAGCAAGCTCCCTTAAAACCGAGATTTTACGACTGTCAAGCATATAAAGCACCTCCAACCATCGATTATACGATTTTGTTTATTTTAACGTTGAGCTTGTCGTCGCCGAAAGCTTCCGTCGACTCGGCGGAATCTGCAAAAGAAATATCGGTATTTTTAAGATTTATAATAAGCGGATTTTCGCTTGAGGCGTTGCAAACGGAGGATTTTACAAGCCCGCTCATTTTGACGTTTTCAAGATTTATTTCCCGCAAATGCGCACCGCCTTCCAAAAGCGCGGCATTGTCGCAGTCGTAATGCATGAAGCTGTCGATATTTTCAATTGTACAGTTTTTAAAGGTAATATTATGCGGCAGAGTGTCGGGATAACGTTCGCTTGCGAAATAAATAAACGCCGATAAGGTATTGTGTCTTCCCTCTTCGCGCGGAAGATAATTTCGTTTTCCCTTTACTACGGTCATTCTGTGGGGATAATATCCCGGCCCGTATAATCTGCAATTTTCGATAAGTATATCTCTGCCGCCCACCCGAAAATTCTGGCAGGCAGTGTTTAATTCGCAGTTTTTTACGGTCATTTTATTGATATTTACGCCGGCTATACAATCGTCGCCGGTAATAAATTTGCAATTTTCCACGGTTACGTTTTCGCATAAATGCAAATGCGCACCGTCGTGTCCCGCAAGCATGGTAACCCCGTCAAGCACAATATTTTTGCTGTTGTCTATCTGGTGCATAAAATTGCCGGTATTCATAATCGTATATCCGCGAAGGATAACGTTTTCACAGCAGGACATAAAAATCCCGTGCGGTCCGCGAAAGCCCTCCTCGCCGTCGGCGTCAAAGCAGTCGCGCCCGTCTATCACAGAATTTTTTTCACCGATTATCGAGACGTTTTTTTCGCCGTAAGCCGATATAATCGCTTTGCGGTAGTTATCGTAATGGCCCGCGTTTTCAAAATATTCGGCGAACAAATCTCTGTCGGTTCGTGTGTTTACCCCTTTGGGAATATCATACACCGTGTAATCGTCGACCTCGTCGCTGCCGTATATTTTAGCGTCCGCTTTAAGATAAAGAACCGTATTTGACGGGAGTCTCAGCGAAGCGACGTAATATTCGCCGGCGGGTATTACCACCCTGCCGCCCTCGTCTTTGCAAAGATCGATTACCGCCTGTATTTTTTCGGTTTGAAATGCTTTTGAATTACTTTTTACTCCGTAATCGGTAACGATATATTCTTTCATAATAATTCCTCCTGCGGCTTATTACAGCTTATTTGTGATAAGCGGAGCCCTCGTTGATTTTAAAAGCGCGGTATATTTGCTCTAAGAGCATAACCCTGAAAAGCTGATGCGGAAAGGTCATTTGCGAAAAGGAGAGCTTATAATCCGCTTTATCCTTAATTTTTTCGGCTAAACCGTAGGAGCTTCCTATAATAAAAGCTACGGTTTTGCCGGCGTTTTCAGCGTGTTTAAGCCTTTTTGCAAAGGCGTCGCTCGACATTTGCTCGCCCTCGATGCAGAGCGAAAAAATCTCGCAGCCCTCGGGTATTTTTTTTAATATTTCGTCCGCCTCACGCTCCAAAGCGGAATTTATCTGCGCAATTGACGGATTTTCCGGCAGTTTTACCGGTTGCGTTTCAACTATTTCAAGCCGACAGTATCTTGAAAGTCGCTTTGTATATTCGTCCGACGCGGCTTTGAGATATTTTTCTTTGCATTTGCCGAGAACGATAAGCTTTACCCGCATCATATAACCGTCACCCTGTTGTCCGTAGGTAACGCCACGCTTAAAGTATAATCCTTATTGTCTCTGGCGCCAAGGTCCATAAGCGCCGCCTCAGCCACCGAGCGCGCCAACATCACGGTGTTGTTTTTTTGGCTTAAATGCCCCAAAATAAACCGTGTTGTGCCGCCCTTGAACAGCTCCTTAAGCTCCGCCGCGCAGGCGTTATTTGAAATATGCCCCGAATCGGATAAAATCCGAACCTTTAAATAGGGCGGATACGGTCCGTTTTTGAGCATTTCGATATCGTGATTTGATTCCAAAAGTATGGCGTCGCTTTCCTTAACGGCGTTATGTACTTGCTCTGTGACAACCCCCAAATCGGTACAAACCGATATCTTTTTACCGTCCGGCAAAAGAAAGGTGTATCCGCTCGAGCCCGAGCAGTCGTGGCTTGTCGGAAAGCGGTTTATGACTATACCGTCAATTTCAGCGGCGGTATCGTCTATCGGCAAAACCTGTGTTCCGGCGGGGATTTTTTTCATATTTCGGAGCGTTTCGAGAGTATCGGTCGAAGCGATAAGCTTCGCGCCGGTTTTACTTAAAAACACCTCCAAACCCTTTATATGGTCGGAATGCTCGTGGGTAATAACAACCGCTTTTATTTCGTCGTAGGAGCCGCCGGCGCGCTCCAAGGCATAGCATATACCCTTCATGGAAGCTCCGACGTCTACAAGTATTCCTCCCGTTTGCGCCGCAATATAGGTACTGTTTCCCGTAGAACCGCTGTAAAGCGGACATATTCTTGACATTACAATTCCACCTGACAAAAAGGGAGAGCAGCGCTCCCCCACAAAAGCTATAGGGCAAGCCGCAAAAGCCGTCGGAGCAGCCCCGACGAATTATGCCCGTTTAAAGACGACTCTGCCCTCGATTTTCGGTATTCTCTTTATATCGGCTCCGAGTGCCGAAAACTTTTCCACGATATTTTCGTAACCGCGGTCGATATGATCGATATTATCGATTTCGGTCGTACCCTTTGCCATAAGCCCCGCGATTATCATGGCGGCGCCGGCTCTGAGATCCACCGCCTTGACGGGCGCGGGATTGATGGCTTCAACCCCGGTAATGACCGCCATTTTACCGTCGACCTGAATATCGGCGCCCATTAAAATGAGCTGTTCGGCATAGCGGAAGCGGCTGTCCCAAACGCCCTCGGTGACTATGCTCGTACCGTCGGCAATGGTCAAAACAGTAGCGATTTGCGGCTGCATATCGGTAGGAAAGCCGGGATGCGGAAATGTTTTTACGTTGCATTTTTTGGGGCGTCGGTTCATTACGACATGGACTGCCTCGTCATACTCGGTAATATCGGCTCCGATTTCACGCAGCTTCGCCGTAATAGACTCCAAATGCTTAGGTGTAACGTTGGTAAGTAAAACGTCGCCGCCTGTGGCGACCGCCGCCGCCATATAGGTGCCCGCCTCGATCTGGTCGGGAATAATACTGTAGGTGGCTCCGAACAGCGAATCAACGCCGCGAACCTTGATAACGTTGGTACCGGCGCCCATAATATTTGCGCCCATTGAATTAAGAAAATTCGCAAGATCAACTATATGCGGTTCACGCGCGGCATTTTCAATAACGGTAAGCCCCTTTGCCTTTACCGCCGCCAGCATTATATTTATCGTGGCGCCCACCGAAACCACGTCAAGATATATAGAAGCTCCCCTGAGAATAGGAGCTTTACCCTCAACCATACCGTTTTCGATGCTCATTTCGGCGCCCAAAGCCTCAAAGCCCTTTATATGCTGGTCGATAGGTCTGACGCCCAAATTACAGCCTCCGGGCGGCGCCACCTTTGCGCGGTGCATCCTGCCTAAGAGCGCGCCCAAAAAATAGCTCGAAGCACGCATGCCGTCGGCCATTTCCTTGGAAACGATAAAAGAATTGATATGAGTGGGATCGATTTGAACGGTTGATCTGTTAATATAGCGAATTTCGGCGCCCAGGCACTGCATAGCCCTTAAAATGGCGGTAACGTCCGAAATTTCGGGAACGTTTTCAATAACACAAGGACTGTCGGCAAGCATAGCGGCAGGAAGAATAGCCACCGCGGCATTTTTGGCGCCGCTTATACGAACCTCTCCCTTTAACGCTTTGCCGCCGTTTATTACAAACTTATCCAAATAAGGCAACTCCCGTCAACAAAAATTAAGACTTTTAAACTACCTTTATATTATATCCGAAGCGGAAAGAATAAAATCAAATTCAGCTTAGCTTATTATAAACCTTTTTGGCATTTTTGTCAATTTTTATTTAATTCGCGACTTGTAGTCAATGCAATCAGATTACAATGCGTTTTGCGCGGAACGACGTCCGCGCCCGCTTTGTCGCACGGTCTTACCATACGACAGTATGCTCGCAACCCTGCTTCGCGCGGAACACGAACGGCGTTCTCATGCAAAATCTTCGACCCGAGTCGGAGCGGATTTTTTCGTCCGGCAAGGAAGAGGACGCAGGAATACTGTCGTATTTCAAGGACGATGACACAGGCGGCGGAGAAATCCGTCCGCCTCGGGCGCATTGTAATCTGATTGCATTGACTAAATAATTAAAAAAATATTAATCATGAATAAAAAAGTATATTGCGTTAAAAATAGTAAAGGCAAAGGAGTTGAAATTATGTTTGATAAAATCTGTTTGATTCTTATAATCATCGGCGCGCTTAATTGGGGGCTTGTAGGGCTTTTCCAATTCGACCTTGTCGCCTGGGCGTTCGGAGGTGCGGCGGCTATAGTAAGCCGTATTATTTACACAATTATCGCTTTGGCGGGCATTTGGTGTATTTCCCTGCTTTTCAGAAACAAAGCGCTTTCGGATTAAACAATCGAAAATAAGCCGCACAAGTCAAAAAATAAGGCTTGTGCGGCTTATTTTGTATATGACAAAAAACAGTTTTACTTATTTTTCAAATAATCGTCAATAGCCTCCGCCGCTGACTTTCCGGCGCCCATAGCAAGAATAACGGTTGCGGCGCCCGTTACGGCGTCTCCGCCGGCGTAAACGCCTTCCTTGGAGGTTTTCATGCTTTCGTCGACGACTATACAGCCGCGTTTGTTGCTGTCAAGCCCGGGAGTGGTGGATTTGATAAGCGGATTCGGCGAGGTGCCCAAAGCCATGATCACGGCGTCCGCGTCGAGTATAAACTCGGAGCCCGGTATTTCCACCGGTCTGCGTCTGCCGGAAGCGTCCGGCTCTCCGAGCTCCATTTTAATGCATTCGACGGCGGTTACGTTGCCCTTGTCGTCGCTTAAAATGCGCAGCGGATTGCAAAGCAGCTTAAATTCGATTTCTTCCTCTTTTGCGTGGTGAACCTCTTCCTTACGGGCGGGCATTTCCTCTTCACTGCGGCGGTATATTATATAAACGTGCTCTGCGCCGAGTCTCTTTGCACAGCGCGCGGCGTCCATAGCGACGTTGCCGCCTCCGACTACCGCTATTGATTTTGATTTTTTAATAGGGGTATCATAATCGTCAAGGTAAGCCTTCATAAGATTTATTCGGGTTAAAAATTCGTTAGCCGAGTAAACTCCGACACTGTTTTCGCCCTCTATACCCATAAACATAGGAAGTCCGGCGCCCGAACCGATAAATACGGCTTCGTAGCCCATATCGATAATTTCATCCACCGACAAAACCTTACCTATTACCATATCGGTCATAATTTCCACGCCGATATTTTTAAGATTTTCGATTTCGCGGGCAACAATTGATTTGGGGAGTCTAAACTCTGGAATACCGTAAACCAAAACGCCGCCTGCGGTGTGGAACGCCTCGAAAATCGTCACCTTATAACCGAGCTTTGCAAGATCGCCCGCGCATGTAAGCCCGGCAGGGCCCGCGCCTATAACGGCGACCTTTTTGCCGTTGGATTTTATTTCCGCTTTCTCGGGTTTTGAATTTTTCATATGATAATCCGCCGCAAAGCGCTCGAGTCTGCCTATGCCGACGCTTTCCGCCTTAATGCCGCGAACGCATTTGCTTTCGCATTGACATTCCTGCGGACATACTCTGCCGCAAACCGCCGGCAAAGAATTTGTCTCGATTATCTTTTGATAAGCGGCTTCGAACTCACCGTTTGCAATGCGGGCTATAAATTCCGGAATTTTTACCTTTACGGGACAGCCCGTAATACAGGGCGCGTTTTTACAGTTGAGGCATCTCGTCGCTTCCTCAACCGCCATTTCCTCGGTATAACCGAGCACCACCTCGTCAAAATTTCGGTTGCGAACAAGCGGCTCCTGCTCGGGTATTTTGGTTTTATTCGGACACATATTAGCCATTATTGTAAGCCCCCAATCTGCAAGCATGCTCCGCTTCTTCCTCACGGTAGAAGCCGTTACGGCTCATAAGCGAATCATAATCCACTAAATGACCGTCAAAATCGGGGCCGTCAACGCATGCGAACTTCGTCTCGCCCCCGACGGTTACACGACAGCCTCCGCACATACCGGTACCGTCTATCATAATCGGATTAAGGCTTACTATAGTCTTTATACCGGATTCCTTTGTGGTAAGCGATACGAATTTCATCATCGGTATAGGGCCTATGGCTATGACCAGATCGTATTTTTCGGCGGATATAAGCCGCTTTAAAACGTTGGTAACGAAGCCCTTTTCGCCGTATGTGCCGTCGTCGGTGGTAACGTAGTAATTATCACACACCTTGCGCATTTCGTCCTCTAAAATAACTATATTTTTGCTCCTGAAGCCCACAATAACGTCGGTTTTGACGCCCATATTATGTAAAGCCTTAGCCTGCGGATAAGCGATAGCGCAGCCTACTCCACCGCCGATTACGATCGCCCTTTTCGGGTTGCCGAACTCGGTGGGAAGTCCTAACGGGCCTACGCAGTCAGCAACAAAGTCGCCTATCGATAAAGCGGCTAATTTTTTTGTGGTGTAACCTACCGCTTGAAAAATAATCGAAACCGTTCCCTTTTCGCCGTCAAAATCCGCGACGGTGAGAGGAATACGTTCGCCCTTTTCGTCGATGCGGACGATTACGAACTGCCCGGGTTTAACCTTGCGGGCAATAAAGGGAGCCTCGATTGTAAGGGAGGTTACCTGCTCGTTGAGTACCTTTTTTTCTGTAATTTTATACACTTTGACCTTTCCTTTATAAGAAATTTATATATGTAAAATTATAAAGCCGATTTTAAAGCTTCGGTTTTATCGGTTTTTTCCCAGGGAAGGTCGATATCGGATCTTCCCATATGTCCGTAAGCGGAAAGCTGTTTATAAATGGGATTTCGCAAATTGAGGCTGTCGATTATGGCGGCGGGGCGCAAATCGAAAACCGTATTTACCGCCTTTGCAATTCTTTCGTCGGATACCCGACCGGTGCCGAAGGTATCGACCATAACCGAAACGGGCTTTGCGACGCCTATGGCGTAAGCCAGCTGAATTTCGCATTTATCGGCAAGACCTGCCGCCACAATGTTTTTGGCGATATAGCGGCTTGCGTAAGCGGCGCTGCGGTCGACCTTTGTCGGATCCTTGCCCGAAAAGGCGCCGCCGCCGTGGCGTGCATAACCGCCGTAGGTATCAACGATTATCTTTCTGCCGGTAAGTCCGGTATCGCCCGCGGGGCCGCCCACGACAAATCTTCCGGTGGGATTGATAAATACCTTAGTATTTTCATCAAATAATTCCGGCGGAATTATCGGCTTGATTACCTTTTCCAAAATATCTTTTCTCAAAATCTCAAGCTCCGCTTCGGGCTTGTGCTGTGTCGATACCACAACCGCGTCTATCCGAACCGGCTTGCCGTTGTCATATTCAACCGTAACCTGCGTTTTACCGTCGGGCAGTAAATATGCAAGCTCGCCCGATTTCCTTATATCGGCAAGCTTTTTCGACATTTTGTGCGCCAAAGAAACGGCAAGCGGCATAAGCTCGGGCGTTTCGTTGCAGGCATAGCCGAACATCATTCCCTGGTCGCCCGCGCCGTGAAGATTGTAAGGATCGGCTTCGCCGCCTTTATACTCCAGCGAATTATCGACGCCCAGCGCAATATCCGGCGACTGCTTGTCTATCGAAGTAAAAACGGCGCAGGTGTTGCCGTCAAATCCGGCTTCTACGCTGTCGTAACCGATTTCGCAAACGGTATCGCGCACTATTTGCGGAATATCCACCTGAGCGGTGGTGGTGATTTCTCCCATAACGGTAACCACACCGGTAGTGCAAAAGGTCTCGCAGGCAACGCGCGCATCGGAGTCTTCGGCGATAATAGCGTCCAAAATCGCGTCGGATATACGGTCGCAAACCTTATCGGGATGCCCCTCGGTTACGGATTCGGACGTGAAAAGCAGCTTTGACATTTAACTTCCTCCATAAAAAAACCGCTCTTAAAAGAAGCGGTTAAAATAACCTCATCTTTCGGATAATCCGCCGGAATTGGCACCTTAAGAATTTTCTTAGGTTGCCGGGCTTCACAGGGCCGGTACCCTCCGCCTCTCTTGATAAGGAATTATTCAATTGACTTATAATATTGTACCACATAATACGGCTTTGTCAAGTGGGAAATATTCATTAAAATTATTCTTTCAAAAAGACAAAGCTTCGTAAGTTTTAACTATCCGAATTTTAAAATTCAAAGAATTTTTTCCATACCGATTTTTAAGGGCTTCAAGCCGCATTTTTCGTAAAAGCGCAGGGCGGATTCGTTGCATGCCCATACGTTGAGGGTTACGTTATAACAGCCCTCCCGCTTTGCAAACTCAATTACATGTTCATAAAGCGCGGCGCCTATATGCTTTCCCCTCATGTCTTCGTCCACGCATAAATCGTCTATATAAAGGGTTTTAATATCGGTTAAAATATTATCGTTTAAATGTTGTTGAAATACGCAAAAGGCATATCCCAAAACCCTGCCGTCCTCAACCGCCGCAAAAATCGGTCGGTTATCGTCATTAATTATGCTTATAAGCTGTTCGTCGGTATATTTTTTCGTATTGCCCTTAAAAATATCCGGTCTGCCGTTGTGATGAATTTCGAGTACCTGCTCCAAAAGACGGTTAATATCCTCAATATCCTTTACCCGAGCCCTGCGTATTATCATAAAAGCACCCTTTCGTTTAATATAATTCCGGTATTTTTTTCGTCGTTTTAATCCTTCAAAGCAGTGATCGGTATGACAAATACGCCGTCCGGTCGCTGATAGGCGGCATTGCTCAGTCCGCATATGACACACAGAACGGACGGTGAAACGCCGTTATTTTCGCTTGCAATATCATTTCGGATCGCAAGAAGTTCCTCGGCGGCAGCGTCAATTTGATTTGCTCCGAGTTTGATTTCAAACGCGCACCAACGGCCGTCCGCAAGCTCAATGACCGCATCTATTTCACGGTTTTGATAATCCTGATAGTGAAACAGCTTTGCGTCAAAGGATTCTGCGTAAATTTTCAGATCGCGTTCACACATTGCTTCAAACAGAAAACCAAAGGTATTGAGGTCATTCAGCAATCGTTCGGGCGTCGCCTTTAAAAGCGCGCAAGCGAGCGCGGGATCGCAAAAATGCCTCTTTTCGGCCTGTTTTATCCGAACCGATGAACGGATATTACTTGAAAACGGGGGCTGATTATCCAAAAGGAAAAGCCGTGAAAACACGTCAAGATACTGCGCAACCGTATTTCTGTCAATGCTCTCATCATCAAACCCGCGAATATCGCCAATCAGCTTACTTTGTGAAGCCGTTGTGCTTTCGTTTCGTGCCAGAGAACGCAGCAAAAGCTGCATCTTGTACTTATCGTATTGAATATTATCGATTCGCTTCGCATCGTCGTCGATAATCGCATTGATATAAGACTCGGGCAAAATCTGTGCATCCTCGACAGGCACGTCGAGGTTTCCGGGCCAGCCGCCGCGCACCGTATAATAGATTAAATCCCGCAGATCGACCTCGCCCGTCAGCGCCGGCGTCAATTTCCCGTTACACAGCTGTGCCAACGACACTTTTCCGGACGAATCTCCCGACTCATATAAAGACATGGTTCTCATGCGCAGCTTTCCGATTCTGCCCGCGCCGCTGTGCAGCACTCCTTTTCTGTTTGGAGTAGACGAACCGGTCAGTAAAAACTGCGATTTTTTCCCTCTTTGATCTACCGTATACCGAACGGCGTCCCAAATTGAAGGCGCTTCCTGCCACTCGTCAATCAGTCTCGGTGTTTCACCCTCCAGCACGATCGACGGAGATAATTGTGCAAGCTGTCTGTTTTGAAAGTTAGCCGTCGGATCACCAATCAAAAATTCGCTCTTGCTGTGATAGGATGAAGTCCAGGTTTTTCCGCACCATTTCGGCCCTTCAACACAGACGGCGCCGAAGTTTTTCAAATATCTCTCCACTTGCTTGTCGATTACTCTGTGTTTGTATCGTTTCTTATCAGCTATGCTCATCACGAAAGACTCCTATTTTTATTCCAAAGTCATTATAGCATATTCAGCAGGATTTTGCAATATCATTCAGCAATATTTTTAAAATTCATTCAGCAGCTTTTTACAGGTAAGTATTGGTTATTACATTATATGGTATAAATTTGTCAAGATTATTTAAGAAATACCTCTCACCAAAAGCGAGAATAATTTAACAATCACTTTCAATTGCTTTTATTATTCTTTGATCTGCTTTTATGGGAGCGGCATTTAATTTGTTTAATTATCGTTCAACCAATCATAGTTTTCATCTATATAGTCTTTTTCATCTTGAGTCCACTCATTAGGATTCTTGTTCCATACATCACCATATTTGCTATTATGTGACTTGTTTTTCCCATTACCTGTTGTAGCAACGACTATCATACATAAAACCACAACAATTAAATTTACTAAAGCATAAAGTATATCTTTTCTATATTCTTTTTCAGATAGATTATATGCAGGAAATAGCAATGCCGCAACAAAACTCCAAAATAGCCATTCTCTTACATTTTCTGTTTTGCATACGAGACAAATAATAAATGGTATTAGTGCAATAAATAAAAACTTTCTACCTTTTTTAAAACCTTTTAAATAAGTGATAATAATAAAACTGTAAAGTAATATTATTGCTGCAAATCCTGAAATTACTGAAATAACTCCCATTTTATTTTACTCCTTTGTTATTTATTTCTCTTTTCCTTTCGCATATTTTGCATAAACCAACTGCTCGCCCATCAAATGCTAATGCTTCATTTTCGGTGTCAAATTCTTCAAAATTACTTAAACCGTATTTTGTATATTGGCAATAACCTTTAATATGTAATTTGCCTGTATCTTTGTTATACAAATATTTGCCCATTTACTTCACCCCCTAAAAATAAAAAAGTGTGTGCAACTTAAAGTTACACACACCGAAAAATGCATAACTCTAACTTGCTACCACACAAAGTTTCGTTTCCTAATAGGAAATGCGAATAAAGAGCCTGCATTTTTACCAAAATAAAAAACAGTCCCTATTAAGAAACATTATTAAACTTTGTGTGGTAATCATAGTATAACACTATTTTAATCAAATGTAAACTTTTTTTATAATATTTTTTTAATAACGGAAAGTGAGAGTAATATTGCTAAAAAAATATAGCACATCTTTCGATGTACTATACTTTAACTAAACAGCAAACTAAAAACTGCTTTTGCATTATCGTTCAATGGAATTTTTTAATGATGTATCGCCTTACGGCGACATGATGTTACGCTCGGTGGCGTAATGATGTTGCTCACTTTGTTCGCAATGAGGCGATGTTTGCCTTCCTGCGCCGCGGGCGCAGGACATTTTACCGAAGACAAAACATCATTCGGCGAAGCCGACATCATGGGCGTAAGCGACATCATGTACCCGCAAGGGCAAATATCATTGAAAAAGCCGATTGCAAACGCAATCGGCTTTTTCTGGTGCGAGTGTTCATAAGGGATTTCATCATATCACAACCGGCACCGGCGCACGGATTCGATTCGCACATTCGATTTTTGCCGAAAACAAGCCTATCATGATAATACCAAATCGAAAGGAGTTTTTCAAGATGAAACAAAGTTTATTTGAGCAAATGGGCGGGAAATACGAACGGCAGGGCAATTATTTACTCCCTTGCCTAACTTTACCCGCCGAGGAAGAACAACCTGTTGGGATATGGGGACAGCGGCATTTGCAGTATCTCCGGCAGCACAAACGGCTGCTCTACACCAATCTGCTCACCACCTGCAAGCTGAACGGCTACCTTGCAGACATCAACCGACAGGCGGAGGAACTGTTTTCCCGGCTGGTAAAACAGATGGCAGAGCGTGAGGGTGTGACCGAAGCGCTCAAAGCGCAAGACCAAATGGCGTGGATTGGACGGATGAACAGTATCCGCAACCGGGCAACGGAGATTGTCAATAATGAACTGATCTACAGGTAAATCCGGGCGGCGGCGGGGAGCAATCCTTGCCGCCGCTTTATAGAAGAATGATGTTTTTTACCTGCGATACAATCATATTAAATTATTTGCCATAGATAATACAAACTCAATTATGATATTTTCGTAAAATCTCCGAATAAATCCGCATTAAACCTTGATTTTTGACAATAGTGATGGTATAATATATCATGTAGTATTGTATTCTGCAAAGACAGTGGGCTTTGTGATGAACAACAACCTTGAACGCTGGTATTCCATGAAAGAGATAACAACGTATTTGGGTGTCAGCCGTGACACAGTACTGGCTTGGATCGAAAAAAGAAATATGCCCGCAGCAAAAATCGGACGCCTTTGGAAATTCAAAATCAGTGAAGTGGACGCTTGGATGAAATCTGGGGTTGCCGCCGAAAAGTAATTTGAATTTGGAGGTCATTATGGCACTGGAAAATAAATTAGGACTGACAAACTCCGCCGATCTTGCTCGTGAAGAAGAACGGATCAGCAAGAAAAAAGCGTTGGAGCTTTTTGAAAGCGGGGAGCTTGACAAGCTGAAAGTCGGAACCTTCTCTTCGCTGAAAGCAATTCATAAGTACCTTTTTGACGAAATTTACGACTTTGCGGGAAAGTTGCGGACGGTAAATCTGGCAAAAGGGAATTTTCGCTTTGCCCCTTTAATGTATCTTGAAGCAGCTCTCGAAAACATCAACAAGATGCCGCAGTCCACGTTCGATGAAATCGTTGAGAAATACGTTGAAATGAATATCGCCCACCCGTTTCGGGAAGGAAATGGGCGGAGCACCCGTATTTGGCTGGACTGCATTTTCAAAAAGGAACTGGGCAAGGTGGTCGATTGGAGCAAGGTTGATAAAGAGGACTATCTGCTTGCCATGGAGCGCAGTCCTGTGAAAGACATTGAAATTAAGCATCTACTGAAAAACGCTTTGACCGATGAGACCGACAGCCGTGAAGTCTTTATGAAAGGCATCGACCACAGCTACTACTATGAGGGATATACAACCTTTAAGACGGAAGAATTGTAAGAGAGGAATTCCTATGAACTTAAAAACTGCCAAACGCCTATATGGAGAATAAACATGACAAATAAACAGTTGAAAAACTTAAAAGATACATTGTGGACGACCGCCGATCAACTGCGTGCTAATTCCGGATTAAAGTCTACTGAATATGCTGAGCCTATTCTCGGCCTGATTTTCTTGCGATTTGCAGATGTAAAGTATAGCAAGTTTGAACCTGCAATCAAGGCAGAGTTTGATTCTATCAAGGGAACCCGTATGGAGCGCCCGATCCACGAAATTGCTATTGAAAAATGCGGTTTTTATTTACCTAAAGAAGCCCGATACGATTGGTTGCTGAATCTGCCCGAAAGCGAAGACCTTGCCAAAAAGGTTAAGGAAGCTATGGAAGCGATTGAGAAATATACTGCCGAACTGGAAGATACGCTTCCAAAAGATATTTATTACAGCGTTAACAGTGAGGATGACCCTCTCGTTCTGGCAAAGCTCCTAAAGAATTTTAAGGATATTCCTGCTGATGTGGAATTAGATATCTTTGGAGAGATTTACGAATATTTTCTTGGCAAATTTGCATTGGCGGAAGGCCAGGGCGGTGGCGAGTTCTTCACACCGTCCACGGTCGTGCAGTATATGGTAGAAGTGCTTGCTCCTACTGAGGGTAAAATACTTGACCCTGCGTGCGGAAGCGGCGGTATGTTTGTGCAAACAGCGCATTATATTGAGCGCCATAAGGCTAAAGGCAAGCAAATGAATCTGCGTGCTTACGGCGTGGAGAAAACCGGCGCTACCGTAAAACTTGCGAAAATGAATCTTGTTTTGAATAATGTCCGGGGAACAATTACAGAAGCAAATTCCTATTATCGAGATCCTTATGACAGCTTTGGAAATTTTGATTATGTCATGGCAAATCCGCCATTCAATGTGGATGAGGTCGAACTGGACGGAGTCAAAGACCAGCCACGTTTTAATACATATGGCGTTCCACAGAACAAAACCAAAAGTAAAAAGAAAGATGCAAAGGAAACGGTTCCTAATGCAAACTATCTTTGGATCAATCAGTTTGCGACTGCGCTGAATAATAGTGGCCGTGCTGCTCTGGTTATGGCAAACTCTGCATCTGATGCCGGTAACAGTGAAAAAGACATCCGTGTAAAGCTGATTGAAAGCGGCATTATCAGCCAGATGGTAACATTGCCGTCTAATATGTTTACCTCTGTTACTCTGCCTGCTACTCTGTGGTTCTTCGATAAGGCAAAGGTAAAGAAAGATGAAATTCTGTTTATCGACGCCAGAAATATTTTCACCCAGATCGACCGAGCACATCGGAAATTTTCTGATGAACAGATTCGCAACCTCGGTATCATCACCAGACTTTATGAAGGCAAAACAGAAGACTTTGAAGCTCTGCTGGCTGATTACAGCGCAAAATTAGATGAAGCGCCGGAAGTATCCGATGATGAAGACATTATGCCTAAGAGCTACTGGCAGTCTAATATCGACTGGCTGACCGAACGCTTTCCTGAAGAAAAATACAGAGATGTAGTCGGTCTGTGTAAGGTTGCAAAAATCGGCAAGGTTTATGATGACAAGGGAAAGTTTGTTGGCTATGAGGATGACAGTATCGGCGACCAGGACTTTTCTTTGAATCCCGGTCGCTATGTTGGCGTTGTGATTGAGGATGATGGACTAACGCAGGATGAATTCAAACAAAAAATGATGGCATACTACGACGAACTCTCTAAGCTAAACGAAGATGCGCACAGGCTGGAAAGCAAGATTGCGGAAAACTTAAAGGAGTTGTTTAAGTGAGTGACAGATTTTTTATGGGTTATAAAGTTAATACCGGGATAAAGCATTTTCTGCCCAATACCGTACTGTTTACAAAGGATGATGAAAAAATAACAGTCGCTATGGCACAAGATGCCATAGATTATATTTTAGGAGTACTGGCTCACAAAAATCCATTGATTGATAGATATAAAAAAGCAAAAGCCGTGTTTTCTGCAATAAAACTCATATTGGAAAACAAACAACCGGCAAAAGTTACAAAAGAGGATGCAAAAATTGCCGTAGATGTATTGGAAGAAATTCTGAACATGACTGCAAAGTCAGAAGCTGAAAAGGAACATAACGCAAGATGTGCCTCGCTGTGTAAATTGTTGGTTAATGGATTTGGTGGGGTTATGGTATGAGCAAACGGGAAGAAAAAAGATTGGCAGATATTATTGATGTAAACCCACCAGTGAAGCTCAAAAAGGGAAAGTCTTACCCTTTTATCGATATTGACAAGGTCTCTCCTACTCATCGCTCGGTAACGAACGACGAGGTGAGAGTTTATGATGGGCAAAGCAGCAGTAAATTTTGTGATGGAGATACCGTTTTTTCTCGTATCACGCCTTGCTTGGAAAATAGAAAGATTGCCAAAGTAGCCATTGATGGTGATGCTGCGTTTGGCTCAACGGAGTTCTATGTTTTCAGAGCAAAAAAGGAAAAAGCTGATGCACGATTCACCTATTATCTTACCTCTAGTGATGCAGTTGTGTTGCCCGCAATTAACAGTATGACCGGCGCAAGTGGAAGACAGCGTGCGGATAAGAGATTTATTCAGCGATTAAAACTCAATTTGCCAGATCTTCACACACAAGAACGTATTGCAGATATTCTTTCCACCTATGATGACCTAATTGAAGCAAATAACCGCAGAATTGAGTTGTTGGAACAGACAGCACAGGAGCTATACAAGGAATGGTTTGTCCGTTTCCGCTTCCCTGGGTATGAGAACGCCAAGATTGAAAACGGGTTGCCTGAAGGATGGGAAAGAAACAAAATTCAAAAATATTATCGTACTTGTTCTGGTGGTACGCCAAGCAGAAGTAAACCAGAATATTTTGAAAATGGCATATACCCTTGGGTAAAAACAGGCGAAATTGACGATTGTGTAATAATCGATACGGAAGAACATATTACCAAAGAGGCTATAAATCATTCTTCAGTCAAAATACTCCCTGCAAAATCAGTTGCAATGGCGATGTATGGTGTAAATATAGGCTTGCTTGCTTATTTTGATAGTGAGATGACCTGCAACCAGGCTTGCTGTGTGTTCTCTGACAAGCGTAATTTTTCTTCAAAACACTACCTGTATCATTACTTAAAATCTATAAGAGAGTACCTCTTGCTGATTTCTTTTGGAGCAGCACAACAGAATCTCAGTCAGGATTTGATCAAGAAAATTAGAATCACCATGCCGTCTGATGATGTTGTAACGGCCTTTGAGAATCAGATAGACGACATATATAATAATATTAAGATGCTCTTGATGAAAAACAAAAACCTTGCCGCACAGCGTGATATGCTGTTGCCTCGCCTTATGAGCGGAAAATTGGAGGTGAAGGTATGAGCCGAATTTCATTCTCTCAGGTTCTCAAATCTGCTTCAATAGACATTCGTAGAGAATATGACCGCCTCTACGGGATGTTCTTTTTACAAAGATTTCAAGAAAATCAGTATAAACAAATCTGTTTGCGTGATTATTGTGCGGAAAATTTCATCAGACTTCCATTTAGAGGAACGTGTATATCCCTTGATGATTTCGATGATTTTTACGGATATCATTTTGAAAAGGTTCCTGCTGAATGCGATATTGATTACCTGATTTCCTTCTGCGAATACACATATAATCTTGCAATTTATAGTCAAGGAATGGGATTTCCCGGCTACGATTTTGTTGGCAGTTTAAATCTCAGCCAGCCGATACAGTTTTATGTTCAACAGGTAATGACTGTTATTGAAGCTGTCGGTTATATGTCAAATGCGCAAGGCGGAATAACCGATTTTGTCCCAAAAGACCAAGCGGCGATATCTGTTGCCGAGATTATTGATCCTGATTTATCATACCGGGTGATCGAGTACAATCATTACTCAATGAAAGGTGATCTCGACCGCAAGAAAAATATTTTGTTGGCGCTGTCCGATAAATTGGAGTCCCAGAGGTCTGCACTTAAACAAGCTAATAGCGCATTGGAATCGGATCTTTTTTATCTTTTCAATAAAGTAAATATTCGACACAACAATATTGACAAAGCAGGAAAAAAATATAAACCATACGCTGCATCGATGGATAAGGAGACGCTAGAAAAATGGTATGATGATACATACCAGATGTGCCTTCTCGCATTTTTGGAAATAGATCATTTGGAACGCAAAAGTCGTGTGAAACAATTAAAAACAGACAACCCTGCGTAATCAAGGCCCACATTCAATGTAAAAAAGTATGCAGTATAAAAATCGTTGACATTATATTTCAGTATAGCTCTGTGAAGAATTGTTAGCATGTGGTTTACTCAAAAAATCTTGCTCTGCATTTTCATCCCAAAGTCATTTGATTGTAGAAATGTAATGAAAACAAACAAAGTAACATTTCTTGTGAAATTAAAGGAGGAAGCCTTATGCCAAAAATCATAACAGAAGATATGATTGAGCAAGCAGCTATCAAGGCTTTGCAGGAGCGGCATGGTTATTCCGTTTTGAATTGTATGACAGAAGAACCAGACACACTTCCTGACGGAACCGGGCGCAAAGATAAGAAGCAGGTTGTTCTGCCGGATGTGATGTTTGAGAGCCTGTGCAAAATCAATCCGGATATTCCGGCGGAGACTGTTCGTGTTGTCACGGACGAGCTGTGCCGCACCCCGGTTTCCGGTGATTTGATGCTGACCAATTACCAGAACTATCAGAAAATCCGCAATGGCATCACGGTGGAGTACAACAAGAATGGTAAGAAAACTTCAAATATCCTTCGCCTGTTGGCCTACAATGATGCTTTAAGCAATACATTTACAGTTGCGTCCCAAATGTGGATAAAGGGCGAAACCCATTGGCGTAGACCGGATTTGATTATTTTCATCAATGGCTTCCCGATGGTTTTCATTGAACTGAAAAACAGCAATATTCCGGTGAAGAATGCCTATGACATCAATCTGAAAAACTATCTGAAAGACATTCCGTATCTATTCAACTACAACCAGATATGCGTTCTTTCCAATGGTATGGAAACTCGGCTGGGCAGCTTTGCCGCAGGTTATGAGTTCTTCTTTGAATGGCTGAAGGTTGATAATGAAAAAGAGAATCCGGACAGAAAAGCGATCCGTGAAAATTGTACGAGTTTGGAGTATTTCATTACCGGCCTTTGTAAACCGGAGAATTTATTGGATTACATAGAAAACTTCATTCTGTATGATCGTCGCAGGACAAAAATTATTGCAAAGAACCACCAGTTCTTTGGCGTGAATAATGCCTATAGCGCCTTCCTGCGCCGTGAGGAATTGAAGGGTAAGCTGGGTGTATTCTGGCATACGCAGGGCAGCGGTAAAAGTTATTCTATGGTTATGCTTGCCAGAAAGGTCAAACATAAGTGTACTGGCAATTTTACTTTCCTTATCGTCACAGACCGTGAAGAACTGGATGCGCAGATTTATAAGAATTTCCTGCGTACCGAGTTTATTACCGAGAAAGACAAAGTACGACCTGCAAACAGTAAGCAGTTGCGTGAAGAACTGAAAACCAACAAACCAATCCTGTTCACACTGATTCATAAGTTCAGATATGACAAGGGCAAGAAATATCCCGTTTTGTCTAAGCGTGATGACATCATCGTTATCGTCGATGAAGCACATCGTACACAGTATAAGGATTTGGCTGAAAACATGCGTACGGGGTTGCCAAATGCACAGTTTCTAGCATTTACAGGCACACCGCTGCTTGGGGCAAAACGACTGACCAATGCATGGTTCGGCGACTATGTCAGCGAATACAATTTTGCAGAATCCATCAAAGATAATGCTACTGTACCTCTGTATTATGTGAAGCGTGTACCGGAAGTGGAATTGCAGAACGATTTTCTTGATTCTGATTTTGCTGAGATACTGGAAGAAGAAAACCTGACGGATGCAGAGCAGCGCCGCTTGGAAAATCACTATGCGAAGGAATTGGAAGTTATCAAGCGTGACGATCGCTTGGACGCAATCGCGCAGCATATTGTTTACCACTTCCCACGCCGTGGCTTCCGTGGTAAAGGTATGGTAATTTCAGTAGATAAATTTACTGCAGTAAAAATGTATGATAAGGTTAATTACTACTGGAAAGAAGAAATCAAAAAATTGAATGCACAGATTTCGAAGGCTTCTGATGCGGAGGAAAAACTGCGCCTGAAAGACATCGTGGATTATATGCGCAAAGTTGAAATGGCAGTTGTCATCAGTGAAGATGCAGATGAAGAAGCCAAATTTTCAGCAGAAGAATTGTCCATAAAACCGCACCGTGACCGCATGAACAAGGTCGATGAAAACGGTTTTGACATTGAGGACAACTTCAAAGATCCTAACCATCCCCTACAGTTGGTTTTCGTGTGCGCAATGTGGCTTACCGGATTTGATGCGCCGTCCGTTTCTACGCTATATCTGGACAAGCCGATGAAAGGCCATACCCTGATGCAGACTATTGCTCGTGCTAACCGTGTATATAACGGCAAAGAATGCGGTTTAATCATCGACTACTTGGATGTGTTCAAGTATTTGAAACGTGCTCTTGCTGATTATGCATCCGATGACGGCGACTTAATGCCAGTGAAAGATATAGAGAAACTGCTGGAACAGTTGCATGAAGCGATTGATATGACAAAGGCATTCTGCATGAGCCATGATGTAGATTTAAGTAAGGTTATTGAAGATGGCGATACATTTAAGAACTTGTCGTTGTTTGAGGACTATGCAAATACCATTGTCGGTAATGATGATTTGAAGAATGAATTTGCTGTAATGGCTAATACCGTCGATGGGCTGTATGAATCACTACGACCAGATATTTTCAAGATGGATTTTGAGCCTGCGTACAAAGATGCGATTCTCTATCTAAAAGGCATTATTGATGGAAAAATTCGTCCAGAGAAGATTGAAGCGGCACAAGCCAGAATCAACGCACTTCTGGATCAGAGTGTTATCACTGCTTCTGATGCAAGAAAATACACTATTACGGAAGCAGGAAAAGAACTTGACCTGTCTAAGCTGGATATTGATGAGCTCAGAGCACAGTTCAAAAAGCTGAAGAACAAAAACCTTGAAATTGTGAACCTCCGTAAACATATTGAGGAGAAGCTTCAAAAGATGCTTCGTCGTAATACAACTCGCACAAAGTTTGCCGAGCGTTTCAGAAACATAATTGATGAGTACAATGCTGGCGGTTCTCAAAACGATGATTTTTATGAGAAGCTTCTGAAGTTGATGGAAGAACTTCGTGCAGAAGAAGAACGTCATATTAAGGAAGAATTGACGGAAGCAGAATTGGAATTGTTTGATCTTCTTAGAAAAGAACATCTTACTGCTGATGAAGAAAAGCGTGTAAAGCTGGCAGCTAAAGAACTGTACAACACGCTTACAGAAAAACGCAATGAGTTATTTGTTGTTGGATGGCAAAACGATCCCCAGCCAAAGGAACGAGTCAAGAGCGAGATTGTCCATATCTTGAATAAGTTTTTGCCGGAGAGTTATGACAGAGAAATTTTCTTGAGAAAGAGCTCACTTGTGTTCGATCACATCGTTGACCAAGCGATGACTGGATACAATTGGGTGGCATAAAAACTAATTAGAGCATAAGCACGAGGTATCACTACTTTGCTTCCTTAGCTTCTCTTTCTTTTTTTCAACTGCACTGCAAAAGGTCTTATCAACGTTGGGAAAAGGCATACGATTACAAATAGTAAGGCACAATATAATATCAACTTAGCGCAGAGCGTCCGAGCAACATCGGGCGCTCTATTTTTTTTGCCCAAATTCAGAAAAATCTGCCGACTGACTTAAAAAACGCTGTCCGTTGTCCAGACATAATGAGAGAAAATTTTCAAAAATGACTTGTGGTTGACCCTTTCCCAGTGCGAATTAGTGGGAGGCAAAAATTTTTATTGCAAGGAGGGTTGGAAAATGGGCTCTCCCAGTCGGAACAAGTGAGGGGACTTTTTCTCACAGCAGTAAAGCAAGAGTTGGAATCGCTGCCCTTGACCAAACAAAAGAATAATTTTTTCAAAAAACGGTTGAATATCCACTTCTCCCAGTCGGAACAAGTGGAGGGATTTTTTCTCACGACCGCAAAAATGGGTGTCCATTTCGGTACCCTTTGTCCAAATTAAGTGAGAGGACATTTTGAAAAA
>CANQGK010000010.1 GCA_947623175.1 uncultured Clostridia bacterium | reverse complement strand
TACAGCTCGCCCGCTTCGTTTTTACTAAAGCGTTTTATTACTCCCCCGGTAAAACCGGGGGATTTTTTAGACTGCATTTAAATCGGCATAACCGATAAGCTATGCCGATTTGTTGAAAATTAACGCTTTTTACAAAGCAATTTATTGGAAATGAGCTTGATTATTTCGGTAAACGGAATAATCGCAAGCGACAGCGCAAAACAGATTATAAATTGACGGAAGCTCAAAATTTTAAGGCCGAAAAGAAATCCTGCCGGCGTAAAAATGAGGAAAAGCATTATAAAGAGCGAAATTGCCAATGCGCAATTCATAAACCTATTTGACAGCAGTCGTCTGTTAAATACGGAGCCTGTAAATTTATTGTTGACGCAATGGAAAATTTGCGAAATTCCGAGTGTTGCAAACGCCATGGTCATTGCCGTCGCGGTGTCGCCGAAATCGTTGCCGAGCGCAAAAGCAATTAAGGTTGCCGCCGTAATAAAGACGCCCTGCAGGCATAAAGCAACGGTCGATTTCGGATCGAAAATTTTGCCGACGCTGTAGGCTTGCTTCGATTTCATAACGCCGGCTTCGGCTTTTTCCATACTAAGCGAAATTGCGGGCGCACAGTCGGTGAGTAAATTTATCCACAAAAGCTGAACCGCCGCTATGGGAAAGCTTCGGAAAATGAGAAGCCCGAAAAGCGCCGATAAAATCTCGGCAAAATTACAGCTGAACAAATAAAATACCGATTTTTTGATATTGCCGAACAAACCGCGGCTTTCTTTTATAGCGGATACAATCGACGAAAAGCGGTTATTTTGGATTATGATATCGGCGTTGCCCTTGGCGATATCCGCGCCGAATTTGCCGATTGCACAGCCTACCTCCGCTTGAGACAGAGCGTCGGCGTCCTGAACGCTGTCGCCCGTTATGGTGACGATCTTTTTGCGGCTTTGCCAAGCCTTTACTATACGAAGCTTATCGCTCGGCAAAACGCGGGCAAATACCGAGTATTTTTCTATATTCGCCGCCAATTCTTCGTCGGTCATTTCGCTGAGCTGCGCACCGGTAACGGCGTCCGTACCGTCCTTTAATATTCCGATTCTTCTTGCAACGGATTTGGCGGTGGAAATATTATCGCCGGTAATCATAACCGTTCTGATCCCCGCCGCGTCGCATTCGGCGATTTCGCCGACAACGCCTTCTCTCGGCGGATCGTCGAGGCATAAAAGCCCCACAAAGGTAAGCTCGCGCTCGATTTCCTGCGAATTCGGGTTTGCCGGAATGGACTCCAAAGGTCGTATGGCTATGCAGACGTTGCGGTAAGCGTCGTCGGCAAGCTTTTCGTTTACCTGCAATATTTCCTCGGCTTTACAGCCGACGCATTTGGGTATTACCGTTTCTACGGCGCCCTTGACTATAGCAAAGGGTTTTTCCTTTATCATGGTAATAACCGTCATGGTTTTACGTTCGGAATCAAATGGAATTTCGGAAATGTGCGGATAAATATTATTAATATCCTGCTTTGACATGGAATTATAGGCAAGGCAGGCCTTATCTATAGCGTTTTCGGTAGAATCGTTATTAAGCGAGGAACAGGCGGTTGCAAGCTTTAAAATCAAAGCGGAGGTTTCGTCCACACCCTCGTTTTCGATGTCCACAAGACGCTTGCCGTCATAGATTTTCTTTAAAACCATTTTGTTGTGGGTGAAAACGCCGGTTTTATCGCAGCAAATAACGTCGATTCGGCCCAAAAGCTCGGCGGCGTCGGCGTCCTTAAGAATAATCCGATCCTTAAGTATACGGTGTATTCCCAAAGCGATGACTATGGTCGTGATCGCCGGCAAGCCCTCGGGTATGGCGGCAACCGCCAAAGCGACGGAGTTAAGGAGCATTTGAATCGTCATATCGGCAAAGCTGTCGGCGGAAAAATTCAAAATTATGGCTATAATAAAGATTATCGCGCATATTGCCAAGACCGCAAAATTTGTAATTTTGCCTATGCTTTCGAGTTGATTTTGAAGCGGAAGCCGGTTATTGCCGGTTTGCTGTAAAATGGTCGCGGAACGGCCTATTTCGGTATCAAAACCGGTAGCGACTACTACGGCTTTGGCGGTTCCGTGCGCCACGCTGCAGCCCGAAAAAATGATATTTGAGCGATTTTCAACAGGGGTAATATCGTCGAACACCGAATCGGGATTTTTTTCGACCGGCACCTCTACACCGGTAAGCGGGCTTTCGTTGCAGCGAAATTCGTTGGCTTCGATTATGCGCGCGTCGGCGGGGATGTAATCCCCCGCTTCGAGCAGGATAATATCGCCCGGAACCAGCAAAGAGGCGTTTATCGATTTTAAAATACCTTCGCGCAGTACCGAAACGGTGGGATTGGTATAATTTTTGATTTTATCGAGCATATTTCCGCTGTTGTAAATGTTATAAGCGCTTATAACCGCATTTATTGCGATTATGGCGATAATAAGCAGCGGCGAATAAAAATCCACCCTGTGATACATAAGCGAAACTATAAATGAAATAATCGCGATTACAATAAGCAATATTACGGTTTTATTTTTCAGCTGATTAAAAAACAAGCTCAAAAAGGACGGCTTTTTGTTTTTTGAAACGATATTGAGTCCGTAAATTTCCAACCGATCGTCGGCAACGCCGTTGGCAAGACCGGTTTTATCGTCAACCTGAAGCTCGTCCAAAACTTCCTTTGGCTGTGCGTTATGCCAAATCATAGGTTAAAACTCCTTCGTAATAGGTTTTCATAAGCTTGGCGTCCTCTGCCTGCGTACCTGCGGATTCACATATAAAAACGGGCGAACAGTCGTATTTGCAAACAAGCTCCATTATCGGCTCATAGTCGGGGCCGTAGACATTATCTTGGAAAGTTAAATGACGCTTTTCGCCGCCGGCGGAATACTCTATTTTGGAAAAATGCGAGTGAAAGCTTTTTAACCGATCGCTGCCTAAGGCGTTTTTGACGTCGACAAAAACCTTTTCATAGTCCGCCGAAGTCTTAAAACAGCCGAGCTCCCTTGCGTTAAGATGACCGAAATCAATGCACGGGATGAGGCTTTCGTCGATTTTGCAAAGCGCCAAAACCTCGTCTAAGGTACCGAGCTGATTTACCTTACCCATAGTTTCGGGGCAAATATGAATATGCGAAAGACCGGCTTTTTTTAATGCGTCAAGCGATTTTTTCATAGTATCGATCGCCAAATCAAGGGCTTCCCCGCGCGAGATTTTACCGCAGGAGCCCGTATGAACGACAATTCTGTTTCCGCCCATAGCGTTTACGGCTTTTGCGGACTCTAAAATATATCTTACGGAATTAAGTCGTTTTTCCTCGTCGACGGACGACATTGAAATATAATATGGCGCGTGAAGCGACAAGCCGATGTTGTTCTGCTTTGCGGCGTCGCCCAATTCCCTCGCCTTTTCTTCGCCGATATTAACTCCCCGTCCGCACTGATATTCGAAGCAGTCAAGCCCCATTTCGGCGAGATACTTCGGAACCTGCAAGGATGATTTATGACCTTTCGCTTTAAAATCGTCTCCCGTTCCGGCGGGTCCGAATTTTGCGGACATAGTTATTCCTCCGTATTTTTAATTTTATAAATTTTGTAAACGCCGCGCTCGATTTTGCGCTTTATTCTGAATCCGAGTGAAGCCTCGAGCTTAATGGGCGTCAAAAGTATGGTTTTTATTCTCAAAAAATTGCCGCCCAAAACGTCGGTAAAAATCTGGTCGCCGACAATCGCGGTATTTTTTCTTTTACTCTTTAATTTTTTGATCGCGCGAATATAGCCGAACGGAAGCGGCTTTAACCCGAGACTTATATATGAAAGACTGATTTTTTCGGCAAAGGGCGCGACTCTTTTTTCCTTTGAATTGGAAAGTATCAAAAGCGAGATACCGCCCTTATTCATAAGCTCCAGCCAATCGGCAAGCCCCTCGGTCAAAACCTGTCCGTGATGGGTCGAAAGCGTATTATCGACGTCGAGTATCAAAGAATCGATATCATACTTTTTTAAAATTGATAAGGTTATATCCGTAACCCGTTCCAATTTAATATTCGGCTTTAAAAGCATAGGTTTACTCCAAAAATAAAAAGCGGTTAAATTAACCGCTTTTTAGGATAAATTTTAGGTTAGCGGAACTTTTTTTTACGAGCAGCTTCCGACTTCTTTTTACGCTTTACAGAGGGCTTTTCATAATGCTCTCTCTTGCGAACCTCCTGAATAACGCCGTCCTTTGCGGTCTGTCTCTTAAAACGACGCAATGCGTTATCGAGCGATTCGTTTTCTTTAATTCTTACTTGACTCATTTATATTCCCTCCCTCCGCAAAATAGCAGGGGTTCTGTTATGGCATAAGACGCCGAAGAATAAAACCGTAAAAGGTTTATCCCCTTAAGGCAATGATATTTGCAACGATTGCAAGAGCAAAAAACAGTATTGCTATATACTTGGTCCAACGCGCAAGAAAAGTATCAAAATCTCTTGCTTTATTCTTAGAAAGGAATGTATCAGCTCCGCCGGAGATAGCGCCGTTAATGCCTGCACGACGACCGGGCTGTAAAAGAATAGCAACAATTATTACAAGCGAAACGAGTATAACAACAATACCTAAAATAATCTGAACTGCGCCCACCTGTTTCACCTCCAAGAAAAAAATAGCCGATATAAGGCACAAATACCTTTATACAATTGATATAATAACACAAGTATTAAAAATATGCAAGAACTTTTTGTAAAATTTAATGAAATTTGTAATTATAGTAAATTCCCAAAGTAAATTCCACAGTGGAATTTGCGATGGAATTTACTATGGGAAAGAAATTGTGGTAGAATTTAGTCTGGGAAATATGCGTTCATTTTTAGATTTTGAGCCTGAAGGCAATCGCATTTCAATGAGCCACCGCCGTAGGCGGCGCGGAGCGTCCTTGACAAATACCACATAATGTGCTATAATATTGCTACCGAAAGCGAACATTAAATGCTCATTTTTGAGTTTCTCGCCTTCGGCAAATATAAAGAGCATATTATGTGGTATTTGTCAAGGATAGCGGGCAAAAGATGTGCCTGCTTTTCCAAAGTAAATTCCACTATATGTAGAATTTAGCCTGGGAAATTGCAATTCGGGCTTTGTTCTTATACTCAAAATTAATGATTTTCTCTTAAAAACAGCTTGTATAAAGTTGTTTTTTTGCTTTTCTCAGACTTAATTCCACCGATTTCCCAAGGTAAAAGCCACTTTCAGAGATTGGTGGAATTTACTTTGGGAATTTACGAATTTGTAATTATTTAACCACGATATTTACAAGCTTTTTGGGAACGTAAAGCTCCTTGACAATCGTTTTGCCCGAAATCTCCGACGCAATCGTCGCATTTTCCTTGGCAAGCGCTATCGCGTCCGGCGCGGAAATATCGGCGGGAACGTTAAGTCTCGCTTTGATTTTACCGTTTATCTGAACCACTATTTCGACCGCGGCGTCAACGCATTTTGCGGGGTCGTACTCGGGCCATTTCGTTTGGTTAAGCATCCCCTCAAACCCGCAAATACTCCAAAGCTCCTCGGTAATATGCGGCGCAAATGGATTTAAAAGGGTCAAAAAGGTTTTGTATTCGTCCTTTGTTATTTTACCGGTTGCCTGAACGGCGTTTAAAAGCGACATAAGCGCGGCGATTGCCGTATTCATCTTGAGCGCTTCGATATCCTCTGTAACCTTTTTGACGGTTCTGTGGAAATCGGCTTCCAATTCCTTGCGGTAACCGGCTTCGTCGGTAAGCGAATCCGCGAGAGTCCACACCTTATCCAAAAAGCGTTTACAGCCCTTTATCGACGATTGACTCCACGGAGCCGCTTTTTCAAAGTCGCCGATAAACATTTCGTAAACGCGCATGGTATCGGCGCCGTAGTTTTCGATAATTTCATCCGGATTTACCACGTTGCCGCGCGATTTGGACATTTTTTCGCCGTTTTCACCCAAAATCATACCGTGGCTTGTACGCTTTGCATACGGCTCGGGAGTGGGAACAACGCCGATATCGTATAAAAACTTATGCCAAAAACGACTGTAAAGCAGGTGCAGAGTGGTATGCTCCATACCGCCGTTGTACCAATCGATCGGGGTCCAATATTCGAGCGCTTCTTTTGACGCCAATTCCTTGTCGTTATGCGGGTCGCAATAGCGCAGGAAATACCAGGAAGAGCCCGCCCACTGGGGCATGGTATCTGTTTCGCGCTTAGCCGGCGCCCCGCAGTGAGGACAGGTGGTATTTACCCAATCGGTCATTTTTGCCAAGGGCGATTCGCCGTTGTCGGTAGGCTCGTAAGAGTCGACGTTCGGCAGTACAAGCGGCAGCTGTGACTCGTCGAGCGGTACGTAACCGCACTTTTCACAGAAAACTACCGGTATCGGCTCACCCCAATATCTCTGACGGGAGAATACCCAATCGCGAAGCTTGTAATTGGTTTTAACCGAACCTATACCCTTATCGGTAAGCCATTCCTGAATTTTCTTCTTTGCCTCTTCAACCGAAAGTCCGTTAAGAAAATCGGAGTTTACAAGTGTTCCGGTCGCGCAGTCGGTAAACGCCGCCTTTTGCACGTCCTCGCCGCCGGCAACCACTTCGATTATCGGAAGGCCGAATTTTTTGGCAAAATCCCAATCTCGCGTATCATGAGCGGGAACCGCCATGATAGCGCCGGTACCGTAAGAAATAAGCACGTAGTCCGAAATAAAGATGGGAATTTCCTTATTGTTTACGGGGTTTATAGCGGTAATTCCCGAAAGCAAAACGCCGGTTTTGTCCTTTGCAAGCTCGGTGCGCTCAAAATCCGATTTTTTGGCGGCCTCCGCTTTATATTCGAGCACTTCGGCGTAATTTGTTATCTTGTCCGCCCACTTTTCGATAAGCGGGTGCTCGGGCGACATAACCATATAGGTTACGCCGAAAAGCGTATCGGCGCGGGTGGTGAAAATATCGAAGGTATCCCCGATATTTGTGCCGAAGGTCACCTGCGTACCGTAGGAGCGGCCGATCCAATTGCGCTGTTGAGTCTTAACCCGTTCGATAAAATCGACGTCGTTTAAGCCCTCGAGCAATTTTTCGGCATAATCGGTGATTTTAAGCATCCATTGGCTTTTTTCCTTATGAACCACTTCACTGCCGCAGCGCTCGCATACGCCGTTTACCACTTCCTCGTTTGCCAAAACGCATTTGCAGGAGGTGCACCAATTGACGCTCATTTTGGATTTATAGGCAAGCCCTTTTTTAAAGAGCTGTAAAAATATCCATTGTGTCCATTTGTAATAGGACGGATCAGTGGTGTTGACTTCCCTGCTCCAATCAAAGGAAAAGCCCAGGGATTTAAGCTGTCTTTTGAAATTCGCGATGTTCTTTTCGGTAACCGCTGCCGGATGAACGTGATTTTTTATCGCAAAGTTTTCGGTAGGCAGACCGAATGCATCCCAACCCATAGGATAAAGCACGTTATAACCCTGTAAACGCTTCTTGCGGCAAACAATATCTATAGCGGTGTAAGAACGCGGATGGCCTACATGCAAGCCCTGCCCCGAAGGATAGGGAAATTCGACAAGACCGTAAAACTTCGGCAGGGAATAATCGTCCTTAGCCGCAAAGGTCTGTTTTTCATCCCAGATATCCTGCCATTTCTTTTCAATTTCGCTGTAATTATAAACTGCCATTGTTAATCCTCCTCAGAGTTTACAAGTATTTCGTTCATATCGATAAACGTACCGTCCGACCACATTTTATCGAGGCCGTAATATTCGCGCTCATTGGCGCCGAAAATGTGAATTATGACCTCGCCGTAGTCGAGCACTATCCAGCCGGTAGCCCTGCCCTCGATATGATGCGGGCGAAGACCGATAGCTTCGAGCTTATCCTCCACCTCGTCGCAGAGCGCTCTTACATTGGTGGATGAGGTTGCGGTACAGATCAAAAAATAATCGGTAAGCACGGTTAAATCCGATATTTTTACAGCCGTTAACTGCTTGGCTTTCTTTTCGTTCAAAGCGTTGGCGGCGATTTTTACAATTTCAATAGGTTCCATCATTTTCCTCCGGTCAAAACAAATTCGTTATATGCATCCAGGGTATCCGGATGAACCGCACGCGAAGAATTTATCAAATCGCATACAGAATATTTCAGCGCGTATAAAAAGGCGTCGTCAAGCGATTTATCGACAAGCGCGCGAATTGTATCTACGTCTTCATAATCGCGATCCGCCGAGGTAAAATCCGCAAGGTAAAGTATTTTGGAGGTAAGCGGCATCCCCGCCTTTGCGGTAGTATGATACCTTACCGCGTCGAGAATTTCACCGTCGTCGATGCCGAGAATATTTTTTATATATACCTCGCCCGAGATGGCATGCCAAAGCTTGACGGCATTTTTTTCCACTTCATTCAGAATTATACCAAAGGTTTCAAATAATTGCAAGTGTTCGCTGTCGGGTGAGTTTTTCGTAATATCATGCACAAGGCCCGCAAGGTAGCATTTTTCGGCGTTGCCGCCGTATTTTATAGCAAGCCGTTTCGCCTCGTCCGCCACGCACAAGGAGTGCCGATAGCGCTTTTCCTCAAGCCGCGAACGCAATACGGACTTAATTTTTTCATAATCTGCGTTATTCAAGATATACTCTCCTGTCGGATAAATATTTATAAATTTCGGGCGGCAGCAAATTTTTTGATTTTTGGAAATTATTTCTTATATAAGTGGAAGACACCGCGTTTATGATATCCTCCTTTACGGTAAGTAGCATGCCGCGTTTTTTTAAATACTCCGCCTTTTCCGAAAAAGCTTCGGGGTCGGTGTCGGTTCGCTTGAATACGATAAACGGCATAAGGTGCATTAATTCCTCGTGCTTGTACCATTTATCGAAGGATATAAGCATATCTCCCCCGCAAACAAAGGCAAACTCGGTTTCCGGATACTTTTTTTTAAGCTGTAAAACGGTATCGTAGGTATAGCTTTTGCCCTCGCGTTCAAATTCAATAAGGCAAAGCTCGGCTTTTGAAAAATCCTCGGCGGCAAGGCGGCAAGTCTCGATTCTCACCTCGTCCTCCGCCAAAAAATCGCAAACCTTATGCGGCGGTATTTTATCGGGCATTAAAAATATTTTTTCGATATTTTCGTCCGCCTGGAGACTTTTAAGCATTTCGTAATGGCCTATATGAAGCGGGTTAAAGGTTCCGCCGAAAATCGCGGTAAAAGGCATTATTTCACCAGCTTGATAGTTTTATTGTTTTTGCTTTCCTTATATAAAATAAAGCGTGAACCGATTACCTGTACTACGTCGCATTCCGCGGCCTCGGCCAAAGAATCGGCGGTTTCCCTTACGTTTGTCGGACATGTTTCGAGTATTCTCAGCTTGATAAGCTCGCGCGCCTCCAAAGCGTCGGTTACCTGCTTTACGGTATTGCCGTTAATGCCGGATTTGCCTATCTGCAAAATGGTTTCCATATCGTTTGCCATAGCGCGAAGCTGTGCGCGCTGTCTGCTGTTAAGCATAATTTTACCCCTTTAAACAGTTTAATAACTCTTCTTTGAATTTTACCAATGCGCGTCCGCGATGGCTTATGCTGTCCTTTTCTTCGGCGGATAAAAGGCCGAAACAGCCCTTTTCGCTTATAAAGAGCGGATCGTAGCCGAAGCCTCGGTTGCCCGTCTCTTCCTCGGCTATATGGCCGTGACATTCACCTCTTACGGTAAAGCTTCTGCCGTCGGGAAAAACGCAGGCGATAGCGGCAACGTAGTACGCGGTGCGCTTCTCTTTGGGTACTCCCTTTAATTCCTCTAATAATTTTTTGTTGTTGTCGCCGTCGTTGCCGTGACCGCCCGAATAACGCGCGGAATATATACCCGGCGCGCCGTTTAAATAATCGACGCATAACCCCGAATCGTCCGCGATGCTTATAAGTCCGGTTTGCTTAAGGCCCGCCTCGGCTTTCAAAATCGCATTTTCTTCAAAGGTGGTTCCCGTTTCCTCGACCTCGGGCAAGGGCTTCTGAAGGTCCTTTTCGCTTAACACCTCAAACCCGAGCGGCAGTAATATACGGCTCAATTCCTCAAGCTTCTTTTGATTTTTTGTGGCAATAAAAATTTTCATAAGTCTTCGCCCTCAAAAATACCGTCGGTAAATTCCCTTGCGGAAAAGGGCTGTAAATCATCGATCCCCTCGCCTACTCCTATAAATTTGACCGGAATACCGAGCTCGTGCTTTATGGGTATGATTATTCCGCCCTTGGCGGTGCCGTCAAGCTTGGTTAAAATAATACCCGTAATATTCGTTACATTGTTAAATTCCTTCGCCTGATTTACGGCGTTTTGACCGGTGGAAGCGTCGAGTACAAGCAAGGTTTCCACCGAATGCTCGGGAAGCTCGCGCGCGATTACGCGGTTGATTTTTGCAAGCTCGTCCATAAGATTTTTCTTATTGTGAAGTCTGCCAGCGGTATCGCAGATTATAACGTCCGCGCCATGCGCTTTTGCGGAGGCTATGGTATCGAATACTACGGACGCAGGATCGGTGCCCTCGACGCTTTTTACCATGGTAACGCCCGCGCGCTGTGCCCAAATAGCAAGCTGGTCGATAGCGGCGGCGCGAAAGGTATCCGCCGCGCCCAAAACGACCTTTTTGCCGTTATTATGAAGCCCTGCGGCAATTTTGCCTATCGAGGTGGTTTTGCCTACGCCGTTAACCCCTATTACGAGTATTACCGACGGCTTCGTCTCAAGGCAAAGTCCTTCGTCCTCTCCCAAAATTTCGATAATGATTTCCTTTAATAAATTTCTTATTTCATTTGGGTTTTTAGTACCCGTTTCCTTTATTTTTTGCCGCAGTAAATCGCAAATCTCACTTGCGGTATTTATACCTATATCGGACATAACGAGTATTTCTTCCAGCTCTTCAAACAGCTCCTCGTCGATTTTTGTGAAGCTGTTTAAAATACTGTTTATGCCCTCGGATATCGAATTGCGGGTTTTTTTAAGCCCCGCCTTTATTTTACTGAATAATCCCATTTAATCACCCATAATTTAAGTTACGCGTCCTTATTGTCAGCCAAAAGCTTGCTTTCAAGCTCGGCGACGTTAAGCTCGAGCAGTTTTGTAATACCCTTTTCCTGCATGGTAACGCCGTAAAGCATATCGGCGGCTTCCATGGTACCCCTGCGGTGGGTAACGCAGATAAACTGTGTGGCAAAGCCCGACTGCTTCATATAATCCGCAAACCGGTCGACGTTGATATCGTCAAGCGCGGTGTCCACCTCGTCCAAAAAGCAGAAGGGCGGCGGGTTGACGCGCATAATGGCAAAATAGATAGAGAGCGCTATAAGCGCCTTTTCCCCGCCCGAAAGTCCGTCGAGGCTCGGAACGTTTTTGCCCGGCAGCTTTACGTTGATATCGATGCCGCTTTCAAGTATATTTTCCGGATCGGAAAGTGAAAGGCTCGCTTCGCCTCCGCCGAAAAGCTCGGTAAAGGTTTTCGCAAAATTGGCGCTTATTTTTTCAAAACCGTCGGTGAAAATATCGCGCATTTGAGTAGTAAGCTGATTTATAAGCTTCAAAAGCTGTGACCGCGAGCTTTCGATGTCATCTATCTGAGCCGACAGAAAATCGTACCGCTCCTTTACTTCCTTGTATTCCTCGACCGCAGATACGTTTACACTGCCGAGAGCGCGTATTTTTCCCTTGATTTCGGCAAGATTTCGCTTGGCTTCGGCGGGTTTTTCCGGCTCTTTCGCGATTTTTTCGGCTTCACTGCGGGTAAGCTCATACTCGTCGTAAAGCTTTCGTATAACGTCGTCATACTCCTTGAGCATAACCTCCTTGCGCTCGGTAAGGCGCGCGAGCTCTCCGCCGATTTGCTCCCGTTTTAAGGTTTTTTCGCGTTCGCCGCTTCGAAGCTCCAATCCGGCTTTTTCGGTATTGTTGCGCTGTGTCAGCATTTTTTCGATAAGCGCTTCGCTGTCCTTGATTTTGACTTTACGCGACTCGATTTCCGCATTTATTCCCTCGATACTTTCCATAAGCCGATCGTTTTTTTGCAGATTTTCGGAAATTTCGGTTTCGATTTCCCCGCTTCTGACTTCGCGAGATGCGATAAGATCGCTTATATTCTCGGCGGAAAGCTTTAACTGCTCTACGTCCTTTTCCGCTTCGATTAAGGAAAGCTTTAACTGCGTAATTTCGGCGGTAATGCCGTCGCGCGTCTCGTTAAGCGAGTTTCTGCCGCCGGTCATCTCGTCGATTTTAAGCTGTAATTCATTCTTTTGCGCGTCGATTTCCGCCGCCTTTGCCTCGGCTTCTGCCGATTGAAGCTTTAAGGCTTTAAGCTTTTCTTCGCCGGAAGTACGCTCGTCAAGCAGTTGATTTAAAGCGGCAGTCGAATTTGCCTTGAGATCTTCGAGGCGCTTAAGCTCCGAAAGCGCGCGGATCTTGTCCTCGTTGAGGGTGGTAAGCTCGGCTTTAAGCGCCGTAATGTCCGACTCGACCTTTGCGGTCGCTTCGTTTGCCGAGGTAAGCTTTATTTTTAATTCGTCCGCCTTTTTTGTTAAATCCTTAATATCATCTTCGATTTTTTTAATATCGGACGCTCGGCTTAAAAGTCCGGCATTTTTTATAAGCGAACCGCCGGTAAGCGAACCGCCGGGGTTTATAACCTGACCGTCAAGGGTGACGACCTTTATGCGGTAGCCGAATTTTTTGGCTATTGCGGCGGCGCAGTCGATATCCTCGGCTACAACGGCGCCTCCCAAAAGATATTTTATAATTTCGCGGTATTTGCTTTCGCACTCGACCAAATCGGAGGCTATACCTACAAATCCGAGCATATTTTCAAAGCCGTGCTCTTTAAATTCGCGGGCTTTGATGGTGGCTATAGGCAAAAATGTAGCGCGGCCCGCGTTTGAGCTTTTAAGGTAATTTATTGCCCGTTTCGCATCGGCTTCGGTTTCGGTGACAACGTTTTGTATCGCGGCGGCGAGAGCCGTTTCAACCGCGATGCCGTAACGCTTTTCCACCTTGATAAGCTTTGATACGGGGCCGCAGATGCCCTTTAACAATCCGGCGGCGCTTTGCGACATAACCTCCTTAACGGAATGCGCAAAGCCCTCCATATTGTTTTCAAGTTCCTTTAAAATCTGCGCTCTGCGGCGCTTAGCTTCAATGTCAAGCTGTACGGTATTAAGCTCCGTTTTCAATTCGTCGGCGACTTTAACGCGTGAGTCAAGCCGCATTTCGTAGCCCTTTAAGGAATTTGAATTGCTGTTTATAGTCTCGTTAAGCTCGTCGAGCAGCTTGCCTGTTTCCTGCAATTCGCCGTCAAGCTTTTCGATTTCGCGGTTGTAGGTATTTATCTGCTCGTTTGACATTTGCGCGCGAAGATTGATTTCCGTAATGGCGGTATCGGCGGTAACCTTGCGCACGCGAATATCGGCGCCTACCGAAGAAAGAGTGTTAAGGGCGCGAATTTGCGTTTCTATTTTTTCGGAAATACTGTCGCTGTCGCTGAGCAGCTGTGAAAGCTCGGACTCGAGCGAACGCAGCTTGGCGTCAAGCTGCGATTTTTCGTTTTCGCGGTTTAGTATTTCCACCTTTTTTTCTTCTATTTTCACAAACGCGTCCGCATCGGAGCGCGAAAGGGTTTCCTTTTCATCCTTTAAACGGGCGATATCCTCGTTATTATGGGCGATATTATTGTTTAAAACCGTTATTTGCGCGCCGAGCTTCAATATTTCTTCGTTGGTAGAGGAAATATTAAGTCGTTCACCCTCTATATCGGAGGTGAGCTTTGCAAAATAGGCGGTGTTTTCCTCCGCCTTACGGTCAAAGTCCGCCAACGCCTCTTCGATTTCACGGTATGCCAATTCCGCCGCCGCTATCTTGCTTTCCTGGTTGCGAAGCGCGTCCTTGGAATTATTGAGCGCGTAAAGCCAAAGCCCGATTTCGAGTTCCTTTTTTTCTTCGGACAGCTCCAAAAACCGCTGTGCTTTTTTGCTCTGCTGTTCGAGCGGGCCTACGCGGGCTTTAAGCTCGTCCGCGATATCGTGAAGCCTCAGCAGATTATCCTCCGCCGCGGCAAGCTTTTTTTCCGCCTCGGTTTTGCGGTAGCGATATTTTGAAATACCCGAAGCTTCCTCAAAAATATCCCGTCGTTCGCCCGATTTTGAGCTGATGATATTGTCTATTTTGCCCTGACCTATCATGGAATAGCCGTCTCTGCCAAGCCCGGTGTCCATAAACAGCTCGTGTATATCCTTAAGCCTTACCGAAATACCGTTAATGGCGTATTCGCTTTCGTGCGAACGATAAAAACGGCGGGTAACGGCTACCTTGTCATTATCGAAATTAAGCGAACGGTCGGCATTGTCGATGTTGAGGGTAACTTCGCAAAAGCCGTGTGGGCGTCGCGTTTCGGTACCCCCGAAGATAACGTCCTCCATAGACTGCCCGCGAAGACTTTTGGTAGACTGCTCGCCCAAAACCCAACGAACCGCGTCGGAAATATTGCTTTTTCCGCTTCCGTTAGGCCCTACAACCGCGGTAATGCCCTTACCGAATTTTAAAACCGTCTTATCGGCAAAGGATTTAAAGCCCTGTATTTCTATAGAGGTTAACAGCATTAAGGTTACACATCCCTTACAATTTCTAACTCAAAATTCGTAATTTCCGGCTTCGGTTTAACCCTACAGTTATAGCCGAGACCGGCAAGATATAATAGATTGCTTCGTTTCTGCCCCGTCATTTTGGATACGTCGGAAGGATTGACGAAAATCAGGTAATCACCCTTGGCATCAAGTAATCTAAGCGCTTTTTTAAGCATAATTTGAGATAAACAGATTTCGCTGAACGCGGGATGCCAGGGCCCTGCTACGTACGCGTCCTTTTCTATCGAATGAAGTCCGAGCCTTATTACTTTTATGCCGTTATCCGTAAAGTCGGTATAAAGCTCAGACGCGAGCGTCACGGCATCGGCGAGGGTTTGCGGCTTATATTTGTTATCGTAATAAAGCGCCGCCAAATCGGTATCCTTTAAAACTATCGTCGGATAAATGCGCATAGTATCCGGAGCGATTTCAATACATTTTTCCGCCGTTTTGAGAGCGGAAGCATCGTCGTCGCCGTAAAGACCGGTCATCATCTGAAGTCCTAATTCGAAGCCGTAGTCCTTAATAAGCTTTGAAGCGGCAAAAACGTCTGCCGCCGTATGACCGCGGTTATTAAGCTTAAGTACCCTATCGTTAAGCGACTGTGCGCCGAGCTCGATTGCGGTAACCGAGTATTTTTTAAGCAGTGACAGTATTTCGTCATCGATTGCGTCGGGGCGTGTGGAAATTCGTATTCCTTTTACCGAGCCTTCCTTTACAAATTCGGCCGCACATTCGAGCAAATTCACCATATACCTGCGGTTAATTGCGGTGAAGCTTCCCCCGAAAAAGGCGATTTCGGTGGTTGCGGGGTTGAAATTAACCGAATTTACCGCCGTATTTACGGCTTTTTTTATGTCCGCCGTTCCCGGTGCATGGGAATTTCCCGTAATATGGCGCTGATCGCAAAAGCTGCATTTATTCGGACAGCCGATATGCGGGACAAATATCGAAATATTTGAGTGTTTTGCACTCATATTTCCTCACCCATAAGTATAAGCGCCTGCTTTGCCGCCATTTGCTCGGCGCTTTTTTTGCTTTTGCCGACGCCCTTCCCTATCACGTTGGAATTAAGATGAACCTCCATCTCAAAAAGCTTGTCATGATCTGGCCCCGATTGCCCTGTCAATATATATGTGACCGATTCCTCGGGGTTGCGCTGAATTATTTCCTGCAAAGCGGTCTTATAGTCTTTAAAAACCGCCTCGTCCTTTTTTTTGAGCTCGGGCAAAACAAATCGCAAAACATGCTTCTTGGCGATTTCCATACCGCCGTCAAGATACATTGCCGCCAAAAGCGCTTCAAAAGCGTCCGCCAATATCGAGTCGCGTTCCCTGCCGCCTCCCCTGTCCTCGCCTTTGCCGAGCATCAAAAATTTTCCCAATTCCAATTCTCTCGAAAATCCGCAAAGCGATTTTTCGCATACGAGCGACGCTCGAAGCTTAGTAAGCTCGCCCTCGGGTATATTGGGATAATGCTTAAATAGATAATCCGAAACTATAACCGATAAGACGGCGTCGCCCAAAAATTCGAGTCTCTCGTTTGAAGACATGCCGTTTCGCGCTTCGTTTGCATAGGACGAATGGGTAAGCGCGTTAATGAGCAGATCGGCGTTTTTAAATTCATATCCCAATTTTTCTTCTAAAGCTTTCATGTAATTATTCCTCGTTTGAAATTTCCTGCGCGAGCGTTTCGGAAATAGTCTCGATTACCCCGTTTTGCGTAAAGTCAATCGCCTGACGAACGGCGTTTTTTATAGCCTTTGCATCCGAACTGCCGTGTGCTTTTATAACCGTTTTTCTGACGCCCAAAAGCGGCGCGCCGCCTACCTCCGAGCTGTCCATCATACTTTTAAGGCCGTATAAATCCTTTTTTATAACCAGCGCGGCAAGCTTATTCGGAATACTTTTATAAAGCACCTGCTTTATCATTTTGAAAAAGGTGACCGCCGTTCCTTCGATAAGCTTTAAGGCGATATTTCCGGTAAAACCGTCGGTAATTACCGCGTCGCATTCGCCCTTCGGCATTTCGCGCGATTCTATATTTCCGACAAAATTTATGGGCGCCTCCTTAAGCAGCGTATAGCTGTCCTTATGGAGCTGTGTGCCCTTGGAATCCTCGACGCCGATATTTAAAAGCCCTATCTTCGGATTTTCTATTCCCTCCACCTTGCTTAAATAGACGCTCGCCATAATCCCGAATTGCTTTAACATTTCGGGGCGGCATTCCGAATTTGCGCCCATATCCATAAGCATATAATGACCCTTCGGCGAGGGTATCAATCCCGCCAAGGCGGGCCTTTTTATTCCTTTGATCCGCTTTACCATTAAGGTGCCGCCCACTACCACGGCTCCGGTAGAACCGGCGGATACAAAGGCGTCCGCCCGCTCCTCGCACAGCTCCTTAAAGGCCAACGCCATAGAGCTTTCCTTATGCGCTTTTAAAAGTGAAGTCGGCTCGTCGTGCATAGAAATAACGTCGTTTGTATCGATAATCTTAAGCTCACCCGAAAATTCGAGCGCATTATCGGATATGATTTTTTCGATTTCCCGCCTTTGCCCGGTGAGGGTAATTTTGGCGTTATATTCTTTCGATGCCGCCGCCGCGCCCTTTACAATCTCCAAAGGCGCATTATCGCCGCCGTATGCATCCACAACAACTCTCATAAGAATAACTCCTTTATTTAAAACTTCTTGTCACAAAACCAATCGAGCGAACGTTGCGACAACGCGGCGTAACGTTCGCGTTTATCCTTAATTTTAATATCAAGCGGAGGTAAAATACCGAAATTTGCCCCCAAAGGCTGAAAATTCTTAACCGATTCGTCGGTAATGTAACCGAGCAATGCGCCCGTCATAGTAAATTCCGGCAGGCAAAGAGGCGCCGTATTATTAAGTAATGCCGCCGCGTTAATACCGGCGATTATTCCGCTTGCGGCGGATTCCATATAGCCCTCCACACCCGTAATCTGACCGGCAAAAAATATATTTTCGTCAATTTTAAGTGATAAATTTTTATTAAGCACTTTAGGGGAATTTATAAACGTGTTTCGGTGCATAACGCCGTAACGTACAAATTCGGCGTTTTGAAGCCCGGGTATCAGCGAAAAAACTCTCTTTTGTTCGGGAAATTTTAAATTTGTCTGAAATCCCACAAGGTTATAAAGACTGCCGTCCTTATTTTCCCGCCTTAGCTGAACCGCCGCCCAGGGTCTGTGACCGGTGCCGGGATCGGTAAGTCCTACCGGCTTTAAGGGACCGAAGCGTATCGAATCCTTTCCCCTTTTTGCCAAAACCTCTATGGGCATACAACCCTCGTAAACGCTGAAGTCGGTATCGAAATCCTTAAGCGGAGCCGTCTTTGCGTTCACAAGCTCGGTATGAAAAAGCTCGTATTCGTCCTTATTAAACGGACAGTTAATATAATCGTCGGTTCCCTTGCCGTAGCGCGAGGCAAAAAATGCTTTTGACATATCGACGCTTTCGGCGGTAACGATAGGCGCCGCCGCGTCGAAAAAGCTTAAATTTTCGGATCTGCAGGTCTTCTTAATATCATCCGCCAAATCCGTATCGGTAAGTGGACCTGTGGCAATTATAACCGGCGTACCAAACGGAATTGTCTTTACGATTTCGCTTTTTACCTCAATGTTCGGATGATTTTTGATTTTTTCGGTGATAAGCCGCGAAAAAATATCACGGTCGACCGCCAAAGCGCCGCCTGCCGCAACGGTGCATTTATCCGCCGCGTCAAGACAAACCGAACCGAAACGGCGCATTTCCTCCTTTAAAAGTCCTGCGGCGGAATCGATACGGGCGGCTTTGAGCGAATTGGAGCAAACCAACTCGGCAAAATTATCGCTGTGGTGCGCCGGAGTCATTTTTATCGGCTTCATATCGATAAGCTCGACCTTTATACCCATGTTTGCAAGCTGCCAAGCCGCTTCACATCCCGCAAGACCGGCGCCAATAACCTTAATCGTTTTCATAATTTGCTTAACCCTTACGACTTAGCCGTTTTCTTTTTTCTTGTGGGGCAATCGGAATTCATACAGTAATTGCGTCCACGCATTCCGGCGATTATATAACCGCCGCATTCCGGACATTTTTCACCCGTGGGAATACCGGGGGATGCAAAATCGCATTCGGGATAATTGGAGCAGCCGTAGAATTTTTTTCCCTTTTTGGAAATACGCTTGATAAGCTTTGCGCCGCATTTGGGACAAGGCTGTTTAACCTCGTCCTCGGGAACCGGCTTTGCGTTTTTGCAGTCAGGGTAATTGGGACATGCCAAAAACTTGCCGTAGCGCCCCGATTTAATAACCATTTTGCTTCCGCATTTTTCGCATATAACGTCGGTTTCGACGTCGGGCACCTTAACCCTTTTGCCGTCAAGCGAGGCTTCCGCCTTTTTGTAATGGCTGTCAAAATCCTCGTAAAATTTAGAAATAGTGTCTATCCAATTAAATTCGCCGGCGCCGATTTTATCAAGCTGTTTTTCAAGATCGGCGGTAAATTTAACGTCGAAAATCCGCTTGAAATATTCAACCAACAAATCGACGACCACCATTCCGAGCTTGGTGGGTTTAAGCGATTTTTTCTCTCTTTCGATATAATCGCGTCCGAGAATATTCGAAATAATCGGCGCATAGGTGGAGGGTCTGCCAATGCCGTTTTCATCGAGCGCTTTTATAAGCGTGGGCTCGGTATAGCGCGCCGGCGGCTGGGTGAAGTGCTGATTGGGGGTAAGCTCGCAAAGCTTCAGCTTATCGCCCACCTCCATATCGGGCAGGGAAACCTGCCCCTCGCTCTCTTCGTCCTTACCCTCCTCGTAAAGGGCGGTAAAGCCGTCGAAGCTTACGGTATAACCGCTTGCTTTAAACAAATAATCTCCGGCGGTTATATTGACGTTAACTGTATTTTGCACGCATACTGCCATCAAGGAGGCGATAAAGCGCTCCCAGATAAGCTTATAAAGCTTATACTGTTCGGCGGTAAGTGAGTTTTTGACCGCATCCGGCGTAAGGTCGATAACGGTAGGCCTTATGGCTTCGTGTGCATCCTGCGCGCCGCTTTTTGTCTTGAAATATCGGGGGGTCGCGGGTAAATATTTCGGGCCGAAATGCTCGCTTATATAAGCGTTTGCGGCGGTTCGCGCCTCTTGGGAAATGCGCAGCGAATCGGTACGCATATAGGTAATAAGACCGGTAACCCCCGTGCCCGCGATTTCGACGCCTTCGTAAAGCTGTTGAGCAATGCGCATTGTACGCTGACCGGTAAAGCCCAATTTACGCGAAGCCTCCTGCTGGAGCGTCGAGGTTATAAAGGGCGGAGCCGGCTGGCGGTTACGCTTGCCCTTTTTGATTTCACTTACGGTATATTCCGCGTTTGAAAGGGAGTCGACTATGGCATGTGCTTTATCGCCGTTTTCGATTTTTTCGATTTTTTCACCGTTCGCATAGCCGTAAAGCTTGGAGAAAAAGGTTTTTCTGCTCTTCGCCAATTTTGCGTCCACCGACCAAAATTCTTCGGATACGAATTTTTCGATTTCGCGCTCGCGCTCTACAATAAGGCGAAGCGCCACCGTCTGAACGCGCCCCGCGGAGAGCCCGCTTTTGACCTTTTTCCAGAGAAAGGGACTTAATTTGTATCCCACTATTCGGTCAAGCACGCGGCGCGCCTGCTGTGCGTCCACCAAATCAAGATTTATTTTTCGCGGCGCCTTAATGCCGGCGGTAACCCCCGTTTTGGTAATCTCGTTAAAGGTTACGCGGTTTTGCGCGTTCATATCGAGCGCCAAAATCTGCGCAAGATGCCACGAAATTGCCTCTCCCTCTCTATCCGGGTCGGTTGCGAGGTAAACCTCGTCGCATTCCTTCGCCGCATTGTTCAAGGATTTGATCAAATCCTTTTTATCCGGCATATTTATATATTGCGGCTCAAAATTATTATTTACGTCAACACCGAGTTTTGATTTCGGCAGGTCTCGTACATGCCCCATCGAGGCCATTACCTTGTAATCGGAGCCTAAATACTTTTGAATACTTTTTACCTTGGTAGGCGACTCAACTATTAAAAGCTTTGACATACTACTCCTCCGTTTATTTTTTTCTAACATTTTTCGTAAAATCCGCCGGGAACCGCTCTTATGAGAAATTCCATTTCGAGCTCGGTAAGGGCAGACATGATCTGTCCGTTCGAAAGCCCCGTGTCGCGGATTTCTTCTGGTAAAAATTTTTGCTTATCTAAATGATTATATACCATTTTTGCTTCAAAGGAAAGACTTTCGTCAAAAATTTTTTCCTTTTTTTCCTTTAAAGGCGTTTTTTCGGTATTTTGCTTTTCCGAACCGGCATTTTGCGCTTTGTGTTGCTTTACGGTTCGGGTATTTTGTTTTTTGATTTCCGTTTTAATTTGAATATTTTCTTTTTCGTTTTCTTTTTCGGCGTAGATATTATCCGTTTTGTGGTCGGGTAATATTTTGTTTGAATATGCCCTTGCGATATCGATTTTATCCGGGAAGCGCGAGATATATTCGCCGAATATATCCGAAGCGTCCAAAAGCGGCTTTGCGCCGTCGCGAAGCAGGGCGTTTGAGCCCAAAAAGCTTTTATCTTCGGGCGAATGGGGAATTACGAAAACGTCTCTTCCCTGCTCCAAAGCGTGACGCGCGGTAATAAGCGCTCCGCTTTTCTCACCCGCTTCGATTACGACCGTTCCGTTAGAAAACGCCGACATTATACGGTTTCTTATAGGGAAAGTGTATCTCGTAGGCTCTGTATCGGGCGGGTATTCGCTTATAAGACAGCCGCGTTCGCAGACCGCCTTGCGCATAGCTTCGTTTTCGGGAAGGTATTTGCTCAAAATTCCGCAGCCCATTACAAGCGCGGTAACACCCTGTGCCTTAAGCGCGCCGGCATGCGCGTAGGTGTCACAGCCCATAGCTCCTCCGCTCACGACGATCATCCCCGCCATAGCAAGCCGATAGCTTAACGAAAATGCCGCCCGTTTGCCGAAATCCGATACCTTGCGCGGCCCTACCACGGCTACGGAGGGTATGTTGTCAAAATCCGGAAGCTTGCCCTTTACATACAAAACAAGCGGCGGATTTTCTATTACCGACAGGCAAAACGGATATTCTTGAGAACCGTAAGTAATTATTTCGATATCGGATTTTTTACAGGTATCAATAATTTCTTCAGCACGGGAAAGATCGGTTGAACTGATACGCTTAAACTCCCCCGGGGTAAAAAGCCCCGAGGCTTTAATCTCCGCTTTTGCGGCATTATATAGGTTTTCGGGAGTCGAAAACCTGTCCATGATATCCGCTATATTCGAATTTCCGAAGTTAAGGCAGAGTTGCAGCCAAATATAATATTTTGTCATTTCATCATTTCCCAAATTGAAATTGCCGCGGCGGCGGCGGCGTTAAGCGACTGCGCCGTACCGGGCATTTTTATGGTTATCAGCTTATCCGATATTTTTTGCGTTTCTGCGGTAATTCCGTTGGCTTCGTTGCCGATTATGACCGCGCAGCCGTCGGAAAATCCAATATCCGTAATACTTTCCGCCGTTTTGTCCACAACGCAGGAATAGGTTTTTAAGGGAAGCTCTTTTATTTGCCGCGGAAAATCGTCGAGTATTATTATAGGGATACGAAGCAGGGTACCCATGGAGGCCCTCAGCGCTTTCGGCGAGTAAGGGTCGCATCCGCCGGCGGAGAGAATTAAGCCCGATACCCCGAGCGCTTCCGCCGTGCGCGAAACGGCGCCCAAATTAGCGGGATCTGCGACATTCTCAAGGGCTATATATCTGCCGGTATTATCGATTTTTTTTATGTCGTTATCGGGAATTTCGGCTAATGCCATAATTCCCTGCGGCGATGAGGTATCGGCTATTTTCAAAAAAAGGTTATCGGGAATTTTTATACGTTCATCGGCATTTTCGGAAAATAACGACAATTCTTTTTCGTACTTTGAAAAAGCCGTTTCGGATACAATCAGTTTATCAAACCTAATTCCGTTTTCATACGCGTCCGCACAAATACGCAGTCCTTCGATAACGAAAAGGCGCTGTTCTCTGCGCTTTTTTGCGGAGGTCTGTAAAGCGGAAATAAGCTTGATAAGCGAATTTTCCCGACTTGCTATGATTTTATAATCCTTCAACTTAATCGCCGAACCTTTTAAAATTAAAAAGTCGCCCGAAAGTAAAATCCGGGCGATATAAAGTTATTTTTCTAAAGCTTTTTTAGCGGTTTTAACAAGAGACGAAAAACCGTCGGGATCGTTAACGGCCAAATCTGCCATCATCTTGCGGTTGATTGAAACGCCGGCTTTGTTAAGACCGTTGATGAACGTCGAGTAGTTTATATCGTTAAGCTTGCAAGCGGCAGAAATGCGGGTGATCCACAGGCGACGGAAGTCGCGTTTTTTCTGTTTACGGCCGATATATGCATAATTGCCGGATTTCATCACGGCTTCTTTAGCGGTTTTAAAGAGCTTTGACTTTGCGCCGAAATAACCCTTGGCAAGCTTTAAGACCTTTTTTCTTCTTTTGCGTGTTGCTAACGCACCTTTAACACGTGCCATTATAATTTACCTCCACAGTATACTTCTTATTTGTACGGAATCATTTTCTTAACCTTAGCTACGTTTGTTACGTCGGCGGTAACGGTTTTACGAAGGTTTCTCTTGCGTTTTGTCGTTTTCTTATTAAGGATGTGTGACTTGAAAGCATGAGCTCTTTTTACCTTACCGGTTTTTGTAAGCTTAAAGCGCTTTTTAGCGCCGCTGTGTGTTTTAATCTTAGGCATTTTAAATCCTCCTTAAATTTGTAACTGTTTTATTTACCTGTTTTCGGCGCCAATATCATGATCATATTGCGACCGTCCATTTTAGCAGCTTTTTCAACGGTAGATTTTTCCGCACAGTAAAGGGCAAAACGATTCATCGTATCAAGGCCGATCTCGGGATGCCCCAATTTTCTTCCCCTGAAACGAATGGATACCTTTACCTTATTACCGTCCTCCAAAAAGCGCAGGGCATGCCTGCCTTTTGTCTCAAAATCATGAACGTCGATAGTAAGACCTAACCGAATTTCCTTAACTTCCATAGTTTTTTGATTTTTTTTAGCTTCTTTTTCGCGCTTGGCCTGTTCGAAACGGTATTTGCCGTAATCCATAATTTTGCAAACGGGCGGCTGAGCATTCGGAGAAATGCAAACCAAATCCAAATCCTTGGCGTAAGCTTGCTCCAAAGCCTTAGAAAGCGGGAGTATTCCCAACTGTGAACCGTCATCGGAAATTGTGCGGACCTCTTTAAACTTAATGTCTCCGTTTACGGCGAGTTCTTTACTGCTGATATTGATGCACCTCCAGATAAATTTAAAAATGCGTGGACACAAAAATGTCCACGCATAAGAATACCGTAAATAAAGGAAATCTTATATACCCTTTCGAACAGCTTCTCGGGGTGAGGACACAGTGTGTTCTACTTCATTCCCGTTTATTATACAACAAAATCTGAAAATGTCAAGCAAAAATTTAAATTATTCAAATTATTTTGCCTTTTTTAGGGAAATTGCCTTGATAACAAAGAGTGTGGCTAACATCAGCACAATAGCTATCGGCAATGAAATAAACCAATTCGGAATAAATCCGGCTATGATGTAGCTTACAAAGGATACCGCGGCTACGGTCAAAGCGTAAGGCAATTGAGTTGAAACGTGGTTTATATGGTCGCACTGCGCGCCGGCGGACGCCATAATCGTGGTATCGGAAATCGGTGAGCAATGGTCGCCGCAAACCGCGCCTGCCATACAAGCAGAAATCGCAACGATCGTAATATTGCCGCTCGTAGCGCCGAAAACGCTTAAAACTATCGGGATAAGAATACCGAAGGTACCCCAGGACGTTCCGGTCGAGAAAGAAAGTCCTACCGCGATAAGGAATATGATTGCGGGCAGAAAGCTCATAAGCGCGCCGGCGTTGCCTTCAACAAGCTGCGAAATGAAGATCTTGGCACCGAGGCTGTCGGTCATAGACTTAAGAGTCCAAGCGCTTACCAAAATCATAATGGCGGGAACCATCGCTTTGAAGCCCTCGGGAACACATTCCATAATCTGCTTAAAGGAAATAACTCTTCTTGCAAGGAAATAAATCACGCTGAAGATAAGGGCGATAAACGAACCGAATACAAGACCTACCGACGCATCGCTTGCGGAAAACGCGGTGATGAAATTTAAGTATTCGTCACTCGCCGAAGGATCGAAAAATCCGCCGGAATAAATCATACCGAATACGCAGGCGACGATAAGGACTGCAACCGGAATCACAAGATCGCATACCTTACCCTTTTCGTTTACGGTCATTTCTTCTGCGGCTTCCTGCATTTTGGTAGTGAAAATATCGCCGTTTTCGGCGTTTATTTCATGCCGTTTCATAGGGCCGTAGTCAAGCCTTGCAACTGCCAGGAAGATAATCATGACAATAGTCAGCAAAGCGTAAAAATTGAAGGGAATAGCGCTTATAAAAAGGGAAATGCCGTTTTTTGCACCCGCGCTGTTTGCAAAGCCGGCGACTGCTGCAGCCCAGGAGGATATCGGCGCTATAATGCATACCGGCGCGGCGGTGGCGTCTATGATATATGCAAGCTTTGCGCGGGAAACCTTATTTTTATCGGTGATCGGGCGCATAACCGAGCCTACCGTAAGACAATTGAAATAATCGTCTATAAATATGAGCACGCCCAAAATCATAGTGGCGATTTGCGCCGATACTCTTGATTTAATATGCTTCGCCGCCCATTTTCCGAAAGCGGCGGAACCGCCCGCCTTGTTCATCATAGCGACCATGGCGCCGAGCAATACCAAGAATATAATAATACCTACGTTGTACGAATCGGATACGCTTCCGATAAATCCGTCTTTGAATACATGCGTCATAGTCGTTTCGAGATTAAAGCCCGAATAGATAAGTCCGCCCGCAAGAATACCGACGAACAGCGAGGAATAAACCTCCTTTGTGATAAGCGCGAGCACGATAGCGATAACCGGCGGTACCAAGGACCAGACTGTAGCGTATGAGCCTACCGATTTTCTTACGGTGCCGAGCGCCGTTTTGAGATTTTCGTCGAAATTCGGGTCCTCGTTCAAATTGTCCGCGTAGCCGTCGATATATTCCTGCGCGTTTCCCTCGTCGGCAAGCGAATATTCCTCCGACTGCGCTTCGGAAACCTCGCCCGTGTCATCGGCAAAGGCGGTAAAGCCCAAAACGCCGCAAAGGCAGACCACGAATACCAAGGACAGTGCGACAAACAATTTTTTTAAGGAACTGCTTTTCATTTTTAACTCCTCCTATTTTAAAATATAAAAAAACCGTGAACGCCAAAGAGCGATCACGGAAATTTCAAACCCCACCGATAGCTCTCCACAAAAGTGACAGTTTACAGCATATTTTGCGGTAAACCAACAATGTGCGCCGAACAGAACGCACATCATTTCGGCGGTATTCCCTTTCCTACCCCGACCTGTACGTCAAAAAATAAGGGTAATACTCATGACTTACCGCGCCTCTATCGAGTTTATATTAGCACAAGAGGATTTTTTTGTCAACAAAAAGTTAATAAATTGTGAATTTTACGAATTTTGGCGGAAAAAATCGTATATTTTACCCGCTAAATCCTCGGATATACCCTTTACTTCCCGTAATGCGGCAATATCAGCCTCCCTTATTTTTTTCATGCTTTTAAAGTGCTTTATAAGCGCGGCGGCTTTTGCCTTGCCTATGCCGTCAATTTCAAAAAGCTCGGATTTAAGCATATTTTTTGAAGCCTGCGCCTTATGAAAGGATATGGCGAAGCGGTGAACCTCGTCCTGTATATTTGTAACCAAAGTAAAGGCTTTGCGGTTGGATTTTATCGATATATCGGCGCCGGTAGTGGCTATCGCGCGGGTGCGATGCTTCGAATCCTTAACCATACCGAATACCGGCAGGTCTATATTATGCTTTTTCAAAACCGGCAGTACGGCGGAAATCTGCCCTTTGGCGCCGTCCAATAAAATAAGGTCGGGTAAATGGGAAAAGCATTCGTCCTCCCCTTTTTCGTATTCGCAAAATCTGCGATCCAATACCTCCTCCATGGAGCGGTAATCGTCCTGGCCCGAAAAGCCCTTTATTTTAAATTTGCGGTAAAACGGCTTATAGGGGCGCCCGTCCTTAAAAACGATCATACCGGCTACGTTGTTGCTGCCGGCTGTATTTGAAATATCGTACGATTCGATATAACGTGGCGTAATCGGCAGTCCGAGCAATCCCGCAAGCTCGTTTAAAGCCGACATTTCACGTCCGGTGCGTTCGGTTTTTTCGGATAAATTTTCCGCCGCATTGTTTACGCACATATCAAGAATTTTTAACTGATCGCCCTGCTTCGGGTTGATTAAGGCTACCTTTTTATCGGCTTTTTGGGAAAGCCATTTTTCGATAAGCTCAAATTCTTCGGCTTCCTCGTCGATTAAAATACGCGGAGGAATATCCTCTTTGTTTACATAATACCTTTGCAAAAATTCGTTGTAGACCGATTTTCTGTCCGAAAAACCGTCGATAAAAAAATGCTGCTTGTCGCAAAGCTTGTAATTTCGGAAAATCAGAATTTCCACGCATGCCGTCTCGCCGATAAAAGCGGTCGCTATGACGTCCTGCGCTTTGTAGGCGATGCTTACCACTCTTTGCTTTTCGCGTATTTTTTTTATGGCGTTTATGCGGTCGCGCAATTTTGCGGCGGTTTCAAATTCCAGATTTTCCGCCGCTTCGTTCATGCGGTTTTGCAAAGTCTCCACCGATACCGATTCATTCTCGCCGTTTTTTATAAACTCTCGTGCCTCCGCCACGGTTTGCAGATATTCCTCAAGGGGTATTTTACCCCTGCAGGGAGCGTCGCAAAGACCTATATGATAATTAAGGCATGGACGGCTTATTTTATCAAAATCGCGGTTGCAGTCGGGCAATTTAAAAATTCTTCGCGCCTCTTCGACCGTTTGCTTTACGATATAGCCCGAATTATACGGGCCTATAAACTCGCCCTTTTTGTCTGTGGATTTTGCGGTTTCTATCCGTTTCCATTTATCGTCGGTGATTTTAATGTAAAAATAACCCTTGTCGTCCTTAAGCAAAATATTGTACTTCGGCTGATTTTGCTTGATAAGCGAGTTTTCGAGGATAAGCGCTTCAAATTCGCTCGAACAGATTATATATTCAAAATTATCCACGTTTGATACCATTTGTTTTACCTTTTCGGTATGCTGATTGCCCGCGCCGAAATATTGGGTGACGCGGTTCTTAAGCGCCTTCGCTTTACCGATATAAATAATGTCGCCGTCCTTGTTTTTCATAATATAAACGCCCGGCTGTAACGGCAAACGGTTGGCTTTGTTTTTTAAAGCCTGCAGCTTTTCGTTTCTTTTGTAATTTTCCAAAAAAATCACCTCACAAAGACAAGTATACTTGGGAAATTTTAAAGCTTTAAGCAGAAAAGGCAGAATTGTGAAAAATCACCCTTCTGCCTTATGTATCAAAATATCGACGCAAAATCCGGTATTATTTTTTCCGTAAATTTTTTCAATGCCGAGACGGGCAATCCCACTACGTTATAATAATCGCCGTTTATTTTTTTGACAAAAACCGCCCCTTTTGACTGTATGCCGTAGCCGCCGGCTTTGTCAAAGGGTTCGCCGGTTTTAATGTAATTGTTTATTTCGCTGTCGGTAAGGTCGAAAAACTCGACGTCGGTGCGGACGCCGAACGAATAGGTTTTACCCTCATAGACCGCGGCGCAGCCCGTAATTACCTTATGAGTTCTGCCCGAAAGCAATTTAAGCATTGCGAAAGCGTCGGCTTGAGTTTTTGGCTTGCCCAAAATTTTACCGCCCGCCAAAACCACCGTATCCGCGCCCAAAACTAACGATTCGGGATATTTTTTCGCGATATCCTCCGCTTTAAGTCGGGCTAAATATTCGGGAGTATCACAAGGTGAAATACCGTCGGGTACCGTTTCCTCGACGTCGGAAACACATACGGTAAATTCATCGAAAATCAGCTTTAAAAGCTCGCGTCTTCGAGGCGAAGCGGAAGCCAATACAACCTTCTTTTTCATATTACGCACCTACGCTGAAGAAAGGGTATTTGGAGGAATTTATCTGCTCTATACTCTGATTGTACTCGGTTATGGCGTATCTCACGTGAACCGCGTAGGCGGTTATGATGTATGGCAGCGTAAAGGGCAAAGGAATTGCAAAAAAGGATAATATTATCCAGCCCGCAAAGCTGAATATAAGGTATATAAAGTCAAAGGAGGTGTTTTTGGAAATTACCGACGACATACGCAGAGCTTTGGCGACCTCCATATTCTCGTCGGCTACAAAAAGCACCGGTGCTATATAATACTTCACGGCGTTAAGCAAAAGAATACACAGCGCCAAAACCCGTGTAAAATGAATGGCATAGGTCAAATTTCTCGTCCATAAAGGAATAGGCAGCTTCATAAGCTCAAACAAATAATTCTGCGACAGCGCCCATATAATTACCGACGGCAAAAAAAGCAAGCACCCCAAAGGCAACAGCTTTATTATTAACGACAGCAAAAGCTTAAGGGTTTTGCGATAGAGCTTTTTCGAAGAAAAATAATAAAATATCGAAACCGGATTATCGTCACACTCAAATATCAACCGCCAAAAAAAGCGCAGACAGCCGAGGCTCACCGGAAAGAGGAAAAACGCCGTCATCAAAGCGAGTAAGAGGTTTGAAAAAACCGATCCCGCAAAAAGCTCAGTAAGCGAAGCGGTATAGAGATTAATCCATGCGCAGAAAACGGGTATAACGGCGGTAATGATCGACTTAAGCCATTTACCCTTAAGAGAGGCTTTGGCGGTATATTTTATAGCGTTTGTTGCGACAGTCATGTAATTCACCCGAGAAATAATATATCATTATAAATTATAAAATCTGTTGCTAAATTGTTAATTTTGCGTAATTTGCCATTATTTTTTTGGTACCGACGTCGTCAAAGGCGATTTCGAGCATGGAATCGTTTCCCGCAGGAGTTATCGATAAAATAATACCCTTGCCGAAGGTTTTGTGTGTCACCTGCTGACCTACGGAGTAAACCGTGGTATTGACCGGCTTCGCGGCGGGAGAAGCCGCCGAAACAAACGAGTTTTTCATAGCACCCGACTTCGGCGCGCCAAACTGCGAGTAAGAAGGCTGTGATATATTGATTTTACCGTAAGAAGAAGCAAATTCGCAAACCTCGTCCGGCAATTCCGAAATAAACCGCGAGGGCTTATTTCTGTTGGTAGAGCCGAACATCATACGCGACGAACAGTTGGTTATCGCAAGTGTCTTTTTTGCGCGGGTTATCGCAACGTAGGCAAGGCGTCGCTCCTCCTCGATTTCCTCGGGCCCCGCGTAAATAGACTGATTACCAGGGAAAATCCCTTCCTCCGCGCCGATTATGAAAACGTTGTTGAATTCGAGCCCTTTAGCCGAATGTACCGTCATGAGAACTACCTTGTTATTGTCGCTTTCAAGCGAATCTATATCGCTTATGAGGGCGATTTGCTCCAAAAAGTCCGAAAGGGTGGGTTCGTCGTTTTCAAGCTCGTATTGGGTAATATTCGAAAGAAATTCCTTTACGTTTTCCACCCTTTCCCGCGACTGCTCGCCCTCGGCTTCGAGCGCCGACAAATAGCCCGTAAACTCGAGCATTTTTTCGAACAGTTCGGTTATTGAAACGTTGTCGGACATTTCGGTAAGTGTCTCCATAATTTGACAAAAGTTAATTAATTTTGCGCTCGAACGTGAAATTACGGCGTATTCGTCCGCGGATTTAAAGACTTCAAAGAGCGAAATTCCCAACTGCGCGGCAATCTCCGCCGCACGGTTTACGGTGGTCGTGCCTATTCCGCGTTTCGGTTCGTTGATAATGCGTTTTAAGCGTAAATCGTCGTTATTGTTGTTTATAAGGTGCAAATACGCCAATACGTCCTTGATTTCCTTGCGGTCGTAAAAGCGGGTTCCGCCTATAACCTTGTAGGAAATTCCGCTTCGCGCAAAAACGTTTTCAACCGCGTTCGACTGCGCGTTCATACGATAAAGGACGGCATGGTCGGAAAATTCGGTGCCGCGGCGCACGTTTTCCAGAATGCAGTCCGCGACAAAGCGCGCTTCCTCCCGCTCGTCGGAAGCGGTATATACGGTGATTTTTTCGCCCTGTTCGTTATCGGTCCAAAGAGTTTTGCTTTTGCGCCCCATGTTATTGGCTATAACGCGGTTCGCGGCGTTGAGGATATTCGCGGTGGAGCGGTAATTCTGTTCGAGCCTTACGGTTTTTACGTCATGGTATTCGTCCTCAAAATTAAGAATATTTTCTATAGTCGCCCCACGGAAGCGGTAAATGCTCTGATCGTCGTCGCCCACGACGCAGATATTGTTTTTGCCCGACGCCAAAAGGCTTACAAGCTTATACTGCGCGTAGTTGGTATCCTGATACTCGTCAACCAAAACGTAGCGGAATTTATTCGCGTAATATTCGAGTACGTCGTCGTTATTTTGAAGCAATTCAACCGTTTTTACGATCATATCGTCAAAATCCATAGCGTCTGCGGCTTTCAGACTTTTTTGATAAAGCTTATAAAGCTCGGCAATAAGCTTTTGGCGGTAATCGTCACCCGTATCTGCGGCGAATTCCTCGGGGTCTATAAGCTTATCCTTGGCGGCGGAAATTGCCGAGAGCACCGTTTTATAGGGTACGAATTTTTCGTCGATATTATTTCGGCGCATGATATCCTTTATAAGGTTTTTCTGGTCGTCGGTATCGTAAATGGTAAAATGCGAGGTATAGCCCAACAAATCGGCGTTTCGGCGTAAAATTTTACCGCAAACCGAATGAAAGGTGCCAGCCCAGATGTCGTAAGCCTGCTCCTTAAGCTTTGCGGCAATGCGTTCCTTCAGCTCGTCCGCCGCCTTATTCGTAAAGGTAATGGCGAGAATTTGCCAGGGCTTTGCGGGGAAAACCGAAAAAACGTCTTCGGGAAAACAATCGCCGTCGCCGCTCAAATAATCCTCCCCCGCCTTAATATCGGCGTCCGTATTGGGAGGTATGTAAGCGCTGTGATAGGCGTCGCCGAACTTTACGATATTTAAAATCCGGTTTACAAGCACGGTGGTTTTGCCGCTTCCGGCGCCCGCCAAAACCAACAGCGGGCCGTTAACAGCAGTTACCGCCTCAAATTGGCGGTCGTTCAAATTTGCAAAATACTTTTTAATAATACTTTTCCTGAGGGTCAAAAAATCCATAAAATACTCCGTCATTTTTTCTTTTAATAAATTTTATCACACTTTTCCCCATTTTTCAATTAAATATTAAACCTCTTTTGCGGTTTTCAAAAATTTTCTTGCCAACAGCGGCGTTTTATGATAATATGTTTTTGTTACAGTTTCCAATTAAAAAGCAAAGGAAGAGTAAAAATGTCTGTAGGTTTTAAAAAAAGTCTTTTCGGGTTTGATACCAAGGACGTCCTTAAATACATAAAGGATACCCAGGCCGATTTTGACGCCAAGGAAGCCGCTTTAAACGAAAAGCTCGAGGAGCTCGAAAGAATGCTTAAGGCTTCAAAGGAAAGCTATGACACCTTGGCTTCGGAAAACGCCGAATTAAATAAAAAGATCGACGATTTCAATGCAAAATACTCGGAAATAGATCTCATTTCGGAAAATATCGGAAAACTGTATCTCTCGGCGCAGACCAACGCTTTGACCGTTATGAACAATTCGGAGGAAAACGCCGCAAAAACCCGCGAGGAAGTAAACCGCAACCTGTCGACAATCGAAGAATCTCACGAGGCGCTTTCACAGCTTCGCGAGAGCATCAATAAGATAGCGAATGATTTCAGCTCAAAGGTCGACGGGCTTATTTCTTCACTTGATAAAATACGTACGCAAATTTCCGCCAATAACGACGCCGTCGAAGCCGCCAAAACCGACTTTGCCGAAGTATATGCGAGCATATCGGAATGAAAGAATATTATATTGACACAAAAGAACTTAAAAGTTACTGTAAGGATTTAAAAGTGGGCGATAAGGTTTATCTCTCGGGTACGGTTTATACCGCGCGCGACGCCGCGCACAAGCGTATTTTCGAACTTATAAACGCCGGCAAAGCCCTTCCGTTTGATATTAAAAACGCGGTGATTTATTACGCGGGCCCTACTCCCACTCCAGACAATTTGCCCATAGGCAGCTGCGGGCCCACCACCTCCGGCAGAATGGACGTATATACCCCAAAGCTTTTGGATATGGGATTATGCGCTACCGTCGGAAAGGGCGAACGCAGCCCCGAGGTTATCGAAGCGATAAAGCGCAACGGCGCGGTTTATCTCTGCGCCATAGGCGGCGCGGGAGCCTTGGCGGCGCTCAGCATTACAAGCTGTAAGGTCATCGCCTTTGACGATTTGGGATGTGAATCGGTAAAAAAATTGGAATTTAAGGATTTTCCGCTGACGGTTGCCATAGATTCGGACGGCAGCAATTTATTTGTGCATTAAAAATTCCCCCGGTGCGGCTTCGTAAATTAAAGCCGCACCGGGGGTCGTATATTTACGGTATTTTTTAAACCTTTTTAATTTCGCCGCCCGGGCATAATGCGTAAATTTCGCCGTTAATTTCGCCCCGTACAATTTCGTCGCCCTTTATACGCAGATCCTTCGAATAGTTTTTAAGAACGTCGTCAAGCAAATCGTCAAAATAAACCCTGCCGAAAATATCCTGCGGGTCGTATTCGAGCGTAACGGTGCCGAAATAGGTGATTGCCCTGCCCTTTCCGTAATTCCTGTAAAAGGCGGAGTAAAGCGGGCAGTTATACATACCGGGATACCCTTCCATGTCAAAGCCCTTCGAATACGCCAGCGCAACCGCGTCGTCGGCTATGGCGGTAATACCCGTCGTGTCGTTAAAGACGTCGTGCTTTGCAAAGCTCTCAAAGGGAATATCCTTGTTTATTTCGTAGGTTACAAAGCCTTCCCTAAAGTCGGTCTCGTCGGTCAAGCCGATCATTTTATCGAATTTTTCAATCGGCTCAAGCTCCAAATCGGTAACCTTGCCGCAGGTGAAAAGAATGCCGCCGTTATAAACCCACTCGCATATCTTATCCGCGACGTCGCGGCGGGTAAACAACTCGCAAGGTAAAACAAGCAAGGATATATTGTCGAGCACGCCGTCGGCCACCATATTTTCATTGACAAAGCGGTAGTCGGTTCGCTGTCTTATAAACTTGGCGGTGGGGCGTATCCTTTCGGGAATGCCGCCCTCGGTAATTCCGACGTAAGTCGGCCATAAAACGGCTACCTTTTTATCGTTTCGGCGCTTGTCGATCAAATGGATATACTTGCGGAAAATCTCGGCGTTTTCGCCGTTCATATCATTATCCGGATAAATATTGTTAAAATAGAAAAATATCTGATTATTGCCGTAAAAAGCGGAGCCTAAAATGCGCGAGCCTATCCCCTCTTTGGTCATCGGTCCTACCGGTTCGAGCCCCAAAAACGCGCCGTAATGGTCGCATGCGCTTCTCATATAAGCGTTGCAATCGAAAAAGTTTGAGAAAAAGTCGTTTTTTTCGTTTGTAAGCCTAAGGCCCGCGCCGTATTTTGCGCAAGTTTTCGCCTGGTCGCTGAAAAGCGAGCCGTGCTCGGGCGTTTCAATGCCGCCGGTACAAAGATAAAGCGTCGTGTCCGGAAAATATTTCCGTGCGGTCTTCATCCAAAAATCGACGTACTCGGTCATCGAGCCTCGATACCATTCGACAAGGTCGAACCACGCCGTTCTTGAGGGCGACTTATGCCGCAAAAAGGTATCGATTTCGCCAAACGCGCCGTAATGTGAACGCCAGGCGGCGTTTAAAGCCCCGATATCCGTATATTTTGCTTCTATAGCCTTCCTGAACGACTCTTTGGCGTCGTCGCCGCCGCACCACATACCGGTATGTGAATGATATGCGCCGGGCCAATTTCCGTGCACCGGATAAATCGCTTCGCCGTAGTCGCCGCATATGCCCGGCATAAAGGATTCGATTACGTCCATAGGCAGATAATGCTCGGAAAACGCCTTTATCACGCGGTCGACCTCCGCTCTGAACGCCGGGTTCCAAATCGAATCTATCGGACATTCGGTATTATGCTCCAGACATTTGAGCGGAACAAAATTTTTATCCTTTATCCACCATTCGGGCGCCGCGTATTTGGGCCCCATAAGGAAAAAAGGAACAAATTTAAGTCCGGCTTCCTTAATAAGCCTAACGTCCTTGTCATAGTAGGAAAAATCGAATTTTCCCCTGCCCTCGGCTTCAAAGCGATTCCAATGCATATAAATCTGCACCGCCGTAAAACCGTCTTTTTTAATTGTTTTGAGTATTTCTTTTACGTTTGGATCTTCAAAAGGAACGCCGCAGGTTACAATTTCTCGACTCATAAAAATACCGCCTGACATTTAAAAAAATTTAAAGCTTTCGCTTTACAATTTGCATAGTAGCATATAAAGCTTTAAAAAGCAAGCTAAAAATTCCTTTTTTATTTACTTTCGGTTCTTTATTATTGTAATAAAAATATTTCCCTTAAAGTATTATATTTACGGTGATATACTTGAAGGGATTTTGGGATTTTTCGGAAAAGCTGATTTCGGGGATGCTCCCGTTTGCGCTGCTTATAATTTGCGGCGCTTATTTGACCGTAAAGAGCAGGTTTTTACAGTTTACGCATTTCCCCGCGTCGTTAAAGCTTATTATAAAAGCCGCCACCGCAAAAAAGGACAAAAACAGTGGCTTTACCTCCCTGCAGTCGGCTTGCACCGCTCTCTCGGCTACGGTGGGAACGGGCAATATAGCGGGGGTTGCGGGAGCGATTTCGTTGGGCGGCGCGGGAGCGATTTTCTGGATGTGGGTGAGCGCGCTTTTGGGTATGATAATAAAATACACCGAAATAACCCTCGGCATACTTTCTCGCGAATACCGCGGCGAAAAATACGTCGGCGGGCCTATGTATTGTATAAAAAATCTACTGCCCGAAAGGCTGAAAATTTTAAGCGGTATTTTCGCCTTTTGCGCTCTGCCGGCGGTATTTTGCACGGGAAATCTTACTCAAACCAACGCAGCGATACTTTCGGTAAGCGATAATTATTTGGTAAGACTGTCGCTCGGAATTGTATTTTGCCTGCTTACGGCGGTTATTACAAGCGGCGGAGCAAAACGCATAGGCGCCGTTACCGAAAAAATAATGCCGGTAATGGCGCTATCGTATATCGCGCTGTCGGTGGGAGTGATAATCTCAAATATAGATTTTCTGCCGCGCGCTTTTAAAATGATTTTTACGGGCGCGTTTAACCCGAGAGCGGTAACGGGAGGATGCGTAGGATCCGTTATAACCTGCATTTTGACCGGAGCGTCTCGCGGCGTTTTTTCGAACGAAGCGGGACTCGGAACATCGGCGATGGCGCATGCGTCGGCTGTCGACGCGGATATCACAAGGCAGGGATTATTCGGTATTTTCGAGGTTTTTGCCGATACGCTCATTATTTGCACCGTTACGGCATTGACAATTCTTTGCGGTGGGGTTAATATAGAATACGGAGCCGCAGCTTCCGCTCGGCTCGTCGGCAATGCGCTTTTTTTATCCTACGGCAAAGCGGCGCCCGTGCTGTTGTCGGTCATGCTCTGCTTTTTCGCCTTTTCGAGCGTTATCGGCTGGGCGCTCTACGGAGATATTTGCGCTTCGTTTCTGTTCGGCAAGAAGGGCAAAAGAATATTTTTGAAATTGTACCCCTTTGGCTGTATTTTGGGCGCGGCGGCAAACACGGGGCTTGCCTTTCGCCTATCGGGAATTTTTAACGGAATTATGTTATGTATAAACCTGCCGGTAATTTTTTTACTGTCGGACAAAATTATTGATATGAAGGTAAGAAAAAATGAACGACGATAGAATAAAACAAATACAAAATTTTTTGGAACCGGATGAAGCGGCGATAATTTTTGACGATAACAACCGCTTTTACTTTACGGGTATGCGCTCTTCCGCGGGAACTGTTCTGATTACAAAGGACGCCGCCTATCTGCTTATAGATTTCAGATATTACGAAAAAGCGAAGAAAACCGTAAAAAGCGCCGAAGTGATACTCTGTGAAAAGCTTTACCGCCAATTAACCGCGCTTTTGCAAAAGCATGGTATTAAAACCGTTTTATGCGAGACCGACTGCGTAACCGTAGCGGAATTTAACGGCATAACCAAAGGTCTTGCCGATTTCAAGATATCCGACAGCGGCAAATTGTCCGAAAAAATCGGAAATTTGCGCAGTATAAAAACACAGCCCGAAATTGAAAGCATAAAAAAGGCGCAGGCGCTTACCGATAAAACCTTCGATTACATTTTAAACAAAATAACCGCCGGCGTCACCGAAAAAGAGGTAATGCTCGATATGGAATTTTTTATGCGAAGGCTCGGCAGCGAGGGCGTATCCTTTGATTTTATCGTGGTTTCGGGAAAAAATTCCTCCCTGCCGCACGGCGTACCCGGCGACAAAGTGATAGAAAAGGGCGATTTTGTAACTATGGATTTCGGCGCTGTGGTAAACGGTTACCGTTCCGATATGACAAGAACCGTCGCCGTTGGCTACGTGACGGACAAGCAGCGCTCGGTTTACGAAACGGTGCTTGCGGCGCAAAGTATGGCTTTGAACGCCCTTAAACCCGGCGCAAAATGCCGCGAGGTCGATAAAATCGCAAGAGACTTTATCGCGAACGCCGGCTTCGGCAACTGCTTCGGTCACGGTCTCGGGCACAGCGTAGGACTCGAAATACACGAAAATCCCGCATGCAACACGCGTGACGAAACCCTTTTACAGCCCGGCATGATAATGACTGTAGAGCCCGGGATCTATATTGAGAACGAATTCGGCGTAAGAATCGAGGACTTGGCGGTAATAACCGCCGACGGATGCGAAAATTTAACCGAAGGCCCGAAGGAGCTTATAATTTTGTGATAGTTTTTAATTTTGCTCCTATTTAATTTCCACGATCACTCTGTTGGGCAGGCAAACGATGCTCTCCCCTTTTTTGGAAATTTTTTTATGCTTTACGCAAATTTGATTTTTACAGTCGGCCTTTGTAACGTCGACACAGCCGTTTTTTATTTCCACGGTATTGCCGTCAAGCTCGATAACCCGATTTTTTGAAAGGCTTACCTCATACAAAATTTCATTTTCCGATTTTATTACGACGGTTTTACCCGAGATATTCGAAAAATTGATTACAAATATAAGTATAACGGCAGTAAGCAATACGACTGCTGTTATAATTTTATCACCCTTTTTTATATCCGACGCCTCTTTTCGCAAAAACTTTTTATTAAAAAAAATTATACCACATCTTTACAAAAATTAAAAGTATGGTATACTTAGAAGTATGAAAAAAGTTCCTGTTTGTTTATTGGTTCTGCTGTTATCCCTTTGCGGGTGTGACAGAAATAATGATATAAGCGAAACCCGCTTTGTGCTCGACACCGTCGCCACCCTTACCGCCGATTGCGATAAGGCGCTGCTTGACGAAGCTTTTTCGCTTTGCTCCGATTACGAAAAGCTTTTAAGCCGAACGGTGAAAAACAGCGACGTTTATACCCTCAACCGCACAAGCGGATTTACCGAAATATCCGATGATACACTTAAAATAATCGACCGCTCGCTTTACTATTCGAAAATTTCGGACGGCAAATTTGATATTACCGTCTGCCCGGTAAGCGAGCTGTGGGATTTTAAAAATCAGGTAATTCCCTCGCGCGACGAAATAGCCGAAGCGCTCAAAAACGTCGATTACCAGAGCATTGAGATCGACAAGAACAAAGTCAATTTAAACGGTAAAAAAATCGATTTGGGCTCTCTTGCCAAGGGATACATTGCCGACAGGCTTAAGGAATATTTTGCCGAAAAAGGCGTCGGCGAGGGCATTATAAACCTCGGTGGAAACGTTGTCGTTTTCGGCAGGGATTACAAAATCGGCATTAAGCGCCCCTTTTACGACGACGAAATCTCGGCGGTATTGGTCTTAAGAGATAAATCCGCCGTCACCTCGGGCATTTACGAGCGTTTTATTAAATCGGACGGTAAAATCTATCATCACATTATAGATCCCGCTACGGGCTACGGCGTACAAAACGAATTGTTAAGCGTCACCGTTATAGGCGACAGCTCCTTTGACTGCGACGCGCTGTCTACCGTTTGCATGCTCACGGGTACCGCGCGGGGGCTCGAAATTATCGAAAATACCGAAAATACCGAAGCCGTTTTTATCGACAAAGAGGAAAATTTAACTTTGACAAGCGGACTTATTCAAAAAAACGATACAATCACTTTAAAATAAATTATAAAATTTTCTATGTAAGAGGTTAAACTTATGGGTTTATTAAAAGCCATTTTCGGCGATTACAGTAAAAAAGAAATCAAAAGAATCGAACCTTTGGTTACAAAGGTGCTGGCGCTTGAGGACGAATACCGCGCCCTTTCCGACGCACAGCTCAAAGCCAAAACAGAGGAATTTAAAACCCGCCTTACTACCGGCGAGACTACCGACGATATTCTCCCCGAGGCTTTTGCCGCCTGCCGCGAAGCCGCAGACCGCGTGCTCGGGATGCGCCACTTCCCCGTTCAGGTAATCGGCGGTATTATACTCCACCAGGGCAGAATTGCCGAGATGAAAACCGGTGAAGGTAAAACCCTCGTCGCCACCCTTCCCGCCTATCTCAACGCGCTTACGGGCAAGGGCGTACACATCGTGACGGTAAACGATTATCTTGCCAAGCGCGACTCCGAGTGGATGGGCAAGCTTTACCGGTTTATGGGGCTGAGCGTGGGTCTTATCATTCATGGGATGGAGCACGACGACAAAAAAGCCGCCTACGACGCCGATATCACCTACTGCACCAATAACGAGCTCGGCTTCGATTATCTGCGCGACAATATGGTCATTTACAGAGAACAAAAGGTTCAGCGCGAGCATAATTTCGCTATAGTCGACGAGGTCGACTCGATTCTCATCGACGAAGCGCGTACCCCGCTCATCATTTCGGGTCAGAGCGATAAATCCACCGATCTGTATATCAAAGCCAACAGCTTTGCTCGAACCCTTAAAATGTTCAAAATCAAGGAAATGGACGATAAAGCTACGGACGACGTTACCAATTACGACGGCGACTACGTCGTAGACGAAAAGGCGCGCACGGTTACCCTGACTCCGAGCGGCGTCGAAAAGGCGGAGCGGTATTTTAATATCGATAACCTTAACGATACCGAAAACATCGCCATAGCGCATCATATCAACCAGGCGATAAGAGCCTACGGCATTATGCAGCGCGACGTCGACTACGTCGTAAAGGACGGCGAGGTTATAATCGTCGACGAGTTCACCGGCCGCCTTATGTACGGCAGGCGCTACAACGAAGGGCTCCATCAGGCGATCGAGGCAAAAGAGGGCGTGCAGGTAGCCAAAGAGTCCAAAACTCTCGCCACGATCACCTTCCAGAATTTCTTCCGCCTTTACAACAAGCTTTCGGGTATGACCGGTACCGCCATGACCGAGGAGACCGAATTTAAAGAAATATACCGTTTGGACGTAATCGAGATCCCCACCAACAAGCCCCTTATCCGTACCGACGAAAACGACGTCGTTTACAAAACCGAAAAGGCTAAATTCGGCGCGGTCATCGATAAAATCATCGAATGTCACAAAAACGGTCAGCCGGTGCTTGTGGGCACGGTCACGATAGAAAAATCGGAATTGCTCTCCGCCATGCTTAAAAAGCGCGGCGTCGCCCATAACGTGCTGAATGCAAAGCACCACGAAAAAGAAGCCGAAATTATAGCCCAGGCGGGTATGTTCGGCGCGGTTACGATAGCCACCAACATGGCGGGCCGCGGTACCGATATTATGCTCGGCGGTAACGCCGAATATCTCGCAAAAGCCGCCCTTCGTCACGACGGCATAAACGAAGACGTCATAACCGAAGCTACCGGCTTTGCCGAGACCGACGACGGCGATATTATCTCGGCAAGAGAAAAATACAAGGAATACTACGACAAATACAAGGCGGAAATCGCTCCCGAAGCCGAAAAGGTACGAAACGCCGGCGGTCTTGCGATAATCGGTACCGAGCGGCATGATTCACGCCGAATCGACAATCAGCTGAGAGGCCGTGCCGGACGTCAGGGAGATCCGGGCAAGACGCAGTTCTTTGTATCGCTCGAGGACGATCTTATGCGGCTGTTCGGCGGCGAACGCGTATCCTCCGTCATGGATACTCTTAAAGTCGACGAAAACGTTCCGCTTGAGAGCGGCATGCTTTCACGCACTATCGAAGGCGCGCAGAAAAAGAAGGAAGGCATGAATTTTGCCATTCGTAAGAGCGTGCTTCAATATGACGACGTTATGAACAAACAGCGTGAAATCATCTATTCACAGCGCAACAAGGTACTTGACGGTGAAAACATCAAGGATACCATACTTAAAATGATAGACGATACCGTCGACGCTTATTGCAATATTTATCTGGCGGACGATGCGGTTCACGACAATTGGGATTTAAAGGGCATGCGCGAATACTTTGCCGGCTGGATAACCGATCCCGACGATCTTCATTTTACTTCGCAAGAATTGGGCGATACTTCTCGCGAAGAGGTTGCCGACAGCCTGAAGGCAGAGGCGCGCGCAAAGTACGAAGCTCGCGAGGCGGAATTCGGTTACGATTTAATGCGCGAAATCGAGCGCGTTATGCTGCTTAGAAGCGTCGATACCAATTGGATGGATCATATCGACGCTATGGACCAGCTTCGCCAAGGTATAGGACTGCGCGCTTACGGTCAGCATGATCCGGTTATTGAATACCGCAACGACAGCTTTGATATGTTTGAAAAAATGACCGAAACCATCCGCGAGCAAACCGCAAGGCTCGTGCTTACCGTTCGCTTAAAGCGCGACGAAGAGGTCAAGCGCGAAAAGGTAGCAGAGGAAACCAACGCCGGCGATAAGCCCTTAACCGTACGTGGCAAGGGCGTCGTAAGCAAAAACGCCCCCTGCCCTTGCGGAAGCGGCAAAAAATACAAGCGCTGCTGCGGTAAGGATTTGGATTAAGAAAATACGGAGAATAAGCATGACTAAAAACGTTAAAAAACTCATATTGGCAGGCGTTATACTGCTTGCCGTCGCCCTGCTTGCCGTTTCCTCGATAACGGTCGTTGAGGCTGGCAATACCGGCGTCGTGGTAACTCTCGGCGCCGTATCGGACAAGGTATTGTCGGAAGGAATGCACATAAAGGCGCCCTTTGTGCAATCGGTAGTACAGGTAAACAACCGCACCCAAAAAATCGAAACCGAGGGCTCGGCGTCCTCTAAGGATTTGCAGATAATTTCTTACGTGGTCGCCGTAAACTATCGGGTTGAAAACAACGCCTCGGCTTCCCTTTACAAAAACGTGGGGGTAAATTACGAAACGGTGATAATAACCCCCGCCATACAGGAAAGCATTAAGGCGGTTACCGCGCAGTACACCGCCGAAGAGCTCATTACCAAAAGACAGAACGTCGGCACTCAAATAAAGGACGCTTTAAGCGATAAAATAGGCGAATACGGCATTTCCGTAGAAATTTTCAATATTGTAAACTTCGATTTTTCGGAAGAGTTCAACGCTGCCGTCGAAGCCAAGCAGACCGCACAGCAAAACGCGCTTAAAGCCGAGCAGGACCTCGCAAGAATCGAAATCGAAGCCGAGCAAAAGGTAACCCAGGCGGAAGCCGAGGCAAAAAGTATTAAAATGATACAGGACGCCCTCGCAAAATCGCCCGACTACGTCGAATATATCAAGTGGAACAAATGGGACGGTAAGCTGCCGTCGGTTATGGGTGACGGCGATTACATACTCGATATCGACGGCGTTACGGGTAAAAACTGATTATGGATAAGGTTTTACTTCACTGCTGCTGCGCCCCCTGCTCCGTCTCCTGCGTGGAGCCTTTACGACAGGAAGGCATAGAGCCCGTCGCCTTTTGGTACAATCCTAATATTCATCCCTTTAAGGAATACGAAGCGCGGCGCGACTGCCTTATAGAACATGGCAAAAACATAAATATGCAGGTGATTGTGAGTGAAAATTACGGCTTGCGGGAATTTGTGCGCAGCGTTTCCGACGATATCGAGCACCGATGCCGGTATTGCTACGAACACCGACTCAAAGCGACTGCAAAATTCGCATCGGAAAACGGTTATACCCGCTTTACCACTACCCTGCTTGCAAGCGTATACCAAAACCACGAAGCCATCGTCGAAGCTGCAAAACGTTATGCAAAGGAATATAACGTCGAGTTTCTTTACCGTGACTTCAGACCGAATTTCAGGCTCGGAAACCAAAGGGCGCGTGAAAGCGGGCTTTATATGCAAAAATACTGCGGGTGCATTTTTTCGGAAGAGGACCGATACTTAAAACAAATAGAACGTGATAAAATAAAATTTGCTTTTTGATTTGCGTTTTAGAAAATAAGGGCTGTCCTTTCAAAATACGGACAGCCGATTTTCTTTTTTTAAACAGGCGCAAACCGAAAAGATTTACGGTACATTTTTATATATTCATACTTTCGGTGATTTTTATGGACAAAGAAAAGAAATATTCTTCGGGTGAGTTAATACTTAAATTTTTGCCTTATTACAAAAAGTATTTGCCCACCGTGATTTTCGATCTGTTTTGCGCGTCGCTTACGACGGTTTGCGAAATAATTCTGCCGCTTATTATGCGAACGATTACAAATGCGGGAATAAACGACCTTGCCGCGCTTTCGATAGATTTTATTCTTAAAGTGGGCATTTTATATTTTTTGCTGCGCATAATAGATTCCGCCGCCTATTATTATATGGCATATATAGGGCACGTTATGGGCACAAAAATCGAAACCGATATGAGGCGTGACGCCTACGCGCACCTTCAGAAGCTCTCGGATTCCTATTTCAACAACACAAAAATCGGTCAGATTATGGGGCGGATTACAAACGATCTTTTCGACGTTACCGAATTTTCGCACCACTGCCCCGAGGAATTTTTTATTGCCGCCGTAAAAGGTGTCGTTTCGTTTATTATTCTTATAACCATAAACGTTCCGCTCACCGTGCTTATCTTTGTCATCATACCGGTCATGGTGCTTATATGCAGCGCGCTTAACCGTAAAATGCGCGAAGCCTTCCGCAAACAGCGCAGTATGATCGGCGAATTAAACGCGAGAATCGAAGATTCGCTTTTGGGACAAAAGGTCGTAAAGGCGTTTGCAAACGAAGATATCGAACAGGAAAAATTTGAAACCGATAATAAGAAATTTTTCTCAATTAAAAAGCTTTCGTACAAATACATGGGCAAATTTTCCACCACCACCCGTATGTTTGACGGTATTATGTATTCGTCGGTAGTGATTGCCGGAAGTATTTTTATGATAAAACGGTACATAACGCCGGGCGATCTTGTAGCCTATCTTTTATACGTTACAACCTTTATCGCAACCATTCGCCGAATTATCGAGTTTGCCGAGCAATTTCAGCGCGGACTTACCGGCATAGAGCGCTTTTTGCAAATAATGGAGGCGGATATCGATATTTTCGACGAGCCGGGCGCGACAGCGCTTGAAAACACGCGCGGCGATATTGAGTTTAAAAACGTATCCTTCGAGTATCCGGACGATCACAACAAGGTATTTAAAAATCTTAATCTCAAAATAGCCGCCGGCGAAAAAATTGCCTTTGTCGGACCGTCGGGCGGAGGAAAAACCACACTTTGCAACCTTATTCCCCGCTTTTACGACGTTACGGAGGGTGAAATTTTGCTTGACGGCAAAAATATTAAAAGCTATACCCTTAAATCCTTGCGCGACAACATAGGTATGGTACAGCAGGACGTCTATCTTTTTTCAGGAACGGTGTATGAAAATATATCCTACGGCAAGCCCGGCACTTCTATGGAAGAAGTGGTCGAAGCCGCCAAAAAAGCCGGAGCGGACGAATTTATTCGCGAGCTCAAAAACGGTTATAATACTTATGTGGGCGAACGCGGCGTAAAGCTTTCGGGCGGACAAAAGCAAAGAATAAGCATCGCGCGGGTATTTCTTAAAAATCCGCCGATCATAATTCTCGACGAAGCGACGAGCGCCCTCGACAACGAGAGTGAGTTTACGGTAGCCAAGGCGCTTGTAAAATTAGCCGAAGGCAGAACCACGATCACAATCGCCCACCGCCTCTCAACAATACGCAATTCCGACCGTATTTTGGTGCTCAGCGACGAGGGAATTACCGAAGAAGGCACCCACGAACAGCTCCTTGCGGCAAAAGGAATTTATTACCGATTTTACGAAATGGCAAATCAGTTGAGCTGACGTATATGTTTTATATTACAAAAACGTACAAAAATCATCATTTTTATTGATTTTTTTACAATTATATGGTAATATACTGTAGAAAAATATATAAACCAAATGGGAGTTTTAATATATGAATACAGCCGTTATTTTTGCCGGAGGTTCCGGTACACGCATGAATTCAAAGGACAAGCCGAAGCAATTTTTGCTGGTTCACGGCAAATCCATTATTGTTCACACCATTGAAATTTTTCAAAATCATCCCGATATCGACTCCATAATCGTCGTTTGCATCGAGGATTGGATCGACCACATGAAGGATCTTCAATCAAGATATCGCCTTGACAAAATCAAAAAAATCGTTCCCGGCGGCGCTACCGGTCAGCTTTCGATATTCAACGGCCTGGTTGCGGCTGAGGAAATAAGCGAAAGCGGCGACGATATCGTGCTCATACACGACGGGGTTCGCCCGCTTATCACCCCCGAGGAACTGACGCTTAATATTGAGTCGGTAAAGGAGCACGGCTCAGCCATAACCTGCGTCAGATCCAAAGAAACCGTCGTTATAGTAAACGAAGATAACAAAATAATAACCGTGCCCGACCGTAACCGCTCATACATTGCCAAGGCTCCGCAAAGCTTCCGCTTAAAGGATATTATATCCGCACAGCGCAAGGCTATATCCGAGGGCTATACGAATATGATCGATTCCTGTACGCTTATGCAGCAATACGGATACGACACCTATTGTATAATGGGCAATTACGAAAATATGAAAATTACCACACCGGACGATTTTTACACTTTCCGTGCACTTTACGACGCGCGCGAAAATCAGCAATTGTATTTTTAATAAGCGTTAAATTTTTATTTATAACAGCCGACAACGCTTTTCGTGCGCCAAAACGAAAAAGGTCTTAAACGGCAAGGAGATTTGATTATGAACGGTGTTTCCGGTACGGAAAATTCAAAAAATATTATTTATATGCAAAATCTTACGGAAAGTCAGCTTTTAAACGCAACGGTAGTAAATATCAAGTGGGAAAGGGTTACCCTCTTTTTGGACGTAAAGGTCGAATTTTCCCCCGAAATCGACAAAAATAAGCCGCTTGATTTTTACGCAGTCAACGGAGCTTATGAGGCAAAAGCGATATTCAGCGAAGAATCCGTAAACGGCGATATCTACCGACTCTCGCTGAACGTTACCAATATCGGCAATGCCGCCTGTCTTCCCACGGGAAATTATTCGCTCGTTATCTGCAGCGATACTCAAATATTAGCCGTAGCCGAAACCGACGTTAACCTCGCTTTACGGTTTGACGATTGCTCGCGCAACTTCCTTTACAGCGGCAAAGCCAGAAGAAAGGTATATGCCGTGACCTTCCTCGTAAAGGAATGGGCGGAAACCCTCCCCTTCGTTATCCACATTCTGCACGCAAAAGAAGCCGGCTTAGGCAATATTTACACACCGAAGAAAAAGGGTCAATTTATAACAAGCCAAAAAAATAAGTTTAAAGCGCTCAAGAAAAAATATGCCTTTAAGCTTATGCAAAAAATGTATTACCATTACCGCAGAAGGTATAAAAACAACAAAAATACCGTCCTTTTCCTCTCAGAGTCCAATTATAATATGGCGTCCAACCTTAAAGCGGTTGAAAAGCGCCTAAGAGAACGCGGACTCGACAAGAACTTTAACGTTTTGAGCTTTTCCTGGTTTGCCGATAAACCCGACCTTTATAATATTTGGCAGCGCTTCAACAATCAGCGCCTTCTTATGAAATACGTCGCTATGGCAAATATTATTTTTGTCGATAATTACGTTCCGGCGTTTACACGAATTAAAATAGATTTGAAAAACACCACCATAATCAATCTTTGGCATGCGGGTATAGGCTTCAAAGCCGTCGGATACAGCCGTTGGGGTCATCTTGCGGCTTCCGCCCCCTTTATCGGTCACCGCATATACACCTACGGCATCTGCGGCTCCAAGCGGGTAGCCAACGCCTTTTCGGAAGCGTGGGGCGTCAATATCGAAAGAATTTTGCCGACGGGCATGCCGCGTATGGACAAATATCTTGACAAAGCGCACAGAGAAGCCAAAACCCGCGAGCTTTACGAGCAATTTCCCATTTGCAGGGGCAAAAAGGTCATTCTCTTTGCTCCCACCTTCAGGGGCAATAACCGCCCAGACGCCCATTATCCGTATGAAATTATGGATTTTGACAAGCTCTACGATTTGTGCGGCGACGAATACGTCGTTCTCTTTAAAATGCACCCGTGGATAAGCGCGCCGGTGCCTATCAGCCGCTATGCCGACAAATTTCTCGATTTGACGAATTACCCGGATATCAACAATCTTTTCTATATAACCGATTTGCTGATTACCGACTATTCGTCCTGCATTTATGAATTTTCGCTTATGCATAAGCCGATGCTCTTCTTCGCCTTTGACGAAATGCAATATTCGATTTCCCGCGGCTTTCATCACGATTACCGCCTCGCGGCGCCCGGCAAGGTGTGCAATACCTTTGACGAGCTTCTTGCCGCCATTAAAAACAAGGATTTTGAATTTAACAAGGTCGAGGAATACGTTGCGAGGAATTTTGACGTTATAGACAGCAATTCCTCCGACCGGGTAATCGATTGGTTCCTGCTCGGCAAAATTCCCGAAAAATATAGCGAAGAAATTAAGGAGCGCGACCGTAAAATGCGCCTTATAAACGAGCAGCTCAGCTTTATTTCGCTCGAACCCGAGGAAATAATCGACGACAACACCCTCGAAGAGGGCTAAGCTGCAGAAACGGAGACTTCAATGATAAAAAACGAGATTATAAAGGAAGATTTGGAAAATATCTGTTCCGCCGAGTTTATCGATTGGGAGCGCTTACGCGAAAAAACCGTTTTGGTTACCGGCGCCACGGGGCTTATCGGCTCCACCGTCGTAAACGCCCTGCTTTACGCAAACGAGAAAAGAGGGCTTGACCTCACCGTTTTGGCATTGGTGCGCGATATCAACAAAGCCGAACAAAAATTTTCCGTCGGTAAAAGCTTAAAGCTTATTGTCGGTACGGTAGAAAATTTACCGCAAATTGACGGTAAAGTCGATTTCATAATTCACGGCGCCAGCCAAACGGCAAGCAAGGCTTTTATCGAACAGCCGGTAGAGACCATTATAACCGCGTTCGAGGGCACTTTAAACCTGTTAAAACTCGCCCGAAATAAGAGCTGTGAGGGTATGGTGTATCTTTCGAGCATGGAAGCCTACGGACACCCCGAAAAGGGTCACAAAGTAACCGAAACCGACGCGGGCGCCCTCTCTTCCCTCGATATACGCAACAGCTACCCCATAGGCAAACAGCAATGCGAAGCGTTATGCGCGGCTTTTGCTTCCGAATACGGCGTTCCGGTGATGATCGCCCGCCTCACCCAGACCTTCGGTCCGGGAGTCGACTATAACGACAACCGAATTTTCGCCTATTTCGGCAGATGTATACTCGAAAAGCAGGATATCGTTTTAAAAACAAATGGCGAGACCGAGCGCGACTACCTTTATACCGCAGACGCCGCCGCCGCAATTCTTACCGTAATGCTCTCGGGCAAGCCCGGCGACGCTTATAACCTTGCCGACGAGGACACCTATTGCTCTATAGCCGAAATGGCGTATATGTTGGCAAAAAAAGCCGAAATCAAGGTTAATTTCGACATACAGGACGCCGCTGCCAACGGTTACCTGTCGACGCTTTATATGGATCTCGACACTTCCAAGCTTAAATCCCTCGGCTGGAGGGTGCTGTATCCTGGCGGTCTCTCCGAAATTTACGAGCGTATGATCGCCTGTATGGCAAAATAATTAAAACGGGAGAATTTATGATGGGTATATCCGAACCTGTACCGAGCAAGCTTTCTAAATACACCGATGACAAGGGCAGAGATTATTTTTTTGACAATGCCAAATTTATTCTTATACTGTTTGTGGTTTTGGCGCATTCGATAGCGCCGCTTAAATCCGCCCACGACAGTGCAAAAGCTATTTGGATATTGTTAAATTCCTTTCACATGTCCTGCTTTATATTCATGTCGGGCTATTTTGCCAAAAGCTATATCGGCAAGGACGGTACCGTAAAATATCAGCGTCTCTTCACCTACATCATGTATTACGTATTTGCCCAGGCGGCTATGACCTTGTTCGAATACTTCGTTTTGGGAGATAAAGATATTCAAATCAGCATATTTGTACCCCGTCCGGCTTTGTGGTATCTTTTGAGTATGATACTTTGGTTTACGGTTTTGCCCTTCGTTTCAAAATTTAAGGTTCCTGTTGTTATTATCGGCGCTTTTATGGCGGGTCTGCTTGTCGGCTACGATCAAAAAGCGGGCGGTTTTTTAAGTATTTGCAGAGCGGTCAACCATTTCCCATTCTTTATGGCGGGATATTATTTCAAAAAAGATTGGCTTTTTAAATACCGAAACGTATGGACGCGGCTTTTATCCTTAGCGGTTATCCTCTCCTTTTTGGCGTTCGCCTTTTTCAAATATGACATTATCGCTACCAGGATAATCGAATGCTCCTATAATTATAAAGGCGCAAAGCTTAAGCTTTTCACCGCCGCGCCCGTAATGTGGGTAAACCGCTTAATATTTTATATCGTTGCCGCAATTCTTTGCGCCGCATTTTTAACCCTCGTGCCCCGCACAAAAACCTTCTTCACCAAATTCGGGTCAAGAACCCTTCAGGTCTATATTATCCACCGCTTTTTATATTTTTGCGAAACCGAATATGAATGGTTCAAGCTCCCCTTCTTTGACAATTTCGGCGTTTACAAAATGATGGCGATAGCCGTGATCATCACCTTCATACTCTCGCTCAAGCCTTTCGAATATCCCTTCAATTGGATAGCGAAAATAAAAATAGCTCCCCTTTTAAAGCAAACCGATAACCGGTTTATAAAATAAATTTAAATTTACAACGAACACGGCAGCCGGTTACCCGACTGCCGTGTTCGATATATACATATCCGCTATTATTCCAAAACCTTCTCAATCAAATCGTTCATTTGGCTTGCGAAAAGGTCTTCGTCCAGCGAGTAGACTTTATCCTTCCAATAATTATCGTTATCCATGTCGTCGATAATTACCTTTTTTGCGTAATCGTTTATAAGGGAAGTCCAATCCTCGGAAACCAAATACGAACCGTCGCTTGCGACCGCTATTTGAGGGTGATAGGGATAAATCGTACTGTAGGTGGTTTCGCGCATGATATTTCCGTCCGCATATTCATCCCCGGGCGTAAGAATTTTATCGCCGCATTTGTAAATTGGCAATACATACCTTCCCCCCTCCTTTATCGCCAAAGTCGGATCGGCAAAATAGGCCGAGTCTTCGATCAAAACGGTTTTTCCGCTCAAATTCTCGCCGTACCAGCTTTTATCTACGGCGACTTCGTAAACGACGGTATCGGTCTTGCCGTGCAAAACTCCGCCTTCTTCAAACTTATCGCTTTTGATATCGTAATTATAATGCTTGACGTAAAGCTTTTCGACGGTGCCCTCTATAATCATACAGCAATGATTCTGCAATAGATCGGATTCCTCAAATTTTGTGATATCCATCATGTATCCCGACTCCGAAAAGAGCTTAAGGGCTTCTTCATTTGACTTGTTGCTCGTCGACATAAGACTGCTGTAATGTACGGGCGTATTGTCTTGCGTTTCGGATGTTGACGGAAGATTTGCGCCATCCTTGTTTTCAATTTTTTTCACCGGCTTTGAAATTACGGCGGCGCCTATAAGCAATAAGCATGCCGCGGCGGCGGCCGCGCTTATCCAAATCGTTTTTTTGGTTTTCTTTTTGTAATTAAGAGCTTCATCGACGTATTTTGCGTCAAGCTCGCCCAAAGAATCCGAGAACTTTTTCGCGTTCATACAAATACCTCTCATTCCGATAAATAATTTTTTAATTTTTGGCGAATACGCGTCAGCCGGACGGAGACGTTTTTCTCCGAAAGCCCCACAAGCTCGGCTATATCCTTACAGCTGTCATAAAACCAATAGCGCCGCATAAATATAACACGGTTTTCGGCATCAAGCTTATCTATGAAAGCCTTAATAACACGGGTCAATTCGCCGGCGTCTATCTCGGCGTCCACCGTGCTGCGGTCGGCTATACAGCCTTCTATTTCCCCCAAAGCAAGAGTACAACGGCTGTTGCGTTTTGCCGCCTCTTCTCTGTAATAACGCTTCAGTGAAACGTTGCGCACAATTTTACAGGCATACGGCAAAAGCATATCCGGCTTTTGCGGCGGGATTGCGTTCCAGACGCCTAAATAAGCATCGTTAAGGCATTCCTCCGCGTCCTGCGTACTGCCGGTGATATTGTAGGAAAGAGAACGAAAAATTTTTCCGTACTTTTCATCCAACTCACGTATAGCTTGCTCGGAGCGCTCAAAAAACAGCTCTATGATTTTTTCGTCATTGATCATCTCACCGCCTCCTTTCCGGCTTCAACTATATACTACCTTTTTTTCGGCGAATACTACGCCGAAATCAAAATTTTTTAAAATTTTTCTCTCGCTTGCCGGCGCAATGATTGAAAATCTACAGAAAATATGGTACACTATATGCACGGAAATTATGACAGAACGGAAAATAACATATGGCATTTGATTATAAATCCTATCAAACTAAGGGAAGGGTTGCAAATATGGCGAAAAGTAAGAAGAACGAAATAACGATCCGTTCAAGCGCCGCGGAATATCTCACCTACGTCGCCTCCGTCGGCGGCGAGGAAAGCAGTGTCGAAATGCGATATGAAGATGAGAATATCTGGTTGACTCAAAAGATGATGGCTACGTTGTATGACGTAGAAATACCTACTATCAACTATCATATCAATAAAATCTTTAAAGACAGCGAATTGCGGCGTGATTCAGTTATTAGAAAATTTCTAATAACTGCCGAAGACGGAAAGAGTTATAATACCAATCATTACTCATTGGAAATGATTATTTCGGTAGGCTTTAAGGTTAATTCGGAAAGAGCCGTACAGTTCCGCAAATGGGTAAACACAATAGCAAAGGACTACACAATTAAAGGTTGGATAATGGATGTCGAGCGTATAAAACGCGGAACCTATCTGACCGAAGAGTATTTTGAAGAACAACTTGAGCGTATCAGAGAAATACGTGCAAGTGAAAGAAAATTCTATCAAAAAGTAACCGATCTTTATGCGACTGCTATTGATTACGATCCTATGTCTGCCGCAACAAAACGATTTTATGCAACCGTTCAAAACAAAATGCACTTTGCAATTCACGGTCATACCGCGGCAGAATTGATTGTTGAGCGAGCCGACCATACAAAAAAACATATGGGATTAACTACTTGGGCTGACGCTCCAAAAGGGAAAATTAAAAAAAGTGACGTCATCGTTGCAAAAAATTATCTCTCCGAAGAAGAAATTGGACAACTCGACAGAATGGTATCCGCTTATCTCGATTTTGCCGAGAGTATGACATTGCGTCATATTCCATTGACAATGCAGGATTGGGAGACGAGACTCAACCGTTTTATTGAAATGTTTGAATTTGGAATTTTAAAAGACTCCGGCAAAGTTTCTGCCGAAATTGCTAAGCTCCACGCCGAGACGGAATTTGAAAAATACCGTATTATACAGGATAGGCTTTTTATGTCCGATTTTGACAGGTATATTCTGGAGCTTGAAAGAAAAGCAAAATCCATATCCTCAAACTCGAAAAAAGGCAAAGCCGACAAATAACCGCTTTAAAATACCCCCTTGAGAAAGTGATTATCTCAGGGGGGTATTTTTAATTGCAAGTCGGTTGATTATTTAATTCACGCGTCAGTCTCTTTTTCGAATGGTGATGTTCATGTTTTTCATCGGCGCCGTAATGGTTATGTTCGTGCGAGTGCGTGACGGTATGAGTATGCGTACTGCCGTCGTGGGTGTGAGTAAATGTATGGCTGTGCGAATGTGCATGCCGCCGATTCAGCGTGTCGGCGACCGTCAACGCGCTGCCCGCGATCATCACGGCAAGGGCAATAAGATACATCCCCGTAATTTTCTCACGCAAAAAGACAAAGGAAAGCAAAACTCCGATAAACGGAGCGACCGCATAGTAGGCGCTTGTCTTCGCCGCTCCGAGTGTATTTTGCGCCCGCACATACAAAAAGATACTCAAACCGTAGGCGACAAAGCCCAAAAGCAAGGCAAAGATAATATAGATAAATTGCGGCATGGCTTCCCGCTTGATAAAGGCGATAATCAGCGAGCCGAGCCCCGAAAAAACGCCCTTCAGAATGACTATCTCATATGTACTCTTTGAAGAAATCATCCTCGTACAGTTATTTTCAAAGCCCCAGCATACCGTAGCCGACAGTACAAACAGTGAACCGTAGGAAAACCGAAAGCTGCCCGTTCCCTCAAAAGACAGCAAAATGCCGGACAGCGTTATCAGTCCTATGGCAGTCCACAACCGCCGCGATACCGCTTCCTTAAAAATCACAAGGGCGATAACCGTAGTGGCAACTATCTCGAAATTACCGAGGAGCGACGCATTGGAGGACGAACCGCAGCTTATGCCCAACATTAATAAAATCGGGGCGGCAATATCCAAGACAATCATTCCGATAACAAAGGGCAAGTCTTTCTTATTCAGCTTTTCGCGTTTTTCCTCACGGTGAAAAAGGGATATAATACCTATACCGATCCCCGCGCCGAGATACAAGAGCGCCGCCATCGTCGCGGCTCCCACATGTTCTAACAGCAGTTTGGAAAAGGGCACGTTAATCGCGTAAAACGCAGCGGCAAGCAGCGCATAAATAATCGCTTTCATTCTGTTCTTCTTTCCGAAATTTTAAATTTAACATTATAATTGTACCACAGCTCAACCGATTAATCAATGCAATCGGGCATTCAAAGCCATCGTTGCGCATTTCAAAGTCACCGTTGCTGCCTTTTTCAATATATTTTAAAAAAACTATTGACAAAAACAATACTTCGTGATACGATGTATATCGTAAAAGGAGGCATAGTATGGACATTCAATTGAAGCGGGGCCTCTTGGACGTCTGCGTTTTGGCGGCGATTAAAAACGAGGATTCTTACGGGTATAAGATAATAAAGGATATGAAGCCGTATATCGAGCTTTCGGAATCGACCTTATATACCATTTTAAAACGCCTTGAATCCGCCCGTATGCTGACCGTCCGCACCGCGGAGCATGACGGCAGACTTCGGAAATATTACCGCATTACCGCCGAAGGGCTTAAGCGCATAGAGGATTTTAAGGTTGAGTGGAAAGAAATTTTATCTATCTATCAATTTGTAACTAAGGAGGATGGGCATGAATAAACAAGAATTTCTTACTAAGCTGCGCAAAGGCTTGTCCGGATTGCCGCAGGGCGATATTGAGGAACGTTTGGCATTTTACGGCGAAATGATCGACGATCAAATCGAAGAGGGGCTTTCCGAGGAAGAAGCGGTTTCGGCGGTAGGCGGCGTCGATGAAATCGTCAGACAAACGGTCGCGGAAATACCCCTTGCGAAAATCGCAAAGGAAAAAATCAAATCCAAAAAACGGCCGAGCGCGGGCGAAATCGTGCTTTTGGTCCTCGGATCGCCGATATGGCTTTCCCTGCTTATCGCCGCATTCGCCGTAATACTCTCGTTTTATATTTCTTTGTGGGCTGTGATTATATCTTTGTGGGCGGTTTTTATATCTCTTGCCGTTTGTCCGCTCTACAGTGTTCTTACCTGCGTTATTTCTGTCGCGGGCGGCAACACTTTTTCCGGTATTGCCATACTCGCCCTGGGAATTGTTTGCGCCGGGCTTTCCGTCTTTGCGTTTTACGGTTGTAAGTCGGTAACAAAGGGCATATCGGTACTTACCAAGAAAGCGGTAACAGCGATCAAAAACCACTTCATCAAAAAGGAGGAAGCGTAATGCGAAAAACAACAAAAGTATGGCTTATTACGGCGGCTTCTCTCATAGTTTGCGGATGCGTCCTCTTTGCAGGCGTAATGACAATTCTCAAATGGGATTTTACCAAGCTATCCACTACAAAATATGAAACAAATACTTACGAAGTCGGCGAAGCGTTTGATGGTATTTCCCTTAATACCGACGCCGCGGACATCGTTTTTGCCCTTTCGGATGACGGTAAATGCGAAGTAGTGTGCCACGAGGATAAAGACGCAAAGCATTCCGTTACCGTCGAAAATAATACTCTTGTTATAAACACAAATCCAAAATCCTGGTACTACTATATCGGACTCGGTTTTGATTCTTCTAAGGTAACTCTTTATCTTCCGAAAAGCGATTATACTTCCCTGCTTGTCGATGAAGATATCGGGGATATCGAAATACCGCATATGTTCACCTTCAAAAATGCCGATATTTCTCTGAGCACAGGTGACGTTCGGTTTTACGGCTCCGTTTCCGAAACGCTCAAAATAAAAACAACTACGGGGGATATTTATACGGAAAATATCTCCGCAGGCTCTCTTGTCCTTAACGTCACCACCGGCAAAGTGACCGCCTCGGGCGTAGCTTGCGCCGGAGACCTAACAGTCGGTGTATCAACGGGCGAAACCATTTTATCGGATATACGGTGCAAAAACCTTATTTCAAACGGAAGCACGGGTGATATTTCCATAAATAACACGATAGCCGAAGAAAAATTTTCCGTAAAAAGAAGCACGGGCAGTGTGAAATTCTCCTCTTGCGACGCCGCCGAAATTTTTGCCGAAACCGATACGGGAGACGTCACGGGCAGTCTGCTTTCCGATAAGGTGTTTATCACAGAAAGCGATACGGGAAGCGTAGACGTTCCCAAAACCGTAACCGGCGGCAGATGTGAGATCATCACCGATACAGGCGATATTAAAATAAAAATAGAATGAAACTTTATTGAAAGTTAAAATACCCCTCGAAAAAGGCAAAATCCTCTTTCGGGGGGTATTTTTTTAAATTAGTTAAATTGGAATCGAACGGATTTAATTTACTTTAAAGACGTTTGACGCATATAACTCCTTAACTATTCTATATTCGCCCGAAGACAGGGGTAAATTGTAATATTTTTCCAATTGTATTTCTCCTTTAGCGCTTTCGCCGGGTTTTAAAACCGTAGCAAGCTCGTTAAATTCAGTATCTTTTTTAAACGCAACTATTTTCCATCCGTCATCGGTTTTATATTGTAACTCAAACGCTTCGGTTGCAAATGTAACTTCCTCATTAGAAGTGTCGGTTATCAAATACGATATTGCTTTTACGTCATTGCCGTATTCCGTACGCTCTGTTTCAAAAGAAAAATTTTGAGGCTGCGCAATATCCCTTTCCAAATCCAACAAAGCATTTTCATTCGCACCGCAAGACGATAAGATTAACAAAGTAAAAATAATAAATAAAAATGTTTTTACCGATTTCATAAAAATCACCGATTTCCTTCATTTTTGACTATTGTATCATAAATTAATAATATTTTCAAGTATTTGTGAATTTTTCCTGTTAAATTTCACTGTTAATATCCGACTCCGTTGTGCGATGTTTTGCCAAAAATTCTGCGGGAGTAAGCCCTAAGCGCTTTTTAAAAGCCGTGCGAAAATACTTGACGTCCGAAAAGCCCGCCGCCCGCGCCGCTTCTTCCTGCGAATAGTAGCCGGAAAGGAGCAGCTCACATGCGCACTGAAAGCGCAGAGAAATAAGGGTATCGTGGGGCGTTTCGCCGAATCGGCGTCGGTATAGCTTGCGAAAATACACCTCGCTTATGAAGCAGGCGTCGGCAAGCTCGGCAATCCGCAGAGAGCAATCTCTGTATCGACTTTTAAGCATTTGCACGCCCGGACGAATAGTCTCCGGCACGGATTCCGGCTGTTCGTCATCCGCTTCCTGCAAGGCGGCAAACAGGGAGTATAAAATTTCCATCGCACGGTTGTACGCGCGAGCATCTCCAAACTCCCAAACCGACAAAAGCTTTCGGAAAAAAGGCTCAAAGGCTTCTGCATTCTCAATCACCTGCACATTGTCCGCAAGCGCCGAAGTGCATTGCAAATGAAGGATAAAAAGGCGCTCGTCGGTGCTGGTACGTATATAGTCTACATGAGCGGGTATGAATATAATACTGCCCGTCGGCACCAACAAAGTCTTATCTCCGCAGTAAAAGGTGCTTTCGCCCTTTATACGGTAAGCGATCGACGTGTGAAGCCGACCTACAGCCGCCACATTATTTTGTCGACGGCGGCTTACCTCGTAAACGCCCGTCAGCCGAAAGGCGCTGTTTTCGTTTGAATAGAACATACCTCCACCCCCCTTGTTATTATACAAAATACCGTTTCGAAAATCAAGCCTGTTTATCGCGGCAGAGTATCAATTACAGAAAACCCCCGGGAAATCCGTTCCCGAGGGTTTGTCCGCTTAGTCAATGCAATCAGATTACAATGCGCCCGAGGCGGACGGATTTCTCCGCCGCCTGTGTCATCGTCCTTGAAATACGACAGTATTCCCGCGTCCTCTTCCTTGCCGGACGAAAAAATCCGCTCCACCTCGGGTCGAAGATTTTGCATGAGAACGCCGTTCGTGTTCCGCGCGAAGCACGGTTGAGAGCATACTGTCGTATGGTAAGACCGTGCGACAAAGCGGGCGCGGACGTCGTTCCACGCAAAACGCATTGTAATATGATTGCATTGACTATTCGACTGTCGAAGCAAAAATGTCGCTGTGAGTTTTTGAGAGAAGACATGTGCGGTCGTATGCTTCGTAAAGCCGTTCGTACAGTCCTTCTACGTAAACGCCTTCCGTATCCGTACGGGCACGAAGAAAATCGGGCGCAAATGTTCTAATCGGCGTTTTCGCGTGGATATCGCCTATCAGCTCGGTATGCGGCAGAGCGGTCGCAACCGTGCAGATCGGGCGTCTTCCCTCTCGCACGGCGGCTATGCAGTCCGCAAGCTTCTTAAAATCGTCGGCAAACGGATCGCCGTAATTCTTTACGCTGCCGTCATCAAAAACTGCCGTGATACCCGTATGCTCGCTTTGGGTAAAGGTCACTACCGCCCGCTCGAACCTATAGACAAACTCGGGATCCCGATTTCTGTCGGCGGCATGCGTCGCGGCGAAGTAAAGAGAGGCGCCGCCCGCCTTCATCGCTATCGAGCAAGTATCAAAGCTCTCAATGTCGTTTGCGCGGTAGCATTCGGCCTCGAACGAGTCGACGCGCGCCGAAACGTCCATACGCTCTCCCAGCAAAAAGAGCATATTATGCAGAAAATGGGCGCAGGCGTTGGAAGCGACGGAGTCAAAAACCGGACGGTCTTTATAAGTTATTTTGCCGCCCCAGCCGCCGCCCCTTTGGTAATACGCGCGGTCGCGCGGCCAGCTGATCGCCGTCTTAAGTGATATAGGCTTGCCAAGTAAGCCGTCGAGCACATCCTGCTTTAGCGACTGTATAGCGTCGGAAAAGTACCATTGGTACCCGACAGCGATAAATCTGCCGTACCGTTCCTCGGCGGCAAGCATTTCCCACGCCTCTTCCACGGTGGGGGCAACAGGCTTTTCGCAAAGGACGTTCGAGTCGTGAGAAAGCGCTTCGATACACTGTTCACGATGCAGGAACGGCGGGGTGGAAATCACCGCAAGCTCCGCCGAGTGGCGGCTGTAAAATTCTCCTATAGTGGCGTACACCGGAACCTTTGCGGCGAAAACTTTGTCACGAAAAACGCACCGCTCCATATACGGCTCGACGATGCCTTCCAAATCCGCGTCGGGAATCCTGCCTTTAAGCAATAGGTCAACATAAAGCGCGGCATAACCGCCCGCTCCTACCAACAGTATCTTCATATGCCCACCTCGCTGATATTTACCTGCCTTCCGCTGTCTGCCGCTTCACGCGCGCACAGCGCCGCTGCGGTGATATGGAATATCTCCTGCGGCGAGATTACATCCTTGTGCTCTAAAAAAAGCTCCAGCGGATCCGGCGCTTCCGTAAAGCTATAGGAAAATGCGCCGTCGGCGTTAAGCAATGACACTCGGTCGTCCGTAACCTCGATTATCCCCTTTTCGCCTACGCATCTCACCCGATCATCGCCATGGGAAGGCGCCCCTGCCGGGCGGTAATAATCGATATTCGCGGCGGCGGGTAGATTGCCCTCAAGCGTGAAGCCGCAAATTGCAGTCATTTCGGGGCTTTGCCTGTCACTTTGCGCCGTAACACTCAAAAAGCGCCTGCCGGTGAAAGCTGAGATCCAATCGATCGCGTGTATGCCTACCCACGGGATGGTGCCCGCGTAGAGCGAGCGGTCGCGGTACCATTCGGGGCGCTGACCGAATTTATAACTCTTTTGGGCGGTAATCAGCTTTACTTCGCCGATCGCGCCCTCGCGCACCATTTTGGCGGCATTGTAAAATGCCGGTGCAAAACGTAGATAATGCATAGCGCAAAAGCGAATTTCACTTGCCTTGACCGCATCGCGCACCGCCGTGAGCTCTGTGATAGATGCCGCCACCGGTTTTTCGGAAAAAACGTCGATCTTTCGGGCGGCGCAGTCTAAGATTACCCTGCCGGTGAGCCCGAATACCGGCGACACTATCGCAAGCTCCGGCTTTACACAGTCAAGCATAGTCTTGTAGTCGTCATAGAGCGGCATCTCAGCTCCGGACGGCAATCGTTGAGGCTCATGCTCACTTCCCGGCGCGAACCCGCTAAAAATTATGTCCTTGCGGCTTTTCAAAAGGTTATACGCCTGCTGCCAATGCCCGCAGGCACCTATAAAACAAACTTTCATACTGCACCCTCTCAATCGTCATACTCCACAAGCATGACAGCATCGCTGTGCCAGCCGCCCGTGTGAGCGCGGTAAACGCCCTCATGCCAATAGACCGGCATATTATCCTGTGCGTGTATCGGCACGATCGGCCGCCAAAGCTTTATACCCGCGTCTTCCGAGGTCCTGCGAACCGTTTGCTCCGGGATATAGGTCCTTCCGCCGTCTGCCGAGCGGTAAGCCTCTAAGACACGGTCTTGTCCGTCGAAGCGAGCGATATAAATCCGATCCGTCTCGGTCTCGACTATGTCATTTGGGTGCAGTCCCGCCGCCCCGACGCCATAATAATAAGCCATACCGCCCACATAGGTCTGGGATCCGTCCGTGACGTCCCGCGCTAAAAATTCACCGGCGGGGCAGATAGGCTCCGATATTTGCCATTTTCCCTCGCGAAACACCGCCGAGCAATAGTAGGCTTTTTCCGGCGAGGGCGCGTCGTCACGGTCGAGCACAAAGGGAAGAAATCCGACGCGCAGCGGCACGGTCGGAGATACGTCCAACAGCCGCACCGTCGTACCTGCCGGCGCATCGTACACCGTGTCCAAAAGCTCAAGCGGTATCGCACCCTTATCCTCACCGAACAGCTCGTAAGGGAGCGGCATACCCGCCGTCGACAGCAAATGACCGTCGGAGTCGAATATACCGCTTCTGATCCTATGATCGGCAGATATTCGCGGATGCCCGTAAAGGGCGAAAAACCACTGTTCGTCGACGCCGTGCTCGGTCGTAACGGTCTGCTTGCGGATATAGGTATAAAACAGCCCGCCGGCGTCGGAATGTATAAAGGTTTTGGGATCGCTCCAGGTCTCTCCCCCGTCGCGTGAGCAGCGAAATTGCCAGCTTATTCCATTCACACGGGTAAAAAGCCACAATTCGCCGCGCTTACGGTTCTCAAACATCTGCGCATAGGTAACGGTACCGTTATACGAAATAAGCCTTTCCGGTCCGAAGGAGGAAATGTCGTAAGGTCTTTCGGTCACCCGATAGCGAAGTCCCTGCACGTAGTGCCCCGTATAGGCTACAAAAATTCGCCCGTCCTCGGTTATGCACAGCGACGGGGCGTTATGCTCATCCGCATAGTTATAGTTAAGCGTGCACAGCCGACGGTCGCGGCTCGGAGTGCGGCTGCACTTGGCGTCCATTTCCTTGATATGTATTTCCCCCATATCGGTTACATAAACGATATAGGTCATGCCGTTATCGGCGACTATAGCCCGTTCGCTTATCCACCAATCGGTATTCGCCCGCTTTATGCGGCATTCCTTAGCTCTCTTAAGATCGATCATGCTGTCGTTCCTCCGTAAATACTTTATGAGCGCATGATACCACACATACCCCCGAAGCGAAACCCACAATTCGATAAAATAGGCTTGATTTTCGAAACAAACTGTTTTTAAAAAGGGAAACCCCGCTGTGGGATTCCCCTTTTAGTCTTGTTATCGGTGAAATTGAATTTATTCTTCCTTTGTCAGGACTTTTCTTTGCCAGGTTCGTTTTCCGCATTTCGGGCATTTCATGTATCTTGTCCTGCCAGCGTGCGGGGCGAGATTGGTTTGCCGGTATGTCGGCACGTATCTGTGACCGCAATTTTGGCAGACATAGTATCCGACTTTCTGCTCAATGCCCACCGCAATAAAAGCGACTGCAAAAATCATCACAAGAGCGAACGCAATAAGCGCCGCACGCAGCCATCCGGGCATTGAGACAAAAGAAGCCATAAATACCATAATGATTCCGGCAAAAACCGACGGAAGAACTAACGGATATTCCGTTCTCAACATCTGACGGTTCTTTTCTTCAAGCTCCCGTTTCATTGCTAAAAGATTTTCCTCTGCCCGTTTGTCATAAGCTTCTGCCATAATTCTTTCGCCCGACAGGAGTTCGTTTAGATTTATTTTCAAAAAATCGCACAGCTCCGTCATAATTCCCGAATCGGGCATGGATTTCCCCGTTTCCCATTTTGAGACCGCCCGGTCGCTTATACCGAGCTTCTCGGCAAGTGCGGCTTGGGTTAATCCCTGCTCCTTTCTGCAAAAGGCTATGAATTTTCCGATTTTGATTTGATCCATATCGGGCACCTCCTTTCATGGCTTCAGTATATCCGAAACTGATGAGAATGAACACGAACCGGCGGTTGATTTTCGCCGATTCTACCACGGATAGAGTATTAAAACGCCCGATTTGTCAAACAGTGTAGTCAATGCGGATATTAATTTTCCATTCCGAGTTTTCTGTTGCGTTCCTCGGTCATTGCAATAAGTTCACCCGAAATAGTAATGATCGCCGTCGTATTATTTGAAGCAACAACATTTTCGAGTTCGGCAACCTTATTATTTATCTGTTCCTCAAGAGATTTAACCGTGGAAATCGAACTAGTCGGACTCGAATGAAGCAGGTCGTATGCTTTTTCAATTTCCTTGTTCGCGCTTTTTTCGGATGCTTTACCTACAAGCAGCTTTACTCTTGAGGCGGCATTTTTAATGTATGCGACCTCATCCTCGTGTCGTTCAATATTATCAGCCGTATCCTCATTTGCAATCAAATTAGAAACGAGCAATATGGCATAAATACCCGCAATTATAACTTGAATCGCCAAAGACGCCTTAAAAGAATCGCTGCCGATAAAAATAAATATCAATCCAACTGCAAATTCCACAAAAAAGTAGACTGTTGACGCTGAGTACAGAGAAAATCCAAAAACCGAAGCGCTGCTGCTTTTGCGAACAAGAAAAGGAGTAGCAAGTATCATCAAGTAAGCAAAATGTATAAATCCATACGAAATCCAAACCGAGGCAGAATGTTCTGTGCCTCCCAAGACAAAAAATACGGTATTAAAAACTGCGAGAAAAATCAAATCAAGCAGTATGTAAAGAATAGATTTTTTGTTCATAATTAAAACCTCACATTCTTCCGAGTATTTCGGCTTTTTTTGCGTCATATTCCGCCTGCTCGATCAGACCTGCATCCAATAACTTTTTGAGTTTTCCCAATACTTCCACAGGATCTTCAGCATTGTCTGTAGAAGTAGCAGTTGTAGCCCCATTCTGAGTAAATCTGCCGGAAGGAGCGTTTTGTGTAGGATTAGAAGGTTGCTGAGGGGCGAAACCGTTATTTGCGGGGGTGAACACTTGCTGCGCTATCGAACCGAATGCTCCGGCGGCTCCTATTCCCATACCCATTCCTGCACCGGCAGCAGCAACACCGCCTGCACCGGGATTGTTTGCAAGATCTCTCAAAACATTGATGCCTTGTACCCTTGCCCAATCAGTACCAAGAATATCCAATCCGGCTTTATCGCCCTGGTATCCTCTTTGCCTTGCAATCAATTCAATTTGTGAGGCATCAAGAGCGTCATACTTTGTTGTATCAATATCCAATCCTGCCAAAGAGAATTTTACACATTTCAGACCGTAATCGCCGACAATGTCATCTATGTAGGGTTCGATACTTTCGGAGAGCTCGTCCATATAGGCGTCAATACCTATAAGTTCTTGTTCCAATCCGTTCAAAAACTTTGAAACAGCGGATTTTATCTTTCCTTGAAACTCGCTTGCAAAGTATTTCTCAAGTTCTTCTTGGAATTGGAACGGAATATTGTTACCGATTAACTTCTCTAAGAACTTGGCGGGATTTTCAATTCTTACCTTATATGCGCCTCTTACTTTTGCGTCGGTTCGTACTCCCCAAACTTTATCTCTGACTTGGATCGGAGTTTCCGTTCCCCATCGAATTTCCTTACTGTCTGCCTTGCGAACAAAATACACAACGCAATTAAAGGTACTTATTCCTCCGGTAAAAGCATTCCTGAGGCGGCCGATAAACGGATAGTTTTCTGTCGAGAGCTTATATGTTCCGTTTTCAAATACCCGCGCTACTGTGCCGCCTTTAACGAAGATCGCTTCTTCACCGGGCATAACAATCAGTGTAGAATTGGTATTGAAATCTTCTTCCGGTTGACGCCAAATCAAAAGTTCACCGGGACCTGTGTTTTTAATTACATCAGCCCAATGCTTCTTACCACCGGCAAAAGCCGCCTCGTTAGGGTTTTTGTTAAATAGAGACATTAAAATCCTCCTTGTCAATTAAAGAATTTTCACTTCAAAGCTTGGTATGTCGGCATGATTTTCAAAATCAAGGATAATCTATTCGATAAATGTTTCCTTTGCATTTTTTGAAAAGCCTGATGTATGTTTTTATCAAACCTATAAATAAACCGTATTTTTCAATTGCCAATATTGCATATTCGGAACAGGTGGGCTTGAATAGGCATCGACGTCTGATTTCTTCCGGAGCATAGTGCTGATACAGCTTTATGCAGCCGATTATTGCTTTCTTCAAGCAAAATATTCCGATAAGAGCATAAACCAAAGCAACAAAAATAAAACCGAACCAAATGCCATGCGCCTCCCTAAATCCGTTTACGGCATCGGGAAACAATGCGAAAACGCCAAGCCGAGAGAACAGATAAAACATAGAAATTCCTATTGCCGATGACGACAACAAATAAACAACTACGCTCTTTATTGCTTTTTTTGCGTCTGTGTCAGGTCTGTCCAAAGACCTTTCGAGAACGTATTTCTCAGCAATAATCTGTTCTTCCCGACTTGGCATTTCCATTGGATCGCCCTCCATACCGCCGACTAATAGACTGCCACACGAATATTAGCCAAATCTTTCTTCTGTTATCCTTTTTTCTCTCTGAGTTTCGCTTTCATACCCTGGATAGCTTTCTCGGTATAATCAGACTGCTCCATAGAACAGTAAAATTTATCGCCGGGAACAACCAAAGTAAACCTATTAGTATCAACATTCTCACGGGAATATGTAGCCTCGCCGCTGCAGCTGATTTTATCGAGTACTTCTTTTTCTACGGTATCGGAAGAGGTTGAGAAATTTGTGATATCTTTATAGAAGTACTCTTCGGTAGATTCCTTCTTGCCTTCCTGATCCATATTGAAAGTGTATTGATAAACATAAACCTGAATATCGGAGAAGAAGATCCAAGAGATCTGGTATGCAGAACTTCTCCATTTGCGATCTCTGCCCTGCTTAGCATAGGTTTTCTGGTTATCAAAATAATAACCCTCAAAATGAACCGGTTCGATCTCATTTACCTGAGATTCGTCAACTCCAAGCTTGTTAAGAGCCTTCTGCTTAAAGTCCATACTTCTTGCTTTAGCCATAACCGCCGCTTCGTATTCCTCGTCCGGCATACCGACAGACAAGCAGCCGCCGCTGCCTAAGAAATATTTAATTACCTTCTTTTGCTCTTCGGTTCTGCCTTTACACAGGCGTTGAATGTGCCGATAGTGTTTATAGTGTTCTTTTATGTGTAGTTGTATGCAAGCCATTTTGTATCCTCCGATTAAATAATTTATATTCTAAAAGTAGTTGTGGCACTATCTCTTAAAACCCGTTTGGTCTATCCACACCAAGAATTTCAAAGAGTTGCTCGGCGTCAAAAGGAGAATATCCCTGCTCTTGCGCAATTGTCAATGCTTCTTGATAGGTGGGAGAAGTTTTAAAAAATTTCCTTGCAAAATAATCATATTTTATGTACGCAAGAAAATAATAATAAATACCTTTAGGCTCGATCATAAGAGCCGCATTAATGTATTCCAAGATCTTATCGATCGTAGGTCTTTGATGCAAAAATGCTTTTTTTCCCTGTAAAAGGCATATTGCCGCATAGAAGAAAGTTTCGGAATTATCGAAATTATCTTCCATAGCTTTTTCAAAAGCAGGTAACGCTTTATCATAGAGCTTGAGTTTCAAATAGCACATAGCCGCCGAATTATTTAATTCCCGATTATCGGGATTTTCAGCCAAAGCCTTGTGATACGCCCCTGCAAATTTATTTACTTCGGGCATCGGCATAGAATATACGCTGTTAAATGTTGCTATTATGATCGGCTTATGACACCACTCACACACTTTTTGATCTGTGGATACCCTTGCCCCGCAACCGGGACAATTCATTTCTATTATTGAATGCGGCATTACTTATCTTCTTTCCTTCGCCTGTTTATATTAAACGTTTGCTTCAATTCTTGCGGAAATGCGCCGATAGCTTCGACAAGATCGGTTGTTTTTTCATTATAGCCGTAAAACAATATTAAAGACAGAAAGATGTTCCAAGACATTTTTCTTTTCTTTGTTTCGATACCGCTGTATGTTTGCCGAGAAATACCGATAATACTTGATATATCATCCTGAGAAATGCCTATTTTTGCTCTCAAAACGGGAAGTTCATCGGTAAGTATTTCGATTAACTTATCTTTGTCGAGTTCCGGTAATTCGTTAACTTCATAATTACCCATATGCCATCCTTCCTTTATTCGTAGAGTATTCTCATTGACGATAAAAATCGGAACAACCCTTGTTGTATAAGGGCTGTTCCGATTTTTGTGACTATAATTTTGACGGCGAATAGGAAACTACGTTATAACAAGCGATAGCTTTTCCATATTACTTCGTTTTAACTGCATTGATGAATGAACATAGCGGTCGAGAGTGATTTTAACGCTTGAATGCCCCAAAATCTCGCTTAGTGTTTTGGCGTCAAAGCCCGATTCGATACATCTTGTAGCAAAGGTGTGTCTCAAGGTGTGAAAATTTGTATCAACCACTTGAGCTTCCTTCAAATATTTCTTAAATTTGTTTTGCATTATTCGCGGTTCGACAATTGATTTACAATCTCCCGATAACAAATATGTGTCGGGCGAGCTTACAAAAGGTTTTACAGCTTCTATAACAAAATCTGGCAGAGGTATAATTCTTAACGCCGCATCACTTTTCGGCTCGGTCACTAAAATTTTTGTCTTGTACGAGGCGTTCATATCTTCATTTTGAAGGCGTTGCATAGTTTGCTCAATTTTTAATGTCCTTTCGCTTAAAGATATATTCTTCCATTTCAGGGCACACAATTCACCTATGCGTATTCCGGTATACATACAAAGAAATACTCCTAATTTATATCTGTCAAATCCGTCAAAGAGAACTTCAAGCAGCCGCTGCTGCTCCGAAACGCTTAATACTCTCATTTCCTTATTGGGTTTCTTCAACGATATCCTATCAAAATTGCATATTATCGTTATCCCCGATGATTGTGCGTACTTTAAAGACTCTTTGATAATGATAACGATGTCCGTCATTGTTTTAGGAGATAACCCGCCCTTTCCGTCCAATCTGCCGTTTTGCAGTTTTTCTGAAACAAAGTTTTCAAGCAATGTTGAACTTATCCTATTGATCGGGTATTTTCCGAGTTGCGGCTTGATGTGATTTTCTATTGTATTTCGGTATCTGATATAGGTGGATTCTTTAACATAGTTTCTTTTTATCCTCAGCCATTCAGCTATCCAAAGCTCGTATTTTTCCTTATCCGTGCGGCTTTCTGTGATGGATATATTTTCATTCTTAGCTTTGACTAATTTTGTTCTCACTTCCGAGTAAGTCCTTGCATACAGATATTTATACTTTGCTTTGCCATTGCCGTCATAAGAAGAGATATATCTTCCCTCCCAACGCCCGTCTTTTCTTTTGTAAATATTTTCACCTTTTCTTGCCATTTCTTTTCTACCTTTCATTTACGATTGGCTGACGGACATTGTGACTGAAAACAGAACCCAAATATTGCTAATTCATACATAGAGTTCATAAATGCAAGTGTCGAAGAAAGCGTTTTCGACTTTTTTAAACGAATTTCATTCGGCACCTTGACAAATCCGACAACACTATGTATAATTATAATTGTTATTTTGAGTTTTTTCTCTATCGTCAATGAGAATACTCTACGAAGCATTACCTTATAAACAGATGTGTAAAGCATCTGTTTTCTTTTTTATATGGCTAATGCAATACAATATTCGGAAAAGAAAAAAGCGTCCAAGTTTTACGCTTGAACGCTTGGCTCTGTATTTGGCTTGTAACTTCCCGACAAAGCGGAATTTATCGCACAACATACTATTTTATCACCGTCAAATGCCGCATATACAGGACAAATCCCCTGCCTGCAATTATTGATAAATTCCTCATTTTCAACGATGTCACGCTTAAATGTCGTTACACCTTCCGGCGCATAATCGGGCGCTTCAAACTGCATAAAGACTTCTAAAGCAAGCGCAAGCGCCTCATCCACTTCGTTACACTTTATTTTTCTGATAGGATACATAGTTTAGTCAATGCAATCAGATTACAATGCGTTTTGCGTGGAACGGAACGACGTCCGCGCCCGCTTTGTCGCACGGTCTTACCATACGACAGTATGCTCTCAACCGTGCTTCGCGCGGAACACGAACGGCGTTCTCATGCAAAATCTTCGACCCGAGTCGGAGCGGATTTTTTCGTCCGGCAAGGAAGAGGACGCGGGAATACTGTCGTATTTCAAGGACGATGACACAGACGGCGGAGAAATCCGTCCGCCTCGGGCGCATTGTAATCTGATTGCATTGACTAACCCTTTCAAACCTCGATTTGCCGTCCTCATTATCTCTCCGAAAAACAATAATTATCACAGGCAAAATATGCTTTTGATTAGCTGCTTCCCTGCATTTGTTTTGACGAATTGATTCAGAAAATTTTCTATGGTCTTCCGGTCATATCCGTTTTCCGAAGCGTTGACGATATAATCCGCTTCTATAAGGATTTGATAATCCATACCGTCAATGTCCGTTAATGTGTGATGATGGCCTATGAGATATTTTATTCGCTCTATCTGATGTGCGCACATACCGGCGTCGCTCAAGAACGATTCTACCAATGGCCCGCCTTCCGCTTCCTGGAGTTTTCCGTTGGCGTTGCCGTACTTTTCGCGGCAGAGCGGGCAGGCAATATCGTGGGTAATTGCAGCAACTTCAAGGATGTACTGCGTTTCCTCATCCAACCGCTCCGATTCCGCAATTGTTTTGGCGTAAGCCCAAACGCGGATAAAGTGGTCGATATCGTGAAGATTGCCGTTTGAGAAGGCGATCATCTTGTTCATAATTTTGGAAACGGTCATATCCGACACCTCCGTAAATTCAGATTTGTTTATTTTTTTATCAATCTAAAAGTTTCATTTGCTTAGTCAATGCAATCAGATTACAATGCGCCCGAGGCGGACGGATTTCTCCGCCGCCTGTGTCATCGTCCTTGAAATACGACAGTATTCCCGCGTCCTCTTCCTTGCCGGACGAAAAAATCCGCTCCGACTCGGGTCGAAGATTTTGCATGAGAACGCCGTTCGTGTTCCGCGCGAAGCACGGTTGCGAGCATACTGTCGTATGGTAAGACCGTGCGACAAAGCGGGCGCGGACGTCGTTCCACGCAAAACGCATTGTAATCTGATTGCATTGACTATTGACCGAACCATGTTGTCGAGCTAAAGCTTACAATAGTCATTCCGAGTTTCAAAACCCTAATCTTGTTCTTTTTTGGGGACTCCGTATTCACGTCGCATTGCCTCTGCGGAAATAATCCATTGCTTACCGAACTTGCAGACGTCTACACCGTTTACAAGTTTTCCATAGGCTATAGCTTTCCGCAGCGTACTTTCGTTTAATCCCCAAATTTTCGTGGCGTCGCTGAATGCCATCAATCCGTCAAAAGGCGTGTCAACTGCTACTCCGTTTTCCCATAATTCATCGCAGGAAAGGTCGATGTCATCATTCCAAATGACGCCATAACCACCGACGTCCGTTTGTACTTCGGAAAACAAATTCGATTCCTTCAACTGTGCAAAAACCGGGATTTTCTCAAAAAGCGGTGCCACGTCGTACAGCTTCGTGCATCCCTCGGAAAACTGAACGCTAAGGCGGTAGTTTGAAAGCGGATATACCGTTTTAATCTTAAGGAACATCTTTGCATCTCCCATCATTCTGATGATATCACGGTATCGTGATTTTGTCAACAGGGCAATAATTATATTGAGGAATGAGAAATCGGGGTAGTTTGCGAATATTGGGAGAAATAAAAAATCCCCTTGAAAAAGGTTCATTCCTCTTTCAAGGGGTTATTCGACAAATCAAAATTTGAAAACCACAATTTTATAAGTGGTTATTAACCCTCACAGGGTTTTAATAAAATCCTCCAAAAGCCTTGGAAATAAAGGGTTTATCGCAAAATGCTCACCTTAATTTATTATACGATTTCACTTATGTTTATTCTTCCCTTGGAAGCTGATAAGGGCAAACACAAGGGCAAGAAAATCTGATAACAAGATATAACAGAATGTGGCAATCGGGAAACTGTGATGTATGTGCGAATATATTATTTTGGAGGATTACATAATGGAAAAGTACATTTATAACGAACAAAACGGTCTTTGGTATGAGTTGCAGGGCGATTATTACATTCCTTGTTTGGAGTTACCCGCCGAAAAAGAAGAAAGGCATATCGGCGTATGGGGACAGCGGCATTTGCGGTATATCTGTGAGCGTAAAAAGGTGTTCTACACCAATCTGCTGACAAGCGGCAAACTACAATCCCACCTTGCCGATGTTGAAGAACAGGCACAGGAAATGTTTGACCGTCTTATGCAACAACGAGCAAAGAGTGAGGGCATTACCGAAAAACTGAAAGCAAACAACCAAATGGAATGGGTCGGCAGAATGAACAATCTGCGGTCTGCGGTTACAGAAACTATCAACGCCGAGGTGATCTTCGTATGAGAAAGCGGAAGTATTACCTTTATCTCACAGCAGAAGAACGGCGGCATATCTTCAATGCCCTGCTTGCTTTCCGTAACAAACTGATAGCACAAGGCAGATATACCGATGTCGTTGACGAGGTTATGATAAAATTCGCAAAATAAGAACACGGCGGCAGGGGGTAAAATCCTTGCCGCTAATCTTTTGCGCAAATTTTTGCAGAAAATGTTATAATAGAGGTGCGACTATTTCGATTCTCATACGACTAATAAGTGAAAGGGACAAAAACACATCCCTTTCGGAAAGGAGAAAGTCAATGGACAACGGTGCAAGTAGCTACCGCCGTTTCCTTGATGGTGATGACAAAGGGATAGCTGAAATCGTTGAAGATTATAAAGATGGTCTTATTCTTTATTTGAACGGTTACGTCAATAATATTTTCATTGCCGAGGAACTGACGGAAGATACCTTCTTTCGGCTGATAACCAAAAAGCCGAGATATTCCGGTAAAAGCACATTCAAGTCTTGGTTATATGCAATCGGACGAAATGTAGCGGTTGATTATATAAGGCATAATTCAAAAATGCTCCATACTCCCATCGAAGATATGGAAAACTATTTGAGCGAGGAGCAGAGCCTTGAACAATCCTACATAAAAGAAGAAAGAAAAATCATAGTCCATAAGGCTCTTTCTGAACTTTCAACCGATTACAGAACAATCCTTTGGCTTGTTTTCTTTGAAGGTTTTTCCAGTAAAGAGGCGACAATTGTGTTGAAAAAGAATGACCGACAAATAAAAGATCTTCTTTACCGAGCAAAGCAGTCTTTGAAATCAAAACTTGAAAAGGAGGGCTTTATTTATGAAGAATTCTGAAGAAATGGTAAATAGCCTGCTTGAACGCAGAGATAAGTATGCTGCCGAGAAAAAAAGGAATAGGACAATCATTACCCGTACAGTAACCTCGATGTGCTGTGTGTGCCTTGTTGCCTTGTTGGGATTCGGTATGTGGCAAGGAGGAATGTTCGACACAACGCCACCTGCAACATTAAATGATTCAATCAATATCGGCGAAAAAGATTATATTAACCCAGATGAATTGAATACTAACGCAGACACTCAGACATCTAAAAACGATGCGGATTTGAGTAACAATTCTTCTGCTGCTGCAAATGATAATGTTGGGAATCATCCTAATAACTACAGTCCTAACGGAAGCGAAAAGACTATGATTTCTTCGTTTAGTATAAACGGAACACCATCTGCTTCGTATGCAACACCCGAAAACGGCAAATTTTATTTTTCGATACCGTTGAGTGAAGCTATGAATGAATATGGAGATAGTGTTTTGTATCGTGTAGTCGTTGATGTGTTCAACAACAATGAACAGTTATCATCAGATAGCAGCCAAGTACAAGACGAGTGTGAACGACTTTCGAATATTGGATATGTTGTTGCCTATGAAACTGTTTCCGATGGAGAATCTTATCATTATTACTTTACTCTACACGCCACTTATGACGAATTGACAGAGTTTATTGCAAATGAAAGCTATGGCTACTTTATGTTCTTGTATGATGAACGAGTAGAATCTACGGTTGAATCACCAATATCATCTAATGGCTTTAGACAATGATATCAGACACCCTGCAAGACTTCAAAATCTTGCAGGGTGTTTTACTGTCAAAATATATGTAATCCCGCAAGGCAGGGGTGCTGCCCTGCGGTGTTGTTTTCGATGTTAAAGCTATCTTTCTCTGTCACGGGATCGGTGCTTGGTTTTCTGCTTGCCCTCTGCCTGCAACCGTCTAAGCTGGTCACGGACACTTTCTCTTTCGGGCGGTGCATACCTTTCTTTTTCGGCGGGTCTGCGGCTTTCCTTGACCTTGCGTTCCCATTCGGCAAGCTCACGGTTGTAATGGTCAACTACGGCTTCTGCCTTGCGGTAGGTTGCCATAAATGCCTGCACATCGGGATAACCGTCACTTTTCAGAATATCGGGTATTGCTTCAAGCATAGCGGAGATTTTGCCTTCCGTCTGCTGTATTTGCGTTTCTAATGCCTTTCGCTCCTTACCTTTGAATATTCCCTTTGTTTCGGCAAGCTGTGCCTTTAACTTTGGTACTTCTTCCTGCAAGCTGCGGATTTCTCTTGCCCTGTTCTGCACCCGTATCATCAGCTTTTGCATTGTGCGGAACTCTGCCATATCCATATTGAGTACCGGCTTTGGCGGTAGTGCCGTCTGTCGTATTAAGTTCTGCAAAAATTCCTTTGCCTTGCTCACGATACTGCGGAATAGGTTGGGCAGCCAGCCATTTTCTTTAATGGACTGACTTGCTTTTTGGTGGATCTCCTCTTTCTTGATTTCCAGTATCTTGGTTTCTTCAATTCCCGATATGAGTGCCATATCCGCCGTTATGTTCCATTCCTGCCTTGCGGTATTGTCCGCTTCGATTTCGGCAGCCTTGGGGTTGTTCTTGCCTATCTTTTTTGTCGGGAGATACACGCTGTTCTTATCAAACACTTTCAGTCGCTGCTCGGGATCTGAAATGTGGGAATTGATAAGTTCCGTGTAAACTTCCTTTGCTTCTGCTATGAACGCTTCACTTTTGAAACGCTCGTCTTTGGTTGTGAATAAGTGGCTTTCGTAAACTTCCCCCTTTTTGATAACGGTACAGCCTTTTCGGACTTGACCGTTTTCGTCTGTGATTTCTTTCTTGGTTCGTACCCTTTTTCCTGTTTCATCGAAAAATACGCTTCTGGTGGCAATCTTGATGTCAGGTTCGGGAAGCAGTTTCCTTTCGCTGAATATGAGGTGGATGTGGTAGTTGGTCTTGCGTTTGTTGTGGTGCAGAGCCGATACACATTCCACTCCGTACTGCTGTCGGAATTTATTCGTAAATTCTTCAAGCACTTGCTGTGGGTCAAAGGTGGTGTAAATCTCCGGCAGAGCAATGATTAGCTCCCTTGCTTCGATACACTTCCCTGTTGTTCCGCTTCGCTGGAACTCCTGCTGACTTTCCCTGGCAAGATTCTTCCAAAAGGTATTGTCGGCGGTACGATAGGTGGCGTAAAGGTTTTCCTGTTTGGCGTGGCTCGTGATATATGAGATTCTTCCCTTAACATTGGGCAGCTTCGACATCTGAATAAACGAATGTCTTGCCAACCTTTGCTCCTTTCTTCGCTGAGAATACCGTACTCATTACGCAACCGACTTGTCGGGTGCGGCTGTCACAGCTATCGGTGATTGGTGGGACAGCAATGGAAATTGCACCGCAATTTCCTCTGTATCATAACTGAGGTGGTGGTGTCCGAAGTTGTGATACAGGCTCCCCGCAGGGGCGAAATACCCAGAGTACAAATCGCAGATTTGTGCGAGGGGTGTATTTCGCTCTCAAACGCCGAGGGCTTTGGAGAACGGTTATTCCACTTTTCGTACATCGCTTAGATTGAGGAGATTCCTGCCCTGATTGACCGTCATAAAATGCTCCAACGTATCCCTGCGAATAATCGTCTTTCGCCCGACTTTCAGAACAGGAAGTTTGCCCCAGTCCACCAGTTTTCGCATTGTGTTCCTACCGATACCCGTACATTCCGCTGCTTCTTCGATAGTTAAACCCATTTTAATTGCTGTCATTACACATTTCTCCTTTCAAAACACTCATTTTGCAACTTTGCAATTATCATTATACTTATTTTGCCATCTTTTGTCAACTCATTTTACAACTCGTTAAAGACATTTTTTAATTTTTATCAGAAAAACAGTTGCAAAATAGGTTTTGATGTGCTATACTTGTATTCGTCAGGAGGTGAAAACCTTGAAAAAAGAAATAACATTCACTGCAAAACAGGTCGGTGAACGAGTAAAAGAACGTCGAACAGAATTGAATCTCACAATGCCGGAGCTTGGCAAACGTATCGGAGTGAACAAGTCAACGATACAGAGATACGAAGCAGACGGCGTAGACCCAAAGAGAACAATGATTATCAATGGACTTGCAGAAGCACTGCTTACCACTCCTGAATGGCTCACAGGTCTTTCGGAGGATAAGGAATATGACAACAAGACGCTCTGCGAAAAAGACTTGGAAGAACATATCAGAAAGTACATTGATACTGTGTCTACGGTTGTGAATGGAGAACCACACCAACAGCTCCTTACCACATTCCTCGGAAAGATGATTGATTTGTATTCCGTTCTCTGCCACCACTTCTCCGATGCTATGACAGAGGTTGACCGTGTTGCAGAAGATGAAGGACTGAAACAGTCTCTTATGAGATATGCGATTGAATCGGGAGCGATTAAGGAACGAGTTTACCATAAAGAAATGGAAGCACCGATTGAGGATATGAAACGATTCTTAGACGGAATTTTACATATCTACGATGAAGGTCGTACCGCTGTGAAGATGGGAGACCTTTTCGGGATAGTAGCGGAAGCCGAAGCAAGGCTTGCCGAAAAAGAATAATTCCGTGGCTCTTTGACAACAAAAAAGCCGATGAAACAATCGGCGGATGTGACACTATTTACTTTACGCACACCATACGTCACAGTTCCGATTGCCACGGATAGAAAGGAGACTATTTATCAATGGCAAAAGGATCTGTAAGAAAAAAAGGAAAGAAATGGTACTACCGCTTCTATGTAGAAGATGAAAGCGGAAAGATGGTACAGCGTGAGTTTGCAGGCACAGAAAGCAAAGCTGAAACAGAAAGTCTGCTCCGCAAGGCAATGGAGGACTACGAAGCGAAGAAGTTCGTGGCAAAGCCTGAGAACACCACTGTGGGTATGCTGCTTGATATGTGGGTGGAGGAAGAACTGAAACCCGGCAATCTGAGCAACGGTACAGTGATGGCGTATATGGGAACAGTGAACAGGATAAAGAAATATCCTATCGGGGACAGAAAGCTGAAAACGGTCACTGCGGAACATTTACAGGCATTTATGGACTTTCTCACTTTTGGAGGACAAAACCCTGACGGAACGACAGCAAAGGCACTCAGCAAAGGGTATCTGAGACTGTTCTCAGCAGTATTGCAGGGAGCGTTCCGATTTGCGGTATTCCCTAAGAAGCTGATTTCCTTTAACCCTATGCAGTATGTGGTATGGAGGGGAAAGAAAGAGGAATACGAACTGTTTGCAGACGAGGACGGCGAAGTTGACAATGCTCCTACCATTGACCATCAGCAGTTTCTGATGTTGGAGGACTTTCTGAAAAAGAAAGACAATCCTGCATTACTTCCGATGCAGATAGCCTATTACACAGGACTTCGTATCGGAGAAGCGTGTGCATTGACTTGGCAGGACATCAACCTTGACGGACAGTACCTCACAGTGCGACGCAGTATGCGATACAACGGGCAAAGGCACAAGACAGAGATAGGTGCTACCAAACGCAAGAAAGTCCGCACCGTGGACTTCTGCGACACTCTGGCTGACATTCTCAGAAAGGCAAAGACGGAACAGCACAAGAACCGCTTCAAGTATGGCGAACTCTACCACCTCAACTACTACAAAGAGGTCAAAGAGAAAGACCGTACTTACTACGAAGTCTACAGCCTACCGAGAAACGAGGAAGTACCCGACGGATACAAGGAAATATCCTTTGTCTGCCTGAGACCTGATGGAGCATACGAGTCGCCGAGTACGGTTGGTGTTATGACAAGGTCAGCAAAAAAGAAACTGGAAGGATTTGAAGATTTCCATTTTCATATGCTGAGACACACATTCACCAGCAATCTGCTCTCCAACGGTGCAGCACCAAAGGATGTGCAGGAACTGCTCGGACACGCTGACGTAAGTACCACAATGAACATCTACGCTCACTCTAAGAGGGAAGCGAAACGAACTTCCGCAAGACTGCTTGATAAGGTGGTCGGGGAAGCCTAAACAAAAAGTTTCCCTTGTTTCGGCTCATAAGGGCAAAAACAAGGGAAAATACATAAGGAACGAGTATTAAAATGCCGATTTTCCTTGAAAATACAAGGGTTTCGGAGGATTGATTAGATAAATGGGAATTTATCGTTCCGATTCACTTCCCGAACAGCAGGAATATCTATCACACTATATCATTACTTTTTCGTTTACATGGGCATATAAAATCCTCTTTGGTTTATAGCTCATGATGCGTCTCCAGTCCTTTTCAAGCCTTGGATTATCTTCATAAGCGTCCAAAAAGTCGATAGGCTCCAAATCGCCGACAATACAATCCCCATCGTCCAAAATTACAGAAACGCTGTCCTCGCTATGGCTTGGCGTGCTGATGATTTCTCCTTTAATTCCCATTG
>CANQGK010000009.1 GCA_947623175.1 uncultured Clostridia bacterium | reverse complement strand
CTCGCCCGCTTCGTTTTTACTAAAGCGTTTTATTACTCCCCCGGTAAAACCGGGGGATTTTTTAGACTGCATAAAAAAGCTCCGTCGCTTTTCGGTGACGGGGCTTTTTATAAACTAAAATCCCAAAAGTTTTGTGCCGTATTCTGTTATGCTTTGTTTTTTGGCGTCGGCTTCACGGGCGGTGGCGCCTACGGCGCCTACATAGACTTTTATTTTCGGCTCGGTGCCGGAAGGACGAACTATTAACGAACAGCCGTCTTCCGCAAAGAAGGAAAGGACGTTGGATACGGGCAGGGTTAAAGCGGTGTGAGAGCCGTTTTTAATATCGTAAGATACCGATTTTTCGTAATCGTTTATCTTAATAATTGGACTGCCGTCGATATCCTTTGGGGGAGTGTTGCGCAGAGAATCCATAATGCCCTTGATTTTTTCCATGCCGGTCATGCCTTCGCATGTAAAGCTTATCTGCGTATCGCGGAAGAAGCCGTATTTGTTGTTGATTTCCTCCAAAACGTTGCAGAGGGTTTTGCCCGAATTTTTGTAATAAGCGGTCATTTCGCAAATAAGCATCGACGCTACGACGGCGTCCTTATCGCGGACGTAACTGCCCGCGAGATAGCCGTAGCTTTCTTCAAATCCGAAAATATAGCGGTTTTCTTCGCCGCGCTCCTCGAGCAATGAGATCTGCTCGCCTATGAATTTAAATCCGGTAAGGACGTCAATAAGCTTACACTCGTGCGCCTCGGTGATTTTTCGGCAAAGCTCCGTTGTGACGATGGTTTTTACCGCAATCGGCTTTTCGGGCAGGGTATTGTTGGCGGCGCGGCGTTCGAGTATATAGTTAAGCAAAAGCGCGCCGACTTCGTTACCGGTGAAAAGTCGGTAGTCGTCTCCGGTATTTATTGCAATTCCCACACGGTCGCAGTCGGGATCGGTGGCTAAAAGCAGATCGGGCTGTTTGTCTTTCGCAAGCTTTAAGGCGCATTCAAACGCCTGGCGTATTTCGGGATTGGGATATGGAGCGGTAGGGAAGTTGCCGTCCGGAAGCTCCTGCTCGGGCACTACGGTAACGTCGGTAATACCGATTTTTTTAAGAATAGCCCTTACGGGTTTGTTTCCGGAGCCGTGAAGCGGTGTATAAATGACCTTAAGACCCGACAGATCGGCTTCGGTTTCGATGCGCTGCGCTTCGACGCAAGCGAGATAATCGTTTATGATTTCGTCGCCGATGTATTCTATTTTGCCGCTTTTAAGGCATAAGTCAAAATCTTCGGTCTTAACGCCGCCGAACATATCGGTTTTTTGCATAATGGCAAGAACTTTATTTGCTTCGTCCGGTCCCAATTGAGTACCGTCCGCACCGTAAGCTTTGTAACCGTTGTATTTTGAAGGGTTATGGCTTGCGGTCACGACTATACCCGCGTCGCATTTAAGCCGTCTTACCGCGTATGAAAGCATAGGCGTCGGCATAAGCTCCTTGTAAATATAAACCTTGATGCCGTTCGCTGCGAAAATGCAGGCGGATATTTTCGCGAATAAATCGGATTTTATACGGCTGTCGTAGGCTATCGCTATTTTGCCGTCATCCGTTACGGAATTTACATACTCCGCGAGCCCCTGTGACGCCTGACCGACAGTGTAGATGTTCATGCGGTTGGTTCCGGCGCCGATGACGCCGCGCAGCCCGCCGGTGCCGAATTCGAGATTTTTATAAAACGCATCTGAAATCAGCTTATCGTCCTTTTCCATTTCCTTAAGCTCTTTTACCAAATCGGGATCGCCCGTGGCTTTTTCACACCAAAGCTTGTATAATTCTTTTGTCATGATTGTCCTCCTACGTAATATATCTTTTACACTTATATTTCAATTACTTATATAATAATAAATCAATTAATTATTTTTGTCAATAAATCCCTCGCACTTTTATATCGGCGCCCGAAAAAAAGGCATTATATTCCGATTATATTGCATTTAAAAGCCGATTTATGTATAATTTTTAAATTTTTCTTGACAATATGAACTTTTTAAAGTATTATATAGAATAGAATTGTTAAAGAATACTGTATTTGGAGTACAAATGGAAATTACTTTTGTCGAAAATTACGAAAAGATGTCAGATAATGAAATTGTACAACAAATAAAAGACGGCAATTACGAGCTGATAAAGGTTATTATCGAGCGCTATTATCCCACGGTGCTTTTTAACGTTAAAAAGTATTGCCCCGAAAATTTGAGGGAGGACGCCGTTCAGGAGGCGACTTTGGCGCTTTATACCGCCGTAAAGGATTTCGACGCGCAAAAATCTTCTTTTTCGACCTTTGCCTCGCTTTGCATAAGCCGCTCGGTGCTCGGGGTTTTAAAAAAGTCTCGGCGTAAAAAGGATATCCCGGACGAGCTTGTCGATTCGCTCGATAATCTCGAAATAGCGGACAATAACACTCCCGAAAAGATTTTTTTTGATAAAGAGGACTATAAATCCCTTGCGAATACCATTAAATTGGAGCTTTCCGCCCTGGAATACAGGGTTTTACAGCTGTTCTTAAGCGGAATAAGCTATTCGGCTATTGCCGATACGCTCGGTATTACCGAAAAAGCGGTCGATAATTCACTCGCCCGCGTCAGAAAAAAATTAAAATGCAAATAGCGGCTATGCCGTTTATATATGCCCATGTAGCTTAAAGCAGAGCGTTGAAGATTACAAAGATGTCGGTGCGATTCCGTCCGGGGCTAAAAAAATACCAAGTGAGGTAAAAAACATGTTTGAAGACAAGACCTTAGTTTGCAAAGATTGCGGAGAGGAATTCGTATTCACTGCAAGAGAACAGGAGTTTTACGAATCCAAAGGCTTTGTAAACGAACCGCAGCGCTGTAAGCCTTGTCGCGATAAGCGCAAAAATGCCGGCAGAGCTCCGAGAGAAATGCATACGGCCGTATGTGCCGCTTGCGGCGGAGAAGCCACCGTACCGTTCATACCGCGCGACGATCGTCCGGTTTATTGCAGCGAGTGCTTTGCAAAAATTAAGGAGCAGGAAACCACTCAACCCGCAGAGGAAGCAGAAGCGGCGGAAGCTGTCGCAGCCGAATAATTCACTAAGCGCAACCATGCCCTTATGATTTTCATAAGGGCAATTTTTAATGTTTAATGAATATATTATTCATATTTTTGTAATAAAATCATTGTAAAATAGCATTGTAAAATAATTATTGATAGGGGTGGGAACAGTATGCAAAGTAAAATCCTTATTGTAGACGACGATCCCAATATATGCGAGCTTTTGAGATTGTATCTCCAAAAGGACGGATTTGAAACGATAGTCGCCAACGACGGCGAGACCGCAGTGGAGTATGCGGCGAAATATACTCCCGATTTAATTTTGCTTGATATAATGCTGCCTAAGCTTGACGGTTGGCAGGTCTGCCGCGAAATCCGCAAAACCTCAGAAACTCCGATAATAATGCTTACCGCCAAGGGCGAGACATTTGATAAAATTTTGGGGCTCGAGCTCGGCGCAGACGATTACATAAGCAAGCCCTTTGACACCAAGGAGGTTATCGCCCGGATAAAGGCGGTGCTTCGCAGAAGCGGCGACAAAAATAAGCAGAACAGTATCGAGGAGGTCAATTACGATAAGCTTTGCATCAATCTTACCAATTACGAGCTTATTGTAAACGGCAACCGGATAGATACTCCGCCGAAGGAGCTTGAGCTTATATATCATCTTGCGAGTAATCCCAACAGGGTTTATACGAGGGATCAGCTTTTGGACGAGGTATGGGGCTTTGATTATTACGGCGATTCGAGAACGGTGGACGTTCATGTAAAAAGACTTCGCGAAAAGCTTGAAAACGTTTCGGACGAATGGTCGCTTAAAACCGTTTGGGGCGTCGGCTATAAGTTCGAAACCGCCAAGAGCTGAGGTTTGGTATGCGGCTTAAGCTTTTTAAAAAACAATTTCTGATAACGCTGTGCATTATAATCTTCAACCTTGCGTTTATGATGCTTATACTTTCCTTCGCGCTTAATAAATATATTGCCGAAAATAAGTATGAATCCTTAAACAACGCTTGCGGTCAGGTTGCAAATTACATTACCGATTTTTCGCAAAACGATCAAATGAACGGTCGCCCATTTTACGGAATGCTGAGAACCGTATCCGAGGTTTCCGATTCGGATATTTTTATAGCCGACCAAAGCGGCAGGGTAATAGTTTGCGGCTGTGAGGAATGGGCGGAAAAACGGATTTGCATGCATTCGGTATCCCTTATTTCGGAAGATGTTATGAAAAAAGCGGAAAGCACCGACGGTTTGTTTATAAGCACCGTCAACATTTACGAGCGGCCGCATTACGTTACCGCGAGGGCTATGAACAATTCCGACGGCGAACGCTATGCCACCATATTCGCGGCGGCTTCCGTTTCCAAGGTAAACGCTCTGCTTTCCACGATAACCCGTCTTTACGTCATATCCGCCATTATACCTATCGGTATTATGTTCGTTTGCATTTATGCTATGACCTATAGGTTGACAAAACCGTTAAAGCAGATGTCCGAAGCGGCAAAGGCTATGGCGAAGGGCGATTTTTCAAAACGCATACCGGTTACCACCGACGATGAAATCGGCGAGCTTGCCACATCCTTCAATATGATGACCAATTCACTCGCGCAGCTTGAGGATATGCGCAAAAGCTTCGTTGCGAACGTATCCCACGAGCTTAAAACGCCGATGACCACCATAGGCGGATTTATCGACGGTATTCTCGACGGCACCATTGAGCAGGATAAGCAGAAATACTATCTCGGCATAGTATCCGCCGAGGTCAAGAGGCTTTCGCGTCTCGTGCAGTCAATGCTCAGCATGTCAAGGCTCGAATCGGGCGAATTTTCCTTAAAACCGGAGCTTTTCGATTTGCGCGAAATGCTTTTCACGATAGTTATAAGCCAGGAACAGCGCATCGAGAGCAAAAATTTACAAATTTCCGGTCTCGACGAAATGCAGGGTTTATCGGTTACCGCCGACAAGGACTTGATTCATCAGGTGGTTTATAACCTTGTGGATAATGCCGTCAAGTTTACCGACGACGGCGGCAGTATAAGCTTTACTTTGAAATCGGACGGTAAAAAGGCGATGCTCGGCATTACCAATACCGGCAAGGGAATACCCGAAAAAGACTTACCCTTTATTTTTGAAAGATTTTACAAGGTCGATAAATCTCGCGCCTTGGGTAAAAACAGCACCGGATTGGGGCTTTATATAGCAAAAACTATAATTACCGCCCATGGCGGAAATATCTCGGTTTCAAGCCGCGAAAACGAATTTACTTCGTTTAAAATAACACTTCCCATCAGGAAATGACAGGAGAAACTCAAATGGACGATTTTTTAAAGAACGAACCGGAAAATCAAAACAGCGAAGAAACTGCCGCCCGACGGAACGATTCGGCGCAAATCCCCGACTCGCCGGCGCCGGATAAGGGCAATGCCGCTAACAGCGAAATAATCGAAGAAACTTCTCGGCAGGTATCGCCCGATTCATCGGAGCAATCTGACGACGCTTCGACTTCGACCGAAAATGCTGACAACCCGACCGAACAGGCGGGGGATAATACGGCGGGGGAAGCTGTCGAAAATAATCCGGGGTTCGTACCGCCGATTAACGGTAACCCGCCGCCGGTATATAATCCGATAAAGTACACGCCGACGGCGCCGATCAACGATTACAAACCGATGAGCATGGGGTTAAAGATTTTCTCGCTTGCCTTAGCGGCGATCATAATACTTACGGGAACCTGCCTTACCGGATATTTCTTAGGCAGAAACAGCGTAAAAAGTCGGCTTTATAACCGCCCGGACGTCGATTTGGAGGAAAAACCGGAGAATACCGACCAAATGACCGAAGCGCAGGTTTACGAAGCCGTGGATAAATCGCTTGTGGGCATTACGGTTTACAATTCATCGGGCAAGGGAAGTCAGTCAAGCGGCATAGTTTACTCGTCCGACGGTTATATTGTAACGAACGACCATATTTATGCCGAGGTTGCGGCGGCTAAATTTAAAATTTATACCTATGACGGCAAGGAATACGACGCCAAATACGTAGCCGGAGACAAGGTAAGCGATTTGGCGGTGCTTAAGATCGATAACGTAAAGCTGACTCCCGCAAAGTTCGGCAATTCGGACGACGTTTATTTGGGCGAGCATGTGGTGGCTATAGGCAGAACCAACGATGCGCAGGAGGCGTCGAGCATAACTCGCGGCGTCGTATCCGCCGTAAATATCCGTGTTCAGACTACTTCGTCGTACTCCTCACGCCTTATTCAGACCGACAGCGCCATTAACCCCGGAAGCTCTGGCGGCGCGCTCGTTAATATGTACGGTCAGGTTATAGGCGTTACCTCCTCCAAGCTTGCAAGCGTTGAATACGACGCGGTGGGATATGCCATTCCCACTACGGTTATGAAGCGCATCGTCGACGAGCTTATAAGCGAGAAAAAGGTTGTTAGCCGCGCAAAGCTCGGTATAACCTATCAGGCTATAGATTCCATTACCGCCGAAATCAGCGGTTACGACTACGTAGGCTTGCTTATAGATACCGTCGACGAGGAAAGCAGTCTTTACGGCGAGGCGGAAAAAGGGGATATCATAACCCAAATCAACGGCATAGACGTCACACGAGACGATATTGTACTCGATATAATCGAGCAAAGCTCCGCCGGAGATACCATAACGGTGACTATAGTTACAGGCAATCACAAAACCAAAACCGTTAAAGCACAGCTGAAGGCAAACGTAAGCGAATCGAGTTATTCCGCTACCGAAATTATAAATAACGATTCCCAAAACGGAAATTCTTCCGGAGGCAATAACGGAAACGGCGGAAGCAACGGAAACGGAGGCAACGGAACCTTTGATTTCCCATTCGGAGAATAACGCCTGTTAAAATGTAATAAGAATCAAAAAAAGGGCTGCTTCGCAAAAAAAGCAGCCCATAATTATTACTATTTTTTCAAAAAATCAAAAATATCGAAAAGCACCTGCGCGCGGCTGTCGTCGTTTAATATTTCATGTCGGCAGTTTTCGTAAAGCTTCATGCAGACGCAGGTCGAACGGCGGCAAAGCCCTCTGTAAACCTGCTTTACGCCCTTGCCGTAATTGCCTACGGGATCGTTTTCGCCGGATATTAAAAGTATCGGCATATCCGGATTTATTTCTTCAAACCATTTTTTACGGTTGCACATGACATTAAGCTTAATGAGATCGTGCATGGCGCAAACGGTGAATTTAAAACGGCAAAACGGATCGTCTTTGTATTTTTCGAGGACTGTAATATCCTTTGTAAGCCAATCGACGCCGGTTCTTTTTTCAAAGCGGCTGTTGTAGGAGCCGAAAACCATGAAATTTACCGCTTTTGAAATATGCTTTTTGCCGAATAACAGTCCTATTATATCGGTAATCAAAAGACCCGCCGGCGCTAAAGGATTTTTACCGCCCGTGCCGCAAATAATAAGCTTTTTATAGGCTTGAGGGTAGCTTTCCGCCGCCAGGCGCACTATAAAAGAACCCATGGAATGACCGAACAAATGAAGCGGCTTATCGGGGTAGATTTTCTTAACGGCCTCGGCAAATGCAAAAACGTCGTTTACAAGATATTTCCAGCCGTTGTTGTAGGCGAAAAAGCCCAATTCGGAGCCGTCCTTGGCGGTATGTCCGTGACCTAAATGGTCATGACCGAAGCAAAGATAGCCGTTTTCGGCGGCGGCGGACATCAAGGCGTCGTACCGTCCGATATATTCCTGCATGCCGTGAACTATTTGAAAAAGCCCTTTGATTTCACCGTCGGGTATATAGATTTTGCCCTGCAGAGTGTGAATGTTATCTGTGCTTTGAACGGAAAAATTTTTTACTTCAAATGACGTATAAATCACTCCTTTGGCTCACATAAAGTCTCTTTTAGTTTGCGAGAGTTTGTCTTACGGCTTTTTCCCAAGCGGCGCAAAGCCGGGCTCTTGACGCTTCGTCAATTGCCGGTATATATTTCGCTTGAGCTTCCGGTATTTTATTTATTTCCGATTTATCCTTCCAAAAGCCTACCGCGAGACCTGCCAAAAACGCCGCTCCAAGCGCGGTAGCCTCGGGGCAGGAGGGGCATATTATGTCGATATTCGAAATATCGGCTTGAAATTGCATCAAAAAGCCGTTATGTGCGGCTCCGCCGTCGGCTTTTAAGAAATTTACGGGAATATTGCTGTCTTGCTTCATGCATTTAAGCAGATCGTTCGTTTGGTATGCTATGGATTCGAGCGCAGCTCTGATAAGGTGGTTTTTGTTGCTGCCTCTCGTAAGCCCTGTTACGGTACCTCTCGCATACATATCCCAATAAGGGGTGCCGAGCCCCGAAAAAGCGGGAACGATATATACTCCGCCGTTGTCTTTAACCTTTAGGGCGGCTTCTTCGCTTTCCGCGGCGCTTCCGATAAGTCCCAGCTCATCCCTCAGCCATTGTATCACCGCGCCGCCCACAAAAACGCTGCCCTCGAGCGCATACTGTATTTTATCCTCGGGAGCGCAGGCGGCTATGGTTGTCAAAAGTCCGCTTTTGCTTTTTATGGCCGTATTTCCGGTATTCATAAGCAAAAAACAGCCGGTGCCGTAGGTGTTTTTAATGTCGCCGCGCGAAAAGCATCTTTGTCCGAATAGCGCCGCTTGCTGGTCACCGGCAATTCCGCTTACCGGTATATGTTCGCCCATAATCTCGATTTCGCCGTATATTTCGCTGCTTTTTTTGACGTCGGGAAGCATATTTTGCGGTATACCGAGAATATCCAAAAGCTTTTTATCCCAGCAAAGCTTATTAATATCAAATAGCATTGTGCGCGATGCGTTGGTATAATCCGTAACATGTATTTTGCCGCCGGAAAGCTTCCAAATAAGCCAGGTGTCTACCGTGCCGAAAAGCAATTCGCCCTTTTCGGCTTTTTCTTTGGCGCCAGGTACTTTATCAAGAATCCACTTGATTTTAGTACCGCTGAAATAAGCGTCGGCTTTAAGACCTGTGGTTTCTTTTATATAAGCTTCAAAGCCCTGATTTATAAGCGCTTCGCATATATTCGACGTTCTTCGGCATTGCCAGACTATTGCGTTGTAAACAGGCTTTCCGGTGGATTTTTCCCAAACTATCGTCGTTTCGCGCTGATTGGTGACGCCAATCGCGGCTATTTCGGAGGCGCTTATACCCGAGCGCCTTATAACCTCGCACAAAGCCGAATACTGCGCGGAGTATATTTCAAGGGGATCATGTTCCACAAATCCTGGCTTCGGATAAATTTGGGTAAACTCGCACTGAGCGGTGCATACGGCGTTTGCGTTTTTATCAAAAAGAATTGCCCTTGCGCTGGTAGTCCCTTCGTCAAGTGAGAGAATATACTTTTTCATAACAAATTATTCCTTTATTACCCGCGGCACCCGCGCGGTAATGCCGCATACGATTTCATAATTTATTGTATTGCAGATATCCGCCAATAATTCAACCGGAAGCTCTTTTCCGAAAAGAATAACCTCGTCGCCTGTTTTTATATCGTCTATGTCGGATACGTCGACCGTAATCTGATCCATACAAACTCTGCCGATTACGGGCGCCTTTTGACCGTTTATCAAAACGTATGCCTTGTTAGATAAAGCGCGCGGGTAACCGTCGGCATAACCTACGGCGACGGTGGCAATTTTCATCTTATTTTTCGCTTTAAAGGTTCGTCCGTAGCTTACGGTATCGTCCTTGTCGATTTCCTTTACCATAGTAACTACCGATTTAAAGGTCATAACCGGGATAAAATCATTCGAAAGCGTCAAATCGGCAGAGGGGGTGAGCCCGTAAAGAATTATGCCCGCCCGCACCGCGTCAAGCCGCTTATCGGCGTCGTTTAATATCGCGCCTGAATTGGCGCAATGGCGAATTTCGGGGTAGAGTCCGTTTTGGTTGAATTTTTCTATTGCCGCCGTAAAACGGGAATATTGTTCGTCCGTAAAGCCGTCCTCCTGCCGCTCGTTTCGGTCGGAAACCGCAAAATGGGTAAAAATACCTTTAACCTTAAAATTCGGAAGCTTAGCGGCGGCTATCGCGGCGTCAATGCCGGCAAGCTCTTCGGTTCTGCAATTAAAGCCTATGCGAGACATGCCGGTATCGATTTTAATATGAACCGTAATTACAGCGTTCACCTGCGCTGCCCTAAGTGACAGCTCTTTTGCGTATTCCTCGGAAAAAATACATTGCTCGATATTATGCTCGTAAAGGCTCCTTGCAAGCTCGGGCGGGGTATAGCCCAAAATGAGGATCGGCTTATTTATATTGTGATTTCTAAGCTCAAGAGCCTCCTCAATATTCGAAACCGCAAAATAATCGGCGCCGTTCTGCTCCAAAGCCGCCGCACAAAGCGCGGAATGCCCGTAAGCGTTCGCCTTTACGACCGCCATTATTTTGGTATTGCCGACTTTTTCTCTTATTATTTTAAAATTATGTACGAGAGCCGATATATCTATCTCGGCCCAGGCTCTGCGTAAAAATTGCAAAATCACACGACCTTCGGTGTACACTTACACCTTTTTAAAAATTATACGTTAAAGCGGAAAAGCACAATGTCGCCGTCGTTCATAACGTACTCTTTGCCCTCGCTGCGAACAAGACCTTTTTCCTTCGCTTTGACCATGTTGCCGTCACAGCTTATAAAATCGTCAAAGGAAATAACCTCGGCGCGAATAAATCCGCGTTCAAAATCGGTATGTATTTTACCGGCGGCGGCGGGCGCTTTGGTGCCTTTTTTAATGGTCCAGGCGCGCACCTCGGGTTTGCCCGCGGTGAGATAGGAAATGAGCCCCAAAAGGGAATAGCATTTCTGTATCATGCGGTCAAGTCCCGAGCGCTCAAGCCCCAATTCCTCCAGAAACATTTTCTTTTCTTCGTCGTCAAGCCCCGAAATTTCGGCTTCGAGGGCGGCGCAAATGGGCAGAATTTCGGCTTTTTCGGCTTTTGCCAATTTTTTTACCTTGTTATAGTTTTCGTTTGCTTCGATGCCGTTTGTAAAATCATCCTCGCTCATGTTGCATGCGTAAATTACCGGCTTCGCCGAAAGCAGCGCGGTGGTATTTAAAATTTCGGCCTCGTCGTCGTCCGCAATTTCCAATGAACGCGCCGGAAGTCCCTTTTCGAGATGATCGATAAGCCGCTTTAAAAAATCGACCTCGCCCTGCAGCTTTTTATCGCCCTTTAAGGCTTTAGTTGCCCTGTCAAGGCGGCGACCGGCAATTTCAATATCCGAAAAAATAAGCTCCAAATTAATGGTCTCGATATCGCGCAGGGGATCGACCGAGCCCTCGACGTGAACAATATCGTCGCTTTCAAAACAGCGCACAACGTGAACTATGGCGTCGACCTCGCGAATATTGGCAAGAAATTTGTTTCCGAGCCCTTCGCCCTTGGAAGCGCCCTTGACAAGCCCCGCAATATCCACAAATTCGATAACCGCGGGGGTGAATTTATCGGGAGTATATATCTCCGCCAATTTTTCGAGCCGTTCGTCCGGAACGCTCACCATACCGACGTTCGGTTCGATGGTGCAAAAGGGATAATTGGCCGATTGCGCTCCGGCGTTTGTAATTGCATTAAAGAGGGTTGATTTTCCGACGTTCGGAAGCCCCACTATACCAAGCTTCATGTTTTAGTTCTCCTTTAAGTAATGGACGCGAAAGGATTTTCATCCTCGTAGCGAATGCCGGCGGGCAGGTTGTAGGCGATATCTTTAACGCCGAGATATTTGAAAACCTCAAATATCGCTTTGCCGCAATGCGAAAAGGCGACTGCGCCGTGGTGGGGAAATCTGTTTTTAATGAGAACATGGCGGTAAAATCTGCCCATCTCGCTTATTGCAAATATGCCTATGCCGCCAAAGGAACGCGTGGCGACGGGAAGAACCTCGCCCTCCGCGATATATGAGCGCAGATTGCCATCCGAGTCGCATTGGAGTCTGTAAAAGGTTATGTCTGATGGCGCGATATCCCCCTCAAGGGTACCTCTCGTGTAGTCGGGCTCGCTGTCGGCGGGCTCAAGAAGTCGGTGCTGGATAAGCTGGTATTTTACCGCACGGTCGGCGCACATTTTGCACTCGGGAGTATTGCCGCAGTGAAATCCCATGAAGGTGTCGGTAAGCTTATAATCGAACTTTCCCTTTATATCCTCGTCATAGATATAACGCGGAACGGAGTTGTTAATGTCAAGCAGCGTGACGGCGTCACAGGTCACGCATGCGCCTATGTACTCCGAAAGCGCGCCGTAGATATCGACTTCGCATGATACCGGAATGCCGCGGCTTGCAAGTCGGGAATTGACGTAACATGGCTCAAAGCCGAACTGCTCGGGGAACGCGGGCCAGCATTTGTCGGCAAAGGCAACGTATTTTCTTGCGCCCTTGTGTTCTTCCGCCCAATCGAGCAGGGTAAGCTCAAACTGCGCCATTCTTTCGAGCAGTTCGGGATAGTATCTGCCTTCGCCCATTTCCTTTGCCATATCGTCGCAAACGTCCTTAATTCGCGGATCGCCCGCGTGCGCTTTGTAGGAAACGAGAAGGTCAAGCTCGGAATTTTCCTCAACCTCTACGCCGAGCTCGTAAAGCCCCTTTATGGGAGCGTTGCAGGCGAAGAAGTCCTGCGGGCGGGGTCCGAAGGTGATGATTTTAAGATTTTTTACACCGATAACCGCTCTTGCTATGGGAACGAATTGAGCTATCATGCCGGCGCAGTCCTCCGCGGTGCCGATGGGATATTCGGGAATATAGGCGTTAAGCCGGCGCATTCCTAAGTTGTAGGAGCAGTTGAGCATGCCGCAGTAGGCGTCGCCTCTTCCGTCTATCATATCGCCGTCTCCTTCTGCGGCGGCGACGTACATAACGGGGCCGTCAAAATGCTTGCAGATAAGCGTCTCGGGAGTCTCGGGGCCGAAGTTTCCGAGAAATACGACGAGAGCGTTTGCGCCGTTTGCGGTTACGTCCTCGACGGCTTTAAGCGCGTCCTTTTCATTTTCTACGGTGATCTTACAGTTGTAGATGTCTTTGCCGAATGCCTTTACTATAGCCTCGCGGCGGGCGGTCGAGAGGGATACCGGAAAACAGTCTCTCGAAACGGCGATAATTCCTAATTTAACTTCAGGGATGTTGAACATTTTATTACCTCCAAAATTTAAATTGCAAATAAAACAGAGAAAAATCAAGAAGCAAAAGAGCGTAAAACACTTATTACTTCGTTCCTTAGTGTTATACAATATTTTCGCCGAAATTTCAATAGGTTTCGCAAATTTTCAAAAGATTTTTAAAAGATAATTTTCGTATCGTGCATAAAATTTGAAAAAGCCTTAAAAAAGCTTGAAAATTGATATTATTAGTGATATAATCTGTTATCGGTATTTAAGGCGGTTTGCCTTATGGCTTTTATTGTAAATTTTTTGATTGGTGGTATAAAAATGTATAAAGTTACGGTTCCGATTATGAACAGCACCGTGAAAAGGAGCGACCGTGAAAGATTGCTCAAGGAAATCAGACGCTTTGGCGCCGAGCGGATTTTTCTTTCGGTGGGCGTATATACGACCGACGACGAAAAAAGAGCGAAAATGCTCAAAGAGCTTAAGGATAATTGCAAATTTTTCAAATCCAAAGGTTACGAAGTCGGCGTATGGCTTTGGACTTTTTGGGTAGACGTCAATAAAGAATTTGTAAATATGCGCTCAATGGGCGGAAAAGAATTAAAAGATTTTATGTGTCCGGCAGACGAAAATTTTGTGAAATTCGCCGCTGACTACATAAGCGACCTTGCAAAATGCGGCGTTGATTTAATTCAGTTCGACGATGATTTCAGGTACGGCTTTTTTTTCGATTCTGCGGCGTGCCTGTGCGACAAACATATTGCACTGATAAACGGCATTACGGGCGAAAATTCTACCCGCGAGGAAATATGCGATCACATAGTTTCGGGAGGAAAAAATAAGTGGCGCGACGCATATCTTAAGGCAAACGGTGAAGTTTTCGAAAATTTTGCGGCTCAAATGCGGGCGGCGGTCGATAAGGTTAATCCGGAAATTCGTTTAGGCGTCTGCACCTGCATGACCTCATGGGATATCGACGGCACCGACGCTTACACCCTTGCAAAGATTTTGGCGGGAAATACCAAACCCTTTGCACGCCTTATAGGCGCCCCGTATTGGGCGGTCAATAAGTCGTGGGGCAACAGCCTACAGGATGTTATAGAGCTTGAAAGAATGGAAAGCGTATGGACTAAAAAAGGCGATATAGAGATTATGGCAGAGGGTGACGTCTGGCCGCGGCCGAGAATAAATTGCCCGGCAAGCTATCTTGAGGGCTTCGATACCGCTATAAGAGCTTCGGGCTGTACTGACGGCATACTGAAATACGGCTTAGATTATTATTCCGACGCCGATTATGAAACCGGTTATGCCAAGTTCCATGAAAAGAATAAACCCGTTTATCAAAAAATCGACAAAATGTTCGGCGGAAAAACCAATTGCGGCGTCAGAGTATACGAGAGCATGAAAAAAGTTGCCGATATGGTTATGCCGACAAAGGTCAATTCAAAGGTAAGTATCGAGGATTTGTTCTTTTCGAAAGCGGCAAGAACCTTGGCATTTAACAGCATACCCACCGTTTACGAGGGCGAGGGGGTATGCGGCATTGTATTCGACGAAAATGCGAGAAATCTGCCCTTATCTGCGCTTAAAAACGGACTTATTTTGGATATTGCCGCCGCGGAGATTTTGAGCGAGAGAGGTGTTGACGTAGGTATCGAAAAGATCGGCGAAGCGGTAAGAGAAAACGTCGAAGAGCACTTTTTTGACGATAATAATTATATCCAGGTACACGGCGCGACCTTTTATGATATTGCGTTAAAGGATGGCGCCGAGGTATTAAGCGATGCCGAAACCTCTAAAGGTACCCTGCCTTTGTCATACAGATACGAAAATGCCGACGGTAACCGCTTTTTGGTGCTTAATCTTAATACGAGGTTTAATAATTCCGCAATGCTTAAGCATTACGAGAGAAGCAGACAAATTGCAGATAATACGCCTTGGCTTTCGGGTAATAAGCTTCCTGCCTATATTTACGGCAATCCGGCGCTTTATATGCAGTGTAAGGAAAACGCAAATTCCCTGTCGGTAGGGCTTTGGAATTTCTGGCCCGACGCAGTATTGGAGCCGGTAGTCGAGCTTCACAAAGAATATTCCGAGATTGAATTTTTAAACTGTACCGGAAAGCTTTCGGGTAATAAAGCATATCTCTCGGAGATAGCGCCCTACGGCTTTGCGGGATTTGAGGTAAAATAATTTACGTTTGGTGGTATAAAAATGTATAAAGTTACGGTTCCGATCGCGAACAGCACCGTTAAAAGGTGCAATCGTGAAAAATTGCTTAAGGAAATTAAACGCTTTGACGGCGAGCGGGTTTTTCTTGCGGTGGGCAGGTATGAGACCGACGCCGAAAAAAAGGCGGAAATGCTCAAAGAGCTTGCGGATAATTGCAAATTTTTCAAAGCCAACGGTCTCGAAGTCGGCGCATGGCTTTGGACCTTTTGGGTAAACGACAAAAAAGATTTCGTCAATATGCGCGCAATAAACGGAAGTGAAATCAAAGAATTTCTTTGCCCGTCCGATGAAAATTTTGTAAAATTTGCCGCGGATTATATAAGCGACCTTGCAAAATGCGGCGTCGATATAATTTATTTCGACGATGATTTCAGGTACGGCTTTTTATCCGATTCTCCGGCGTGTCTCTGTGACAAGCATATTGCGTTAATAAACGATATTACGGGCGAAAATGCCACCCGCGAAGAAATATACAATCACATAATTTCAGGCGAAAAAAATAAGTGGCGTGACGCGTATCTCAAGGCAAACGGCGACGCTTTCGCAGATTTTGCGGTTCAAATGCGGGCGGCTATAGATAAGATCGATCCCCAAATACGTATAGGCGTAGCCACCTGTATGTCCACATGGGATATCGACGGCACCGACGCTTACAGCCTTGCAAAAATTTTGGCGGGAAATACGAAACCTCTGACACGCCTTATAGGAGCGCCCTATTGGGCGGTTGACAAGTCATGGGGCAACTATCTCCAGGACGTTGTTGAGCTCGAGCGAATGGAAAGCGTATGGACTAAAAAAGGCGATATAGAGATTATGGCAGAGGGTGACGTCTGGCCGCGGCCGAGAATAAATTGCCCGGCAAGCTATCTTGAGGGCTTCGATACCGCTATAAGAGCTTCGGGCTGTACTGACGGCATACTGAAATACGGCTTAGATTATTATTCCGACGCCGATTATGAAACCGGTTATGCCAAGTTCCATGAAAAGAATAAACCCGTTTATCAAAAAATCGACAAAATGTTCGGCGGAAAAACCAATTGCGGCGTCAGAGTATACGAGAGCATGAAAAAAGTTGCCGATATGGTTATGCCGACAAAGGTCAATTCAAAGGTAAGTATCGAGGATTTGTTCTTTTCGAAAGCGGCAAGAACCTTGGCATTTAACAGCATACCCACCGTTTACGAGGGCGAGGGGGTATGCGGCATTGTATTCGACGAAAATGCGAGAAATCTGCCCTTATCTGCGCTTAAAAACGGACTTATTTTGGATATTGCCGCCGCGGAGATTTTGAGCGAGAGAGGTGTTGACGTAGGTATCGAAAAGATCGGCGAAGCGGTAAGAGAAAACGTCGAAGAGCACTTTTTTGACGATAATAATTATATCCAGGTACACGGCGCGACCTTTTATGATATTGCGTTAAAGGATGGCGCCGAGGTATTAAGCGATGCCGAAACCTCTAAAGGTACCCTGCCTTTGTCATACAGATACGAAAATGCCGACGGTAACCGCTTTTTGGTGCTTAATCTTAATACGAGGTTTAATAATTCCGCAATGCTTAAGCATTACGAGAGAAGCAGACAAATTGCAGATAATACGCCTTGGCTTTCGGGTAATAAGCTTCCTGCCTATATTTACGGCAATCCGGCGCTTTATATGCAGTGTAAGGAAAACGCAAATTCCCTGTCGGTAGGGCTTTGGAATTTCTGGCCCGACGCAGTATTGGAGCCGGTAGTCGAGCTTCACAAAGAATATTCCGAGATTGAATTTTTAAACTGTACCGGAAAGCTTTCGGGTAATAAAGCATATCTCTCGGAGATAGCGCCCTACGGCTTTGCGGGATTTGAGGTAAAATAATCGGATTCGGGTTTTAAATTTTTATATTAAAGCAGTGAATGTAAAAATGCGGCGAACGGATAAAAGTCCGTTCGCCGTATATTGTAAAAGACGTATTTATCTGATTCCGCCGAAACCGCCCTTAAAGCCGCCTCCACCTCCACCGCCGAAGCCTCTGTCAAAGCCTCCGCCGGAGCCGTAAACGGTGCTTGTCATCTCGATTGTCGTATCCGAACCGCCAACCGTAAGCGTGTAGGTTTGCCCCTGCTTTATTCCCGGGCAGCTTAAAACCACGCAGCTAAAGGACTGCTCGGCTTTATGTTCTATAAGCACCTTTCCGCTCGAATCGGTAAGCTTTACCGTCGTTCCCGCCGTTTGTGTTCCTACAGAGGACAATATGGCGCCCTGCGTGGACTCATCGGAAAAATTCTGTGCCATATTCGAGGCGCCGAGCCCTATAAAGATGCCGCCCGAGATAACGCCGGAGGAATCATAATCCAAAATCGAAGTATCGCCTGTAACCGCGCCCGAGACCGTAATACTTCCGCCGGTGACCGTAAGACTGCCGTTGGCGTCCAGACCGTCGCCGCCCATTTTGATAAATATATTACCGCCGGAAATTTTCATACTGCCGGTCGATGCGGAAAAATTACCTCTGCCCGGGCGCATCATACCTTTTTGCATGCCGGGATCGGCGGGGTTTGTCGCATCGGAGGTACTTGAGGTATTGTCGGTTTGGAGGTTGTTGCCGCCCGCCGCGTTAAGCCCGTCGTCATCTGCAATTACCGAAACGTCGCCGCCCTTTATATACAGGTTGGTAGCTTCTATTCCTTCATAGCTTTTTTCCACGGAGATTTTAGTGGACGAGCCGGAAATCTCGAGATCGGTATCGGCGTGGATGCCGTCGTCTCCCGAAGATAGGGTGTATTTTCCGCCGGAAACGGTGATCGTTCCGTTCGAGTGGATACAGTCGTCGCGGGAGGAAAGGTCGAATACTCCGCCGGTTATATAAATATCCGACCTGGCTTTTAAACCTTTATACGATTCTTCGGCTGAGGTGAGCGAATTGCCGCTTCCGCCGCCGGCGGTAACGGTAAGCTCGGTATTTTCGGCATTTATAACCGTTTCCGCCTGTATTCCGTCGTTGCCGGCGGTTATATTAACCTTGCCGCCCGTCAGCGACACATAGCCGCGCGAGGCGTCCTCCGTATTGTCGGAGCGAATACCGTCGCTTCCGGCGGTTACGGTTATATTGCCGTTTCCGATTTTTACACAGTCCTTGCCGTTTAATCCTACGTTTTTGGCGTTTACCTTTAGGGTGCCGGAGGCTATTATCAGATCGTCCTTGGATACTATTCCGTGCTTGTTGTTGCCGTTTACGGTAAGGGAGCCGCCGCCGCTTATTGTGAGATCCGCTTTACTGAAAACGGCTCCGTCCAAATTCGAATTTTGATCCGATACCGAATAAGAGTCGCCGTCCGATATTGTATTTGTCGTACCGTCCGCCAAGGAAAGTGTGACCTTATCCGCCGAGCGAACGTATATGGCGGGGCCCTTGCTGTTTTCGATAGTAACGCCTTTTAAAATCAGCGTTACGTCGGCGTTATTTGCGTCCACCAAAATCGTGGTATCCTTTTTGGAGCCGCTTAAGGTATATGAACCGCCGGACGTTACGGAATAGGTATCGGTCTTTAAAGCGGACAAATCCACCGTCTCGCCGCCCGCCGCCGCGACCGTTTCGTCTTCCACGGAAAAATTCATGCCGGAGGTATCGGCTTTTTGAAGGACTTCTTCGTCGGAATTTACCTGCGATGCGTTTTTGGAAGCGCAGCCGCCGAAAGTAAAGCAAATAGCAAGTATGACGGCGACCGGTATAAGTATTTTTTTCATAAGAATGCCCCCTTCAATCGCTTAAAGCTCTGCCGCTCCGGTTTCCTGACGGGAAACCGTTATTTCGAGATTTCCGTTGCGGCAGCGAAGCTTATCGATCATTTCTTTCTCTTTTTTGGGATCGCGCAGGGTAATTAAGTAGGTAAGGCGAAACATACTGCCCATATTGGTGGTTTTTACCTTTTCAAGGTCGTGCTCCGAAGTATATTCGGAAAAAATATCCTCAAACACGTCCGAATAATCCAAATCCTCCGGAATGGTTACGGAGAGCGTTTTATACATAGCCGCGTTTCTTCGCGTGCCGAATTGCAGTCGGTTGTAAAGCAAAAAGACTCCGCTTAAAATAACCGGAAACAAAAAGGCAAACCCGAGATATCCCATACCGGCAATAAGCCCCGTGCCCATAGCCAAAAACAGCGCGCAAATTTCCTTTGCCGTGCCGGGCGCCGAGCGAAAGCGCACCAAACCGAACGCACCCGCTACGGCGACGCCGGTGCCGATATTGCCGTTGACCATCATAATGACGACGCAGACTACGGCAGGCAGGAGCGCAAGGGTTATCGCAAAGCTTTTTGTGTAGTGAGTTTTGTACATATAACTTCCCGCAAGAAGAAGTCCCGACAGAAGCGATACGACGATACAGAGAAGAAAATCCGAAAGAGTTATCACTGTAGTAAGATCGGAATCAAAAATTCCTTTGAGTAAATTATCAAGCATAGCAAACAGCCTCCTTAAAATCCGAAACGGATATTTCGTCAAAAGCCCGATTTCGGTGCGGGCAAATAAGCTTTTCATAAGCGGCGCCGTATTTGGAAAACGAGGTTTTATATAATTTTTGTTCGCTTAAAATTTTCGTCATCCAAAGCGGGATACCGCCCGAGCACTTTATTTCCATAAGCGTCATATCCTCGTCGAGCAGTGAAAATCCGCCGGGCGGGGCGCATAAGGAAAGGTCGGTTTTACGCGAACGTATCTGCTCGTCAAAGGTCACTCTGAAATCGCTTTTGTCCAAGGCGTAAAACGCCTCTCTTTCATATGATAAATAAGCGGCGGGGCGAAGCGGTCCGTAAAACTCGAGAAAATACCCGATTTCATCGGCAATTTGCGATTTTACGGGGCTTGACGCCCCATCGCAAAGCCAGCGCATCGCCTCCTTTTCCGTAAGCGCCAGCCGTCTTTTATATACTACCGATTTATATTTCTTTTTAAGCTCCGCAAAAACGGTGCTCTCGGGCGACGTTTCCGAGTAACTGCGTATTCTCAGCTTTTCTTTATATGTCGGGCGTTCGATAGAGCGGCGCGCCAGGCGGTAATTGTCGCTGTCAAGATAAAGATTTCTTATAGTTGTGCGTCCGTAGCGGTCAAGCCGCATATATGGTGCCATCGCTTCGCATACGGCTCGTTTTTGCGCTCCCGTGAGCAGATATTTAAGCTCGTAACGCTCAAACACGGTTTGAAATGCCATAACGACAGCCTCCTTTTTAGCTTTGATGAACACAGTATAAACGCCGAAGCTTAAACGAACTTAAAACTAAAAATTTTTTTATTTTTAGGTACAGTTAATGTTTCTTTGTTATCCTTTTGAATGTAAAAGATTTTTCTTTATTGAACGATGGGCAGAAATGAGGTTTTTAATATGAGAATTTTATTGGCGGAGGACGAACGACCCTTAGCTAAAGCAATCGTCAAAATTTTTGAAAAAAACAATTATTCCGCCGACGCGGTGGAAAACGGCGAGGATGCGCTTATCTATTTGCAATCGGATAATTACGACGTTGCGGTACTCGATATTATGATGCCCAAAATGGATGGCATTACCGTACTTAAAAAGGTGAGGGAAGCGGGCAATCATATACCGATTTTAATGCTTACGGCAAAATCCGAAATCGACGACAAGGTTTTGGGGCTCGACAGCGGAGCCAACTATTATCTTACCAAGCCCTTTGACGCAAAGGAGCTTTTGGCCGCCATACGCGCCATTACGCGAGTGCAGACCGAGATCGACAGCCGCCTTAATTTCGGCAACGTAACCCTCGACCGCGCGACCTTTGAGCTGTCGACTCAGTCGGGCAGCTTTCGACTTGCCAACCGAGAGTTTCAGATGATGGAGATGCTTATTTCCAACCCGCACCGTATAATTCCCGTAGAACGGTTTATGGAAAAAATCTGGGGCTACGACACCGACGCCGAAATAAGCGTGGTTTGGGTGTATGTTTCTTATCTTCGCAAAAAGCTGACTGCGCTTCATGCCGATATTACCATTAAGGCGTCGCGCAATGCCGGCTATTCTTTGGAGGAATTGACATGATACGAAAATTTCGAATCAGGTTTATTATTCTGGCAATGCTTTCTTTGTTTTTACTGCTCACGGTTATCGTAACGGGTATGAATTTGTTAAACTACCGCTCGGTCGTAGGCGACGCGGACGAGGTACTCTCTCTTATATCGCAAAATCGCGGCGTTTTTCCCGAAATCGGCGGCGGACAAGGCCCCGGCGGACAAAAGCCGCGCAGTATTTCGCCGGAACTTCCGTATGAATCACGGTATTTTTCGGTACTGCTTGACAGCGACGGCGCGGTATTGCGCGTGGACGTAAGCCGCATAGCCTCGGTCGATGACGAGAAAGCTTCCGAATATGCAAACTTAGTCGCGGCAAAATCCTCGGAACAGGGCTTTTACGGGCAGTTTCGCTATCTTAAATCCTACGATGACTTAGGCGTTCGGATCTTCTTTTTGGACTGCGGGCGCAAGCTTGACGCCTATTATAACTTTTTGATTATAAGCATTGTAATGGCTTCGGCGGGATTTGTTGTCGTTTTCTTTGTAATCGTCTTTTTCTCGGGAAAATTTATACGCCCCATAGCCGAAAGCTACGAAAAGCAAAAGCACTTTATCACCGACGCGGGTCATGAGATTAAAACGCCGCTCACCATCATAAACGCCAACACAGACCTGCTCGAAATGGATATCGGCGAAAACGAGAGCCTTCGGGAAATACGTCGCCAGGCAAAACGCTTGACGGGGCTTACCAACGATCTTGTAAGCCTTGCACGTATGGAGGAGTCAAAAGAGTCGATGCAGATGATCGAATTTCCGCTTTCCGAAGTGGTGCAGGAGGCGGTGGCGCCTTTTGCAGGTGCGGCGCTTGCACAGAATAAACAGTTGATTTTCAATATACAACCGATGCTTACCATTAAGGGAAACGATCGGGCGATAGGTCAGCTTGTGTCGCTGCTCCTTGATAACGCCCTTAAATATTCGCCGGAGGGCGGGGTTATTTCCCTTGAGCTTGTGCGGCAGGGCAAGCATTTATGCTTATCGGTCTGCAATCCGACATTCGGTGAAATCTACAGGGATGATCTCTTGCATGTTTTCGATCGCTTTTACCGAAGCGACCCCTCCCGCAATTCGCAGACGGGCGGGCATGGTATCGGACTTTCGATTGCAAAAGCCATAGTCACGGCGCACGGCGGCAAAATTACCGCACAGACTAAGGACGGACATTCCTTCCTGATTGCGGCGGTATTTCCGGCGTCATAATTAAATATTAAATACAAAATGCCCCGCCTTTGCGTAAAATTACAGGCGGGGCGTCTTTATATCGGTGTTTACCGAAAACAGGTTTAGATAATAGGTTTAAAGTTCGGGCGATTTTTCTCTTTGCGTTTTACGGAAGCAATTGGGCGTCTGTTTATACCGCTTTTTAAAATGCCGCATAAAGTTCGAATACTCGCGGAAACCGCATGCAAAGCAAATTTCCGTAGTCGAAAGTTCGGTTTTTTCGAGCAGCTCCTCCGCGAGAGAAAAGCGCAGGTTTGCGATGTATTCCCTAAAGGTGAGCCCGGTATACTCCTTAAATTTATTGCCGAAATAATTGGTAGAATAATTTGCCGCTTTTGCCGCTTGCGCTAAGCGAATATCCTCTCTGAAATGATTTTGAATGTATAAAAGCGCGTAACGTATGGGATCCTTGGGCGGCAGGGGCGATATTCCCACACAAAGCTGTCTTATCTTTCCCAAAACGCAGTTAAGCAGGGCGGTCTGGTAAGATATGCTGTTTGTAAGCACTGCTTCATTTGCCAAAGCGGAGATAAATTCAACCGCTTCTTCGGATATTTCCATCGATAGGTGAGGGGAAAGGCGGAACATATCGCACAAAACGTCTGAGTCGCAGGCGTCGGGTATAAACATGAAATTTATAAGTCTTGCGGTTTTGGTTAAGGTAAGCCTGTGAAAGCTCGCCGGGCACATACAAAACAGGGCGCCGCGCTTGATTTCATACTCTATACCGTCGATATGATAGCTTCCCGCGCCCTCTAAAATCAGCTCGATTTCGTAAAAATCATGCCAATGCACGTCCACTTCCTTTGCGGAAAGTGATTTTATCGAGACGTCCACCATACGGTTTTTGATCCAGGCGTTTGTCCGATGTCGTGTGATTTCCATACTATACCTCCTATCTGTATTTTTAATATAACATATTTTTTCTTTAAAAACAATATATCGTTCGACATTTTTCGTTGAAAAAATTTAGAATATCGAGCTGATATGTAAAAATGCAATAAATACTGTTGCTTTTACAATTGATTTGTTGCGTTAATATAAGTATTTTAATAAAGAGGTGATTACCATGATAACGAAACGAATTTCTCCTTCGCTTATTTGTATGGATCTCTGTAATCTCGAAAAGGAGATCCGCAGTCTCGAAGCTTTGGGATGCGATATGCTTCATATCGATATTATAGACGGTATTTACAGCCCGGATATGCCGCTCGGAATATCGACGGTAAAACAGCTGAGAAAATGCACCGATATGACCTTTGACGCACACCTCATGGCGGCAAATAACGCTCCATACGTAGATTTGCTCCTCGAGTGCGGAGTAGACAGACTTTGTTTTCATACAGAGTTTGAACCGCGTCCATCCATACTATTGCGGAAAATTCGAGCCGCGGGAAAAGCGGCGGGTATCGCGATAAGCCCCGAAACTCCGACGGAATCGCTTCGTTACCTCTTTCCGCTGTGTGATTTTCTGCTGTTTATGCGCATTGACGCAGGGTACGCTCACCTGCCCGGGCAGTCGGTCTACCCTCAAACGGAGGAAAAGCTTAAATACGCGGCGGATTACCGAAAAGCGCAGGGGCAGAGCTTGGAAATCGAGGTCGACGGCAGAGTCGGCGCCGAGGATATCTCGGGCTTGCTCAAAGCGGGAGCCGACACCTTTGTAAGCGGCTCGGCGGGGCTTTTTGATCCCGCGCGCACCAGAGAGCAAAATTGGGCGTATATTAATTCAATATTAAATAACGGGGAGGCTTAATTATGTACCGTAAGACGGCACAGCTTGTACTTGACGAATGCAGTCGGGTTCTTTTAAGCGTAGATGAGGATACCACGCAGGAATTTATCAGGCGTATACTTTCTGCAAACCGGATTTTTTTCGTGGGAGTAGGCAGAGTTTTTCTCTCGCTCGAAGCTATGGCAAAGCGGTTTTCACACTTGGGGCTTGATACGCATGTGGTCGGTGAAATTACCGAGCCCGCCATTCGCCCGGGAGATTTGCTTATTGCGGGCTCCGGAAGCGGCGAATCGCTTTTTCCATGCGCTATAGCCAAAAAAGCTAAGTCACTCGGAGCGCAGGTTGTACTTATCGGCTCTAACCGCGAAAGCACCCTTGCAAAAATTGCGGATTTCATGGTGCGGGTACCCACCAATACCAAGGCGAAGGCTCCCGACGAAATTGCGTCCGAACAGATTATGACAAGTCTTTTTGAGCAATTTCTTCTGCTGTACGGCGATACCGTAGCCAAAATGATCGCCGAGAAAAACAAAATTGATATAGACACACTCTGGGAATACCACGCAAATTTGGAATAAGCCGCCTTACGGGAGGATAATTTTATGATTTACAGTCCGAAAAAGGGAAAAATCAAGGACAACTGTATGGTTTACGAAAACGGAACCTATTATTTATACAGCATGTATTGCAAGGAAAACAGCGACCGTTTTTGCAATATTTGGCTTGCACGCTCGGCAGACGGGGTTCATTTTGAAGATTATGGCTGTGTGGTGGAGGATTTTCCGGATTTGATTTGGGCTATGAAGGTATACCGCGGCAAGGACGCTTTTTATATGAACAGCGGCAGTTTTACCGCCGACGGTCGCCAGGGAGTGCTCAAGTTCTGGAAATCCGCCGATTTACTCCATTGGGAATATCAGCCCGATTTGGACGTGACGGCTCCCGACGCCGAACGCGAGGGTACGCGGCTTGACTGTATGAACGTAGTAGAGCAAAACGGTAAATATTACGGCTACGCTACCGGGCAAAACAGCTTTTTAACCTCCGATGACGGCGCTCACTTCATTACTAATCCAGCGCAAATAAACTGCGATCCATTTCCGCCCTACAATACTGCCTACGGCGGCTTTGAGGTTGCCGACTGCATTCTCTTTGACGGAACCTTTTACCTTTTTTGCGGCGGCTTCGGTCATTTGGGAATGCAGGGGTACGGCGTTTACCTATACAAAAGCGAAACGCCTTGCGGACCATTTACCGCAAATTTGCCCTATTATCGCATCAACGGCACAAGCTGCCGCTGGGTAAACATGTGGGAGCGTTGTTTTCAAAAGGATGGGGAATATCTTGCCCACAATTACATGTACAACGGTCACCATTACGAGCAGGGCGACGTTTTTCTGCCACCTATTAAACGCCTTGCGAAAAGCGGCGAGCGGCTTTATTTAAAATGGTGGGAGGGCAACGATGCTCTTATAGGAGACAAGCTTGCCGAAGTCGATCATCTGGATGCCGCGGCTCAAGCCCTATCGGCTACGGTAACCTACGAAACAAAATATGCTTTTTCCGATTTAATAAAAATTCCGTCTCGGGCGGTAATAGATTTGAAATTGACCTTATCGCAAAACGGATTTACGGAATATTCCTCCGGCGGTATTTTCCTTAGTGAAAACGGAAGAAAGGGAACGGCGATCATTTTTGATACCTACGGTTCCGCCAAAATTATTTATATCGACGGGGAAAATCCGGTAATATGCGAGGACGTTATATCCTTCGGCTCTGCGGCGCCTTACTATCTTGAGGCGGGCAAAACCTACTCGGTGCGCATCCTTACCAAGGACGGTATGTTCGAAATCTATATCGACGGCGAATATCTGCAAACCTTTAACAACGCGCATTTTCCGGATACCCTTTCCGTGCCCTTTACCGCCGTGGGGGCTGTTGCCGAGCGAAACGGCTGTATTCTTTCACAGGTGGAAATTAAGGAAATGAGGTGAACGGCGGGTTGAAGCTTTTATCCTTCGGGGAGATCGTATGGGATATCTTCGGCGACGACGCCGCCTTGGGCGGATCCCCGCTTAACCTTGCGGCGTACTCGGCAATGCTCGGAAATACGTCTTGGCTTGTTTCTGCCGTGGGGGAGGACGATTTGGGAGCAAGGGCGCTTGACATACTCGAAAAGCTCGGCGTAAAACGCGAATATATCACCCGTACTCCCGACAAAGAAACCGGCACATGCATGGTAACCTACACTTCGGAAAACGCGCCGCAATACCTGCTTAAAACCGACGCCGCTTATGATTATATTGCGATGCCGGAGCTTCCGGAACCGCCCGATCTATTAGCGTTTGCTACCCTGGCGCTGAGAAGCGGGCATAACAAAAAGGTTTTGACCGATATGCTGAAAGCCTTTCCGAAAGCGCAAGTTTTTGCGGATTTGAATATTCGCCCGCCGTTTTCGATGCCGGAGAACATTCTTTTTTGTCTGCAAAACGCAGGCATTGTTAAATTCAGCGAGGAGGAGATGCCCGCACTCTCAAGGGTTTTACCGAAGGTAGACCTTGATCCGGAGATTCTTGCAGGGGAAATTTTCCGAAACTTTGACGGGGTAAAGGGTGTGCTTGTCACAAAGGGCGAAAATGGCTCCGCCTTTTTTGCGAAAAACGAAAAACCCGTTTACTGTAAAGCATATCCCGCAAATCCCGTAAGCACCGTAGGCGCGGGCGACAGCTTTTCCGCCGCCTTTTTAACCGAATATTTTAAAACCGGCAACACCCTTGCAAGCCTTCGCCTTGCTTCACGCATAAGCGCTCTTGTCTGCGAAAGGCGGGAGGCTGTATCTGCGGAGATTTGCTCCCTTGTTCGTGATATATACTCGGATTGGCGGGAAAAATCGTACTATCCTAAAAAATTCTAAAAATAAATTACAAGTCTCGGCGCAATCCTTCGGGGTTGCGTTTTTTTGCGGAAAATGCTTGGCGGCGTAAGGGTTAAAAGCCGTCAAAGCGATTTTATCAAGAAAATCAAGAAAAAAGCTTTAAAAATGTATAAAAACCTTTACATTTCCATAAGTTCTGTAGTATAATAATTTGGAATATTATCAAAGTTAAAGGAGGTTAAGAAATTGCATACCAATTTTAAGGTTTCGCTCGAAAAAATAATTTCCGAGTTTTCGCTCGAAGTATTAAATATGCCCGAAAGCGCCGAAAATATTATGATATCGTCTTCCGAAATAAATCGACCGGGGCTTCACCTGGCGGGATATTTCGAGTTTTATGACGAAACGCGTATTCAAATAATCGGCAAAAGCGAGGAAGGCTTTTTAAACCGCTTTACCGATGAAAAGGCGATGCGGCGACTTGAGGAATTTTTTTCGCGTAAGCCTACCGCGGTAATAATCTGCCGCGGACTCGAGATAAACGATATGTACATCGAAGCCGCGAAAAAATACGGCGTGCCGCTGCTTCGAACCGCCGACGCCACGTCGGAATTTACATCGGCTATCATAGCCTTTTTAAATCTTCATTTGGCGCCGAGGATTACCCGCCACGGCGTTTTGGTCGAGGTTTACGGCGAAGGCATACTGCTTTTGGGCGAAAGCGGCGTAGGTAAGAGCGAAACGGCTATCGAGCTTGTAAAGCGCGGACACCGACTTATTGCGGACGACGCGGTGGAAATCCGCCGTGTTTCCAACCGTTCGCTTGTGGGCACTTCGCCCGATAATATACGGCATTTTATTGAGCTGAGAGGCATAGGAATTATAAATGCAAGCCGTATTTTCGGCGCGGGCGCGGTAAAGCTCACCGAAAAAATCGATCTTGTCATCAATATCGAACAGTGGGACGTAAATAAGGTTTACGACCGTATGGGCCTTGAAAACGAAACCACCGAAATTTTGGGGCTCAAAATTCCGTCGCTTACCATTCCGGTAAAGCCCGGACGTAACCTTGCGGTTATTATAGAGGTTGCGGCTATGAACAGCCGTCAGAAAAAGCTCGGTTACAACGCGGCGGAGGATTTATTGAGCCGGCTCGGTATGACCGACGAGAAACAAACTACGGAAACTAAAGCTATAGATCCGTTTTAAAAAATATTGGAGTGTTATAAAATGTACAGATTAGGTATTGACTTAGGCGGAACAAACATCGTTGCAAGCGTCGTTGACGAAAATTACAATATTATTTCGACGGCAAAACGACTTACCGACTGCCCGCGCCCCGCGGACGCGATTCTCGACGATATGGCTGACGCGGCTATCGAGGCGATTTACAATTCCGGGCTTAAAAAAGAGGATATCGAAGCGGCGGGAGTAGGCTCTCCCGGAGCTATAGATCCGCAAAACCGTATAGTTTGCTACGCCAACAATTTGGGATTTGTAAACGTACCCATGGCGAGCATGCTAAAGGAGCGCACCGGCATCGATTTTTATCTCGAAAACGACGCTAACGCCGCGGCATACGGCGAATTTATAGCCGGCGCCGGCAAGGGCACAAAGGACTTTATCATGATAACCCTCGGTACCGGCGTAGGCGGCGGAATAATAATCGACGGAAAGATTTATTCCGGCTTTAACTGCGCGGGCGGCGAGCTCGGTCATACCGTTATTGCGGTAGACGGCGAAATGTGCTCATGCGGCCGTCAGGGCTGTTGGGAGGCTTATGCTTCCGCGACGGCGCTTATTCGCCAAACCAAACAGGCTATGATAAGATATTCCGACAGCGTTATGTGGCAGCTTTGCGAAAACGATATAAATAAGGTAAGCGGAATTACCGCTTTTGACGCTATGCGCAAGGGCGATTTGGCGGGCAAGAGCGTAGTTGACAATTACGTTAAATACGTTGCCGTGGGTATCGCCAATAATATAAATATTTTTCAGCCGGAAATTATCTGCATAGGCGGCGGTATTTCCAAGGAGGGAGATACCCTTATTAAGCCTATAGAAGAATACGTAAACGGTGACAACTACGCGCGCAATATTCCGAGCAAGGCAAAAATCAAAACCGCCCTTTTGGGCAACGACGCCGGAATTATCGGCGCCGCTAATATTTGCGATTTGTATAAATAATCAAATTCAAGCCGATTGTGAGGCTCAAGCGAAGGGAGGTAGTTATGAAGGTTAAGGCTTTTGAGAACTTTTGCGATAGAAATAAAACGGCATATATTAAAAATGAGCCTATGTCTAAGCATACAAGCTTTAAAATCGGCGGCGAAGCCGATTACTTCGTCACAGTAAAAAGCACGGACGAATTGCTTGCGGTAATAAAAGCTTTAAAGGAAAACGGCGTTCCATATTTTATTATCGGAAAAGGCTCTAATCTCCTGATTTCGGATAAGGGAATAGAGGGCGCGGTAATAAATCTCTGCTCTTTGGACGGTATAAAAACGGAGGGCGAGCTTATTACGGCGTCTGCCGGAGCCTCGCTTGCCGCGGTTTGCGCCAAGGCTTTGGAAAATTCGCTTACCGGTATGGAGTTTGCTTACGGAATACCCGGAACCGTCGGCGGAGCCCTTTATATGAATGCCGGAGCTTACGGCGGCGAAATGTCGCAGATAGTGGATTCCTGCGAATATATAGACTCCGACGGACAAGTAAAGCGCATGTTGCTTTGCAATATGCGGCTTTCCTACAGAAAAAGTATTTTTTGCCAAGGGAACATGATAATAACCTCGGTAAATCTGCGGCTCAAAAAAGGAAACAGCGACGATATACGCCTTAAAATGGAGGATTTTCTCGAAAGACGAAAATCCAAACAGCCGCTTGAATTTCCGAGCGCGGGCAGTACCTTTAAGCGCCCAGAGGGCAACTTCGCGGGAACGCTTATAGAAAAAAACGGACTTAAGGGCGCCGCGGTAGGGGGAGCCGCGGTGAGCAAAAAGCATGCCGGATTTATAATAAATACGGGCGGCGCCACATGCGAAGACGTTAAAAAACTTATAGAGCATATTAAAAAAACGGTTCTGGCGGCAGACGGCGTCGCTTTGGAGCCGGAAGTGATATTTATCGGAAGAAAGTGAAGAAATTGGAACTGTTAATCGTTACCGGAATGTCCGGCGCGGGAAAAACGCAGGCGGCAAACGCCCTTGAGGATATGGGCTATTACTGCGTGGATAACGTCCCGCCGGCTATTATACCCTCGTTTTTGGATCTTTCCGTAAAAAGCGGTAACGAGCTTGGCAAAATAGTTATAGTTACCGATGTGCGCGGCGGAAATTTGTTTTCGGAAATTTCGGACGTTTTAAACGGTCTTAAAGCGCGTAAGGTAGATTTCAAAATACTTTTTCTCGATTCCTCGGACGAGGTCCTCATTCGCCGTTACAAGGAAAACCGCAGGACCCATCCGCTTATTAGGGATAACAAAATATCTCTCGCACAGGCGGTCGCAAACGAGCGGGAAATGCTCGAAAAAATTCGCGCAAAAGCCAATTACGTTATCGATACAAGCTATATTTCGATTTCACAGCTTAAGGAAAAGCTGTCAAACGTTTTTTCGGACAGCGTCGGCGGCGCTTTGAAAATTCAATGTAAATCATTCGGCTTCAAATACGGCGCCGATACCGAAGCGGATCTGGTGATCGACGTGCGCTGTCTTATAAATCCCTTTTATAACGAAGCGCTTAAAAACAAAACGGGGCTGGACGCCGAGATCTGCGATTATATAATGAAGGAGCCCGAAAGCAAAGAATTTTACAACCGGATGATAAGCTTTCTCGAGTACGCCATCCCTCTGTACGCCAAGGAGGGCAAAAGCCAGCTTATCATCGCATTCGGCTGTACCGGCGGCAAGCACCGCTCGGTTACCTTTGCAAGACTTTTGGCTGCCTATTTAAAGGAACGCAATTATAATTGCATTACAATTCACCGCGATATCAATAAAAGGTGATTTTATGTCATTCTGCGCACAGCTTAAAAACGAATTGGCGTCGGTAAAAACGCAAAATTGCTGTAAACCGGCGTTAGCGTACGGCATTATGCTTTTCGGACGAAGCTTTTCCGTAAAGAAAATATCCCTTCAGACCGCCAATGAAAAGGTTGCGAGGGAATATTGCAATCTGGTATTCGAGGTTTATAAAATACGTCCCGCGCTTACCTGCGGGGGCACTTTAAAACCCACTTACAAAGCGGAAATTACTTCCGAAGCGGATCGACTTAAAATTTTAGCGGCGTCGGATTTCGGTATAAGCGAAAACGCCGTTCCGCGCGATCTTTTTATAAAGGACTGCTGTGTTCATTCCTTTATACGCGGCGCATTTTTGGCATGCGGCAACATAAACGACCCCGAAAAGGAATACCGCGCCGAATTTAACCTGAAAAATGAAAAGCTTGCCGACGAATTGGCGTTTCTTTTAGCCGAAAACGGTATCAAGCTTCGAAAAATCCTGCGAAAAAACGGGGCTTTGCTTTATACCAAGGAAAGCTCGGCTATTGAAGACCTTCTGACACTTATGGGCGCCGGTAAGCACACCTTAAGTCTTATCGATACCAAAATACTCAAGAGTATCAAAAACAATATCAACAGGGCGCGAAATTGCGACAGCGCGAACATTTCCAAAACGGTCGAAGCCTCGATTAAACAGAGAACGGCTATTGATTATCTCGAAAAAACGGACAGACTTTACAGTCTGCCGCAGGAGCTTCTGTCGGCGGCGCTTTTGCGTAAGGAAAACCCGAATGCCACTTTAAAGGAGCTTTGCGCTCTCTCACTTGAGTCGTTGACGGTATCGGGATTAAATCACAGACTTTCAAAAATAGTGGCGCTTTACGAGCAATTGAATAAATAAGCATTAAGTTTTTCGTTGATTACAACGGAAAAATACGGTTAATAATAAGCTTGATTTCTGCGCTTATTTATGCTCCGAATCAAAACATATAAAACATTACATAATTAAGGGTAATTCTGACCCTGTGCTTTTACATAAAAGCATTATACGGAGGAAATTTTTTAATGAAACAAGATTCTTTAAAGAAAGAAACTAATATCAAAATCGAAAAAAGGCGAAATGCGAATACTCAAAAACAGCGAAAAACGGTCGATAATCCGTCGCGAAAGCAAGCGCAAAGCGTCGATAAAAATAATTCTCAAAATCAAAATATCGGAAAGGTTAAAAATCAGCCCAAAAAATACACAAAAAAAACAACCGCGCCCGTAAAACCCATAAAAATCATACCCTTGGGCGGACTCGGCGAAATAGGAAAAAACATCACTCTTTACGAATATGACGGCGACATGTTTATAGTCGACTGCGGAATGTCGTTTCCCGACGAGGAGACGCCGGGCATCGATATTGTAATTCCCGATTTCAGCTACGTGCTCGAAAACAAGGACAAAATAAGGGGTATGGTTGTCACCCACGGTCACGAGGACCATATCGGCGCCATACCGTACTTATTACGGGATTTTAATTTACCGATTTACGCCACGCGGCTTACGGTCGGGCTTATCGAAGGTAAGCTTAAGGAACATAAGCTTTTAAGCAGCGCCAACCTTAATATCATAAATCCCGGGCAAAAGGTTGATTTCGGCAAGTTTACGGTCGAATTTATTCACGTTAACCACTCTATACCCGACTCCGTGGGTTTTGCTATTACCTGTCCGGCGGGTACCATAGTGCATACGGGCGACTTTAAAATAGATACTACCCCCATAGACGACTACGTAATCGATATCGGCAGATTTGCCGAATATGGAAAGCAGGGAGTTTTGGCACTGCTTGCCGATTCCACCAATGCCGAAAGGCCCGGCTATACCGCTTCCGAAAAGCTGGTGGGCGGTTCCTTTTCCAACCTTTTCAGCAAGGCGGAGGGCAGACGGATAATCGTCGCCACCTTTTCATCCAATATTCACCGCATACAGCAGATTATCGACGAAGCCGTAAAATGCAACCGAAAGGTCGCGGTATCGGGCAGAAGCATGATAAACGTAGTAAACGTTGCCTCCCAGCTCGGCTACCTTAACCTGCCGGATAACGTGCTTATCGACGTTATGGATATTAAATCCTACGAGCCGGGAAATTTGGTAATTATCACGACCGGCAGTCAGGGCGAGCCGCTTTCGGCCCTGCACCGGATAGCATTTTCGGATCATAAGCAGATAGATATTACCCCGGGGGATATGATAATTATATCGGCTACCCCCATACCCGGCAACGAAAAGCTTGTAAGCAAGGTCGTAAACGAGCTTATGAAAAGCGGAGCCAACGTCGTATACGAAAGAATGTACGACGTTCATGTTTCGGGGCACGCATGCCAGGAAGAGCTTAAGCTTATTATGAGTATAGTAAAGCCTAAGTTTTTTATACCGCTTCATGGCGAGCAAAAGCACCTTATAAAGCATGCGGGGCTTGCCGAGCAAATGGGAATACCGCAGGATAATATTCTCGTAACCGCAAACGGCGCGGTTATCGAATTGACCCGGGATAAAATGGTATGCACCGATACAGTGACCGCCGGCAGAGTGCTGGTCGACGGACTCGGCGTGGGCGATGTGGGAAGCATCGTGCTTCGCGACCGTAAGCATCTCTCGGACGACGGCATCATAATTGTCGCCGTATCCATAGACAAAATTTCGCGCGAGGTTTTGTCGGGGCCCGACGTCGTATCGCGTGGATTTGTCTACGTCAAGGAATCCGAGGAGCTTATGAAGGAAATAAACGAGCTGGTATGCGATATTCTCGAACGCTGTTATATTGACCGTATACGCGATTGGAATACCGTAAAAACCCGAATTAAGGACGGCGTCGCAAAGTTTTTGTTCTCAAAAACCAAACGCAGTCCTATGATAATTCCGATTATTATGGAAGTTTAAATCAACCGTAACTTAAGAATAAGGAGTAATACACATGAAAGTAATATTATTGGCAGACGTTAAAGGTCAGGGGAAAAAGGGCGAGCTTTGCAGCGTATCCGACGGTTATGCAAGAAATTTCCTTTTCCCGAAAAAATTGGCGGTTCCCGCCGATAACGCCGCTTTAAACGAGCTTAAAAACCGTGAGGAATCGGCGGCGCATCATAAAAGCGAGCAGATAAAGGCGGCCAAAGATACCGCCGCGTTATTGGACGGCAAAACGGTTGTTATAACGGCAAAAGCCGGCAGTAACGGCAGACTTTTCGGCTCGGTCACCTCAAAGGAAATCGCCGCCGAAATAAAGAACAGCTTAAGCGTTGAAATCGACCGCAAGAAAATGACCGTTGCGGACATTAAAAATTTCGGCGAATATACTGCGGAAATAAAGCTTTATCAGGGTGTTACGGCAAAGGTTCAAGTAAAGGTTACGGAATAATTATGAGTGACGAAAAACTTATATACAATCTCGACGGCGGAAGACTTCCGTACTCCGTAGAAGCGGAGCAGTCGGTTTTGGGTTCGGTACTTATAGATCCGAAATGCTTAAACGAAATTGCCACAGCGATAAAGGAGGATTATTTTTATATTCCTCAGCACCGAGAAATTTACAAATCGATGGCGTCCATGTACGAACTTAACCAGACCATCGACCTTGTATCTCTGCTCGAAAAGCTCAAAAAGGACGGCGTTTACGACGAGGCGGGCGGAAAAGCGTATCTGACACAGCTTGTGCAAACGGTACCCACCGCCGCAAACGTGCTGACATACGTCGCAATAGTGCGCGAGCGGTATTATGCGCGCTCGCTTATGAACGCCGCGCAGGATATTATTAAAGACGTAAGCGAGAATACAATGGATTCGGGAAAGCTGCTTGACAGCGCCGAACAGCGTATTTACGAAATACGGCAGGGCAGGGAAATAAGCGGTCTTGTCCATATAAAATCGGTAATCGAAAACGAAACCTACGATCGCTTAACCAAAATTGTCGACCCCGAAACGCGCGGCGATTACGTCGGTATACCTTCGGGGATCGGCGCGCTCGATAAAATGATAACCGGACTTAATAAATCCGATCTTATTATTTTGGGCGCGCGCCCCGGTATGGGTAAAACCTCATTTGCGCTTAATATTACCCGTAACGTTGCCGTAAGCACGGGCAAAACGGTTTGCTTCTTTTCTCTTGAGATGACCCGCGACCAATTGGCTCAAAGAATGCTTTCGAGCGAAGCCGGCATAAAAAGCGAAAAGCTTCGCACCGGCGAGCTTGACAACGCCGAATGGGCAAGACTCGCTCAGGCGGGTGAAAACCTTTCAAAGGCGGATATTTATTTTGACGAGACCTCCTCTATAACCGTTCCCGAGATGAAGGCGAAGCTGAGACGTATGAAGAAGGTCGATCTGGTGGTTATAGACTATTTGGGGCTTATGAAATCGGCAGGACGCACCGAAAACCGCGTTCAGGAGGTATCGGAAATTACCCGTAATTTAAAAATTATGGCAAAGGAGCTTAAGGTTCCGGTTATCGCCTGCGCTCAGCTTTCGCGCGGAACCGAAACGAAGGGAAAGTCTCACAGACCCGCCCTTTCCGACCTGCGTGAATCGGGCTCTATAGAGCAGGACGCCGATATCGTGCTTTTCCTCTATCGCGATACATATTACGATAACGAAAAGACGGACGATGAGGACAGAGCGGACCCGAATAAGGCGGAATGTATCGTGGCGAAAAACCGTCACGGAGAGCTCGGAACGGTAGACCTTTATTTTGACGGACAGTTTACAAGATTTACTTCCGTGGATGTGTTCAGATAATGGAATTTTACGTTTTGGAAGCCGTAAGGCGCTATTCGCTCTTGGATGGCGGCGAGCGAAACGTTACCGTCGCCCTTTCGGGCGGAGCGGATTCGATGGCGCTTTTGCACGCTTTGAATAATTTAAAGGGCGAACTCGGCATAACTTTATCCGCCGCACATCTCAATCATATGATTCGCGGCGACGAAGCCTATCGCGACGAGGAATTTGTTAAAAGGCAATGCGCGGCTTTGGACATACCTTTATTTACCGAAAGAGCGGATATACCTAAAATCGCCGCCGATATGGGAATAAGCACCGAGCTTGCGGCAAGATGGGTAAGATACGAATTTTTGGAGCGTGTATCAAAGGGCTTTATTGCCACCGCTCATACCGCAAGCGACAATCTCGAAACGGTGCTTTTCAATATAACGCGCGGCTCCGCCTTAAACGGACTTTGCGGCATACCGGCAAAACGGGGCAGGATAATACGCCCCCTGCTGCTTTGCACGCGGGCGCAAATCGAAGAATATTGCGAAAAAAACGGCATACCCTACGTTTTTGACAGCACAAATTCTTCCGACGACTATACCCGCAACAAAATACGCCATAACGCCGTGCCGGTGCTCAAAGAAATCAATCCTTCGGTAGAAATCGCGGTTTTGCGAATGTGCGATTCCGTTCGCGAGGACTCGCTTTTGCTCGAGACTCGGGCGCAAAAGTATATTACCGACAATACCGCCGCGGACGGTACTCTTAATTTAAAAGGTTTTCGCGATATTCCGCCCGCCGTCGGCAAGCGAATAATAAAAAAATACGTCGAAAATAGCAAATTTGATATAACCCTCGAAAACAATCATATCGAATCGGCGTATTATACGGCTTTGAACGGCGGGAGGACAAGCATACCAAAAAACTGCTTTGCCGTTGCCTACAATAACCGCTTTTCGGTCGAAAACGACGCTTTAAAAACTTCAAAAAATACCGAAATTTGCGTTAATTTAAGCGAAGCGGAGAACACTTTTTTCAAAAACGGCGAAAAAATTAATAATTTGTTTTTAAATAATGCCTTAGACTGTGATAAAATAATAGGCAAATTGGTTATAAGAACCCGAAAATCGGGCGACAGCATTCGACTTCGAAACCGCGGATGTACAAAAACACTTAACCGCCTTTTCAGCGAAAGCCGTATACCGGTAAATCTGCGAGACTCTTTCCCCGTAATAGCGGACGATAAAGGTGTGGTTTGGGTTTACAAGGCGGGCGTCGCAAGCCGCTGTGCCGTGACCGCCGCCGCAAAAAAGGTAATATTAATAAAAACGGAAGATTAAATTCACAGGTGACGAATATGACCGAAGACATTTCAAAAATCTTAGTATCCGAAGAAGAAATAAAAGAAATCTGCTCGCGGCTCGGCAAGCAAATTTCCGAGGATTACAAGGGCAAAAAGCTCTTTCTTGTAAGCGTGCTTAAGGGCGCGGTGGTATTTATGGCGGACCTTATGCGCAATATTACCTGCGACTGCGAGATCGATTTTATGGCGGTTTCCTCCTACAGCGGAACCAAAACCACGGGCGTCGTAAAATTCAAGAAGGATTTGGATATAAATCCCGAGGGCTGTGATATACTGCTTGTAGAGGATATACTCGATTCGGGCGTGACCCTTTCATATCTTAAGGACGTTTTGATAGGACGCAACGCCGCAAGCATTAAAATTTGTACTTTTTTAGATAAACCGGCTAACCGTCAAGCAGATATTTCCGCCGACTACGTCGGAAAAATCATACCGGACGAATTTGTGGTCGGATACGGACTCGATTATGATGAAAAATACCGAAATTTACCTTTTGTAGGCGTGCTTTCATCTAAAGTATATGCCGACAAATAGGAAAGGAGCAACTCCCTTGAAGAATTTAAAAAATGTGCTGTTGTATATAGCTATACCCATTATTTTTATTATAACCGTAATGTCGGTATCCTATCTTACAAGAGATTCCAACGATCTTAAATATTCCGAAATAGTTCAAATGGTGAAAAACAACGAGATTTCCGAATTTGAACTTAATCTTTACAGCGGCGAGCTTACCTACGTTAAGCGCGAGGACGCCGAAAAAGCGGCCTCCAACGGCGGTACAAAGGCGAACGCCAAGGTTAAAAAATACCGTTACGAGGTGGCCGACCCCGAGATTTTTCTTTACGACGTTAACGAATCCGTAAACGATATCAACACGGAAAACAAGGGCACCGACAAAACGATAGCTTACAATCTTAAGCGAGGCGGCGAGGGCGCATGGCTTGCAAGCCTTTTGCCTTCTATTCTCATGGCGGGGCTTTTGATAGCTTTCGGAATATTCTTTATGCGGCGCATGAACGACTCCATAAGCTCATCTATGGGAGCCGACAAAACCATGGGATTCGGCAAGTCCAAGGCTAAAAAGGCGGATCCCAACAAAAAGACCACCTTTGCGGACGTTGCCGGCGCCGATGAGGAAAAAGAGGAAATGGGCGAAATTGTCGATTTTCTCAAGGATCCCAAAAAGTTCAACGAATTGGGCGCGCGTATCCCTAAGGGCGTACTGCTCGTAGGCCCTCCCGGAACGGGTAAAACCCTGCTTGCGCGCGCGGTTGCCGGCGAAGCGGAAGTGCCGTTTTTCTCGATTTCGGGTTCCGACTTTGTGGAAATGTTCGTCGGCGTGGGCGCTTCCCGTGTTCGCGACCTTTTCAGCGAAGCCAAGAAAAACGCGCCGGCTATTATATTTATAGACGAGATCGACGCCGTCGGTCGTCAGAGAGGCGCAGGCCTCGGCGGAGGACACGACGAGCGCGAACAGACGCTTAACCAATTACTTGTCGAAATGGACGGCTTCGGCGTAAATGAGGGCGTAATAGTTATGGCGGCTACCAACCGTCCGGATATATTGGATAAAGCGCTCCTGCGCCCGGGAAGATTTGACCGCCAGATAACCGTAAACTATCCCGACGTCAAGGGAAGAGAAGAGATATTAAAGGTTCACTCGCGCGGCAAGCCGTTAGGCCCCGACGTTAACCTTTCGACTATCGCCAAATCGACCGCCGGCTTTACCGGAGCCGATCTTGAAAATTTGCTTAACGAGTCGGCTCTGTTAGCCGTTCGCCACGGCAAAAAGGCGATTACTCAGGAAGAAATAGAAGAAGCTACCATCAAGGTGGTTATGGGTTCGGAGAAGAAATCACACGTTGTATCCGACAAGGACAAGATGGTTACCTCTTACCACGAGGCGGGCCATGCCGTGGTTTCCTACTTCCTGCCCACGCAGGATCCCGTTCACCAGATTTCGATTATACAGCGCGGTATGGCGGCGGGTTATACCATGTACGTTCCCACCGAGGAAAAGGGGCATACCTCCAAAAAACAGATCCTTGATCAAATCTGCTCCCTGCTCGGCGGTCGCGCAGCGGAACAGCTGACTCAGGACGACGTTTGCACCGGCGCTTCCAACGATATCGACCGCGCTACCGAGCTTGCCCGCAAAATGGTTACAAAATTCGGCATGAGCGATAAATTGGGGCTTGTGACCTACGGACACGACAATAACGAGGTGTTCCTCGGCAGAGATTTTTCGTCGACGCCCAATTACTCCGAAAAAACGGCGGCAGTAATAGACGAGGAAATCGAAAGCGTTGTTATGAATCAATACACCCGCGCTTTGGAATTGCTTAAGGGAGCTACTCCCAAGCTTCACGAAGTGGCTAAGGTACTTTTTGAAAAAGAAAAAATTTCCGGCGATGAATTTCGCGCTATTATGGAATCATAATTTTTTACCAAAAACGGCACAAATTATTTTGCGCCGTTTTTGATATTAAACGAGTTAAAACGGGTAAAATATCTTCGGTGATAAAAATGCAAAACAGATGGAAGATATTTTTTAAAACCCTTGCGGTATCTTTGGGATGCTGTGCCGTGTTTATAAGCGTCGGCTATTTTTATCTGAAATCCAAAACCGAAACGCCGGTCGAAAACGATGTGCAAAACGTTCCGTATTCCTATATTCCCGAGAGCGCGGGAATACTTTTTGATATTTCGGGCGAAAAAACGCTTTTTTTTCTCGATTTTGCGAATAAAACGGTTGACGTTATAATCGACGACACTTTAAGCGCCGCGGATACCGAGCATTACGGTTATCCGATAGATTATACCGTGAGCGGAGATTATACCCTTGTCGCGGGCATAGTCGACGCGGTGGGCGGCATTGAGCTTGAATACGGCGACGAAGAGCTTTTTTATACGGGAGTCCAAGTAGAAAATATTCTGACTTCAAAGATTATCGATACCGATACGCGAGCCGAAATTATCGAAAAAATCCTGTCAAAAATCGCAAAAAACGGCTTTTTTCGCGAGGATTTTTTATATTTGACCGAAAACAGCGAAACCAACCTTACCGTACCCGATTGCTATTATTGGCAGGACTTTATAAGCGACGTTTGCAAAACGGTCAGAATTCACGATTTTAAAGCTTAAAATACCGTGAAAGGGGGGGAGTATAACGTGAAACGTGCAGCGGCTTTGACAGTGACTTTATTGATTATGATTGCGCTTATAAGCGGATGCGGCTTTTCGCAATTTTTGGATAATTTAAACTCCTACTTTGACGGTACGACTTACGGCGATAAAGTGGAGGTTATTACCGAGGAATACTACGTATTTTCACCGGAATTTCATTCCTGCTACAATTCGATTACCGCAAACCAAAAGGAAATATACAAAAAAATTTATTCCGCCGCCGAGAGTATGCCGACGGGTTTTATTCCGCTTTGCAAAAATTACGACAATGCGAAAAAGGATATTTCGATAGCTTACCGAGCGGTGCTTTACGATAATCCCGATATTTTTTGGCTTCCCGATACCTATATTGTGGGAACTGCGTCCAAAACTCAGGATATATGCATAGCCTTCGACCATTATGCCGACGATAAAAGGGTAAGCTATCCCGTAAGCAAAACCGAGAGGGATGCCAAGCGGAAAGAGCTTAACGCCGCGACCGAAAAAATCACCGCAAAAGCGAATGAATTAAAAGACGCTTTCGAAAAGGAAAAGTATATCAACGATTTTTTGTGCGATAATTGCGAGTATGCCGAAAATGGAGAATTTTGTGATACAGCTTACGGCTGTATCGTAAACAAAAAGGCTCTTTGCGAGGGGTATGCCAAAGCTTTTAAGCTGCTTTGCAACAAGGCGAATATAGAATGCGACCTCATAGTCGGTAAAGCCGAGGGCGAGGGGCATATGTGGAATCGGGTTAATATCGACGGCATGCACAGCTTTGTGGACGTCACATGGAACGACCGCCCGGAACACCGGTATATTTATTTCAATATTACAAACGAACAGCTCGAATACGACCATACCCTGTCGCCGATTTATACCAATATGAGCGATAATGATATTTATGCGGGTACGCCCTTTAATTTTGTCGAGCGAGTTTGCAGTTACAACGGCAATAATTATTACAAAAAGTACGGTTATGATCTGGGTTATGATTTTGATTACGACTACCCGCCCAAGGCGGCGAAGATAATAACGCAAAGGGCAAAAGCCGGCGAAAAATACGCCGATTTCTGGATTGCGAGCGAAGAATTAAAAGCCGAATTTGAAAACGACGAAACACAGTTCATAGCAAAAATCCAAAAGGAGCTTACCGATATTACGATCGTAAGCTACAGCTTCGAAAGAGACGTATTGCTGGTTTATTGGGAATAATACGTTTTTGATTGACAAAACCGTACGCAGGCAATATAATTTAGATAAACTTTATTTTATATATAAATGGGAGGTATATATTTGAATAAAGTATACGAAATCTTCGGCAGCAACGTTTTTAACGATTCGGTTATGAAGGAACGCCTGCCGGAGGAAATTTACATAGCTTTAAAAAGTACCGTGAAAGAGGGAAAAACCATTGACAGCGGCATTGCCGACACGGTCGCAAATGCCATGAAGGAATGGGCTATCGAAAAAGGCGCCACGCATTTTACCCATTGGTTCCAACCCTTGACCGGCATTACGGCGGAAAAGCATGACAGCTTCATAAGTCCTACCGACGACGGGCATATTATTATGGAATTTTCGGGTAAGGAGCTTATAAAGGGTGAACCGGACGCCTCGTCATTTCCCTCGGGAGGATTGCGCGCCACATTCGAAGCGAGGGGATATACCGCATGGGATCCGAGCTCGTACGCCTTTGTAAAGGATGAAACGCTTTGCATTCCCACCGCCTTTTGCTCCTATTCGGGCGAGGCGCTCGACCAAAAAACGCCATTGCTTCGCAGTATGGAGGCTATAAATAAGCAGGCGCTGAGAATCGTGAGGCTTTTCGGATATACCGACGTTAAGCGCGTCAACGTGACTGTAGGTCCCGAGCAGGAATATTTCCTTGTGGATAAGAAGCTTTACGACAAGCGTCCCGACCTTATTTTTTGCGGGAGAACCTTAATAGGCGCAATGCCGCCGAAAGGTCAGGAAATGAACGACCATTATTTCGGCGTTATAAAGCCGCGAGTGGCAAGCTTTATGCGCGAGCTTGACGATGAGCTTTGGAAATTGGGCGTGCTTGCCAAAACCGAGCACAACGAAGTAGCCCCCGCACAGCATGAATTGGCGCCTGTATTCACCACCACGAATATTGCCGCCGACCATAACCAGATAACCATGGAAATGATGAAAAAAATCGCTTTGCGCCACGGACTTGTCTGCCTATTGCACGAAAAGCCTTACGACGGCGTAAACGGCAGCGGCAAGCATAATAATTGGTCGCTTTGCACCGACACCGGCATTAATTTTTTAAAGCCGGGCAAAAATCCCGATAAAAACCCGCTGTTTCTGCTGACTTTGGCGGCAATAATCAAGGCTGTCGACGAGCATCAGGAATTATTGCGCATATCGGTAGCCACCGCCGGCAACGACCACCGCTTGGGCGCAAACGAGGCTCCGCCCGCTATAATTTCGATATTTTTGGGCGACGAGCTTACAGATATACTCGAATCGATAGCAAACGGCGTAGAACACGATAATGCGAAGCGGATTAAGATGAATATCGGCGCCGATATTATTCCGGTAATACGCAAGGACAATACCGACCGCAACCGCACCTCGCCTTTTGCATTTACCGGCAACAAGTTCGAATTCAGAATGTTGGGCTCGGCTTCTTCGATTTCGGATACCAACGTAATGCTTAATATTATGACAGCCGACGTTTTCGAAAGCTTCGCCGACCGACTCGAAAAGGCGGACGATCTCAATACCGAAATCAACCTTATCATAAAAGAGGTAATGCAAGAGCACCGCAAAATCATCTTTAACGGCGACGGATATTCGGACGAATGGAAAGCGGAAGCCGAAAAAAGAGGGCTTTTGAACCTTAAAAGCACGGTGGACGCTCTGCCGTTGCTCAAGAGCGAAAGTAATATCGCGCTGTTTGAAAAGCATAAGGTGTTGAGCCGTACCGAAATCAATTCCCGTGTGGATATTGTGCTCGAAAACTATACCAAAACCGTACATATCGAGGCGCTTACCCTTATAGACATGATGAACAGAGGGGTTATACCGGCGATTACAAAATACACCGATTCGCTCTGCGGCGCGGTGCTTAACAAAAAGAGTATAGCCGCCGTCGATACTTCGGTAGAGGAAGGGCTGATAGCGCGTTTGAGCGCCGCAAATAGGGAAATTTACACCCTTACCGAGTCTTTGAAAATGGAGGTGGCTTCCGCCGAAGTCACAACCGATAATATAGAACGGGCGAGAGAGTATCACGATAAAATATTAAAGCTTATGGGCGATATACGTGAGTTTACCGACAGCGCGGAAAGCGTTATTCCGCCCGAATATTGGCCCTATCCGAGCTACGGCGAATTATTGTTCAATATTTAATTTTTAAAACATCATAAACTTAATATAATGCGGGTGAAATTATGAGCAGAAGAAACCTTATTTTCTCCAAAGCCTCGGCGATCGTTTTATCGGTGGTTTTGCTATTGACCGCCTTGCCGATAAGCGCCGCCGAATATTCCGATATTATCCCGGCAATTAACAACACCCACCCTTACAGCGTTTACGAAAACAAAACCATGTTTTACGGCGACATGGAGGTTATCGGCAATACCTCAATAGCGAACGGCAGGTTACAGTTCGGCTATTTTAACGCCGACGGCAGTACGATCGACACGACGAAAGCCGATTACCTTGAAATGGACGTATGGTCGGACGTTAAGGTTGACAATAATTTACAGCTTTGGCTTTCCTCAAACGTCTGGGAGGAATCGGGAAGGGCGCTTTTCCTTCTTCCGCCGCTTAAAGTCGGCTGGAACCATGTGGTGATAAACCTTAACGACGTACTTTCTTACGCGAATTTTGCTGCGGTTCAATATGACAGGGCGGCTATAAAATCCCTCTTTTTACGCGGAATTCCGCAAACCGCCGAAAATAAGGAATTTTCTCTTAAATTTGCCAACGCCGCATTTACCTCGGACGAATTTTTACCGGAATTTATGACCGACTATACCTATCCTTATACCCTTTTCGAAAAGAGAGGACTCTTTTGGAAATGGCATAAGCCTAAGGGAACGAAGTCCGATTTCACCGATTCAATTGCAATAAACGACGGCAACGGTGTGGATATTACAAATGCGAAGTATATCGAATTTGACGTCGAGATAAACGTCGACATAGCAAATTTGGTATTTTGGCTTTCGACCTCCTCGGGCGATCTGCCGGCGCGCCGACGCTACGATACGGGAGCGCTTAAAAAGGGCATAAATCACGTTTCAATCGATATATCGCGGTATGTTTCCGAGTATGAAGAAGATTTTGCTAAATGGAATGCGGCGGAAATTAAAACCTTATTTTTGGAAATGACTGCCGAAAATTCTGATTTTGACTTTAATTTTTATAATTTTGCCTTTACCTCCGACAGTCCTTATACAAAACCGGAACCCGAGCCCGATTATGATTTTTCGGGCGATCCGGTACTCGATTACCGCAAGGATTTTAATTGGGGAAGCGTTATGCATGCGCCGGGATGGGGAATGCCTTATCGCCCCGACAATCTCGAGCTGCAAATAAAGCAGTTAAGCGACGCGGGATGCACTCTGCTTCGCGTCGACGGTGCGGATAATTTTTCTCATATAGACAAAACCGTAAAGCTTTGCAACGCTTACAACGTTAAGGTCATGCTGGTGGTTTATATTCCGAACCGAACCTTTGACGCAGGTGCAAAGCTTGACCTTGAAGCCGTCAAAACTCATTTCAGAATTTACGCCACCCGCTACGACGGCAAGCACGGCTGCGGAAAAATCGACTATATTCAAATAGATAACGAAATGGACGTTTCGCTGATGGGCTGGACCGGTTATGAAACCCAGGGCACCGAAATCGGTAATTATTCCGCCTCTGCGCTCGAGGTTACAGCAAAGCAGGTGAGGGCGGCTTCCGAGGGAATAAAAAGCGCCGGCACCGACGTAAAACGCATTATCAATATCGCCTGGATTCATTACGGTATGCTCAAATATTTTAAGCAGGTGGGCATAGAATGGGATATTACCGGTCACGATTGGTATCAGGATATGTTTTCCTACGGCTCGGATCCGAACGAATATTACGCCTCGGGTAAGGAAATTTACGATTTGTTCGGCAAGCCGATAATTATCTGCGAAACGAATATGTGGTTTAACGTATGGAACGGTCAAAGCGTTTATCCCGATTATTCTAAGCCATCGTTTTGGGATCCGCTAATCGACGCTTTACAGGACTATTACGCCAAGGATTACGTTGTGGGCTGTGTGATTTACGAGTTTTACGACGAGCCGATGATGCAGACCTCCGACGCGTGGAACGGCGAAGCGCATTTCGGTATGATGGAGGTAAACGAAAACGGTTCCTTTAAAAGCGCAAAACCCGTTTATTACCGCTGTCGCCACCTATTCGGCGGAAGCGCGGGGCAAATGCTTTCCTGGCATGACGTCGAGGCACAATACACCGTGTACGGCGAGAAAAACATCCTTGATCTTATTAAATGCAAAAAACTCCTTTTGAGCGATAATGATGCGTATTCCGCCGACGCCGATATGACGATCGACGGCTACGTCGACGCTTCCGACTTTGTGATTTTGAAAAAAACTCTTTTTGAAAATTTATAATTTTTTGCGGAAAAGCTTTTGTATGAGAATATAAAGGCTTTTCTTTTTTTGAAAGTTTAAAAAAATATGCGGTTTAAAAAAATATGCGGTTTATGCTTGAAATTATGCATATTTTTGTGTATAATTATTTAAATATATTACGCTGTTTTTGTGAGGTATTTTTATGACGAGAAAAATGGCGCGCGAAGAGGCTTTTATTTTGATTTTCGAAAAAGCCTTTAACGATGCGACTGTTGACGAAATCTTGGAGCTTGCCGCCGAGGTACGTGAGCTTGAGCCCGACGATTATATTAAAACCGTTTTTTCGGGCGTTTTTCAAAACATCGACTGTATCGACGGGATTATTTCCGAAAATGCGGTGGGTTGGCGGATCGAGCGAATTTCCAAAACCGCCTTGTCGGTTTTGAGACTTGCCATATATGAAATAAAGTTTTACGATGAAATTCCTACGTCGGTTTCCATAAACGAGGCGGTCGAGCTTTGCAAAAAGTATGCCACCAAAGAGGACGCCTCTTTTGTAAACGGAATTTTGGCGTCGGTTGCCAAAAAAATCTGATATGCAGACAAACGCTATAACCGTAAGACAGCTTAATTTATACGTGCGTTCTCTTATGGAGGGCGATCCGCGGCTTTGCAATATAGCGGTAACGGGCGAAATTTCCAATTTTAAAAACCATTACGCAAGCGGGCATTTGTATTTTTCGCTTAAAAGTCAGGACGCCGCCGTGCGGTGCGTAATGTTTAAAACCGCCGCTGCCCGTTTGAAATTCCCGCCTCGGGACGGTATGCAGGTAATACTCAGGGGCAGGGTATCTCTCTACGAAAAGGACGGACAGTATCAGCTTTACGCCGAGGAAATGTACCCGGCGGGTATCGGCGATATCGCTTTACAGTTCGAGCAAATAAAGCAAAAGCTTCAAAAAGAGGGGCTTTTTGACGCTGAAAATAAACGACAGCTGCCGAAATTTCCCCGAAAAATAGCGGTGGTAACCTCCGAAACAGGGGCGGCGGTACAGGATATTTTAAATATTTTGGCGCGCCGATGGCCTGTAGCGGATATTATTATGTGTCCGGTATCGGTTCAGGGGGAAAACGCGGTACCCGAAATGACAGAAGCTCTTGACCGACTTTATTCCGCATCGGTTGCAGATCTTATCATAATCGGCAGAGGCGGCGGCTCTATTGAGGACTTATGGGCGTTTAACAGTGAAGAATTGGCGCGCAAAATATACGAATCGCCGGTTCCGGTAATATCCGCCATAGGGCACGAAACCGATTTTACCATTTGCGATTTTGTCGCCGATTTACGCGCTCCCACACCCTCTGCGGCGGCAGAGCTTGCCGTACCCGATATCAAGGATATTATCGATAATCTCGACAAACAAGAAGCAGTTTTAAAAAACCTGCTTATTTCAAAATACAAGCTTTCAAAAGCCCGCCTCGAATACTGCCTTAACTCCGCGATTTTCAAAAATCCGAAGGACAGCCTTTTAGATCGGCGCTATCTTGAGCTTGACCGTATTTACGACAGGCTCTGCGGAACGGTTAAAACCGAGCTTAAAAACGCTTCTCTTAAATTTGCAAGGCTGGCGGCTATACTTGACGGCTTAAGCCCCTTAAAAGCGCTCTCGCGCGGCTATGCGGCGGTCGAAAAGGACGGCGCGGCGGTAAATTCGGTAAAAGTTTTGAATACCGGAGATAATATAGCCCTTACTTTAAGCGACGGTAAGCTTGACTGCACGGTAAACGAAATTGTTAAGGAGAATACAGATGTCCGATAAAAAGACAGATTTTGAAAATAACCTCAAAGAGCTCGAAAAAATAATATCCGAGCTTGAAAGCGGCGAATGTTCTTTGGAAAAGTCGATAGCGCTTTTCGAAAAGGGTATTTCATACACCGACGAATGCCGAAAGGCGCTCGAAAAAGCCGAGCATAAGATCATTTCCTTAACCGAGGCCGAAGGGGAGGCGCAGGATATTGATTGAGGAGAAATTAGCCGAATACAACGCTTTAATCGAAAAAAGATTTAACGAGCTTTATCCCGAAATCGACGCCGCTTACGCTTCGGTTCTCAAAGCCGCGCGTTACAGTATGCTTTTGGGCGGCAAACGAATCCGTCCGGCGCTTACCATGGAATTTTGCAAACTTTGCGGCAAAAAGGCGGAAGACGCACTCGATTTTGCCGTGGCTGTCGAAATGATACACACCTATTCTTTAATACACGACGATCTGCCTTGTATGGATAATGACGACTTACGCAGAGGAAAACCTTCATGTCACAAGGCTTTCGGAGAAAATACGGCGCTGCTTGCGGGAGACAGCCTGCTTACCGAGGCGTTTTTTGTCGCCGCCAACGCAAACGTTCCGTCAAATACGGCGCTTAAGGTTATATCCTTTTTAGCCTCAAACGCCGGCATTCACGGTATGATAGGCGGACAGGTATTGGATCTTTGCTTTGAAAAAATCACGCCGGATGAGAAAATGCTTCAGGACATGTATATGCGCAAAACCGGAGCTTTGCTTATCGCGGCGGTATCGATAGGCTGTATTGCCGCAGGCAAATCGGACGAAAAAACCCTTCGCAGCGCCGCAAAATACGGTTATAATCTGGGGCTTGCCTTTCAGATAATAGACGATATTTTAGACGTCACCTCAAACGAAAAGGCCCTTGGTAAGCCTATAGGAAGCGACGAAAAAAACGGCAAAACCACCTTTGTCACCCTCTACGGCGTCGATAAAGCCTTTGCTGTTGCCGCCAAGCTTTCAAACATGGCTTTGGACGCGCTCGATGAATTTGACGGCGATACAAAAACGCTTTACGAGCTGACCGATTTTTTGTTGGACCGAAATCATTGATATAAGGAATGTTAAGCTTTGGATTATCCGATTTTAAACAGTATAAAATCTCCGCGCGACGTTAAAAACCTTGACGACGACGCTCTCGAAGCGTTATGTCGGGAAATCAGAGACTGTATTATCCGAACCGTTTCCAAAAACGGCGGGCATTTGGCTTCCAACCTCGGTGCGGTCGAGTTGACTGTAGCTTTACACAGGGCTTTTTCCTCGCCCGAGGACGCCATAATATTCGACGTCGGCCATCAATGCTATACCCATAAGCTTTTGACCGGACGATTTGAAAAATTTTCCACCATAAGAACCGAGGGCGGACTTTCGGGATTTATGAACCCCGCGGAAAGCGAGCACGATCCGGTTATTACCGGGCACAGCAGTAATTCGATATCCGCGGCGTACGGTATTTACAAAGCGAAGCGCATTACGGGAGAAGAGGGCACCGCAGTTGCGGTTATAGGCGACGGCGCCATGACCGGAGGCATCGCTTACGAAGCGCTCAACAACGCGGGTGTCGGCAGAAGCAATTTTATCGTGGTGCTCAACGACAATAAAATGTCCATTTCGCGCAACGTCGGCGTTATGGCAAGATGTCTTACCAAAATGCGCAACAAGCCGAAATATCACCGCTTCAAGTTTGCGCTGAGCAGTTTTTTGCTTAAAATTCCGCTTATCGGAAAATTTTTGAACAATACGCTTTTTACCGTAAAAGAAACGGTGAAGGGAATTATTTATAAAAACAACATTTTTACCGCTATGGGCTTTAATTATTTAGGACCTGTGGACGGGCATGACGTTTTGGCTTTGGAGTCGCTTTTTAAAATAGCGCAAAGCTATACGAGACCTTCATTAATACACGTAATCACCACTAAAGGAAAAGGCTATTCCTACGCGGAAAGCAGTCCTAAAAATTATCACGGCGTATCCGCTTTTGATATCGACGACGGAGCGGAATTTGCCGATAAGCCCACCTTTTCAAAGGTGGCGGGCGATACCCTTTGCGAATTGGCGGCTAAAGACAATAAAATCTGCGCCGTAACCGCCGCTATGACCGAGGGAACGGGGCTTGCCGGCTTTGCCAAGGAATATAAGCAAAGATTTTTTGACGTGGGCATTGCCGAACAGCATGCCGTAATATTTGCGGCGGGGCTTGCAAAGGGCGGATTAAAACCTTATTTTTTGGTATATTCCTCCTTTTTACAGCGCGCTTACGATCAAATAATCCACGACGCCGCTATTGCGAATATTCCGATACGACTGCTTGTCGACCGCGCCGGAATAGTCGGCGAGGACGGCGTTACCCACCAGGGGCTTTTTGACGTTTCCTTTCTCACCTCTATACCGAACGTTACGGTTTACTCTCCCTCAAACTTTGCGGAGCTTTCCTACCGCATAGAGGAAAGCGCCGATATTGCAAACGGGGTTACGGCGATAAGATACCCGCGCGGCGGCGAAAAACCCTGCGGCGAATTTGATATTTCCGCCGATTATTGCATAAACGAAGGAAGCTCAAAAAAAGCTATCGTCACCTACGGCAGGCTCTATTCCGAGGCTTGCCTTGCAAAGCAAGAGGACAGCGGCTTAAATATTATAAAGCTTAATAAAATCTACCCTTTAAGCGATGCTTTTATGGAAAAGCTTATGCGGTACGATATGATTTCTGTTTTCGAAGAGAGCGAAAAAAGCGGGGGAATAGGCGAGCATTTGGCGGCAAGGCTTGCAAATTCGGGATATAAAGGCGCTTTAAAGCTTCATGCCGTAGACAATAAATTCGTGCCGGCGGCAAAGGTATACGATTCGATCGTTTCGGAAGGGTTGGACAAAAATTCCATGTTAAAATCTTTTACGGAGAATTAAATGGCAGATAAATTACGATTAGACGTCGCTTTGACGCAGCGCGGCTTTGCCGAGAGCCGCGAAAAGGCTAAAGCGCTTATAATGTCGGGCATAGTTTTTGTAAACAATCAAAAATCCGACAAAGCGGGAAATACCGTAAAGCCCGACGATATAATAGAAGTACGCGGCGAAGCCCTTAAATACGTAAGCCGCGGCGGTTTAAAGCTTGAAAAGGCGGTAGAGGTTTTTTCACTGTCTCTGGACGGATACGTCTGCGCGGATATAGGCGCTTCCACCGGCGGCTTTACCGATTGCATGCTTCAAAACAACGCGGCAAAGGTATATTCTATAGACGTGGGTTACGGTCAGCTTGCCTGGAAGCTGCGCACCGACAGCCGGGTAATAAATCTTGAACGCACCAATTTTCGCTACGTTACCGAAGCCGAGGTGCCAGATAAGCTCGACTTTGCTTCCGTAGACGTTTCCTTTATATCGTTATCGCTCATTTTGCCGGTTTTGAGAAATTTACTCAAAGCCGACGGTACGGCGGTCTGCCTTATTAAGCCGCAATTCGAAGCGGGAAAGGAAAAGGTCGGAAAAAAAGGGGTTGTACGGGATAAATCGGTCCATATTGAGGTTATTGAAAAAATAATCGATATAGCTTTGCAAAATAAATTTTCGCTTTTGGGGCTTGATTTTTCACCGGTCAAGGGGCCCGAGGGTAATATCGAATATCTTTGTTATTTAAAAAAGAGCGACAATCCCGAAATTCTGATCGATAAAACCGCCGAGCGGGTGGTCAACGACTCCTACGAAGCACTCAATTAACTTACGAAAGAGATGAACTACATGACAGTTGCCGTACTGCCTAATCTGGATAAGCACGGTTCCTTCGAATTGGTTGAAAAATTAGGCAAGCTGTTGAAAAAGCAGGGAATAGACGCATATCTTCCCGATAATATCATGGGAACGGATTTTAAGCACGCTCCCGAGGATAAAATATATAAGCTTGCCGATATTATAATCACAATCGGCGGAGACGGTACCATTATCCGCTACGCCAAGCGCGCCGCTCAGGACAATAAGCCCGTTTTGGGTATCAACGCGGGAAGAATGGGCTATCTTGCAAATATCGAGCAAAACGAGCTTGATTTGCTCGGCAAGCTTAAAACCGGCGAGTATTTTATCGAAAAGCGGATGATGCTTTCCGTCTGCGCCGTTGAAAACGGCAGGGTTATCGGCGAATATACGGCGCTTAACGACGCGGTTATCACAAGCGGTTTTATTTCCCGGATTATCGATATTTCGGTGGGCGTCGGCAGGGATTATATAAACTATCGGGCGGACGGTCTCATAGTTTCCACACCTACGGGCTCCACCGCCTATTCGATGTCTGCGGGAGGGCCTATTATAGACCCGCTGACCGAAAGCTTTTGCATAACTCCGATATGCTCCCATTCGCTGTCGGCAAAGCCGATTCTTTTGGGAGCGGACAATAAAATAAAGCTTAGAGCCAACTCCAAGAAGAAAACCGATATTTATCTCACGGTTGACGGCAGAAAAACCGCTTCGCTTCACCAAAACACCGAGGTGGTTATCAAACGTTCGCCCAATTTTGCACAGCTTATTCGCCTTAACGACCGTTCGTTTTACAAAACACTTTCTTACAAATTCAAAGACGGCAGGAGCGTATAGCCTTGAAACTCAAAAGACAGCAAAAGATATTGGAAATCATAAAGGAGCAAATCTGCCTGACGCAGGAGGATCTGCAAAACGGACTTGCCGCCGCAGGATTTAATATTACCCAATCTACGATTTCGCGCGATATACGCGAATTAAAGCTTGTAAAGGGCAGAGACGAGCAGGGTAATTACCGATATTTGGCAAATCCCGAAAATAATATTCCCAAAATAACGGGGGAGAGATACCATTCACTTTTTTCGACGGCGGTCAAATCGGTAAAATACTCTTTAAACAACGTTGTTATCAAATGCGAAAACGGCATGGCGTCAAGCGCATGCGTTGCGGTCGACGAATTGTTCGGCGATATGATGATAGGCTCGCTTGCGGGCGACGATACGATAATAGTTGTGACCGAAAGCGAAGGTCATTCAAAGCAATTATCCGAGTCGCTGCAAAAATTATTATAACGGCGGTTTTATTATGTTAAAGTATTTGCATATTGAAAATATTGCGGTTATCGAACGCTCCGATATCGAATTTACTTCCGGCTTTAACGTCCTTACGGGCGAAACGGGCGCCGGTAAATCGATTGTTATCGACTCCATAAACGCGGTACTCGGAGAGCGCACTTCAAAGGATTTAATAAGAGCCGGCTGTAAGGAGGCGGAGGTTTCCGCCCTTTTCGGCGAAATTTCCGACGAAAATATAAAATTCCTTGAATCACTTGATATTTTCCCCGACGAAGACGGCAACATACTAATCACCCGAAAATTAAGCGCCGCCGGCAAAGGAATGATCAAGGTAAATTCAAAGCCGGTGACCGCCTCGACTTTACGCGAAATTGCCGCCGCGCTTATAAATATACACGGTCAGCACGACAATCAGGCGCTGCTTAACCCCGATACGCATTGTGGTTTTTTGGACGCGCTTGCGGAAAACGAAGCGGAGCTCAACAAATACTATACCGAGTTTAAATCGCTTAACAATATCCGCCGCGAGCTTACAAGCCTCGAAACCGACGAGGACGAGAAAAGGCATAAATCCGATTTGCTTAAATTTCAAATAGACGAGCTTACAAAAGCGGATATCAAACCCGGCGAAATAAGCCGGCTTAAAGAACAGCTTAAAATTGCGGAGGAATACGAAACCGCCCTAAAAGCCTTAAGTAAGGCGTCACTGCTGCTTAGCGGCGACGAGGAATACGACGGCGCAGTTAATTCGCTTAAATTTGCGACAAAAGAAATCGCGCCGCTAAACGGCGACGAATTTCAAAAATCCTTTAACCGCTTAAACGCAGTTATTTCCGAAACGGAGGATATTTCGGCGGATATCGCGGATTATCTCGATTCTTTGCAAAATTCGCCTGCCGATACCGATAAAATCAACAAACGACTTGACGAGCTGCAGCGCCTTATGGTAAAATACGGTAGTTCGGAGGAAGAAATGCTTCGTTTTCTCGAAAACGCCGTCGCAGAGTCGGAAAAAATCGACGGCGCCGACGCGCGAATAGAGGAGCTGTCCCGACAGCTCGAAAAATCGAAGCTGAGGCTTATAGAGTACGCGGATATCCTGTCGGCTACCCGAAAAAAGGCGGCGGAGCGTTTCGAAAAAGAGGTCGGCGATATTTTAAGGGAGCTTAATATGCCGTCTGTCGCTTTTAAAGTCGCCTTCGGCGAGGGCAGGTATACAAAGCGCGGCAAGGACGTAGTCGAATTTATAATTTCCGCAAACAAGGGAGAAAACCTTAAACCGCTTGCGAAAATCGCTTCCGGCGGCGAGCTTTCGCGCACTATGCTTGCCGTTAAAAGCGCCCTTATCGACAAAGACGGCGTCGAGACTATGATTTTTGACGAAATCGATTCGGGCATAAGCGGTTATACCGCCGACAAGGTGGCAAGCAGGCTTAAAATACTCTCTTTAGGCCGTCAGGTTATATGCGTTACCCATTTGGCGCAGATAGCCGCGCGTGCGGATAATCATTTGCTGATTGAGAAGGATACCGAAAACGGCAGAACATTTACGCATGTTTTTTCGCTCGGATACGACGAGCGAATCAAAGAAATTGCGCGAATAATGTCCGGAACGGAGATTACGCGGAATTTGTATAATTCCGCAAAAGAATTATTGGATAGGAGTTATAATAATGACGGTTTATGATGAATTGGTTGCAAGAGGACTTATCGCTCAGGTTACGGACGAAGCCGAAATCCGCGAGCTTATAAACGGAGGCAAGGCTACGTTTTACATAGGATTCGACCCCACGGCGGACAGCCTGCATGTAGGTCATTTTATGGCATTATGCCTTATGAAGCGCTTGCAGATGGCGGGAAACAGACCTATCGCGTTAATTGGCGGCGGCACTGGATATATAGGCGACCCTTCGGGAAGAACCGATATGCGCTCTATGATGACTCCCGAAACTATTCGGCATAACTGCGAATGTTTCAAAAAGCAGATGAGCCGTTTTATCGAGTTCGGCGAGGACAAGGCGCTTATGGTAAATAACGCCGATTGGCTTTTAAATCTTAACTATATCGATTTATTGAGAGACGTCGGCGCATGCTTTTCGGTAAACAACATGCTTCGCGCCGAATGCTACAAGCAAAGAATGGAAAAAGGGCTTTCCTTCTTAGAGTTCAACTATATGATCATGCAAAGCTACGACTTTTACCATTTGTACAAAAATTACGGCTGTAATATGCAGTTCGGCGGCGACGATCAATGGAGCAATATGCTCGGCGGTACCGAGCTTATACGCAAAAAGCTCGGCAAGGACGCTTATGCTATGACCATTACCTTGCTGCTTAATTCGGAAGGCAAAAAAATGGGTAAAACCTCAAACGGCGCCGTTTGGCTTGACCCCGAAAAGACGCCGCCGTACGAATTTTATCAATATTGGCGCAACGTTTCGGACGCCGACGTTTTAAAATGCATTCGCATGCTTACCTTTTTGCCGCTCGAAGAAATCGATAAGATGAGCTCATGGGAGGGAAGCCGCCTTAACACCGCAAAAGAAATATTGGCTTTTGAATTGACAAAGCTCGTTCACGGCGACGAAGAGGCAGAAAAAGCGCAGGCTGCCGCAAAAGCGGTATTCGGCGGCGTCGGCTCCAACGAGAATATGCCCACCACCACCCTTGCAAAATCCGATTTTACCGACGGTAAAATCGATATTGTGACAATGCTTTTAAAAGCCGAGCTTATAGCCTCCAAGGGCGAGGGAAGACGGCTTATAACCCAGGGCGGAGTAAGCGTCAACGGTGAAAAAGTAACCGATATCGCCTTTTCGCTTGTACAAGACGCTTTCGAAAACGAAATAATCGTTAAAAAGGGTAAAAAGGTATATAATAAATTTGTACTCGAATAATTAACTTTTTTATGTAAATTCGGTTGACAATCGGAGTATTTTTTAATAAAATAAATATAAGGGAAGTGAAGCTTATGTGTAAAATTAAAAGTATAATTTCATCGGTTTGCGTAATTTTCATGCTCTTATCCTTTGCTTCCTGCCAAAAGGCGGATACCGGCTACGGCGTAAAAGAAAATAATAAATCCGAACCGGAAACCGTAACCGAATCGAACCCGTATGCCGCCGAACCCATTATGTCATCCGACCGTGAAATGTCAAAATATTTTGACATAAGCCTTTTCGACGAGGAAAACTATGCCGATATTTATCTCGGCAAAAAGTTTAAGATCGACAGCGTTTTTGCGGATGATAAATTCGAGCTTCCGATGAAAATTGCCGATTTGAGAAAATTGGGCTGGGATTTTGCCGAGGGAAATACCTACGACGATAAGTCGCTGATATTTTCATATGAAACGATCGAATCCTACTTCGTAAAAAACGACGTTAGGATAAAGGGCTGGTTTTACAATTCCTCCCGCTCGTCAAAGCAGCTCGATGAGTGTTATATCGTTAAACTCCGGCTGGAAAACGATTTTTATAAAAATCCGCAAAATTACCATGCCTTTACTATCAACGGTATTACAAATTCGATGGCGATTACCGATATAATCGATAATCTCGGCACCCCTTCGCATTTTTACAAGGTATCCGACGAAAGCTACTACCTTGATTATTTTATAACCAAAAAGGACAGAAGAAACCGCATAACCGTATATATAAATCCCGTCGAGGACAGTATAAGCGCGGTTGAATTTTCTTCCTACAAATAACCTTAAGTGAGCGCCGATACCGCGCTCACTTTTAAACTTTATTTCGGAGTGTGAATTTTTTGAAAAAACATCTTCTGCCGGGCGACATACTTTTGCCCAAAACCGGTTTTGAAAGCTGGTCGGTAATAGCCTGCGACCAATATACTTCCGAGCCCGATTATTGGCGCGAAACCGAAAAATGCGCCGGCAATAACCCTTCGGCGTATAATATTATTCTGCCAGAGGTTTACCTGAAAGCCGACAATACCGAGCGTATCAACAAAATCAACGCCACCATGCGGGAATATATCGATAACGACGTTTTTAACCTTTATGAAAATACGATGGTTTACATAGAGCGCACCTTAAAAAACGGTAAGCTTCGCCGCGGCGTTTTGGGCTTTATAGATTTAGAGGACTACAGCTATAAAAAGAACGCCGAAACTCATATAAGAGCTACCGAGGAAACGGTGCTCGAGCGAATACCGCCGCGCGTCAATATAAGAAAAGGCGCGCCGCTGGAGCTTCCGCATATTATGCTTTTGATAGACGATCCCGACTGCCGGATAATCGAAGGGCTCGCTTCAAAAAAGGAAAATTTCAAAAAGCTCTACGATTTTACGCTTATGCAAAACGGCGGCGCGATCAAGGGCTACGCTTTAAACGACGAAGAAATTTTGGCTTTGCAATGCGGACTTGACCGTTTATGCGAAAGCTCCAAAGACGGATTTTTATTCGCCGTAGGAGACGGCAACCATTCCTTAGCCGCCGCCAAGGAATGCTATAACCTCGGAAAAGCGCCGCGCTATGCGATGGTCGAGGTTGTAAATATACGAGATTTTTCACTCGAATTTGAGCCGATCTACCGCGTGCTTTTCGGCGTGGAACCCGAAAAAGTGATAGCCGATTTTCTCGATGCTTCGGGCGGCGAATATACGGGCGAGGATGCGCAAAGCTTTACATGCGTTTACGGCGATAAGGTAAAGCGCGTATCGGTAAAGCCGTCAGGTAAGCTGTGCGTCGCCACGCTTCAAAGCTTTTTGGACGAATACATAAAGACAAAAAATATTAAAATAGACTATATCCACGGTGAAGCTTCGGTTTACAACCTTTGCAAAAAGGAAAAAACCCTCGGCTTTATATTTAAGGGTATGGAAAAAAGCGAGCTTTTCGACGCTATTTCGGCGGACGGTTCTTTGCCGAGAAAAACCTTTTCTATGGGCTGCGCCGACGATAAGCGCTTTTATCTCGAAGCCGGAAAAATCAAATAAATTGACATGTACGGCATTTAAGGTTATAATAATACAGCTTGATTTTGGATTTAAGGATGTTATATTATGCAATGGACTTCACTTAACGATTTACGGGAAAAATATCTTTCATTTTTTGAAAGTAAGGGGCATCTGCGCCTGGGCAGCTTTTCGTTGGTACCCAATAACGACAAATCGCTTTTGCTTATAAATTCGGGCATGGCGCCTATGAAAAAATACTTTACCGGCGAGGTTACCCCTCCGTCGAAGCGGGTTACCACCTGTCAGAAATGCATTCGCACGCCCGACCTTGAGCGCGTGGGCATTACCGCAAGGCACGGCACATTTTTCGAAATGCTCGGCAACTTTTCTTTCGGCGATTATTTCAAAAAAGAGGCTATACCGTGGGCATGGGAATTTTTGACCAAAACCCTGGAAATTCCCGAAAATCTGCTTTGGCCCTCGGTTTACGAGGAGGACGACGAGGCTTACGCTTTGTGGCGCGACGTTATCGGCGTTCCGCCGGAGCGTATAATAAAGCTCGGCAAGGAGGATAATTTCTGGGAGCACGGTACGGGCCCATGCGGACCATGCAGTGAGATTTACTTCGACCGCGGCGAAAAATACGGCTGCGGCAGTCCGGATTGTAAGCCCGGCTGTGACTGCGACAGGTATATGGAAATCTGGAACAACGTATTTTCACAGTTCAACAATATGGGCGACGGTACCTACACCGAGCTTGAACATAAAAATATCGATACCGGAATGGGCCTCGAGCGACTTGCATGCGTTATGCAGGGAGTTGACAATATGTTCGAGGTAGACACCATACGCAATATTCTCGATAAGGTATGCGCGATATCGGGGAAAGAGTACGGCAAGGACAATTCGTCGGATATATCCATCCGCGCCATAACCGACCATGCGAGAGCCGCCACATTTATGATAAGCGACGGTATTATTCCTTCCAACGAGGGCAGGGGATACGTGCTTCGCCGCATCATTCGGCGAGCGGTGCGCCACGGCAAGCTTTTGGGAATTGACAAGCCCTTCTTTACCGAGCTTTGCGAAGCGGTAATAAACGAAAATAAATCGGGTTACCCCGAGCTTTTGGAAAAGAAAGAGCTGATTTTCAAGGTCATTACCAATGAAGAAGCAAGCTTTAACAAAACCATCGACCAAGGACTTAGCATGCTCGAAGCCATAGAAAAAAAGGGCGGCATTCTTTCGGGCAAGGACGCTTTCAAGCTTTACGATACTTACGGATTTCCTATTGATCTCACGGTCGATATACTTGCCGAAAAGGGCATGTCCGTAGATCTCGATACCTTTAAAAAATGTATGGACAACCAGCGTGAATTGGCGCGTTCGTCACGAAAGGCGTCGGATAAGGAAAGCTGGAAAAGCGACGGCATTACCTTTGATAATACGGCGCCCACCGTTTTTGTGGGCTACGGCGAATATGAATGTACCGCCGAAATTATCGATATTGTAAGCGAGGGCGAGCATGCCGCGTCCGTAAACGCCGGAAGCGACGCGCTTATTGTGCTTGATAAAACTCCGTTTTACGCCGAAAGCGGCGGTCAGGTAGGGGATACCGGCACGATTTTTTCAAATTCCTGCAATATTGAGGTAAGCGACACCAAAAAGACTGCGGACGGTATATTTACCCACCGCGCGAGGGTGATAAGCGGTACGGTTTCCGTAGGCGATACCGTAAAAGCCGCCATAAATACCGAAAGACGAAACGCCATTCGCCGCAACCATACTGCGGCTCACCTTTTGCAGGCGGGCTTGCGCTCTGTTTTGGGCACACACGTGGAGCAGGCGGGACAGCTTGTTAACGAAAAGACGGTGCGTTTTGACTTTACCCATTTTTCTGCCTTGACGGCGGAGGAATTGGAAAAGGTCGAAGAGTATGTAAACTCCGCCGTGCTTGCGGGAATTGCGGTTGAAAATAAGGAAATGCCCATCGCCGAGGCTAAAAAGTTGGGCGCTATGGCGCTGTTCGGCGAAAAATACGGCGATATCGTCCGTGTTGTCGCGGCGGCGGATAAATCGGTAGAGCTGTGCGGCGGTACCCATGTAGACAATACCGCAAAAATCGGATTGTTCCATATAATTTCCGAATCAAGCGTTGCGGCAGGCGTTCGACGCATAGAGGCGGTTACCGGAACCAACCTTTTAAACCTTTTGAAGCAAACAAAGCGCTTAGCCGCCGAAATCGCAGAGAATTTAAAGGCGCAGAACAGCGCCGATATAGCAAAGCGCGCGGCTCAGGTTATGACGGAGCTTAAGGAAACAAAACAGGCGCTCGAAAAAGCGGAAGCCAAGCTTGCGGGAAATAAAATCAACGATATCATAAGCAAAGCCGTAACGCTCGCAGACCTTCGCGTCGTAAGCGCGCGACTTGACAATACCTCGCCCGACGAGCTTCGCAAAATGGCTGATACCATAAAGGCGGACAACGCCGATATGATAGCGATATTTGCCGCGGTAAACGGCGATAAGCTTACCTTTGCCGCCGCCTGCGGCAAGGACGCCGCAGCAAAGGGCGCGCACGCGGGTAATCTTGTAAAGGAAATCGCCAAAATTACCGGAGGTAACGGCGGCGGCAAGCCCGATTTGGCTATGGCGGGCGGCAGGGATATATCCAAAGCGGACGAAGCGCTCAAAGCGGTATATGATATAGCAAAAAATATGATCGGAGGATAATTATGAGCGATTGTTTATTTTGTAAAATAGCCGCCGGTGAAATACCGAGCACCAAAATTTATGAGGACGAATACGTATACGCATTTGCGGACATTGCGCCCCAGGCGCCCTTTCACGCGGTAGTAATCCCGAAGCAGCATATAGCTTCCGCCGACGAGATAACCGCCGATAACAGCTTTTTGGTAGCCCGCGTTTTTGAAGCGGTTGCCAAAATCGCAAAGCAGGAAAATTTAAGCGACGGCTATCGTGTTGTAAATAACTGCGGCGAAGCGGCGGGGCAGACGGTTCATCACATTCATTTCCATTTATTGGCGCGCCGCGATCTCGGCTGGCCTCCCGGTTAATAAGATAAAATTAATTGATTAGGAGATGTTTATATGTCCGAATTTTACAGCATAAAAATAGCCGGACTCGAGAGAAAGCTCGAAAAATTTTCGGTTAACGAAAATCTGGATATTGCCGCTTTTATAATCTTCGGCGACGTTGAGCTTACGATTAAGGGCTGTGAGGAATTGCTTAAAAGAGTACCCGATTTCGACGTTATACTCACCCCGGAAGCCAAAAGTATTCCCATAGCTTACGAAATGTCGAGGCAGTCGGGTAAACCGTATATTATAGCGCGCAAGTCCGAAAAGGTTTATATGCGTAACCCCTTGGTGGTATCGGTAACCTCGATCACGACAAAAAAGGAGCAAAGGCTCTATCTCGGCGAGTCCGAGGTCGCAAAGCTTACCGGTAAACGGGTGCTTATAATCGACGACGTTATAAGCACGGGCGAATCCTTGGCGTCGGTGCGCGAGCTTGTTAAGGAAGCAGGCGCAATCGAAGCCGCCGCATGCTCCTTTTTAGCCGAGGGCGACGCCGCCGACCGCGACGATATAATCTACCTCGAAAAAATTCCGCTTTTCTTTAAAAATTGATTTAAGTCTGTAAACCTATTTAAAACGACAAAACTCTTGGAGTTATGCAAAAATTCCAAGAGTTCTGTTTATGCCGAATTAAAGGCGGTTTTATCGGCTATCCGTCGTAATCCTCTATGGCGCTTACGGCTTCCTCCTTGGTGGGAAAAGATATGCCGGTATCGAGCATTTTTTTATCGCTTTCGGGCAGTGTATCGAGCAAAACCGAGCCGTATACCTCAACGATTTCGTCGCCGCTATACAGCGCCACGTTATTGCCGTAGGACTTAAGAATAAAGGCTTTCGGTTTATCCCTGCGGCCGGCGGCGACAATTGCGGCGGTGATAATTATTATCGACGCAAAAATCGAAACGATTATTACGGCAATATTAAGGTTTCTACATTTAGTTTTATCCATAAGCACCATCCTTTGAAACTATTTTTAACCTTAATTACCGAAATATGCAATAAACATACCTCTCAATTATTATAATACTGTTAATTTCGCGAAAGGTGAAAAAATGGATATAAAAGAAGAAGCATTAAAAAAACATTACGAATGGCAGGGAAAAATAGAGATAACCTCGCGCACCAGCGTCGAAAATTCGAGGGATTTATCCCTTGCATATACGCCGGGCGTTGCACAGCCTTGTCTTGAAATAGAAAAGGATTACTCCAAATCCTTTGAGCTTACCCGCCGTTCTAATCTTATAGCGGTCGTTACCGACGGTTCGGCGGTTTTGGGGCTCGGAAATATAGGCCCCGAGGCGGGAATGCCGGTTATGGAGGGAAAATGCGTCCTTTTCAAGGAATTTGCCGGCGTGGACGCTTTTCCGATTTGTATTCGTTCCAACGACGTTGACGAAATAGTCGATACCGTTTACCGTATTTCCGGCTCCTTCGGCGGCATCAATCTCGAGGATATCGCTGCACCGCGTTGTTTTGAAATCGAGAAAAAATTGAAGGAACGCTGTGACATTCCGGTTTTTCACGACGATCAGCACGGAACCGCTATCTGCGTTGCCGCCGCCATGACAAACGCACTGAAGCTTGTCAAAAAAAATATCGGCGATATTAAGTGCGTTATCAACGGCGCGGGCGCCGCGGGCACGGCTATCGGCGGGCTTTTGCTCTCGCTCGGGGTTAAAAACCTTATTATGTGCGATAAATTCGGCGCAATTTGCGAGGGTATGGAGGATTTGAGCGAAGCGCATAAAGCGCTTTCTAAAATCACAAATCCGAATAAAGAAAAAGGAACTTTAAAAGAAATAATAAAAAACGCCGACGTATTTATCGGCGTTTCGGCGCCGGGACTTTTGTCGGCGGAGGATATTAAAAATATGAACGATAAAGCCGTCGTTTTTGCCATGGCAAACCCCACTCCGGAAATTATGCCGGACGAAGCGCTGAAAGGCGGGGCGGCTATAGTAGGCACCGGACGCTCGGATTTTCCCAATCAAATCAACAACGTGCTGGCGTTTCCCGGAATATTCCGCGGAGCTTTGGACGTGAGGGCATCGGATATAAACGATGAGATGAAAATGGCGGCGGTATACGCTATTGCCTCCTTGGTATCCGACGATGAATTGGCTTCCGATTATATTTTGCCCAAGGCTTTTGACAAACGAATAGCAAAAACCGTGGCAAAAGCGGTGGCAAAAGCGGCATACGACACCGGCGTCGCAAGAATAAATCCCGCTTAATATTCCTGCGGCACTATTCCGAAAAGCAATAATATCGCGGTGCAAGACAAAACCGAAAAGGGATTATATTCGCGTTTTAATTCTATTTTATATTCACCGGGTTCGATTTCGGTTCCGTCCATTCCGATAACGGTTCTTTGCAAGGTGAGCATAACTCTGTTTTTTTCCATACTCGAAAAGGTTACGGTATTTTTACCGCTCATTCCGCAGGTAATTACCGGTATTCGGTTTTTTTCAAAAATTTCGAGCGCGGATTTGTCGCCGCTTTCGCAAATTCCGATTATTCCTTCCGGAAAAACCTGATTTTTAAACCTGTCGGTATCGTCTGCAATAACGGCGATACCTTTGTTTATTTTAAGATCGGCCGTTTTATGCTCGCAAATAACCGTAAATTTTCCGTTTTGCAAATTTACCGCTTTATCGGATATACAGCTCCCGCCGAAAGCGGTTAAAATATCCGTGATTTCCTTTGCAACCGCACTTTTTGCGCTCGAAAAAAGTATAACCATTCTTTCACCTTTTGACAGCTTTTATATTAATTATGCTGATTTTAAAGCGGATTATTCGCGGTTTACTTTTCGACCTTACAGCCCGAATAATACCAGGTTAGTATTTCCTTAAAATCACTGCCTTGCTTTGCCATATAATTTGCGCCGTTTTGGCTTAAGCCGACACAGTGACCGTAGCCGTAAACCGTAAAGACAAACTTATTATCGGTATATTTGACTTCGAAATTTGCCGAACGAAGCCCTAAAAGCGTTCGCACTCTCGCGCCGGTAAATTCTTTTCCGCATACCGTAATGCTTGTCACCGTGCCGGATTTTGTGCGTTCGGCTTTTCCGAAATAGTCTTTTTCACTGCCGGACAGCTCCGCTTCGTCTTTAAACTTTGTCTTAAGCTCGTCTGCCGTAAAGCTTGCTTCGGACTTATATTCGGACGAAAGCTTGTCACCTTCGCTTGTGACCGGCTTTAAATATTCGGCGCTTATCCCCCATACGTTTTTGCTGTCCTCGGTAATTCCTCCCGAAACGGCGTGATATACCGCGGTTATCGGCTTTCCCTTATAGGTCACGATATAACCCGACGTCTCCTTTACGGCATTTTTGATTTTGGCTTTGTATTCTTCCGCCTTGTCGCCCCATCTTTTTTCGGCTTCGCTTTCGGTAATATAGCTTTGGTCGACGGTATGATCGTTTGTAATATCATAGCTTTTTCCCGAGTTTTCGGCTTTTCTTACCGCCGCAAAGGTATACGCCGCCACCGCCTGCGCCTTTAACGCCTCTTTTTCGTATGAAGCGGGCATTTCGGCGGCTACCACGCCGAAAATATAGTCCTCGGTTTTTATCTGCGTGACTTCGCCCGTAGCCGTATCGCAAACCTTAAAGCTTGTACCGTATTCTTTATCGGGGGCGTCATTTCCGAGCAGAGCGGTTACCGGTAAAATTTTTTCGCTGTTTTCGCTTTTGCCTACAAGGCTCAGCGGCAGTAACAGCATTATTGAGCTTAAAATTAAGGAAACGCAGATTATTTTTTTCATATTATACCTCTTTTTCTTAAAATATATTGACTTTTAAAAAACCGCATTATAAAATTAATATATTATATGTTTATATCCTTTTAAAAATGTTTTGGAGTTGGGATACTGTGAAATATAATAAAATACTTATATTTTTTGCATTTGCGCTTCCCGTAAGCATTGGGCTGAGACTTATGCAATTGTTTTTTATAATAGAACCCGAAACCGGTTTTTATAAACCGGAATACAGCGCTTACGGTATTGCGATTTTAATCATAATTTTCAGTTTTGCGGCAGTCACCGCGATTTTCGCTCTGTTTTCCCATAGGTCGCCAGAGCACCCTCCGAAGGTGAACCTGCCTTTGGGCCTTGCGTCGATTGTAATCGCCTTATCTGTTGCGGCGGAATTATATTTCACGGATTTTACCGGAGTGCTTGCCTGGCAGTCGGCTCTCTTTAAATTCTTCGCCGCCGTGGCGGCTTTATGGTTCGCGGCATATTCGATTACGGATTACTTAGGCTTTAAACTGCCGGCGCTTACCTTCGCAATTCCGGCGATATATCTGATTATAAAAATCATTTGCAGTTATACCGCCATTTCGTCGCTTGCCTTAATATCGGACAATGCTCTGCTTTTGGGAGCGAATTGCGCTTCGCTTCTGTTTTTCTTAAGCTTCGGAAAGCTTTATAACAATATCGATACCGAGCTCGGCTTTCGCAGGCTATTAGCCACGGGTCTTGCTTCGATAATACTCTGTTTTACCCAATCGGTACCGAATATTTTATTTAATCTTATAACCAAGGTAAAATATTACCATACCGCGCCGGTTACATCCGTCGGTGTATTTTTTACGGGCGTTTTTATTTGCGCGTTTGTATTTTCGCATTTCAAATATTCAAACGCCTGCAGCTCAAATAAGTAAAGAAAAGGAAAATTTTAATGGCAAAAATCGAAACTTTAAGAAATATCGCTATAATCGCCCACGTCGATCACGGCAAAACCACCCTCGTAGATCAATTGCTTAAGCAAAGCGGAACCTTTAGGGCTAACGAAAACGTAAACGAACGCGTAATGGACTCAAACGATCTCGAGAGGGAAAGGGGCATTACCATTCTTTCTAAAAACACGAGCGTCATGTACGGCGATATTAAAATCAACATCGTCGATACACCCGGTCATGCCGATTTCGGCGGCGAGGTGGAGCGTATTTTACAAATGGTCGACGGCGTTCTTCTGCTTATCGACGCCTTTGAAGGCTGTATGCCGCAAACCCGCTTTGTGCTCAAAAAAGCCCTGGCTTTGGGCAAAAAAGCGGTAGTTGTGGTAAATAAAATCGATCGTCCTATGGCGCGTCCGCATGAAGTGGTGGACGAGGTGCTCGATTTGTTTATAGAGCTCGGCGCAGACGAAAACCAAATAGAATTTCCGGTGATTTTCGCAAGCGCGAGAGACGGTTACGCCACCTTTTCTCCCGATATTCCGGGAAAGGACATGAAACCGCTGTTTGACGTTATAGTAAAGGAAATAGATCCGCCGCAGGGCGATCCCGACGCGCCGCTTCAGATACTTTTTTCAAATATAGAGTACGACGATTATTTGGGCAGAATAGGCGTCGGCAGAGTTATTCGCGGCAGTGTGAAGGTAGGCGATACCGTAGCCTTATGCCATAAGGACGGTAAAACCTCAAACGTAAAAATCGCAAAGCTCTTTATGTATAAGGGTCTTAAGAGATGCGAGGAGGAGACGGCAAAGGTCGGGGATATTATACAGGTATCCGGCATAGCCGACCTCGAAATAGGCGAAACCGCCTGTGCCGTAGACTGCATAGAGCCCCTGCCTTTTGTGAAAATAGACGAACCGACGCTTGCTATGAATTTCATTGTAAATAATTCGCCTTTTGCGGGCAAGGACGGTAAGTTCGTAACCTCACGCAATCTGCGCGACCGCCTTTTTAAGGAGGTTATGACCAACGTAAGCCTCAGAGTCGAGGAAACCGATTCGGCGGATACATTTAAGGTTTCGGGCAGAGGAGAGCTGCATCTTTCTATACTTATTGAAACCATGCGCCGTCAGGGTTATGAATTTCAGGTGTCGCCCCCCGAGGTTATTTATAAACGGGATGAAAACGGCGGTCTTTTGGAGCCTATGGAGCTGCTTATGATAGAGGTGCCGGAGGAATACGTCGGCATTGTAATGGAGCGTCTCGGCACGCGCAAAGCGGAAATACGGAATATGGGCACCCGCGACGGCGGAGTATCTCATCTCGAATTTATTATTCCCGCAAGAGGACTTTTAGGCTATCGCTCGCAATTCCTGACCGATACCAACGGCAACGGAATAATGAATCACGTATTCAACAGCTACGAACCCTATAAGGGAGATATCGAACAGCGCTCCACCGGTTCGATAATAGCGCATGAAACCGGCGAGGCTACCGGCTACGGACTTTTCAACACCCAAAGCAGAGGACGCCTTTTTATCGAACCCGGCACGCCCGTTTACGAGGGCATGATAGTCGGCGAAAATCCCAAAAGCGAGGATATCGTCTGCAACGTCTGCAAGAAAAAGCAAATGACCAATACCCGCGCCTCCGGCTCGGACGACGCTTTGCGCTTAGTACCGCCGTCAAAGCTGAGTCTCGAACAGTCGCTCGAATTTATTAAAAACGACGAGCTTGTGGAAATCACTCCCAATAATATAAGACTTCGCAAGCGTATTCTTAATAAAGAAGAGCGAATGAAAGCCGAAGCGAGAAGAAAATAAAATTCGAGCAATAAGACTGTTTTCACAAGGAAGAAGGAAGCCTTAATGATATGCAGCCTCTGCCCGCGCAAGTGCGGCGCAGAAAGAACCGAAACCGAAAATTCAAACGGTTTTTGTAAAATGCCTTTGTTACCTAAAGTAGCAAGGGCTGATTTACATTTTTGGGAAGAACCGGTATTAAGCGGCAAAAACGGCTCGGGAACGGTATTTTTCGCCGGCTGTTCGCTTAAATGCGTTTACTGCCAGAACTATAAGCTCTCGCATGAAAATTTCGGCAAAACCGTTTCTTTGGAACGTCTTGCGGAAATATTCGCAGAGCTTGAGCAAAAAGGCGCTCATAATATAAATCTTGTAAATCCCACACATTATGCATGGGCGATAATAAAAGCGCTCGATATTTATAAGCCTAATATTCCGATAATTTATAATTCCGGCGGATACGACAGCGCAGATACTTTAAAGCTGTTAAAAGGCTATATAGATATTTATCTTTTGGATTTGAAATATTTAAGCCGAGATAAAGCAAAACTTTATTCGGCGGCGGAAAATTATCCCGATATTGCAAAATCGGCGATTTGCGAGGCTTTGCGCCAACAGCCGGAATGTTTAATAAAAGACGGAATTATGCAAAAAGGGGTAATAATACGTCATTTGCTTTTGCCGCAGGGCACCAAAGAGGCTATGGCGGTATACGATTGGGTAAGGCTTAACGCGCAAAAAGCATACTTCAGCATAATGAGTCAGTACACTCCCTACGGCAAGGCTTTGAATATGCCGCCCATAAACCGTAAGGTTACAAAGCGGGAATATGATAAGGTACTCGATTATATCTGCGGGTATGGCGGCGAGAATATTTTTATACAGGAGCTGCTCAGCGCCGACGAAAAATACATTCCCGATTTTAATTTGCAGGGCGTATAGAAAGCTGTATACAAAGCTTAAACCCGAAAACGTATCTTTTTCTTGTAATTCGGTAAATAATGTTATATAATGAAATAAATTATTATGCTTTTAAGAGGTTAAAATATGTTACGAAGTATACTCTCGGGCGATGTCGCATTCAGCGATCTGATTCTCTATATTATTTCATCCCTGGCGGTCATCTTTTTGACCATGCCCGTTCACGAATTTGCACATGCCTTTACAGCTGTTAAATTGGGCGACAATACTCCACGCTATCAGGGAAGATACACCCTTAATCCGTTTGCCCATATCGATTATATCGGCGCGCTGTGTATAATTCTTTTCGGATTCGGCTGGGCAAAGCCGGTACAGATAAACCATAATAATCTGCGCAATCCAAAGCGGGATATGGCGATAACCGCCCTTGCGGGCCCCGTTTCCAATCTTATCGTGGGTTTGATAGCTCTCTTCTTCTATAACTTATTCATTTATTTGCTCACCTTGACCTCTGTTATTATTTTCGGTTATGTTTCAATATTCTTTTCCTTTGTGGCGCAAATTAACGTTTACCTGGCGGTGTTTAATCTTTTGCCCGTTCCGCCGCTTGACGGCTCGCGTATTTTAACGGCTATATTGCCCTATAAGTATTATTACGCGATTATGCGGTACGAAAGATATATTTATTTCGCTCTTTTGATACTTCTGTTTTCCGGAGTATTGACGGTTCCGCTCGAGTTCCTTTCAAATTTAGTGCTTAAGGGACTAAGGTATATAGCCTTTTTACCGTTTAGATTTCTATTATAGTTTGGTGAAATAATGGGAAATACATTATCTTACAAAATCGAGGGATTTGAAGGGCCGCTCGATTTACTGCTGCAGCTTATAGCGCGCAATAAGCTCAATATTTACGATATTCCGCTAAGCGAAATCACCGACCAATATCTCGAACAGATAAAGATATACCAATCGGAAGAGCTCGAGCTCGGAAGCGAGTTTCTCGAGATGGCGGCAAGACTGCTTTATATCAAAACCGTAAGCCTACTGCCGAGGCACGAGGAAGTTATACAGCTTAAGGAAGAGCTTCAGGGCGAGCTTTTGGAATATATGGTATGCCGGCAGATTGCAAACCGGCTTTTGCAAATGCAGCAGGGATTTGATAAAATGGTTAAAAATCCCGAGGATTACGATTTTGATAAAACCTACGAGCTTGTTCACGAGCCGGATCTTTTGTATAACGCATATCTTTCCGCCGTGGGCAGGGGAAAGCGGCGGCTTCCGCCCTCGACCGCTCCTTTTGCGAAAATCGTCGCCAAAAAAATCGTTTCGGTTTCGGCAAAAATAGTATTTGTTATCCGCAATTTATGGAAGGGCGGCAGAACCAAGCTCAATAACCTTTATAAAACGGCTTCAAATCGTTCGGAAATCGTAGCGACCTTTTTGGCGGTGCTCGAGCTGTGCAAGGCAAACCGCGTCAAAATCGACGGAAATTCCGACGACGCCGAGATCACTCTTATTAAGGGGCATAAAAACAGATGAAAACAGAAAAGTTAGTATCGGCTTTCGAGGCGGTGCTTTATGCCGGCGGCGAACCGATAAGCATTGACAGACTTTCGCAGGTTTTTGAAATTTCGCCCGAAAGGGTAATTTCGGGTATGACGGCATTGGCGGAAAAAATGCAGAAAAACAACAGCGGACTCGAGCTTTTGAGACTTGAAAACACCTATCAGTTAGCTACCAAAACCGAATATGCCGATTATATCAAAAAAGCCTTTGATATGCGCCGCCGCACTCCGCTGTCCTCCGCCGCGCTCGAGGTTTTGGCTGTGGTGGCATACAATCAGCCGGTCACGAAATCCTTTATCGAGCAGGTGCGCGGGGTTGACTGTTCGGGGGTTGTTTCCACCCTTATCGAAAAAGGTCTTATCGAGGAGCGGGGAAGACTTGACCTGCCCGGCAAGCCCTTACTTTACGGCACTACCAAAAATTTTCTGCGCTGTTTTTCGCTTTCCGATTTAACCGAGCTTCCGCCGTTGCCGAAATCCGACCCCGAAACGAACGACGTCGGCGAGCAGTTGGAAATTACCGACCGCAGCGAGGAGAACGTCAATTGATTTTTCTTGAAATTACGGGAGCCGTTCTTATAGTTTTGGCTTTGATTTTATTTTCGCCGATAACGGTAAGCCTCCGATTAAACGAAAAATTTTCGGCTGCAATTTACTTTTGCAAAATACGGGTTTTCAGAATTAATCCCGATAAACCGAAAAAACGTAAAAAGGAAAATACGGGTGAAAATAAGAAAAAACCGGCTTCAAAAGCTAAAAAAACAAAAGAACCTCTTTTCACGTATTTAAAACGAAAGTACGGATTTGAGGGCGCAGTAAGACTGCTTTTAAGCTTTGCAAAGCAATGTCTAACGCATATAAAAAAGCTTTTACGGCATATTAAAATAAAGCGAATAACGGTCGATTTGTCGGTTGCAGGAAACGACGCCGCCGATACCGCGATTAAATTCGGCAGAATTTCCGCAGCGTTTTATCCCGTTTTAAGCTTTCTTGACTCTTTTAAAAACATCAGGTTCAAAAAAATCAACCTGAAAAGTGATTTTTCGGGACAAAAATCGGAATTTAAATTTTCCGCCGATATAACCTTAAGGATATTTTTCTTTCTTGCGGCGGCAATTAAAATTTATTTCTTATTTATGAAATTTTTCTCAAAGGAGCAGAACGATGAGCGAGAACAACATTAAAGGTATTATGGATACTACGATGGACAAGCTTAGAGCTATGGTCGACGCCGACGTAATTACCGGCACGCCGATAAACGTTGGGAATTTAACCCTTGTGCCGGTATCAAAGGTCTCTTTCGGGCTGGCTACGGGCGGAAGCGATTTTCCGAATAAAAGCGGTTCGGAGCTTTTCGGCGGCGGCGGCGGCGCCGGCGTTTCGGTAACCCCGATAGCTTTTATGGTAATTTGCGGCGACAACGTTAAAATGATGCCGGTCTACAACGAGGTATCGTCGGTGGAAAAGGCGGTATCCATGGCGCCCGAAATCATAGACAAAGCGAAAGAGCTTTTCACCAAAAAAGATAAGGAATAGTTTTATCCCTGATTTAATAAAATTACAGTGACAAGCTTGGTGGGAGTGACTGTAATTTGAAGAAAAATTTTTCCGTAATTTTTGCGCTTATTTTGCTTACAATACCTTTTAAAACGTCCGCTTTAGGCACATCGGCTAAAGCTGCGATACTTATAAATGCCGATACCGGCGAGGTTATATTCGAACAAAATGCCGACGAAAGACTTCCGATGGCGAGCACCACCAAAATTATGACCGCCCTGCTTTTATGCGAAAACGGCGATTTTAGAACGGAAATAACCGTTACCGCCGAAATGCTCAGAGTTGAGGGCTCGTCGATGGGCTTGCTTGCCGGAGACAAGGTGACCTTACACGATTTGCTCTACGGCATGATGCTGGCGTCGGGCAACGACGCCGCAAACGTAACCGCTTACGTATTGGGCGGCACGGTTGACGGCTTTGTCAAAAAGATGAACGACAAGGCCGAAGAATTAGGGCTTCGAAACACGCATTTTAAAACCCCATCGGGCCTTGATTCACAAGAGCATTACTCGACCGCGCGAGATATGGCTGTTCTCGCGGCTTACGCCTTAAAAAACGAGGCCTTCGCAGCGGCGGCGGCTTGTGAAAAGGCAACCCTCAATTACGGAAATCCGCCTTACAGGCGCTCTCTTACAAATCACAACAAGCTGCTTAAAACCTTTGATGGCGCTGTCGGCGTAAAAACGGGATTTACCAAAAAATCCGGCAGATGCCTGGTTTCTGCCGCAAAGCGCGACGGCAAAAGGGTAATTGCGGTAACCTTAAACGATTCTAACGATTGGAACGACCATACGGCGCTTTTGGAGTACGGCTTGTCGGCAATAAAAACCGCGACTATAGATTGCGAAAAAAGCAAATATGAAATTCCGGTAATAAACGGCGTCGAAAATTCGGTTACGGTTTCGGTAGAACCGTACAAGGTAAGCTTCGTCAAGGAGGGTGATTTTGTCGCCGAGATAATGCTGCCGAAATTCGTTTACGCGCCGATAAAAAAGGGCGAATATATAGGCTCCGTTAAATATATGAAAGGCGACAGCATAATAGATACCGTCGATTTATCGGCAGATTGCGATATATCGCCGGAAGTCGCAAAGCCGAGCATTTTTGCGGCGCTTTTCGAAAATTTAAAGTATGTATTTAAAAATATTTGGGTGAAATAAATGAAGGATAATAAAATCAGGCTTCAGAAGCATTTGTCCGAATGCGGCGTAGCTTCACGCAGAAAAGCCGAGGAATTGATTGCGGCGGGAAAGGTGCGCGTAAATGGGCGTATAGCCGAAATAGGTACAAAAATTGACCCAAAAAGAGATAAAATTACCGTTTTGGGCAAAAACGTTACTCAAAGCGCCGAAAAGGTATACATTATGCTTAATAAACCGCGCGGATACGTCACTACCGTAAAGGATGAATTAGACCGCAAATGCGTTACCGACCTTGTAAAGGACATCGGCGTAAAGCTTTTTCCGGTGGGCAGGCTTGACCGTAATTCCGAAGGCTTGCTTTTTATGACCAACGACGGCGAATTTGCAAATTCGCTTACACATCCGTCCGCCCACGTCAATAAAACCTACCGCGTTACGGTAAAAGGGGAGACGATTGACGAAAAGCTGGTGCGGCTCAAAGAGGGGATACCGCTTGACGGACGTAAAACCCTGCCATGCGACTGCTTTATCGCCGAGCGAAAGGCGGACAGAACCGTACTTATTTTTGTTATTTGCGAGGGGCGCAACCGTCAGATACGCCGTATGTGCGAGGCTGTCGATTTGGAGGTTTTACGCCTTAAACGAACCGAAATAGCCGGCGTAAGGCTCGGAATGCTACCGCAGGGAAAGTGGCGCCCTTTGAACGAGCGCGAAATGCGGCGCCTTACAAACGTTACCAAAAAGGATGAAACAAATTAATGCTGTATTTAGGACCCGTAAAGGATGAAGAAAGTATCAAAGAGCTTTTCCTGCTTCACAATATCGAGTATACCGACAATTCGCTCTGCGTCGATTGCCGCGACGGCGAAAAAAGGCTGGGATATTGCCTTTTTGATTTGGACGATAAAAAAATAACGGTAAAATATGTAGAGCCCTTAAGCGATATACCTTTAGCGGACGGTATTTTGCGAAGCAGTCTGCATGTCGCCGCCAAGCGCAGTATCATGAACGCTTATTATGAGGATACCGTACCCTGCGATTTTTTGAAAAAAACAGGCTTTATAAAAAACGAAGCCGAAAAAACTTTAAATATTGATAAACTCTTCGCTTCATGCGCTTGTAAACAGTCTTTATAAGGCGTCGCAGATTTACCGTTTATATTATATTGACTTTTTTCGGATGTATCTTATACTAAATTTTGCTTTACTTTTACTTTTTTTGAGTATATAATATAAATGTAAAATTTAATCCTATATGGAGGGATAATTATGAAAAAGATGCACAAAGTTTTAGCAATTGCCGCGGCAGGATTTATGGTTTTGTCACTCTTTGCGGGTTGCGGCGAACAACCGGAAGTCAATTTGAGCGATGAAATCGAAACCACGACCAGCACTACCCAAACCGGCGGAGAGGTAACCTCCTCGACGGGCAGCGCAATCGGCGGTACCACAACCACAAGCAAAGTAATAACGGGCAACCCCTGGACCTCCTCTACGGGCGCTACCGACCGTGACCTCGGCGACGTAACCAAGCACGACCTCAAGGGCGCTACCATCACCATTTACGGTGCGGAAAAGCCGGATTCCTCCAAGAGCAAAACCGACGCTGCTCATGCGCAGGCAATAAGCTCGCTTGAGAAATCCATGAACTGCAAGGTTAAGTTTGTTAAAGCCACCAACGACAAAACCCGTACCGAAACGATGAAGAACGTAATGTCCAATACCCATTTTGCCGACATAATTACTTCTGCACAACACGGTGTTATAAGTTATCTTTTGTCCGATTTATTGAACGATTTGAATAAAATCGATACCGTAAACCTCAATGCTTCTTATATGAACATTGCCGACGGAGTAAACGCCTTTCATTTGAGCAACGGTTATTGGGCGGTAAATCAGCCTTTGGGCATTGCCACCAGCGGTAACTATTTATATTTCAATAAGCGACTTATGAAGGAGGTTACCGGCGACGAGAACTATCCTTACAAGCTTATGAAGCAGAATAAATGGAACATTTCTGAATGGCGCACCCTTAATAAAAAGGGAACAAAGGAGCTTGACGGCGACGGTAAAATGACCGACAAGGATCAATGGGGCGTAGTTCAGATAGATATCGGAACCGCAGGATTTTCGGCGGTATTGCAGGCACAGCGCGCCCTTATGATCAAAAACAACAACGGTATACTTGAATTTAATATGGAAGACGGTAAGTGTATACCGGCTATCAATCTGGCTGCCGATATTTACTATAAGGACAATGCCGTAGTCAACAAAGCCGACGAAGAAGGACTCAAGCTTTTCACTTCCGGTCATGGCCTTTTCTTAGGCGGCGCCAGATCTTCCGACTGTTCTAAATTAGCAGATATGAAGGATGATTTCGGCATACTTCCGTTCCCCCTCGGCGACGGACAGAAGGAATATTCGGTATGTACCAATTGGAACACAGGAATATTTGCCATACCCAAGTGCGTTCCCAAAAAGAACAACGCCCTTAACAATGCCGGCGCGTTCCTGCAGGCGTATATGGAAGTATCGCAGGACGTTGTAGAAGCGATGTTCAACGAATACAGACTTCGTTATTGCAGAGATGACGAGTCCAAGGATAACCTTATGACAGGTTACAAGGCGCAATTTACAACCCCGTCGGCGGCGGTAGCAAATGACGAAGCGGTAAAGATGGGTACCTATCGCGTATGCTATGATATGGGCAGCGGTAAGGATGCCAACACCACGCTTTCCGCCAACAAGGGTATTTCGATTAAGGCTATAAAGGACCTTAACGATAAACTTGCCGCTAACTCCAAAAAATAAGCTTAAATAAATAATTTTTAATTCCAAATTTAAATGGGTTAGGCCGGGGGTAAATCTTTCGGTGCTAACCCACTTTATTAAATCAACAGAATGGCGGAATATTTTATGAATGGTGAACGCAATGGAATTACAGTTGCCGGTAATATTCTTACCGACATAGTTAAAACCGTAGACTGTTATCCGAACGTAGGCATGCTCGCAAATATAAGCGATATACGCCGCGGCGTAGGCGGCTGCGCGCCGAACACTTCGATTGATTTGGCAAAAATCGACCCTGAATTAAAGCTTTCGGTTGCCGGTAAAATCGGCGACGACGAATACGGCAATTACCTTCTTTCCGAGCTTAAGAGCAACGGTATAGATTGCAGTCTTATTTCGGTATCGGATAATATGCCGACGAGCTTCAGCGACGTTATGAGTATGCCTTCGGGCGAGCGCACCTTTTTCCATGCACGCGCCGCAAACTCGGAATTTTCACCTGCGGATATCGATATTAAAAAGCTTGACTGCCGCATTTTACATATAGGCTATATTCTTTTGCTGGAAGCTTTTGATAAGCCCGACGACGAATACGGTACGGTTATGGCACGCTTTTTGCATGACGTGCAGGCGGCCGGAATCAAAACTTCGGTTGACGTTGTAAGCGACAGTACCGCCGACTACAAGGCGATAATCGTACCTGCGCTTAAATACTGCAATTACATTATTTTAAACGAAGTTGAAAGCGGTATGATTTCCGGGCTTTCGCCTTATAAGGAAAACGGCGATATAGATACCGAAAACATTCACAAAACCATGTCATTTATGGCAAGCTGCGGCGTTAAGGATAAAATTGTCGTTCACTGTAAACAGGCCGGCTTTTGCCTGGACGTAAAAACCGGCGATTTCTCATCCGTGACTTCGCTTAAAATTCCGTCAAACGAAATAAAGGGCAGCGTAGGTGCCGGTGACGCTTTCTGCGCGGCTACGCTTTACGGAATTTACAATGATTATTCCGACGATCATATATTAAAATTCGCATCCGCCGCGGCAGCATGCAATCTTTTTGCGGAAAACTCGACCGACGGTATGCTTAATAAAGAACAAATTGAAAAAATGGAAGCAAAATACGGGAGGTTATCCTTATGACAAAAAAAGAATACGAAGCTCAGGCAAAAAAAGCGTTGGCTTATTACGAAAAAGCCAATATCATCTTAAACGATGACGAAAAAAACAATATCGAGGTAGCGGATTTCGGGCTCGGTATAGTTGATTCGGTAGGTCTTCAGCTTGTTGTATATATCAATACCCAAAGGGTTTGCGCCAAAGAAATGGTGCTTTTACCCGGACAAACATGTCCGGAGCACATGCATGTCGTAACCGACGGTATGCCGGGCAAGGAGGAAACCTTCCGCTGTCGTTACGGTGAAGTTTATCTCTACGTTGCGGGCGAAAAGAACACCGATAAAATCAAAGCGAAAATGCCCGAAACCGAGGTCAGCGTTTTCCACGAAATAGTTTTAAAGCCGGGCGAACAGTATACGATTATGCCCGAAACCTGGCATTGGTTCCAGGCAGGCCCCGACGGCGCCGTAATTTCCGAATTTTCGACGCGCAGTACCGATGAAACAGACGTTTTCACCGATAAAAAGCTTGTAAGAGCCACCAAAATAGAAGATTGATTTTAAGCCGCCGATTTGCTTTTCATATCGGCGGCTTTTTATGCAGTCTAAAAAATCCCCCGGTTTTACCGGGGGAGTAATAAAACGCTTTAGTAAAAACGAAGCGGGCGAG
>CANQGK010000008.1 GCA_947623175.1 uncultured Clostridia bacterium | reverse complement strand
TGGTCCCCCTCCCTTTAGGCAAGGGAGGCTAAAATGCCGAAATTTAACAAAGATTAAAAAATTTCAATTCAGCGCCGTCTGTAGTTTTTTTCTCTCCCTCAGTCGGCTTACGCCGACAGCTCCCTCGTCAGATGGAGCCGGTAATCAAAGGGCATAAGCGTTGATTTATGTCTTTTGATTGCCGAAAGGCGAAAATAAGCTTTATATCCGAAATTTCCGAAATTTTCCTGCGTGCGCGCTTTGCGCGCCTTGCCTCCACCTGACGGGGGAGGTGGCTTGCCGTAGGCAAGACGGAAGGAGAGAAAAGGTAAAGTCGATATGAAGCTAAAGAAAAAACACACAGAAAGGAGGCTTCCTCTTATGAAAAACGCACAAATGACAAAAATTCCCATGGGGGGGGGGGCAAAGGCCCGCCTTATTAGGCAAATTGACGGACTTCCTCGGAGGAAGCCGTGCCTTAATCACAAGATAGACGCACTCCGATTTTGACGGCATTATCGGGGTAACGTCTCAACCCCGAATTTCAAAAATGCCGCAAAATTGAATAAGGAGTGTGTTATACACATGAACAAGACTAAAGCTACAAAAAGAGCTTTACTTATGAGCATGCTGTCGATGCTTTTGTGCGTTGCGATGCTTATAGGCTCTACTTTCGCATGGTTTACCGATTCGGTTACGAGCGGACGCAATCAGATTGTTGCGGGTAATTTGGACGTTGAGTTGGAATATGCGCCTAAAGACGCCGCGAGAACAACCGAAGGCGCAATAGAGGATACAGCGTGGAAAACGGTTGAAAGCGTTACCGACCTGCTCGGCGGCGCTCTTTGGGAGCCGGGCCACACCGAGTACGTATATTTGCGCGTGCGCAACAACGGATCCTTGGCGCTCAAGTACAGCCTTGCCGCAAACGTTTACGGCAGTGCCACCGGCGAACCGGAAAAAACTTATACCAACATCGAGGGCCATGAATTTCAACTCTCAAAATATCTCGTTTTCAACGTTATAGACAATACGAATAAGGTTGAAAAACGCGAGGATCTCTGGATCTCCGATTCCGCCGAAGAAACGGCGGCAATGGGTAAGCTTGACAGCCTCAAAGCCGACGGCGAGGTTCTCTATCCCGCAAAAAGCGAAGCCGGAGCCAGCGAAAAAGCCTTTACTCTGGCGGTTTACATGCCCACAACCGTAGGCAACGTTGCCAATTGGGGCGGCAAAGATAAAAATCCCGGCGAAGAAGCTCCCGAAATTTATTTCGGATTTGATTTGATTGCAACCCAGACTCCGTATGAGGAAGACAGCTTTGATAAGAATTATGACGCGGCTTTGACCGTTCATCGCGAAGCGCATGACATTGCAAGCCTGCTGGATGTTTTAAACAATCCCAGCGCGTCCGGTTTCCAAGATGATATCGTGTTAGACGGCGAAATTCGTTTTGGGAGCGGTAGAGACGACGTTAAGGAATTAAACATTTCCGGAGACAGGGATATCGTTCTTGAAATGGGCGATAACCGAATTGTTATTAACAACGGCTCGTCCGGCAAGGTTAACGTTACCGATGGCGGCAAGTTGACCATTAACGCAGATACGCCGGAAGAAATGCCAAATGATTTAACAACATCCAATAGAGAGCAAGCCGGTCAGGTTAAAGTCGACGGAGCCGGATCGGAATTGACGATAAACGGCGGTTATTATTACAGCAGCGGTCACTATTCCGATGATCTTTTTGTCGGTGTAATTGCGGCATCTAACGGCGCTGAGCTTTATGTAACAGGCGGTTCATACAGTGTTACCGGTTATCAACGTTCCCTTGTTTCCGCAAGATCCGGCGCAAAGGCAACAGTGACAGGCGGTATCTTTTACGGCACTTCCTGTCAGTTCTATGCCGACGGCGGAGAAATTGTGATTTCCGGTGCGATTACTTTGCAACAACGGGGCATTTATTTCACGGCGATAAACGGCGGCAAGATCACCATTACCAAAGAGGCTCTCGAAAACTCTAAGGTTTACCAACAATATAAAAATAATACAACGAATGAATACGATTATTTAGGAACCCTTTCCGAAAATAAAGATTCCTATAAAGATTTCTTCGACACCGAAAATTGCCAACTGATTGAAAATGAAGACGGCAGTATCACTATTCAGGCAAAATAATCGTAAATTCAATAAACCGCCCTTCCGTTTAGAGGGGCGGTTTTGAATTTTGTCGTAATTCCGGCGGCGGATGAGAGATAAAATTTTATTTTTCTTACCGTTTGATTCTTTTGCTTAATTTTCGCTTTACCTTTTCTCGCCTTTCGTCTTGCCTGCGGCAAGCCACATCCCCCGTCAGGTGGAGGCAGGGCACAATGTAAAATGAAGCGGCGCGCAGAGCGCACCATGAAGCAGCGCGGAGCGCCATGAATAATGAAGCGCTCGCTTGCGCGAGACATTTCGGTGTCCGCTTTGCGGACGAATTGTAAAAAGTTTAGTTTCTTCTCGGCTTTACCTTTTCTCTCCCCCTGTCTTTTGCTGCGCAAAAGCCACCCCCCTCGGCAGATGGGGGCAAGGCGCTGTCGCGCGCGGCACGATAATTTTAAAATCATCTGCAAACTAAAGCATTTCTCAAATTTGAAGCTTAAAAAGCAGAATTTAGATTATTAATCCTTGGCTCCATCTGACGAGGGAGCTGTCAGCGTAAGCTGACTGAGGGAGAGAAAAACTAAAGACGACGATGAATTTAAAAACTTTTAATCTTTATTAAATTTCGGCAACTTAAAGCCTCCCTTGCCTAAAGGGAGGGGGACCAACGTTAGTTGGTGGTGGGATACCCGCTCACCCGTGAGGCTGAGAGCTATGCTTTAGCCCCGTTAATCCCTCCGTCGGCTACGCCGCCACCTCCCTTTAGGCAAGGGAGGCTTTGGCTGCGAAAAATACAGGTTTTGGAGGCGGGGGGGAATATTAAAAACAGCAATTTACACATATTATTTTTCTTTTACCCGAAAGCAATTGGAAGAATACGACAAGATAAATCCAAAAGTCAGCCATTTATGTATATTGCGTGGCGGTTTAATATGTGGTATACTCATGAGGTTACGGATGATTTGCGGCAATTAAATGATATAACGGCGTGCATTGACCGTAGGTATTTTAAAGCAGGGTAAGGAATTATAATGGTTGAAAAACTTATCGAAGCACTTAAAAATGCCGATTTAAAGGAATACCGCTCATTGGTTTTTTGGTCGTGGAATGACAAGCTCGATCACGATGAGTTAAAGCGGCAGATAGCGTGGATGCAGGAAAATTTCATAGGCGGCTTTTTTATGCACGCAAGAAGCGGACTTAAGACCGAATATTTGTCCGAGGAATGGTTTGATTGTGTCAGGGTTTGCTGTGAAGAAGCCGAAAAACGCGGGATGGACGCGTGGGCTTACGACGAAAACGGATGGCCGAGCGGTTTTGCGGGAGGAAAGCTTCTCGAAAATGAGGAATACAGAGATTGCTACATTCGCCATACGAGGGGCGATTTTGACGAAAACGCTTCGGTAAGCTATTTGATAGACGGGGAAGAGCTTTTGCGCGCAACCGAGGGCGGAAATGGCGAATATCTCAATATTTTTATAGAAACCTCCGTTTCCACCACCGATATTTTAAATCCCGAGCTTGTAAAAAAATTTATAGAAATCACACACTGCGAGTACAAAAAGTATTTCGGCGAAAATTTCAACAAAATGATCAAGGGCTTCTTTACCGACGAGCCGCAATATCAAAGGTGGAAGACCTCGTACAGCCGAATGCTTCCGAAGTATTTTTCCGAGCGCTACAACGTCGATATTTTTGATCAATTGGGGCTTTTGATATTAAAAAAGCGGGGATATAAGCTCTTTCGCTACCGTTATTGGAAGGCGATGCAGGAGCTTATGCTCAATAATTTCGCAAAACCGATGTACGAATGGTGCCGCGAAAACGGGGTGAAGCTTACGGGGCATTACGCGCAGGAGGACAGTCTGGGGCTCCAGATGACCTCCAACGCGGGAGTTATGCCATTTTATCAATACGAGCATATAGCGGGCGTCGACTGGCTCGGCAGGAGGACGGAGAACGAAATCCCTCTGAAGCAGGTTTCGAGCGCCGCCGAGCAGCTCGGCAAAAAGCAGGTTTTGACCGAGACCTTCGGCTGCTGCGGTTGGGACGTTTCCCCGGCGGAGCTCGGCAGGATACTCGGATATCAATTTGTAAACGGGGTAAATCTTTTTTGTCATCATCTCGTGCCTTATGCCGAGCATGGCAATCGCAAGCGCGATTTTCCCGCCCATTTTTCCCCGATAAACCCCTGGGTAAAGGAGAGCTTCGGCTTATTTAACACCGCCTTTACAAGGCTCGGTTATCTTTTGGGCGAGTCCGACAAAAAGACCAACGTCGCGGTGCTTCATACCATAAGAAGCGCTTATTTCGATTATTCGCGAGAGGCGGAAAACAGCGCGTTCGGCATAAAACAAATAGAAAAGGGCTTTTCCGACCTGTGCAAGAGCCTTTCGAGCCGCAACATCGGGCATCATTACCTCGACGAGACGCTGCTTTCGCGCTTCGGTTACGTTTCCGGCAATAAAATCGGCTGTAAAAACGCGGAATACGAATACCTCATAATCCCGCCCATCATCTCTATGGATAAAAAAACCGAGGAGCTTATACACAGCTACGTAAAAAACGGCGGCAAGCTGCTTTTGACGGGCGAAAAGCCGCAATTATTGGAAGCGGAGCCGTTCGATTACTCCTATCTTGAGTCAAATTGCACTCTGGAGGAAATAGCGGACAGCCAGCCGTACAAGGTAAAGCTTGCCGATACGGATCTGGTTTCGGTTATGGCGGAATACGACGGCGTACCCTTTATATTCGTGCAAAACGCCTCCTCGCAAAACGCCTATACCCAGACCTTTGATTTGGGAGCGGAATATAAATCGTTTGTAAAAATCGATCCGCTGACATTCGAATGTAAAAGACTGCCCTTGACCGTAAGGCTCGAAAAGAACGAGTTTGCGCTGTTGGTTCCGTCTGCGGAAAAGGCGGAGCTTTCGGATTTGCCGCACAATTACGTTATGCGCTTTGACAACGCCGAGGTAAGCTTTGAGAAAAATACCTTGACGCTCGACCGTGTGCGGTTTTCCGCCGACGGCATAAATTATTCCAAGCCCTACTATACCGCCGCGCTTTACGATAAGCTTATAAAAGAGAAATTTGCGGGGAAGCTTTTTATAAAATACGAGTTCGAAATTGAGGAAAAGCCCGACGATATTTTTATATATGCGGAGGAATTTTCCGTATCGGGCGCCGCGCTCAACGGCAATACGCTTGTATTTAAGGAAGAAAGCGGCTGGGGCAGGCATTTTTATAAAGCGGATATTTCGGATTTTGTAAAAAAGGGCGAAAACGAATATACCGTGGCGCTCGATTGGCAGCAGGACGATGACGCGTATACGGCGTTGTTCGACGAAAAGGTCACCGAAAGTCTTAAAAATTCCCTGCTTAACAAAAACGAGATCGAAGCCGTTTACATATGCGGAAAGTTCGGCGTTTATTCGAAGGACGGATTTTCTCGGGGCAATCACAAGGATTTTGTGAGCGCCAAGCGCTTTTACATAGGCAAAGCGCCAAAAATAATTTCCGAGCCCGTGACCGACGGTCTGCCCTTTTTCAGCGGCACTCTTAACCTTTCGAAGCATGTGAATTTTGCCGATACCGACGTGCGCATAATGCTGGACGGCAATTATCAAACCGCGAAGCTTAAGATCAACGGCAAAAAGGTAAAGGATATCGTTTTTGAAAGAACGGCGGACGTGAGCGAGTATCTCACCGCAGGCGATAATTTGATCGAAGCCGAAATGGTAATAGGCCTCGGAAACGCGCTGGGCCCGCACCATTATCGCGCGAATAAGTACGAGGACGTCTCGCCGTTTTGCTTCGAGCTTACCGGCACCTGGGAGGACGGCGTAAGCGCGCTGTATCACGACGAATACGATTTTTTAAAGCTTTATTCATAATAAACGTAATAAACGACTGCCGTATGTTCCGAGCGGGAATATACGGCGGTCGTTTTTAAATGAAGCAGTGCGCAGAGCGCACCATGAAGCGGCGCGGAGCGCGCCATGAAAAATAAAGCGCTTGCTTGCGCGAGACATTTCGGTGTCCGCTTTGCGGACGGATCGTAAAAAGTAAAAGCTTGATCTGCCCTTGGCTCAGCTTACGAGGGAGCTGTCGGCGTGAGCCGACTGAGGGAGAGATTTTTTATTTTAATTTCCTTTTATTTCTTTGCATTAATCTTTGCTTTACTTTTTCTCTCCCCCCGTCTTTTGCTTCGCAAAAGCCACCCCCCTCGGCAGATGGGGGCAAGGCGCGCACGCGCGCAGGATGATTTTTAGTTTCATCTTGGCTTTACAAGCTTCGGCAACGGTAAAAGTCATATTTCATGCCGAGTTGCAAAAGTTTGACCTGCCCTTGGCTCAGCTTACAAGGGAGCTGTCAGCGTAGCTGACTGAGGGAGAGAAAAAACTACAGATACGCCGAATTTAAACTTTCAAGCAGAATTTACAGCTACAATCCTAAAAAGCCTCTCTTGCCTAAAGGGAGGGGGACCAACGTTAGTTGGTCGAGGGATATCTGCTCACCCGTGAGGCCGAGAGGTGCGCTATAGCGCCGTTAATCCCCCCGTCTTGCCTACGGCAAAGCCACCTCCCCCGTCAGGTGGAGGCAGGGCGCGCACGACGCGCAGGATAAATTTAAAATCATTCATAAACTAAAGCATTTTTCAAATTTGAAGTTTAAAAAGCAGAATTTAGTTCATTAATCCTTGGCTCAGCTTACGAGGGAGCTGTCAGCGCAGCTGACTGAGGGAGAGAAAAACTACAGATACGCTGAATTTAAACTTTAGTTTCATCTTAGCTTTACCTTTTCTCTCCCCCCGTCTTTTGCTCCGCAAAAGCCACCCCCCTCGGCAGATGGGGGCAAGGCGCGCGCGGCGCGCAGGATAATTTTTAGTTTCATCTCGGCTTTCAAGCTTTGGCGATAGTAAAAGTTATATTCTCGTGCCGAGGTGTAAAAGCTTTACCTACCCTTGGCTCCATCTGACGAGGGAGCTGTCGGCGTATGCCGACTGAGGGAGAGATTTTTTATTTTCAATTTCCTTTTATTTTTGGGTTTCATCTTAGCTTTACCTTTTCTCTCCCCTCGTCTTTTGCTGCGCAAAAGCCACCCCCCTCGGCAGATGGGGGCAAGGCGCGCAGGCGCGCGGGATGATTTTTAGTTTCTGCTTAAGGATTATTTTTTGCTGATTTTGTATTTTGTTTTGGCTGAAAAGTTATTGTAAATGGCTATAATGACCAAGTTTCGTTGACAATTAAAATTTATTGTGTTAATTTATACCCATAAGAATACTTTTGATATTGGAGCGGTGTTCTTAAAATTAAGAAAGGAAGAATATTATGAAAATCAAAAACATTTTTTCGTTAATGCTCGTCTGTGTTATGCTGTGCGGACTTTTCGCGGTGATACCGGTATCGGCGGCGGAGTCTGCGAACGATTCGATTTTCCAAGCGTATGAGCCGGAAAAGCATCCGGATTGGTGGACGCCCTCGACAACGCCCGGATATGACGGTCATATTAAAGTAAACGCAGAATATGCCGTTTCGACGAAAACCGCCTATAATATGGAAGAATATGCCATTGTACTTAACAATCTTACGGGCGGACAACATCCGTATGAAACAACCGTTATCATTGCTCCGCAGCCTTATAATAAAACTGCTTGGGCTTATGATCCGGAAAACGGATTATTTACTATTCGCTTACTTCCGCATACCAATATGACTCAAATGAGAGTTCAGGCGGACGGCTATATAAGCTATAAAGACATTCCGTTTGCCGATACTTATGATATTCGTTTTTATAAGGAAGAAAGCATGAGCGAAGAAGGTTTTCCGACTACCAAATATTATTTTCGGGTAAACGAGGCTCTTTTCTCTTCGGATGATTATGCTTGGATAAAAACACTTATGGAATCCGAGTCGTTTAAGAACTCATACATTTCCTTCGGATCAAATCAGGGTCACGAGTTTAACGCAAAGATTGCTCCGATCGGTGATATGAACAAGGAATTTACGCCGTTTACAGGCTATGACTCTGAAGGATATCAAAAATTTTCAAATTCCGGTAATAACGGTTTTGCCATAACAAGAGGAACCGTTGATTTACTTACAACTACACTATCGTATGATGCTGTAATAGAGGATAATTCCGATAAAAACGCTTATGTTACTTTCTCAACCGACGGCAATTTGGGAAAAGGCAGAAAACCCACAAGCGGAAAAACCTTTGGATTTGAATTTGCATTAGCAGAGGCCGGCGGAACCGCTATGGGCTTGCACGTTGTGACCGATAAAACTCAACACGGAGTAGTGCGTGCCGACGGCGCCAATATAAAATTTGAAAAAGCAGACGAATATAACTTTTCGGTAATCAATATCGATGAAGGTAAGTACGCTCTTGTTATAAATGACGTTTATTATACAAGCAGCCTTCTTGATACCTTTATGAATAATCTTAACGGTGAGCAGGTGTATATTTCGGTTTCCGGTATATGGATGGGCAGCTTTAGAGTAAAAGTAGACGACACCGATAAGCTTATGGCTGATTTTGCGTGTAACAATGCCGGCGGAATGCTGACAACTGCCACAAACGAGAGCGGAGACACTGTTTATACAACAGGCGCACAGTGTGTATTGACAACCACCAAAAAGGTTAATCTTTTTGAAACTACCTTTGAAATTGATAATCTTGATGTTCCGGATAATACATTAATAATGTTAGGATTTACAGACAAGTACGGCCAAGCCACAAAGCGCACTTTAGACGTAAATAACGGCATACTCGTATTTGACCTTTGGAAATACAGCAATTTGGGCGGTTGGCGTTTTGCCAAAAACCCGACAACTTCTTCCTATTTTGATCCTGCCGTTCCGTTTGAAGCGGATAACAGTTACAAGATCAATTTTGTAAAAGAGGGCGACGGCACATACGCTATGTATGTGAATGATGTAAAATATACGGCGGATTACATTAATACCTTCTGCGAGAAAGGTTACGCCGAATCGGCGTTCGTTTCGATTGCCGTTTACAGCGGAAGCATGTCCTATACTCCTATTATTAAAAATATCTCAACGTCGTCAGAGGTCAAGATCACCGAGGCGGACGTTAAGGATAATACGCTTAAGAACGTTAATTCCGGTACTACGGTTACCGCTCTTAAAGAAATGATAACGGTAGGCGAGTATTACGGTATCAGCGTTGCCGATTCCAAGGGACGCACCCGCGAAGAGGGCGAAGCCTTGGGTTCGGGCGATAAGATCTCGGTTACTTACAGAGGTAAGGTAATTGCCGATATCGAATATGACGTTATAGTGCTTGCCGATACGGACGGCGACGCCGCAATTACGGCGACCGACCTTATCAATGTGAGAAAAGAGTTATTGGGCGCGACGGTCGACGGCATATACCGAGACGCTTTGGACGCGCACTACGATAACACCTTTAACATTTTAGATTTGATAGCCACAAAGAAAGCCTCGCTAAATTGACGAAATGCACCCGAAGGTCACAAGCCTTCGGGTGCATTTTTTAAATCTTTTTAAACCTTTTTAAACCGTGTTTTTAACCGTGTTTGCGCCGCCGGATAAATGTCGGGCGTTTGTTATTGCGCTGTCGGGCGTAGGTCGGCGTCGGCGGTATCGTCCGAAAAAATACAGATGTCGAGATTTATCGTATCGGAATTGCGGTACTGCGTGGGGGATATGTTAAAGAGAGCCTTAAACGAGGAAATAAACCGCGTCGCGGAGCTGAAGCCGCAGTTGCGCGAAATTTCGGAAATATTTTTATTCGTCGTGCGAAGCAGCCGCATGGCGTATTGCATTCGCTGATTTAACAGAAATTGTTTGGGCGGCATATTAAAGTTTTCCTTAAAAATATGCCTGAAATGGTGGTAGCTGTAACCGAGTGATTTTGCCAATTCTTGCATGTCTATATCGTCGTAATAATGGTCCTGCATATAGGATACGGCGTATTTAAGCACGGCGTCGTTGTTGGACGGGCGGTTGTTGTCCTGTAATCGCAGCATGTTGAGTATAAAGATTTTTTGAAGCTCGCCGCAGATGTTTTCGTAGTATTTTTCCGTATTGTCGTATTCCTCAAGCATTTGACGCAGCAGCCTTAAAATGGTTTTTTCGTCGTCGTCCTTGAAAACGCGCTGGTTTAAGGGCCCGAACAGGCCGTTGTAATAAAAGCCCATATAAATAACCTCGTAGCGGTCGTTGCTGTTATGGGCATGGGCGACGTTCGGCGGCACGAGGATTATCGAGTTCGGCTCGCACTCGTAATGCTTGTTGTTCATATCGGTGTACAGGCAGCCGTCCAAAACGTAGGTCATTTCGTAAAAATAATGGTTGTGCGGGGGCACCACTACCTTTTCATTGTCGTAGGAGCGGTGTTTTAAAAATTCAATATGTGTAAATACGGCGTCATCCAAAACGCTCAGCCCCTTTCCTCGCGAAACTCAGTCGGCGTTTTATTTGTGGATTTTTTGAAATTGGCGACAAAATGCGACACGGAATTGAAGCCGCATTTGCGGTATATTTCCTCCAACGTATAATCGGTTGACAGAAGCAGTCTTTTGGCGGCTTCTATCCGCACGTTCATAAGGTATTGATTAGGCGAAAAACCGCATACCTCCTTAAACGAATGGCGCAGATGATGATAGCTGTAGCCGATGCTTGCGAAATACTCCGATACGTTTATCGGCTTATCGTAATTTCGGTCAAAATAGCTTTTGATCTCCGATATCAGGTTGGAATTGTGCTGTGAGAGCGGCGTTAAGCTGTTTTCGCTCTCGCGCTTAATGGTATATATCAATATTTTAAGGTAAGATTCGAGACATTTGTCCGAATGGTCGGTGTGCTTTTTCAGTTCGCATTGCATAAGCTCGATGATTTTGAGGATATTTCCCCGGTCATCCTCAAAAAGTCCGCAGGACAATTCGCCGGGATACTCGTACTCAAAGCCCAGATAATCGCACACGGTGAGATTTCCCGATTCGGAAATTACCGAAGAGGGGGGAAATACGACGTACATGCCCGATTTAAAGGGGATATTTACGTTGTTAAAGCAAAAATAACCGGTTCCCTGCCTGCAATAGACAAGCTCGTAACAGGAATGCATGCACTCGTTATCGATGTACGAATCCGCGCGCGATTTCTCAAACAAAAATTTCATAGATACGTTGGGATCCTTCAAAAAAATCACCCCCGATAATATTATTACCGTAACTATTATAATATATTTTCGCCCGTTTGTAAATACCTTGTTTATTTTTTGGCTACGGGTTATGGCGATTGAAATTCGGTCGGGCGCCGCCGCGGACCGATTTTTATATTTCCGACTTTTAAAAAAAACCGCGATTTACTTCTTTATTTTTCCAAAAAAAGGCAGTCTTTCGGGCTTTGAGCATAATTGAAATAAAAAATGGCTGAATAATTTTCGCTTTTGGCTATATTGCACCAATTTGATTGACTTGAATTTTATAAAATGATAATATAGAATAAACTAATTTAAAAATTTATCCGACAAATTTGAATTTTTTACGGAAGGTGATCATGTGTCTAAAAAAATTATGACCGCTTTTATGGCTTTGCTTATATTGGCTTTAAGCGCCGCCTGCACCCCGGCGGAAAAAGCCGTATATCAAACCTACGATGAATATAAGTACATAGATCCCGCGACCGGCGAATACGTCGATCCGGAAACCTTTGTACCGCCTCAGCCGGAGGTTTCCGAGGTCGAAAGCGTCGAAACGCCGACGGTGGAAGAAACCCCGAGCGAGCCGGAGCAGACAGAGGTCGAGAAGAAGCCTGTTGTAATCAAGGTTGCCGACTACGGCGCCAAGGGCGACGGAAAAACCGACGACGCCACCGCTATCTACAATGCGATAGCCGCGCTTATGCAGGCGGCGGAGGGTTCAAAGCTGGTTTTTGAAAAGAATAAAACCTATTATGCGGCGAATAACGGCGGCGCCTCCTCAAAGGCTATCGACCTTATGTCGTTAAGGGATAATATCACTATAGAGGGCAACGGCTCGACAATTCTCTGCGGCGGGGATCTCGCTTACATGAGAATTGCCGACTGTAAGAACCTCACCGTCAAGGGACTCAACTTCGACCGCAAGATCAGGGCGCATTTCATAGGAACCGTTTGCGACAAAAATGCCGAGGCGGGATACGTAGACGTAATGGCTGACCGCGATATAGGCTTTTACGACGAAGAATTTATCCCGATGATAAGCGACTACTTCTCCTTCATTTACATAGAGGGTCAGGCTTCCAGAAAATATTGCTATATGTCAAAGCTCTGCACCGTGGACAAGAACGCGGGTAAGTACGGCAAGTACAGATTTTACGTAAATACAAACGGCGCCCTCGGCACCATGGATAACTTCAACGCCCTCAAAAACGGCGACGCGATCATCATTCCGACGCCCTATATCGGAAATTACATTCAGGACTCCTTTAACATAAACGGCTGTTCGGATCTGCTTATAAAGGACGTAAACGTTTGGTGCATTCCGCGTTTCGGCTTCCATGTAAACGGCAACCCCGGCAAAATCACCTTTGACAACGTCGACCTCGTTCCCCCGAAGGACGAAAAGGCGATTTTCGTAAGCTGGCGTGACGGCTTCCACTGCAAATCCAATTACGACTCCATTACCTGGAAAAATTGCGACGCGGTGGGACTCGGCGACGATATTATCAATATTTCCGCCAATTTGCTGTACGTCAACAAAAAGTATGCCGCAAATGAAATATCCTGCATCTTCCCGCAGACCAACGGCACCTACGGCGCCGTAAATCCCGGCGATAAGGTCGTAATTTACGACGTCGATACGGGCAGGCTCGTAGCGCGAACCACTGTTAAGCGTGTCATAAACTCATACGAAAATCATTATTTGCTGAATGACAATATCCCGGGGCTTAAAACGGGCACGAACGTAAGACTTTATTTCGACAATCACGCCGCCCCCAATTCACAGCTTATAAACTGTAATTTCGAGGGCACGCTCCGCTTCAAGGGAGCCGGCGGCACCGCTACCGGCTGTAAGCTCAAGCTCTACGGCGCGATGATGTATCCGGAAAACGCGGACGAGGGTCCTATTCCGCATGATATAACCTTCAGGAACTGTGATTTCACCGGCACCTCGCAGGGCCGTATAGACATAAGCTGTCTCAGCCCCGTCTCCATATGGAAAGAGGGATATTACAGAGTCGAAAACATAAGGTTCGAAAATTGCAAAGGGCTTACGAGAAGCTTATTCTCAAACGACCTTAACTTTAACGAAAAATCCGTAGATTATGTTGTAATCACACCCGCGCTTAAGAATTAGGAGGAGCAGGTATGAAGAAAATTTTGGCAATTGAGCAATTCGGCGCAAAGGGCGACGGCGTTTTCGATAATACAAAAGCTTTTGACGCCGCCTTTGAAGCCATAAAGGAGCTCGACTGCGAGGTTGAGTTGAAGCTTTTGCCGTATGCGACTTACTACTTTGCGGGCATAGGCCTCAGAGACGTAGACAGCGCGATAAGGTTCAATAATATAAAAAATTTAAAAATCGAAGGATATGAGACCGTAATCCTCTGCGACGACGCAAGACCTTACGTTGACGTCAGAAGAAGCGAAAATATCGAGTTTCGCGGGCTTATATTCGATCAGAAAAAAAGGTCGCATTTTGTCGGAAAGACGGTAAGCGTAGATCCCGACAATTTGTCCGCGGTAGTAAAAGCCGACAGGGATATACCGATGGGCGAGCGCTTCGTCGCCGGCGACGGCAATACGGCAAAGGGCTGTTACTTCGGCCTTTACGATACGGGCGAGCAGCTCAGCCGAATTTATTACTTTATAGAAAGCTACGAGCGTGTAGCGGGCGAGGAAAACCTTATCCGGGTGAAATTCGACGAAAAGGATATTCTCGGCACGCATTACAACGTAAAAACCCGCCTTCGCGAGGGGGATAATCTTATTCTTCCGACGCCCGGGATAGGTCATGCAGGCTGGAGAATGTTTACCTTTTTCGGCAACACCGATTTTTCCTTTATCGACTGTAAGCTATGGAACTATCCGTATTTCGGATTCGGAATTTGGGAGAGCCGCGGCACCGTACTTTTCAAGAATTTCAAGGTAGCCCCGCCTATAGAGGAGCCGGTGGATTTTGTCGGCTGGCGCGATACCTTCCATTGCAAGACCAACACCGCAAAATTCATCTGGGACGGCTGTACCGTCAAGGGCTGTAACGACGATATCATAAATCTTTCGGTAAATATGCTCTACGTTGAAAAAATCATAAGCCCGACGGAGGTCGTTTGCTGTTGGAGAGAAACCCATGGTCAGTATTGCCACGAGTATTTTGATATGACGGGCTGCCCCGTGGAGATATACAACATCGAAACCGGCGAAATGCTTCTCAAAACCAAAATCAAAAAGGTAGTCGATTACAAAACCAACCGGTACATTCTCGAGGATGAGCTCGATACCTCGCAGTACGGCGAGCATGTGCGCTTTTCGGTAGAAAATCATATCGGTTTGGGCTCCGAAATAATCAATTGCGATTTTAAGGGCTCGCTTCGTATCAAGTCGAGCCATACCGTAAGGCATTCGAAGCTTTGGCTTATCAGAATGTGGATAGAATGGGAGGGCTTCGTAGAGGGCCCGATACCCAAAAACGTACTGTTCGAGGACTGCGATTTTTACGTTAATTCGCCCGAGGAAAAGGTGTACCTTATCTCTGCGCGAAATCCGGTTTACAAAACCAAGAACGAAAAATCCTATCATTTGGACAATATCGTATTTAAGAACTGCCGCGGACTCGAAAAGCGAAACTTCTATTACGAAGAAAGCAATTTCACAAAGAACTCGGTAGACGAAGTTACGATCATTGACTGAAGGGAGAGAGTAAGATATGCTTAAATATATTAAAAAAGCGATAGCGCTCGTAACGGTGCTTACCGTTTCGGCGACTCTGTTTCTGGGTATCGGCGTAAGCGCCGCTTCGTCCTTTTGGACGGCGACTTCGGGAAATCCCGCGCTTAACGATCTCGACGACGGCTACACCTACGTCAGGGTAGACGCCGGCGCGCCCGCCGCCACCAACGATAAATATGATTTCGAAGAAAACAGTCTGTTTATCAGGAATTTCGACCTTCCGGAAAAAACCTATTGGGGTATCATAGGCTTTACCGAGGAACCTTCCGGAAGCGCCAATACCTCAAGACCCGACGACGGATTTCTCGCTCTTATGATCAAGGGCAACGACAGCAATACGAATAATTTTCAATTGTTTTTCTGGAACGGCTCCGCGCAGTTGGAGCTCGGCAATATAAACCGTTCGGAAAATCTGTTCCTGCGTTTTGTAAAGCTCGAGTCGGGCTATGCTTTGCAGGTCAACGAAAGGCTTATCACCCACGATTACATAACCCGCTACTGCAATAAGGGCTATCATAAGAACGCCCGCATAAGCGCCTTTGCGTTCAGCTATATGGTAGGCGACTTTAAGGTGATGAAATCCGATTGGAGCGCCGCCAAGGATACCAAAATGCCGGCGATTTACAAATCCGCCGAGGGTATGTATTCGGTAAGAAACGCCGACGGCGGCAAGGTTTACTCCGATACGAAAATCGACTTTGCGACGCAGGCGTTTAAACTTGACAATTGCACTTTGGAAAACGGCAAGCGGTTAACTCTCGGCTTTGACGCCGACGAAAGCCTTGCGAAAAGCGAGGATTTTACCCTGGGATTTGAGCAAAGCGGCGGGGAAATAACCGTATACGCGGGATCTGCGTCTATCGGAAAAATTCCGGCGGCGAATAAAATCGAGCTGTCGTTTTCGAAGAAAAACAATAAATACGCTGCCGTGGTAAACGGTAAGGTATTAAACACCGATAACGCGATCAACAACGTTCTGCAAAAGGGCAGGGAGTATTATATCACCGCGACGCTGCCCGAAGCATTTTCGGCGGACTTTACTTTTGCGGAGCTTTTCTGGTCGCAGTTTGCGGGGCCCGACGGCGCGGTTATAACCCTTAACGACAATAACGCAAATCATGTAGAACTTACGACCGGTCAAAACGTAAAAGCTCCCGGTATGTACGATTTATTCACTACCGGAATAACAATTTCGAACCTTGATATACCGGATTCCGCTTCTTCCGCCGGCGGCGCGTACATATATTTCGGCAAAACGCTCGAAAAGAGCGCTCCCTGCGCCGCGAGCGAGGACGCGATAACCCTGTTGATCGAAAAAACGGCGGGAAACGTTACTTTTTACCTTCTTAACAGCGACAATGGGGCTAGGGCGCCGATCGGCACAATGCCGGCGGCAAAAGAATACAATATAAGCTTCTCACTCGTGCAAAAATCACGCACCTTAAGGGTCAACGATACCCACTTTAGGCTCAATAAGCTTAAAGGCGAGGCTTCGGCTCTCGTCGCCGGAGATATAGATAAATTCTTAGGATACGCCGACGAGAACTTGGTTTATATAGGTCTATCCGCCGAAGGGTATGCGAAAGCGGACGTTTCGCTGTTCGAATTTGTCCGTCCGGTTATTCCTACCGGCGTCAGCGTATACAGCGATAAAAAGGTATCCGCGGCAAAGGGCGACGATGAAAGCGGCTATACCGCAAAGTCCTCAAAAGAAGCCTATCTTGTGACAAATACGGTTTATGAGCCCTATTTATACGCTCTGAACGTAAGGCTCAACAGCGTAAAGGGCGCCGTTTATTTCGCACTTTCCACTACCGACGTCTCCGATACAAGCTTTTATGTTTGCGGCGACGGGAAAAAGGTCAATCGCTTCGGTTTTGTAATTACCCCGACCGACAACAATACAAAAGCGCGCATTGCTTATTACGGCGCCGACGGCGTTAAACCGGTCGAAACCGTTATTGATACCGTCGAATTTGATTGGACGGGAAAGCATTCCTTTGACGTGCGCAAGTCGGAGAACGGCAATTGGTATCTCTATATCGACGGCGCCGCGCTTAATAAGGTCTCGTCGAAGGCGCTTAACGACTTTATGACCGCCAACGAGGATGAGGAGCTTTTCTACATTTTCGGCGGCAAAAGCGGCATAGATATTTCGCTATTCAAGCTTATCAACCAACCGGTATCCCTCCCCTTAGTCGAAAAGGAGGGCTGGACGTCCTACGCGAGCAACGGTAAAACACAGCTTGAAAAGGGCGAGGACGGCGATTACGCATATCCGCAGCTCAAATCCTCGGTTTATTGCTTCAGAAACGGTACCGAGGATATAACCAAAACTTCGGTAAAAATCAAAATCAACGAACTTGACGAATTGGCAGGCAAACGGTTTGTTTACTTTGCGCTTTCTGCGACGAGCATAGTTGACGATACCAAAGTATCGCCGGAGGGCGCTATAGATACCGTACAGAGGGTCACCTTTCGTATGAAACCGGATTTCGACGGTAATAAGCTGTCCGTTTACAGCTTCAACGACTCGGGCGCCGGCGATGAAAAGCTTTTGGCAACCTTGGATTTCGACTTTTCGGCGGCGCATACCTTTGACGTGCGCCTTTGCAGTGATAACAATTGGTACTTCTGCGTAGACAACGTCGTTATAAAGGACGCAAAATGCGAGCTGTTAAATCATTTTCTTGACAAATACCCGAGCAGGGCTTTGTACTACGGCATAGGCGCCTTCGGCGTTATGAATGCCCAGAGCATCGCCGTTGTTAAGCAGGCTCCCGCCAACGTTCATATCGATACCGAAACCTGGTATGCGAAAACCATAGGCAGCGGACCGCTTGAAGGAAACGATACGGACGGCTACAGTCTGCAAAGAGACTGCCAGACCTTCGTTTATTCGGATCAATTATACGACGCAACGAATACCGCCGTAAACCTGCGTGTTAACGACGTAGCCGGCTGGCTGTACTTCTCTCTGGTTAAGAGCGATTACGATTATCATAACGGCACAAGCTTTCTTCCGCGGGGGCAGGGCGACTCGGTTCACCGCGTCGTGCTGATTGTAGTGCCGATAAGCGATTCGGCGCAATTCCAATATTGGTGCGCGGACGGCGAATCGTCAACGCCGACGATTATCACGGCATTTAATTTCGATTGGTTCGGCAAAAGCCATGTCTTCGACGTAAGGCAGAGCGAGGACGACGGCAATTGGTACTTCTGCGTAGACGGCAGAATGCTTATGAATAAAATCTCCGCAACCCTCAATCAATTTATGAAAGCCAACGCCGGCGAAGAGCTGCGCTATTGCATAGGCGGGCAAGCCTGTCTCGGCGTATCCGAGCTTAAGATAGTAGACAAACCGGACGCAATTCAGAGCGAGGACGGCGAGGGCGGATTTGACTCGAACGGTTCGGGCTCGAACGACGACTTCGGCTTTGAGCTGGAATTTGATAATCTGGGCAACGACGACGAGGACGAAACCGACTTCGAAATCAACGACGATTCCCCGTATATCGATACCGAACCGGAAATCGATACGCAGGTAGAGGAAATAGATCCTTTGGATTATCTCCAAAAGGTAAAGGTCAAAAAGCGCCGGCTGGTATCCGCGGCTCACGGTATTATTTTTACCAAGCTTGAGATAGCGGCAATGATAGCGGGCGGAGTGGCGATAATCGCGGCAGGTTCGGTTTTGGTTATCTTTCTTATTAAAAAAATCAAAAGAAAAAGCAGGAAACGCACCGCCTGACAGATAGATCCGCAGGAGACAACTATGTATATGAAACGCTGTAAAAAATTACTCTATTTAATTTTAACGATCGCAATACTCCTTACGTCGGTAAGGGTTTCTCCCCTGATTTCGTCTGCCGAAACCCTGGCGGAAATGGTTGTCTCCCCCGGTGAACCCGTAGTATTTAATCAACCCGATGCCGAGGATTTTTCGCAAAAGCTTTCGGCGTATAAAGAAAGCGGCTATACCGCCGCCGATATAACCGAGCGTATAGCGGTGCCCGCAAGCGATTTTTCCTTTGCGGGTGCAAAGCCCGAATTTATTTCATACAACGGCGAGAAAAACGTGTTTCTTTGGGACGAGAGCATAGAAAAATGCTCCTGTGCCGTAAACGTTCCCGCCCCGGGGCTTTATACCTTCGGCTTTAAATATTTCGCCGAGACGACAGCCGCCGCGGAGATCACCCGAACACTTTTGATCGACGGCGAGGCGCCCTTTGAACAGGCGAGCTCGATCGCTTTGCCGCGAATGTGGAAAGCCGACGGAGAGCCCGTCAAAAATACGGCGGGCGACGAAGTATCTCCGCTTATGAAGCAGCTGGAGCTTTGGCAGGACAGAGAGCTTTATGACAGCGCGGGAGAAAATTCCGAGCCGTTTCAGGTTTATCTCGAAAAGGGAGTTCACAAGTTTGAGTTTGAGTTTTTGAGCATGAAGGCGTATATCGCCGCCTTTTTCCTCGATACCTATGATGCTCCCGAAAGCTATGAAAAGGTAAAATCCGAGTGGGATAAGGCAGGCTTTAAAAACGCCGAAAAGTCTATTACCTTCGAAGCGGAGGACTCTATATTCTTTTCAAATCACAGCACCTATAAAATGGCTTCCGACGGGGATCCGCTCTGTTCCCCGATATCCCGCGGTTATACCGTCATGAACATAGTGGGCGCCGACGGAGGCAAGGCGTGCGGCAATTCCGTGACCTACAGCTTTAAAGTCGAGGAAAGCGGATATTATAAATTGGCCCCGAGAGTCCGTCAGAATTATCGCGACGGTCTGCCGTCTTATAAAAAGATCGAAATAGACGATAAGGTGCCCTTCGAGGAGCTTCGAGAGTATTGCTTTTACAATTCCGACTATTGGCGTACCGAGGTTTTGGGGGATGATAAGGGTAATCCTTATCTCATTTACCTCGAAAAAGGGGAGCATACCCTTACCGTTACGAGTCTGTTGGGAAAATATAATCCGATTATCGATATTTTATATGCGGATTCGCAGAGGCTTTCCGATTTATTGCTCGAAATAAGAAAAATTACCGGTGTGGATCCGGATTACAATTACGATTATCAATTGGCAAAGCAAATTCCCTCGCTTATCGACACCTTTGACGGGCTTTCGGAAAATATGCGGCGGCTTATGGAAATGATCGAGGACGCCGCAAAGCGGGACACCGCAAAATATAACGAGCTTAAAAATATGATAAAGCAGCTTGAAGCTATCAAAGGCGATATTTTCAAGCTGCCGAGAAAGCTTAAAGATCTCGATACCGTAGTATCGCAGTACAGCACCTGGATAACTCAATTTTACGAGGCGCCGCTCGATATGGATTACATAACCGTCGCCGCGCCGGATGAGGAAATTAAGAGCCGACATTCAAATATATTTCAGAATATTTACTCGACGCTTGTAAACTTCGTATTGTCCTTTACAAAGGACTACGATAATATTTCAAATATCGTCGACGGCAACGCGAATAAAACCGTTGAGGTATGGGTTTCGCGCGGTACGGCATGGGGCGAAGCGATAAAGAAGCTGATAGACGGCGGATTTACTCCGGAATACGGCGTCAACGTAAAGATGAACATAGTGCCCGCCGGTCAGCTTAACGCGGGAGCCGTCAATACCTTGATGCTTGCCATTGCCTCAGGTACGGCGCCGGACGTTTGCCTCGGCGTTTCCACAGGCTCGGTGGGCGAATTTGCAATGCGAAACGTGCTGATCGATTTAAGCGAGCTTGACGGCTTCGAAGAGCTTAAAAACCGCACCTACGCCGAAATGTACGTTCCAAATACCTACAAGAACAAGGTTTACGGCATACCGGAGACTATGAATTTTTCGGTTCTGATATATCGCAAGGATATTTTTTCGGATCTCGCTTTGTCGGTGCCGAAAACCTGGGACGATATTTACAAAAATACCATTCCCGTGCTTTTACAGAACAATATGGAAATCTACCTCCCCTTAAGCGAGGGCTGGGGGCTTTATCAGACCTTGCTTTTCCAGCACGGCGGCAGTGTGTACAACGACGAGCTTACAAAGAGCGCGTTCGATTCCGCCGAGGCTTACGACGCTTTTGTCGAGCTTTGCGAATTGGTTACCAAATACGGCATTCCCACAAGCGCGAGCTTTTTTAACCGCTTCCGCAGCGGGGAAATGCCGATAGGGCTCGGGGATATGACGACCTATATGCAGATCGCCACCGCGGCTCCGGAAATTGCGGGCAGGTGGGGAATTGCGAGACTACCCGGCACGGTAAAACCCGACGGCAGCGTCGATTATACGCGTGTGGGCGGCAGTGAAACCAGCGCGGTAATTATCAAAAACGACGATTTATTGCTCGAGGAGTCCTGGCAGTTTATAAAATGGTGGATGTCGACCGAAATACAGCTTAGCTTCGGATATACCATAGAGGCGGAAATGGGAACCGCTTCGAGATGGAACTCCGCCGACAAGGACGCCTTTTTCGGTATGGCTTGGAACAAAGAGGATCTCTCGGTTATAGAGCAAAGCTTCGAAAATATTAAGGCTACTCCGATTGTTTTGGGCGGATATTATACAAACCGTTATTTAAACACCGCCTACAATAAGACGGCTATTTCGAACGAAGACGCGAGATCGTCCTTGGAGACGGCGGTAGACGCCATAAATTCCGAGCTTGCCCGCCGCAGAAACAAAGCCGGGGAATAATGTAATTGATTTGATTTGGTGATTGAAATATGATACGAAAAAAATCGGGTCCTACGGGTTATCATAATACAAAAATAGGATATTTGTGCCTGGCGCCCTATCTTATTTTGTTCTTTCTGTTTACGATTTTGCCGGTATTGGCGTCAATCTTTTTAAGCTTTACCGATTACGATATGCTTAATACGCCGAAATTTGTCGGTTTTGAGAATTATACATATCTGTTTTTGGAGGACGATATTTTCCTTATCGCGCTTAAAAATACCCTGACCTTTGCCTGCATATCGGGGCCCGTCACCTATATACTGTCCTTTTTGTTTGCCTGGCTTATCTGCCGTATGGGCAAGCTCAGGAATTTCTTTTCGTTGGCTTTTTACGCGCCCTCCATTTGCAGCGGCGTCGCCATGAGTACGGTATGGCTCTATTTTTTCTCCTCCGACTCTTACGGATTTATAAACAATCTTTTGATGAATATCGGCGTCATATCCTCACCGATACAGTGGACGCTTAATACAAAATACGTTTTGGGCGTTATAATATTCATATCGATCTGGATGGGTATGGGCACCTCCTTTTTGACCTTTATCGCGGGCTTTCAGGGACTGTCCGAGGAATTAAGCGAAGCGGCGCGAATAGACGGTATCAGATATGCCACGCAGGAGCTCGTTTATATTATTCTTCCCCAGATGAAGCCCCAGCTGTTATTCGGCGCCATAAATTCCATCGTTGCCGCCTTCGGCGTGTTCGATATCGCCGTTTCGGTAGGCGGCTTCCCGAGTGTGGACTATTGCGCGCATACGCTTGTCGCTCACCTTTACGATTTCGCTTTCACGAGATTTGAGATGGGATATGCGTCGGGCGTCGCCGTCGTGCTCTTTGCGATAACCTATTCGGTAGGCGCGATAATCCGCAAAGTATTGGCGTCCGACTGATTATAAAGAGGTGATTATTTTTGGCAATGGTATCGGGTCGAGGCGTTCGTTTTAAGGGCAAATATCTCTTTTCACTGAGCGCTCCGAAGATTATATGCTTTATTTTTCTTTTTGCGATGGTATGCTTTACGGCACTGCCGCTCGTATACGTTACCGTTACGGCGTTTAAGCCTATCGACGAGCTTTATCTTTTCCCGCCTACGTTCTTTACGCGCAGGCCTTCCTTTAACAATTTCAAATCGCTGTTGAGCTCTTTAAGCGGCAGTGAGGTTCCTTTTTTGAGATACGTCTTTAACAGCCTGTTTGTAACCGTTATTTCGGTTACGATATCGGTATTTATCTCGACTCTCGGCGCATACGGACTCGTAAAGCAAAGACCGCGCGGCGGCAACGTGATATTTGCCTTTATTTTGGCGGCGCTTATGTTTCCGGGCTCCGTTACGCAGATACCGAGCTATCTTGTTGTAAAGGAATTGGGGCTTTTAAACAGCTACGGGGCGCTTATTATAACCAAGGTGGCGGTTGCTTTTAATTTCTTCCTTATGAAGCAATTTATGGAGCAGATCCCGGACGCTTACCTTGAAGCCGCCCGCATAGACGCGGCGGGCGAATTTTACATCTACGCAAAAATAATAATGCCGATGATGAAGCCCGCATGCGCTACTTTGATAGTTTTTTCCTTTATTTCAAGCTGGAACGACTATTTGGGGCCGCTCATATACACAAGCAAGGCAACGCTTAAAACCCTGCCCCTCGCCGTGCAAATGATCTCCGGCGGAACGGGCGCCGCGGCGATAACGACGGCGGGCTCGGTTGCGGCGTCGACCTTTGTTATGACGCTTCCCGTAATTATAGTTTATTTGATTATGCAAAGTAAGGTTTTATCGACGATGGCCTATTCCGGAATTAAATAGTACGGTCGAAACATTTTTTCTGCCTTAAGGAGAAAGCGATGAAAAAATTTTTATTGAGGACTATGGCGGTATTTATATCGATAATAACAGCCGTTCTGTTTTCGGTCACGGCATACGCCACTCCCGATATGAATCTCGTCCTCGAAGACGGTGAACATATAAAAACACCGATATGTTATTCCTGTACGCAGGTGATCTCCGATTTGGGGGATAACGGCGGCACTTTTATCGACGCATCCGATATTTTTATTGATAAAACCGATAACATCTATATCGCCGATACCAAAAACAACCGTATTGCCATGCTCGACGCAAGCGGCAAATATTTAAGAGATTATACCAACAACGGCACCGTTTCGGGGCCTAAGAGCGTTTTCGTTACGGATAACGGGGATATCTTTATCTCGGACACCCTCAACGAACAGATCGTTCACGTTGACAAAAACGATAAGCTTATAGAAAAATTCGTAAAGCCGGACAGCGAGCTTTTGGCGAATATTTCGGATTTTGCCGTAGAAAAAATCGCTATAAGCGAACAGGGGCTTATATATATCGTTCACGCGCAGCAATTTATGATGATCGACGCCAACAATGAATTTAAAGGCTTTGTGGGCGCCAACAAGATATCCTTCAGCTTAAAGGAATTTTTGATAAGAACCTTCGGAAGCGAAATCCAAAAGAATAAGATGGTAACCGGTCAGGCGTCTACTTACAATTCCTTTCACATAGGCGACGACGGGCTTATATACGCCGTTGCCAACGATACCAAGGATCAGATAAGAATACTCAACGTCGACGGCGACAACCTCTTTCCCTCGGGCTCCTATGGCGAGAGGATAGAAGAGGATAAATCCACCTGGGCGAGAGATCCGATATTTATCGACGTCTGCGCCGATAAAAACGGTACGGTTTTCGCTCTGGAAAAGCACAGCGGCAGAGTTTACACCTATACCCACAAGGGCGATATGATAGTCGCCTTCGGCGGTATCGGCAGTATCAAGGGTAAATTTATGAATCCCGTCGCCGTGGATATTAACAGCAAGGGTGAAATTTACGTGCTCGACTCTTCGAGCGGCACCGTACATAAATTCGAACCGACAAGCTATATGAACAGCATTTTGGAGGCGTATACGCTTTTCGAAGACGGCAAATACGACGCTTCCATGCAAAAATGGAACGACGTATTGGATATAAATATCAACTGCTCGCTGGCAAATTCGGCTATGGGAAATATTCTTTATAAGCAGGAAGAATACAAGCAGGCTATGGGTTATTACAAGGACGCCAACGACAAGGCGGGATATTCGAAGGCCTTTACAAAATACCGCCATGAATGCTTAAGAAAATATTTCGGTTGGATAATCGCCGCAATTGCCGCCCTGGTGATAGGCATATACGCGATACTCAAAATTATGTTTAAAAAGGGTAAAAAGCTGCTTGATATTTTTTATTCCGGAGGCGCGAAAAGATGAACGTCTTAAAAAACATTCTGCTTATTATTTGTTATCCGGTAGACTGCATGAACATTATAAAACGGGAAAACAAATTTAAGCTGAGAATACCGGTAATATTTTATCTGCTTGCCGTTTTATCCGATTACTTATATAATTTTACCGTTCATTTTCCGCTGGCGACAAAGAGTTACGACAGTATAAATCTGCTGTTGGAAACGGCGGTTTTCGTAGTTCCGCTCTTTTCATGGGTGGTTTGCAGTTATGCTTTGACGGCGCTTATCGACGGCGAAAGCACATTTTCCGCGCAATTTACGGTTTCGGCATACTGTACCGTACCCTATACCGTATTTACTCTTATCGCCATTCCGGTTTCCAGGCTTATGAGTATGGACGCCGCCGGATTTTTCGGCGTTATACGGTACGCCGGCTTACTGTGGATGATAATTCTTTTGATAACCTCGCTTATCGTGCTTAACGATTACTCCATTTCAAAAGCTTTGGGTATTACCTTGCTCTCATTGGTCGCGATAGTTATTTTGTGGGCAGTATTGTTACTCATTTACGCTTTGACGGTACAGCTGTTTTCTTTGGTGATCAATCTGTTCAAAGAGATCGAGTACAAGTTAGGAGGCTTTTGATGCGAAGACTCAAGTGTATTTTATTGTCATGCCTTATCGCCTTGTCGGTTTTTACCGTTGCAAGCGCGCAAGAGGGATACTCGTCCGATATTGATATTTCGGAGTTCCTGTTTGACGATACCGTTGAGGATATATCTTTAGCCACTCCGAAATTTTCGGATATGCAGACCGTCGCCGAAAACGAAAACCTTAAACTGTATTTTTATCCCGAGGGCTTGGATATTTACGTCGTAAGCGATACGGGCAAGGTATGGTCCAACGTAATTTGCGAGGAATATTATCGCCAGCAATCCCCGACGCCTTCGGTTTCCTCACAGCTGCTGTCCGTAAGCGCCTGCGACGACGAGGGCAACGTAAAGGAATACGTCCTGTACGACGGCGGCAATTCCGATATAACCGCGGACTGTAAAATCGAAAATGAACAGCTGCTGATGGATATTAATATCGAAGAAATCAAATTAAGCTTTAAGCTGATTTTCGGTATCGACGGGGACGGATTTTATTATCATGTTCCCGATAAGGAGATAAACGAAGCGGGCGGCAAGCTTATATCGCTTTCGATACTTCAAAATTTCGGCGCTTCCCGCAATGACGAAAATGGATATATATTTTATCCGGACGGAAGCGGCAGTCTTGTGAGATTCGGCAAATCGAATAACGCCGGCTCCGCGCTTAACCAGCTGTCCGTATACGGAAACAGCGACGTCACCTATGCCCAGCTTGAGAGAAACCGCGACGATAATATTTACGGAGCGTTATTGCCGGTTTACGGCGTCGCTCAAACAAAGGACGGCTTTTTGGCGGTTATCGCCGACGGAAGCGCGGACGCCAAAATAAATCTTGCGATGCCGGGATATCAGATACCCGATTTGTACCGCGCATATATCACCTATAATTATCGCAGTTACTCGACTACGGAATTTAACAAGGCGTCGATTTCCTCCCTTGTCGACGAGCGGACAAAGGTCGACAGAAAATGTTATTTTTATTTGCTTTCGGCGGATAAAAACAATTACAGCGGTATGGCTAACCGTTACAGAAAGCATCTTACGGATAACGGCATATTAGTCGATAAAAATCCCGAGGGCGATATTCCGCTCTCCCTTAATTTGCTGTGCGGAGTGCAGAAAAACGGAATTTTCAGAACGACGCTTCAAAAAATGACTACCTTTGAGCAGGCAAAGAAAATAGCCGAGTGGTTTACGGATAACGGCGTCAAAAATACGGATATAACCCTTTCCGGCTGGTCAAAGGGCGGCTGGGACACCCTGCCGACGGCGGTTAAAGCCGACGGCGCGCTCGGCGGAAGCTCCGGACTCAAGAGCCTGCAAAAATACTGTGAAAATAACAATATAAATCTTTCTCTCGAGGTCGACGCCATACTCGCCGATTCGAATACCGGCTCGTTTAACGCGCGAAATAACGCGGTGAGGAATTATTTCGGCGATTTCTTTGTAAACAAAACCGGAGAAAAGTATATTTTAAACGCCGTTCGGGTTATGGATAACGTTTATACTAAATTCAGCAAAAATTATCCCAAGGCGGGACTTAGTCTGCTGACCGTCGGCGAGCTCGCTTTTCCCGATTATAATAACAAGGACGTCTGCACCACGCAGGAAATTATCGACGCCTACGTTTCGGTTATGAAAAGGGCGAAAAAGGATAATATAGTGCTGTCCGCCGATACCGGAAACGCGTATATTCTGCCCTATGCGGATTTCATACATTCTCTGCCGCAGACTGACAGCGGCTATACCTTCTCCTCGGAATCGGTGCCGTTCTATCAAATGGTAATTCACGGCTATATCCCGTATACGGGCACCGTCGGCAACACCCATTACGATTATGACAGATGTATTTTGGAATGGATCGAAACGGGCAGTATTCCGAGCTTTATTCTGACCTATGAGGAAACGGGAAAATTACTCGAAACCGGGTATGACAAGGTTTTCACGTCCGAATTTTCCGTCTGGAACGAGAAAATAGCGGATACCTATAAAAAGTATAATGCCGATTTTGCAGACTTTTCGGACGAAACCATTGTTTCTCACGAAAAGCTCCGAGAGGGCGTCGTTAAGGTCGTCTATTCAAACGGAAAGTCGGTATACGTAAATTATAATGAGCAAAGCTTTGAAAGCGGCAAAATAAAGGTCGAAGGAAAAGCTTACTTGATAGTAGGGGAGTAAAGCCATGCGTAAAATTACAAGTTTTGAAAAGCGCAGAAGCCGCGCCGGATACATGTTTTTGTCTCCCTGGATTTTCGCTTCCGTGTTTTTGCTTACATACCCGATCGCTTATTCTTTGATATTAAGCTTCGGGGAAATGAAGGACATAAGCGGCTTTAATCTCTCCTTTGCGGGGATAGAAAATTATAAGGAAGCCTTCGTTATCGACGACCGGTTTTTGGGACTTCTGCTTTCCTCTCTTTCGGATATGCTGATAAATACCCCAATGATCATTATCTTTTCTCTGCTTGTGGCTATCATGCTCAACCGTGAAATAAAGGGCAGGGGATTATTCCGGTTAGTGTTTTTCCTGCCCGTGCTTCTCGGCACCGGCTACGTTATGAAGGAGCTGCTCGGTCAGGACGTACAAAGCGGCTCGATGGAGCTTGCAAGAGGAATGCTGCTGCCCGCGAACGTTCGGGAATATATCGGCGAAACCGTCACGGGATACGTAAACGAATTTTTTAACCGTATAACCCTCATTATGTGGAAATCGGGAGTTCAAATCGTTTTGGCGCTTTCGGGGCTTCAGGGAATTTCCCCGAATTTATACGAGGCGTCCAAAATCGACGGCGCCGGCGAATGGGAAATTTTCTGGAAAATCACCCTGCCGATGATAACGCCTATTTTATTGCTTAACGCCGTTTATACCATAATTTCGTTTGCGTTCGAGGACAGCAATCTTTTGAATTACATAATACAACAGGCGTTTTCGGAAAACAAATTCGAATATTCCGCCGCAATAGGCTGGATATATTTCGTAACGGTGCTGTTTATGCTCGGAATCGTCTTTTTGATTTTAAATCCGTTTATTAAGCGTACGCACGACAACACATAAGGAGGGATTTTTTGAAAAACGTATCCTTTGCCGCCGCAAAAAACTATTTGGTCGCCAAAAAAAGCGTAATAACAAATAAGGCGCTGCGCGCGGTCATGTATATACTTTTATTGGATTTATGCGTGGTTTTTTTGTATCCTTTCTTATATATGCTTATAACCTCGGTCAAATCCCCGACCGACATAAACGATCCCTCGATAACATGGATTATCAACCGGTTTTATTTTCACAATTACAAAATAGCCTATCAAAATCTCAATTACATTCCGAGCCTTTTGAGGACGGTGATCTACTGCCTTGTATCGACGGTGGGGCACGTTTTTGTCTGCTCCTTTGTCGGGTACGGATTTGCAAGATATAATTTCAAGGGCAAAAAGCTGTTTTTCCTACAGCTGCTGCTTTCTATGGTCGTTCCGATACAGACCATTATCGTGCCGCAATATTTGCTCTTTTCCGCGCTCGGTATGCCGAACGGCTTCGGACCGCTTGTGATACCTACCTTTTTCGGATTCGGACTCAGAGGCGCGCTGTTTATATTTTTGTTCAGACAATACTATTTGTCCTTGCCGGCTTCGCTCGAAGAAGCGGCGGCGGTCGACGGCTGTACTCCGCTTATGACCTTTTTCCGCATAGCCTTTCCCGCCTCGACCTCTTCGATAGTCGTCAGCACCGTTTTAAGCGTGGTGTGGCATTGGAACGATTATTACGAGCCGGGAATATACCTTACCGACAGCTCGCAAAAGCTGCTTCCTATGCTGCTGCCGAGTATCTATTCCGCAATGGGAAGCGACGGAAACGCCGCCGACGCATTGATAGAGGGCGGCAACGTCGACCTTTACACCGCCGGCGTTGCGATGGCGGCTACCTTTTTGGTAGTTTTGCCGGTCATAATTTTCTATTTCGTATTCCAAAAGCAGTTTAAGCAGGGAATAGAAACCTCGGGTATAACGGGCGAATAAAGCTTTCCGGCGCGACTCTTACGGGTTCCTTATTTTACCGAAGGACTTCGGAAGGCTATATTTAAAATCATAAAAAATAATCGACTCTGTCGAATAAAAAAGGAGAAAAATCATGAAAAGAAAATTAATGAGAATTATATCGTTTATTTTAGCGGTATTGATGTTGTCGACGGTTACGGCATGTAAAAACGGCAACGACACCTCTGTGCCGAGCGAAGAAACGCTGGGTGTAGAGATTCTTGACGGCAGCGAGGTCTCGCAAGGCGGCACGACTTCCGGCGAAGACAAAACGGGCGAAAACGTTACTTCGGGCGATAAAATAATAGATCAATCGAGTAAGGGCGCCAAGGTAGTCAACAACTGCTACGTTACCGGTTATCCGGTCGCCAAGAAGAAGGTTGACATCAACATTATGATGTTCGACGATCTGAACGGCGCGGATCCGCACAAGAGAGCGCTTGCCCAATTTATAAACCAAAAGTTCAACGTCGAGCTTAAATTCCAGACCATCCAAGTCGCTCAGGTTTCCGAAAAGGTCACCCTTGCCTTTGCAAGCGGTCAGACTCCCGATATATTCTGGGGAATGGGGCATTTAGGCGATATTTCCGCGCTTTCGTCCTACGTCAAGGCGGGTAAAATTTATTCTTACGACGATTACAAGTCCTATGCGCCGAATATCTATAAAATGTTTGCCGAGCATAAGGACGCGCAGTATCTGTGCACCTCCGAGGACGGTAAAATTTATTCGGTACCGCTCTACCGTGAGGACACGGATCTTTACACCGACCTGTTCTACATCAACAAGACCTGGCTTAAAAAGCTCGGACTCAAAATGCCGAAAACCATTGGCGATCTTACCAACGTGCTTCGTAAATTCAAGAACGACGATCCGAACGGCAACGGCAAGCAGGACGAAATTCCGATGGTGTTTGTAGATGAAATGCCCGTAAGCTGGTACGGCTTCTTCGGTATGTCCACCTACGACTACACTACAAGAACCAAGGATAACAAAATCAAGATGGCTTACACCACCAACGAATTTAAGAACGCCATTTCCGTTTTATCCGATTACTACGCGGAGGGACTCCTCTACAATTACGAAATGCGAAATATGAACGCCACCAAAGCCAAGTCGCTTATGGACGCTTCGGTTAAGACCGTGGGCGTAATAAGCGGTGTGTTCAACGGCGGCTACAGCGGACTTATGAGCGCGGAAACCTATCTCAACCATTACTCCCTTATGCCCATTATCGACGCTACCGGCAAGGGCGAACAGGTTCCGGCATATATGGACAGAGAAATGGTATGGCCCTGCTGGGGAATTATTCCGAAGTCCTGCAAGTATCCCGAAATTGCCGTTCGGCTTATGGACTACTTCTATTCATTGGAGGGCTCGGCGGTAGGCAACTACGGACCTTACGGCAAAAACACCTATTGGAATTACAATTCCAAGGGCCAACCGGTGCTCAACAACAACGGAACCTCTCCGAGAGATTTCTGGTTAGGTCATGCTATACCTCGTTATATCAGCACCGAGCTTCAATCCAAAAACTTCTTTAAAAACGACGCCAAGTCAAATAATCAGAACACCGCAAAGGCAAACGCGCTTTTCAACACCGAATTTGAATCGATTTACGGCAAATTAAAGCCCAGGCTTACTTATAACGCCCCCAAAACCGCGGCGGAGAAAAAGAAGCTTAACGACAGCGTATCGAGCAACCTTACAAACGTGCGTGTGGAATGGATGTACGACTTCATTTACGGCGTGAAAAATATAAACAGCGAATGGAGCACCTATATCAACGAGGTTTCGCGGCTTGGAGCTACCGCGGCTCAAGAGGTTCAGCAGGCGGCAGATACCAGAATGCAGAATTGGCTCAAAAAGAATAAGTAAAATTTTAAGGCCGCGCGGTCGGATAGCCGGGCGGCTTTAAGCTTTATATTACTTCCGATTTAAAACGGTGATAAATTATGAATATAAGAGAAAAAATCAAAATGGACAGGGAAAGCTTTTTGGAAAACGGCGCCATAACAATAGTGATTTTCGGCGACAGCGTTTCCTACGGCGCCTTCGGCATAGACGAGGTGGATTACGAGGCGGTTTATTGGAACCGTCTGCGCGATAAAATTTATGATATAAGACGGGATATCCCGATAAACGTTATAAATTCTGCGATAGGCGCCACGACCGCCTCTTCGTCGCTCGGACGCATGGAAAAGCAGGTATTCGCTCACAATCCCGATTTGCTTATCGTCGCCTTCGGTCTTAACGACGTAAACGACGGGCTCGAAGAATACCTTTCCGCGCTGAAGCAAATATTCGAAAGAGCAAAAAAAGCGGGCATCGATACGGTTTTCCTTACGCCGAATATGCTTAATACCTATGTGGCGGACGATACGAGAGCGGATCTGCGCGAATATGCGGCGGTTACCGCCGAGTTTCAATGCGGCGGCAGAATGGATAAATACATAGGCGCCGCCTGCGATTTGGCGCGGGATATGGGCGTTTCGGTGTGCGACTGTTATTCGAAATGGAAGGAGCTTTCCAAAACCGAAGATACCACGATGCTGCTCGCCAATCGAATAAACCATCCGACGAGGGAAATGCACGAGTTGTTCGCGCAAAGCCTTTTTAATCTGATATTCCCGGGCGTGGAAAAGATGACCGAGGCTCAGATCGACAGCATGTGGAGAGTAAAAGAGCGGGTTTGAGATTTCACCCGCCGATATTTTCAAAAAAAGAAGGACAAAAGGACGAAAGAATATGATTTTTCCGAAAAGATTCATAAAAGCAACCGAAGAATTTTCCACCTTTGAAAATTGGGTTCCCGCGCCGTATTTTCGAAAGAAAATCACCGTTTCAAAGCAAACGCCCGCCGAAATTTTGATTACGGCATGCGGTTTTTACGAATTGTATATAAACGGCGAAAGGATCACCAAGGGCTGCTTTGCGCCCTATATAAGCAATCCCGACGATATGCTTTATTACGATAAATACACCGTTTCGCTGAGAAAGGGCGAAAATGTGATCGCCGTTCAGCTGGGGAACGGTTTTCAAAATAATCCGGGCGGATATATTTGGGATTTTGATACGGCGGATTTCCGAAGCGCGCCCTCCTTCGCCTTGTCCTGTCGGTTCACGGACGAAAACGGCAAGGAGACGGTATACGAGAGCGGCAAGGATTTCAAGACCGCTCCCTCACCGATAATTTTTGACGATTACCGCTTCGGCGAGTATTACGACGCAAATAAAACGCTTGACGGCTGGAACCTGCCGGAGTTTGACGATTCTGAATGGCAAGAGCCGCTTATCGCGGCGACGCCCGCGGGCGAAGCGCGCATCTGCGAAGCGGAGCCTATAGTAAGTCACGGTGAAATTAAGCCCGTCGATATCATAAGAGCCGGAGACTCGTATATATACGATTTCGGTATATGCGCCGCCGGCGTGTGCCGACTTACGATAGACGGGGATAAAGGGCAAAAAATAACGCTGAGATATGCGGATCAGCTTATCGACGGCGACCTTGATATCGCCTCCGATTGGTTTGTGCGCGACTTTTGGGAACGCGACAAGCATATCGTGCACAAGGACGTATACATATGCGGCGGCGGAACCGAAAGCTATACGCCTGCCTTTACCTACCACGGCTTTCGCTATGTGAAGGTAAGCGGAATTACCGCCGAGCAGGCGACGGACGAGCTGCTTACCTGCGTTGTGCTTTACTCGGATATAAAGCCGTGCGGCGGATTTTCGACAAGCCACAAAACGGCGCGGGCTTTGCAGGATATGACGGTGCGCAGCGATATATCCAATTTTCATTATTTCCCGACCGACTGCCCCCACAGAGAAAAGAACGGTTGGACGATAGACGCCGCCCTTTCCGCCGAGCAGTTTCTTTTAAATCTTACGGTCGAGGCAAGCTTTAAGGAATGGATGCGCAATATGGTAAAGTCGCAAAAATCGGACGGCAGGCTCACGGGAATAGTACCCACGTCCGGTTGGGGGTATGATTGGGGCAACGGCCCGGAGTCCGACAGGGCTATCGTATATATCCCGTATTTTACCTATATTTACCGCGGAGACACGCAAATGATTCTCGATACTGCAGACAGTATCGAAAGGTATTTGAAATATTTAAACAGTCAAACCGCGGATAACGGACTTATATCGATAGGCCTCGGCGATTGGTGCCATGTCGGTCGCGAGGCGGACGATCCCAAGGCGCCGCTTGTAGTTGTAGACAGCTTGGTTTGTCTTAACATTGCAAATATGGCGGCGGCATTATTTGACGCCGTCGATTTGAAGGATAAAAAAGCGTACGCCGCGCGGCTTGCGGAGGGGTACAAGGCGGCAGTTCGCAAACAGCTTATCGATTTTAAGACCTTTACCGTTTGCGGCGATTGCCAAACCTCTCAGGCGCTGGCGATAGCCTACGGCGTTTTTGAGGAAGACGAAAAGGCGGAAGCCTTTGCCCGACTTTTGGAAATGATCGAGCGTGAAAACAATCATCTTGACGTCGGAGTTATCGGAAACAGGGTGCTTTTTGAGGTGCTTTTCGAATTCGGATACGGCGATCTGGCGTTTCATATGATCACCCGTCCGGATTTCCCGTCCTACGGGAATTGGATAGAGCGCGGAGCCACTTCGCTTTGGGAAAAAATGGTGAGGGAAGAAAGGGATTATTCCAAAAATCATCATTTCTGGGGCTGTGTGAGCGCCTGGTTTATAAAATACCTCGCGGGTATTCGCTATAATCCCGCCGGCAATAATTTAAAAGAGGTAAATATCGCTCCTAATTTTGTAAAGGCGCTTCCCAACGCGTCGGCTTATTTCGTAAGCAATTACGGTAAAATAGAGTCCTCCTGGAAAAGAGAGGGCGAAGTGATAAAGCTTTCGCTCACCGTACCGAACGAATTTACGGGCAGTATAATTTTGCCGAGCGGATATACCTTTGACGACAAAACCCGCAAAAAGGCGGCGGCGTCGGGCGAGTATACCGTAATAAAGGAGATTTAAGTGTGAAACGTGAAGAAATACGGATTCGGGATCCGTTTATTTTGCCGTTTGACAACAAATACTATTTATACGGCACGACGGGGCTTCCCGGAAACGACGATATAAATGACGGGCGCGGATTTTTGTGCTACGTTTCGGAGGATTTGGAAAATTGGTCGGATCCGGTTTGCTGCTTTGCTCCGGACGGGAGCTTTTGGGGCGAAAAAAACTTTTGGGCGCCCGAGGTGCATATACATAACGGGAAATTTTATATGTTGGCGTCCTTTATAGCAAATGGGAGAATGCGCGCGACGCAGGCGCTCGTCTCCGACAGCCCCACTGGCCCGTTTAAGGCGCATGGGGAGCCGCTGACGCCCGAAAATCAGATGTGCCTTGACGGAACCCTCTATTACGAGGACGGAAAGCCGTATCTCGTCTATTGCCGCGAGTGGGTACAAGTCGGCGACGGCGAAATATGCGCGGCGGAGCTTAACGACGATTTTTCCCGCGCCTGTGGTGAGCCTTTTAAGCTTTTCGGCGCGAGCGAAAGCGGCTGGGCGGAAGAAATCGGGTCGGGGGATTTAAAAGGAACCGTCACCGACGGGCCCTTTCTCATAAAGGACGAACGCGGCATTTTCTTATTTTGGTCAAGTTTTTATAAGGGCAAGTACGCGGTGGGCGCCGCTCACAGCGCAAGCGGTAAAATACACGGCGCCTGGACGCATTTTAAAAAACCGCTTTTTGAAGACGGCGGAGGGCACGGCATGATATTTCGTTCGTTCGACGGAAAGCTCCGCTACGTACTGCACCGCCCCAACGATGCCCCCCACGAACGACTCGCCGTGTTCGATATCGTAAAAAGCGAAGAAGGATACTGTATAAAATGATGTTTCGCCAGATAGGGCAAACAGCATTAGAAAAAGGGCGGTTGCTTTCGCAATCGCCCTTTTGTTTAGAGACGGTAAAAAGATTTTCTCTTACGAGGATTTTAAGGGAAGGAATTTCATTTATCGCTGTTTTATAAAATTTTGAGGAGTCTCACACAGCTGCGCTTGGGTTCATTCCTGATGTTCAATCACCCATATTACCATATCGTCAAAGTTTTGCGCACCGGCGGCAACAGCAAGAATCATATCGGAAAGCTCGGACTGCGTATAGGTCAGTTCAATTCCGTTGAGCGACAAAAACACAAGCATCGCGTGCGCGCCGATCCGCTTGTTACCGTCAATAAAGGCGTGATTGCGAATAAAACCGAATCCCAACCGCGCGGCCTTTTGCTGTATTGACGGATAAGCGTCGGTTTCCCCGAAGCTCTGAAACGGTGCCTCTAAGGCAGACTCCAGAAGCCCCTCGTCGCGCAGTCCGTCGGTTCCACCCGTCTCCCGTATTAAGATGCTGTGGAGCAAAAGAACCTGCTCTTTCGTCAGCCGCTTCATTTTGCAAGTACCTCATATGCCTGACGATTTTTTTTGATCAGGCGGTCGGAAATCGTTGCAACGTCCTCGTCGGCGGCAAGCTGTTCGGACTCCGCCTGACCGAACTCTACGATAAGATAGCGTGGCACGTTGTTTTTAAGGATAACCGCGGCGCCGTTTTCGTCAACGAGCCGGGCAACTCGGGAAAAGTTTTGATTGGCTTCCGTAATGGAAACCAGCGTGTTCGTGTTAATTGTCATTTGTATGCACCTCCGTATTTATTATACACAATAGGTAGGATAAATTCAACCTATTTTGGAGAGTTTGGAAAAATTTTTTATTGATGCAGCTTACTTCGTTCGCAATAATAATTTTTATGTTTTTTAATTCGTCCAAGAAGCGGCACTTCATTTTTCTATCTTTTCTTCTATCCTTTCAAAAAACTCTTGATTTTTTGCGGAGAACGTGGTATAATCAATTTACTATATCAATAAAATACACGGAGAGATGGCTGAGCTGGCCTAAGGCGCACGATTGGAAATCGTGTAACGGCTAATACCCGTTCGGGGGTTCGAATCCCCCTCTCTCCGCCAAAAAATCGGCAAGCGACTTTAAAAGCTTGCCGATTTTTTCACTTCTTGACTATTCGATATTACTTATTACCGTGTGCGCAAAGCTTCCCTTGCCTAAAGGGAGGGGGACCAACGTTAGTTGGTGGTGGGATACAGAGTCGCTGTCGCTCCAAGTGATATGTAAAAAGTAATAGTGAAGAAGTGGATTTAAAATTTTAGCTGCTTCTCGGCTTTAGCCCCGTTAATCCCTCCGTCGGCTACGCCGCCACCTCCCTTTAGGCAAGGGAGGCTTTTGTTTTATAATTTTTAGTTTCTTCTTATAATCTTTAGCTTTTGCTTGGCTTTACCTTTTCTCTCCCTCAGTCAGCTACGCTGACAGCTCCCTCGTCAGATGGAGCCAAAATAAGGCTGTAAATTCTGCTTTTTAAGCTTCAAATTTGAGAAATGCTTAGCTTTCAGATGATTTTAAAATTTCCCGCGCGCCATGCGCGCCTTGCCTCCACCTGACGGGGGAGGTGGATTTGCCGTAGGCAAAGACGGAAGGAGAGAAAAAGCTACAGACGGCGCTGAATTTAAATTTTTTAATCTTTATTAAACTTCGGCAAGGGAGGCTTTTTATGCGGCGGGTGCCGCTTAAAATGGTGGGGAAAGAGTCGAAAAAGAGGATTTCAGAGTTTTTCGGAGTTTTTTGTGCAGGTTTACGGGGATTTTTTATAAAAAGCTATTGAAAAATCGGAAAGTATGTGCTAAAATTTATCGTGTATATAGGTAAGGGGCGGTCGCCCGTAAAATTCGGCGGGTGGAGCTTTGGAAGATCCGAATTATGCCGTTTTTGTGCCGATATACGCGATAATCTGAAATCAAACAGACGAAAGGAGGGCTTCCCTTATGAAAATTGCACAAACGAAAAAATGCGCATGGGGGGGGGCACCGATCCGCCCTATTCAGCAAAATAGCCAAACACTTAAGGGTTAGCCGAATTATAACAGCATAGACGCGCTCCGGTTTTAACGGCATTTGCGGGCGCGCCTTTAAGCGGCGAACCCGTAAATTGACTCCAAATGCCTAAAACTAATTAGGAGTGAAAATTATGACAAACAGCAAAAATACCAAAAGAGCGCTCCTTACAAGCGCGATTTCACTGCTTCTGTGTGTTGCAATGCTCGTGGGCTCCACCTTCGCATGGTTTACCGACAGTGTGACGAGCGGTCAAAATAAGATAGTCGCCGGTAATTTGGACGTTGAGCTTTACCATACCAACGCTTTTGTTGAAAAAGCGACGAGCGTTGACAAAGCCGCAGATTTGTTTGTAGACGCCAAGGGTCAACCTATAAAATGGGAGCCGGGCGTTGTGGCTTACGAGGATTTCACCGTTAAAAACGAAGGCACGCTGGCGCTTAAGTACGAGCTCGCCATCACCACCGACGCGGCAAATCACGTGGTTACCGCCGACGGTACCGCAACCGAAAGAACCCTTGCGGACGTGCTGAAAATCGCCCTCGTTGAAACCGCTGCCTACGCTTCGCGCGACGCAATGATCGAAGCTGTTAAGGACGATATGATTCCCTTAAAGGATTACGTAAGCGCCGAAACGGTAAAATCCGGTAAGCTTTTACCCGAGGATGCGACCGCTCCCGCCGGCGAAGAGGGTTGGAATTCGGTAGAAGAAGCCTTCACCGTTGTGCTTTATTGGGAGCCCGGCGCCGACGACGATCTTTACAACCTTAAAAACGGAGCGTACGCCGACGACGTAAAGGACGAAGACGCAAAACCGGGTGCGCTCAGCATAGACCTTTCGGTTAACTTAGACGCCGCACAGGTTCCGTTTGAATTTGACTCCTTTGACAAGAATTACGACAATAAGCCCTTCTTAAAAGCGGAAAAGAAAGCGGCAAGAATTAAAGAGGATGAAGAAAAAGCCGCAGCCGGCTATCCCTTCCGAATCGGCGACGGGGATGAGGTTGAGTATTTTCAATCAAAAGAGGGTGGACGTCAGGTTAGTATACTTGAACGTCTTCCTGCCGACGGTACGCCGGGCGTTTTAACAAGTGATTATAATTTTGACAGCATCGGTACGGAAGGATATAAGGGCATCGAAGGCATAGGCAAAGATAACGGTATTTACTGTTTAGATCTGAACGGACATACCGCTACTGCCAATTGGATCCTTATGAAGGCGCAAAATCTATATGGCTCGGGCTTTGATTTTGAATTGCGCAACGGTGTGATGAACTCATTTTATTCTCACTACTGCGACGTTGACGTATACGGAGCGAAAAATGTATTGCTCGATAATCTAACCCTTGGCACTTTCAAAAATGGCGATTGGGTAGATAAAGATGATAATTACGCCGATCCCGGAAAAGACACTTGGGCTCCTTCCGGTAACTATACAGGAGCCGGTCCTCAAATATACGGTTATTGCAGTCCGATTAAGATTTTTATGAATGAGACAGCGGAGGGCAGCATCACTATTAAAAACGTTAAGACTTATGGCGGTGCAAACCGCATTAAGCCTTTTAACAGCACGGTTTTGATCGACGGCTGCGTATTTACGGGAAGCGTTGGTCCGGTTTATAAGAACGGAACTAAAAAAGCGGATCCCGAAGCGCTTTATATTACCGGTCAAGGCGGCAGTCATGAGGTAGCTATTAAGAATACCACCGTTACAAACAAGCAGGTTCGTTTGGAAGACGCCGGCGTTGTTAACATTACGGGCAGTGTATTGTCTGCCGGACTGAATGTTGAGGGTAATACATCGGTAACTCTTACCGACTGCACAGTTACAAACGATACGAACACCACTGGAAGGACAACATATAAAGACCTTACGGTTTCAGGTGACGGTCGTGTTACTATCGTTTCCGGTAAATATTCATTTGATCCGGAAAAATATCTTGCCAAAGACAGCAAAGCTGTTAAAGACGGCGACTATTGGGTTGTAACAGCGGGCTGATTACAGCATTATAAAAATTAAAATTTTTAAGCCGCCTCCAACTGCGCACTTGCGCGGTAGCTGAGCAGAAGCTAAAAGAAATAATAGAAAAATAAAAATCTCGCCCTCAGTCGGCTAAGCCGTCTGGGGGCGAGAAATCAATTGTGCAAGTTACGGTATTAAAAGCTGCAAAACCGCTTCCAATGTATAATTACGGATTTGCATTAACTATAGATTGTTCTGCAAATAAAATTAATTCGGATCAAAAATTTTTTGAAAACATTTGACAAAAGCGAAAATATATAATATAATATAGTTGTCACCAAAAAATGGCGACAGAATAATGTATACAAAAGACAGGTTCGGATAAAATAAATGGGTAAAAAAGATAAGCTTATTGAAAAGTTAAAATCAAATCCAAAAGATTTTACTTTTGAGGAAATGGAAACTTTGCTTACCGCACTTGGTTTTGTTCGCTATAACAAGGGCAAAACAAGCGGTTCAAGAGTGATGTTTCGCAAAGAAGGTATTCCGATTATTCTCCACAAGCCTCATCCGCGAAAGGAGCTTTTGGATTATCAGGTGAAGCAAATTATAAATACCTTAACGAGGGAGGGGCTTATATGAAAAACAATATCATAGAATATAAAGGTTATTACGGTTCGGTTGATTATTCTGCCGAGGACGATGTTTTATTCGGTTCGGTTATCGGTATAAGCGGGCTTATTTCATACGAAGGTAAGAGTATCGATGAGCTTAAAGCGGATTTTGAAGAAGCGGTCGACAGTTATCTTGAAATGTGCGAAGCGGATGGCGTCGAGCCCGAAAAATACTACAAGGGAGCTATCAGCATAAGGCTTGATCCGGAGCTTCACAGGCAGGCCGCTATTGCCGCACATTCAAATCACGAAACGCTGAACGAATTTATTAAAGGCTGTATTTGGAAAGGCGTTTCTTCCGCGAGAGAATAGAAAGTGCAGATAAAGTTTAAATTCATCGCTGTCTGCAACCTTTCTCTCCCTCAGTCGGCATACGCCGACAGCTCCCTCGTCAGATGGAGCCAAGGGTAGGTTCAAGCTTTTGCACTTCGGCACGAGAATATGACTTTTACTGTTGCTAAAACTTGTAAAGACGAAAAAAAGCCTCCCTTGCCTAAAGGGAGGTGGCGGCGTAGCCGACGGAGGGATTAACGGGGCTGAAGCAAAACTCTCAGCTTCACGGGTAATCGATAAAGTATCCTTAAGTCGACTACGATCGGCAGCCCCAATGTGCGCTTTGCGCACAAGGTAATAAGTAATATCGAATAGTGAAAAAGTATACGAGCAGGCGGCATTGTTTTATAAGACTTTAGTATCTTCTCGGCTTTAGCCCCGTAAATCCCCCCACCAACTAACGTTGGTCCCCCTCCCTTTAGGCAAGGGAGGCTTTGCGGGATTAAGGCGCTTCACACTGCTTGAAAGTTTAAATTCGGCGTATCTTTACCTTTTCTCTCCCTCAGTCAGCTACGCTGACAGCTCCCTCGTCAGATGGAGCCAAGGGTGGATCAAGCTTTTGCACTTCGGTACGAAAATATAACTTTTCTGTTGCTAAAGTTTGTAAAGACGAAAAAAAGCCTCCCTTGCCTAAAGGGAGGTGGCTTGCCGTAGGCAAGACGGAGGGATTAACGGCACTAAAGCAGAACTCTCAGCTTCACGGGTAATAGATAAAGTACCATTAAGTCGGTTGCGGTTGACAGCCTCAATGTGCGCTTTGCGCACAAGGTAATAAGTAATATCGAATAGTGAAGGTACGCAGCATTGTTTTATAAGATTTTAGTATCTTCGCGGTTTTAGCCCCGTTAATCCCACCACCAACTAACGTTGGTTCCCCTCCCTTTAGGCAAGGGAGGCTTTGCGGGATTAAGGCGCTTCACACTGCTTGAAAGTTTAAATTCGGCGTATCTTTACCTTTTCTCTCCCTCAGTCGGCTACGCCGACAGCTCCCTCGTAAGCTGAGCCAAGGATTAATGATCTAAATTATGCTTTTTAAGCTTCAAATTTGAGAAATGCTTAGTTTGCAGATGATTTTAAAAATATCCCGCGCGTCGTGCGCGCCTTGCCCCCATCTGCCGAGGGGGGTGGATTTTGCGTAGCAAAAGACGAGGGGAGAGGAAAGGTAAAGCCGAGCAGAAGCTAAAGATTATAAGAAGAAACTAAAAATTACGAACCAAAAGCCTCCCTTGCCTAAAGGGAGGTGGCGGCGTAGCCGACGGAGGGATTAACGGGGCTAAAGCTCAGAAGAAGCTAAATTATTTTTACTTTTTTACAATTCGTCCGCGAAGCGGACACCGATTCACTCTTACTTCTTACATATTACCTTGGCGCGCTTTGCGCGACAATGATGGGTTCTGGCAGGGCGATGTTTTCTTCGGCGGTTACAAAAAGAGTCAGTGAAATGCCGTCGGGTATGGCTTCGATTTCTCGGTTTTCAATCGTGTAGTTTTCGACCTTTTCTTTTTTTAAAATACCGTCGATTTCCTTTTGTAATTTTTCGCACAGCGCTTCTTCCGAATAGTTTACATCATGCTCTTCGAGATAATAAAAGGTCTTTGTATGAGCTTTTATCGGCATTTTCTGCCCGAAAACAGATAAAATATATGAATTTAGCTCAAAATCGTATTTCCGCGTTTCCTTTCCGAGGTACAGCGGAATTTTAGCTCCGAAGAGCTCCAAAACGGTTTTTTTACGCTTTTCTCCGGTTTTGACCATTTCCGTTTGACGGTATTTTCCGCTTACGGTAACGCTGCGCCCGGTAACGGCGGTAATCGAACCCGACGAGCGCACAAATTCGGTGCCGCCGTCGCGCTCGGTTATTCCCGATACGAGTATATCTCCCTTTTTTACCGTGTCTCCCGTTTTGACGAGGCAGTCGCCCGAATTGACGTCGATTTTCGTAATGATTCCGTCCGCCGCGGCTTTGAGGTTGGAAGCGGAATCTTTTTGCGAGGGCGAATTTTTGATTTCGCTCACGTTCACGGTGAGTCGACAGCCTTCGACGTTAAGCGACGCCCAGGCGAGGGTATTTATCTGCAAAAGCAGCTTTTCGCGGCGGGCTTTGGGATCGGTATCCGACCGGCGAAGCCCCTCGTGTATTCCGATTTTTTCGGCGGCGGATATGATTTCGTCCGTGCTTGTGGCGGTGTTGCCCGTGACCTCTATTATCCAGATGAAGCCCGACATGAATTTTAAAAAAATCAAAAAAATCGCAAGTCCCGCGGCTATGCCCGCTCGTTTGCGGTTTTTGTAAATTTTAAAGGGCATGCCGCATTTTTTAAGTATATGAATTTTTGCCCCGCTGCCCTGCAAAACAGACCGCAGGGCTTTAAAATCCTTTACCGAAACGAAGCTTTCTATGCCCTCGGGCGTTATGCGCGAATCCCATAAATAAATGCGGCTTTCGGACGCCGCGTTCAAAATTTTTTCCGGAGTTTTTCCGCTTAAGCGGACGCGTACGAAGCCCTGCAAAAATCTTAAAAACCAAACCACAAAATCACCCGTTATACGCAAAATTCCACCGACGATATTTTACCGCTTACGGTAATCAGCTTTTCCTCGAAAAGCAATATGTCAAAATCGGCGCCGCAGAGGATCAAAGCTCCCTTTTGAAGCTTTAATTTAAGATAGGTGTCGGTGTACTCGAAAACTCCGAGGCATCCTTCGACGTTGATTTTGCCGTTGCCGAAAATTTCGGTGTGGGCGCCCGTTATCATATCCTTGTCAAAAAGCTCCTCGCCGTAGCCGAAAATATGCCAGCTTCTTTTTTTTCTGCGCTTTTCGATTTTAAGTTTTTTCGCCAAATGAAGTCGCCTCCGTTCTCAATAAATTTTATGTTGCCCGGATTAGAATAATTCGCAAAAGCATAGAATGAAATTAAGCTTAATGGCGGGTGAGATTATGAAAAATAAAATTTTTGATTTTACGGTATGCGGGATTTTGCTTGTTTTTGTGATTCTTCTAATCACAATGCCCGATATTTGCAAAACGGGGGCGGTATCGGGGATTTTGCTTTGCGGCAGGGTGATAATTCCTTCGCTTTTTCCCTTCGGCGTCTGCGTTATGTTTATAATAAATTCCCGCGCGGTAAAATTGCTCGAATATTTAAACCCGGCGATACGCCGCCTGACGGGATTTTCGGCGGAAGTTTTTACGTTGGTACTGCTCTCCTTTACGGGCGGCTACCCCATAGGCGCAAAGCTTTTGAGCAATGCGGTGAAAAACGGCGTTTTGACGGCAAATCGGGCGGGCGTAATGCTTAATTTCTGCATCAACGCGGGGCCGGCGTTTATAATTTCCGCGGTGGGAAGCGGAATTTTGGGCTCGAAAAAAACGGGCGTGATATTGCTGTGCGCCAATATCGCGGCGGGGATTTTGCTCTGCTTTATCTCCCGACGGTTCGAAAAATTTGAGACCTCCGAGTCGGAAAAAAGCTTAGACGCTTTAAGCCCTGCCGATAATTTCGTTTATTCCGTGGCGGAGGCGGCGGGCGCGACGGTAAAAATTTGCGGATTTGTGATTTTGTTTTCGGTGATAAGCGCGTATATGGATTATTACGGCGAAAAATATGAAATTTTAAAAATATTGGCGCTGCCGCTCGAGGTGACGAACGCGGTAAGCAAAAGCTCGAACGTATATTTAATCTCCTTCCTTTTGGGATTCGGCGGCATTTCGGTATGGTGCCAGGCGCTGGCGGTCTGCTCGAACGTCGCGATAAATTATCCGCGATTTATATTGTTCCGCGTTTTGCACGGGGCATTAAGCGCCGGTATAACCGCGATATTGCTTAAGCTTTTTCCGCAGGCACTGCCTGCCTTTTCCACCTCGGCGCCGCGCGGCTGTTTCGGCTTTTATTCCACGGCGGCGGTGGGAATTTCGCTTTTTGTGCTGGGGCTCACCTTTATAATATCGCTGAGCTCCCGAAAATACGCCGACAAAATTTTGGAAGAAATTTTTTGATTATATGCGGAAATAGGCTTGCATATTTTGCGATTTGATTATATTATAAGCATAGATTATGTTGTAAGGAAATGAAAATATGTCGGAAAAAGCATTTAACAAAAATCTCTCTCACCGCTGCGAATATTGCGTTTACGGCGAACGACTGTCGGAAAATAAAACGCTCTGCCGAAAACACGGAGTCACCGACTCAAAGGACGCCTGCCGCAAATACAAATACGATCCGCTTAAGCGCGTTCCCGAAACCGCGAAATTACCGACCGACTATACCCCCGAGGATTTTTCGCTTTGATTGGTTATTGCCTACCTTTGTGCAAGGCGCAATGTAAAATGAAGCGGTGCGCAGAGCGCACCATGAAGCGGCGCTATGCGCCATGAAGCATGAAGCGCTCGCTTGCGCGAGACGTTTCGGTGTCCGCTTCGCGGACGAATAAAAAACGTAAAGGCTTATGGTTTGCGATTTTAATACAAGTTATATTCTCGTGCCGAGAGGTAAAAGCTTTATCTACCCTTGGCTCCATCAGACGAGGGAGCTGTCGGCGTATGCCGACTGAGGGAGAGAAAAAATAAGCTTGAGAAGAAACTAAAGCTTTATAAAACAATGTATCGCGCCTCACCTTAGCCTCCCTTGCCTAAAGGGAGGTGGCGGCGTAGCCGACGGAGGGATTAACGGCGCTAAAGCCGAGAAGAAACTAAAATTTTTACTTTTTTACAATCCGTCCGCAAAGCGGACACCGCACCTCTTCACTCTTACTTCTTACTAATTACCTTGTGCGCAAAGCGCACATTTGGGGAGAGAAAAGGTAAAGCCGAAATGAAGTTGACGACTTATAAAAATGAAGCTAACGACTTATAAAATGGAATTGCAATTGCTTTGAAAGTATGGTAAAATAAAGGTAAAATATAATATTCCATAGGGGTGAGGGAATGAAAAAGAAAAAGAAACGCGGTTTGCGTATACCTATGCGCATATTTACCTCGGCAGTGCTGCTGCTTATTCAAATTGCCTTTTTGTTCCTGGCGGTTTACGACGTTACCCAAAAATCGGCTATGGCATACGTCCTTTCGATGATAGTCGGCGTGTTTGTCGTTATAGCCATTATCAACCGCCGCGGTAATCCCGACCATAAAATGGCCTGGATAATATTTATTCTCATTTTCCCGATTTTCGGTATAACGGTATATCTGCTGTGGGGCGGCGGCTTACAGATTCCGCATATACGGAAAAAAATGCATAACGCCGAGGCGCGGTATTTGCCCGCTCTCAATACCGATTCTTTTGTGCGCGACCGGCTTAAATATTACGACTTGATACATTCCCGTCAGGCGGATTTTTTGATGGGAGAAAGCGGTTATCCCTTGTACGACCATACCTTTACGAAGTTTTATCCTTCGGGTGAGGAATTTTTGGCAGGTTTGCTCGAGGAATTGAACTCGGCACAAAAATATATATATCTGGAATTTTTCATTTTGGCGGAAGGCGTCATGTGGGATAAAATTCACGATATCCTCAAAGCGAAAGCGGCGTCGGGTGTGGAAGTAAAGGTGATCTTCGACGATTTCGGTTCCATAAACCGCCAGCACAAGGGATTTCTCACAAAGCTTCGCTCGGAGGGGATCGAGGTTTCGGTATTTAACCCGATAAATCCCATCATGAATATATTTATGAACAACCGCAATCACCGGAAAATAGTGGTGATCGACGGAGAGACCGCCTTTACCGGCGGGGTAAACATAGGCGACGAGTATATCAACGTCAAAAAGCGGTTCGGACATTGGCTCGACAGCGCCATCCTCATAAAGGGCAAAGCCGTGACGAGCTTTTTGGTAATGTTTTGCTGTATGTGGGAATTTATAAACGGAAAACAGATCGATTTAAACTCGCATATAGCCGATAAATCCTTCGAAAACGATGGGTTTGTCATTCCGTATTGCGACGGGCCCTTAAACTATAAAAACCCCGCCGAGGGTATTTATATGCAGATCCTCAACACCGCCCAGCAATACGTGTATATAACCACTCCGTATCTTATAATCGACAATAATATGAAAACCGCCCTGTGTATGGCGGCAAAATCGGGTATAGACGTAAGAATTATAACGCCCCACATTCCGGACAAGTGGTACGTTCATCCGGTCACTCAATATAACTATCAGGAGCTTTTGGAGGCGGGTATCAAAATATACGAATATACTCCCGGCTTTATTCATTCCAAGATTTTCCTCTCGGACGATAAAATCGCGACGGTGGGTTCGGTAAATATGGATTACCGCAGCTTTGTTTTTCATTTTGAATGCGGCGCATGGATGTGCGATAACCATACCGTCTTTACGGTAAAGGAATTTTTTGACGACGTCTTAAAAAAGAGCGAGGAAATAACCCTTAAGGATTGGAAAAAACGGCGCTTGATCGACCGAATAAAGCAATCGGTTTTACACGTTTTCGCTCCGTTTATGTAATTGAGCGTAATTTAAGGCTGCGGCAAAATTTTTACCGCAGCCTCTAAATCTTTTTCAGTTTATTCCTTTACAACCGAGAATTGCTTGTTTTCAATATGAATAATTCTGTCGCATGCGCCGAGGCTTGTGTTTCTGTGGGTTACGAACAGGACGGTTTTGTCTTTTAAAGCCCGAATATTGTTAAGCAGGCGGGTTTCGGTGGCCTCGTCGAGCGCGGAGGTGGCTTCGTCGAGCAGTAATACCGGAGCGTCGGTAAGCAGTGCGCGGGCTATCGAAATGCGCTGTATCTGCCCCTCGGAAAGTCCGGCGCCGCGCTCCGCCAAAACGGTTTCAAAGCCCGCCGGCATACTGCTTATAAAATCGTATATTTCCGCCGCTTTTGCCGCCTCTATAAGCCGTTTTTCGTTGACGTTGTCGTTGCAAAGGGTGATGTTTTCCCTTATGGTTCCGGAAAGCACCATATTACCCTGCGGAACGTAGGCAAAAAGCCCCCTAAGCGACGGATCGAGCTTTCTGCCGCCGTTTACGGTAATATCGCCCGATTTTGCGTCGTAAAGCCCCAAGATTATCTTAAATACCGTGCTTTTGCCGCTTCCCGATTCGCCGGTAAGGGCGGTTATCTTGCCCTTCGGCACCGTGAAGCTGCAATTTTTAAGGATTTCCTCCCCGTCATAGGCAAAGCTTACGTTTTTAAACTCGATGCCGCCGAAGCTTTTAATGACGTCATTAAGCTCCGCGTCGTCGAGCAGGGGCTTGTCCTCCTCGCCGTTTTCGATCTCCATAAGCCGCTCGGCGGAGGCTATCGCGGAATAATATTGCGGAAAAATGCCCGAAATGTTCTGAAGCGGCATACGAAGCTGGGAAACCAATTGCAAAAACGCCATTAACATACCGTAGGTGATCTTTTTTTGGGATATTTCGCCGGCTCCCCAAATCAAAATCGCGTAATAGCCCACCGTAAAGAAGGAATAAAGGCTTAAATGCATAACGGATGACATGTAGCTTCGCTTGATTTTAATGCTGAAATTGCGCTTCATATATTGATTGAGCTTTTTTGCAAAGGGCTTTACACTGCCGAAGGCCTTAAGCACGATCACGTTTTCGAAACATTCCTGCATAAAGGAGCGGGCTTTGCCCTCGGTTTGCTGAACTTCCTTGTGCAGTCGCTTGTATTTGCGGCTTATTAGCCTGCCGAAGGCGGGCACGGCTATTCCGGCAAACAGCACTATAAACGCCAGCTTACTGTCGAGCAGTAAAATTGCCGTTATGCCGCCTACCAATTGGGCTGTCATGGACGCGACGCCGGGTATCACGGATATGATGCTGTTTATCACAACGTCGGCGTCGGAGGTGAAGCGGTTTAAGAGGTCGCCCGAATGGTAAAAATACAGCTTTGAGTATTTTTTGCGGTTAAGTACGCCGAACAGGTAATTTCTCACCGAAATGGTGAGCTTTCCGCCGGCGTAGGCTTTTAAGACGGTATCCGCTCCGGATAAGAGGATTTGCAATATAACTATGCCCACAAGTCCGAGCGCGCAGGACATAAGCTCCCCCTCGGCGTCGCCCGTGGCGATTTCGAGCACCTTTTTCGAGAGCAGGGCAAGCTCCACCGAGCTTAACGACACGATAATCGAGAAAAGAGATATGAGCGCCACCGCCGGCAGATATTTTTTTGTGCATTTAAAAATCCACCTGAGCGTCGCGCCGTTGCCTTCGCGTTTTGGTTTATTCGATGATTTCATTTTTCACAGCGCCCGCGAAAACTTAACCGTTTCGGCTTTTGCAGGCTCCTCTTTCTTTGCTTTTTTAAGAAAATGTTAAAAATATTATATACCATAATAAAAAATATTGCAAGTATAACGGGTTATGGTGTATAATGTATTTAATATAAATATTATCTGCGTTAAGGAGATATGATATGGATACTTTTTTTGAACAAATCGTAAGTATAAAAAAGAGCGGAAAGGCTGTGCTTGCCGTTATCGGAATTTGGCTTTTGGCGATTATTCTTACGGCGCTGTTGATTATTTTCAACCCTATTCCGGTGTTCAACATTATCCTGATTTTCGGTATAATGTACGGCGCATTTTGGCTTTCCACGCGCTTTAATGTCGAGTACGAGTATATTATTACCAACGGCACTTTGGATATAGACAAAATAATAAACAAAAGCTCGAGAAAGCGCATACTGTCCTTCGAGCTCGGCGGCGTTTCGCGGCTCGAAAAATACAACCCGTCGATGCTTAATTCGATAAACGGCAAGGACGTTACCTTTGCATGCAACCCGGGCGACGAAAACGCTTATCTGCTGGTCGCCGAAAAAGAGGGCAAGCCTTCAAGCTATCTTGTTTTTGCCCCCGAGGAGCGGCTGCAGACCGCGGTAAAGAAATTCGTTCCCAAATATATCGCGAACAGCGCTTTTAAATAAAATTTGCGAGGCGCCGCTATGAGAGTGTTGACAAAGAATTCTGTTGAGGAGTCGGAGAAAAACGCTGTGCAAAGCGGCGCTTTTTCTTTTAGAGAATTGATGGAAAACGCGGGAAACCGCGCCGCGGAAATAATAATGCGGGAGTATGCCGTCGAAAATAAAAAAATAGCCCTGCTTTGCGGGAGCGGCAACAACGGGGGCGACGGTTTTGTGACCGCGCGTCGGCTTTTTGAATACGGCGCCGACGTCACCGTAATAACCCCCTGCGGCAAGCCCGCGACGGAAAACGCCCTTTTTTATTATGAAAAGCTTGACGGCATAAGGATTACCGATACCTTTGAGGGCGAGTTTGATATCATAATCGACGCGCTTTTCGGCATAGGCTTAAACCGCGAAATGTCCGCCGAGCTTATATCCCTTATAGAAAGGGTAAATCAAGCCGACGCGGTACGGATAGCCATAGACCTGCCCTCCGGCGTACATGCGGACTCGGGCAGGGTATTGGGCGCCGCCTTTGACGCCGAGCTTACCGTGACCTTTATAGCCTTAAAGCCCTGTTTTGTACTGCCGCCGGCGTCGGATTACTGCGGCAGGGTGATTACGGCGGATATAGGGGTAACCCCCGTGGAAAAGGATTATTACGTCACAGAAGCGCCCGAATTTCCCAAAAGACGGCATAATTCCCATAAGGGCAGTTACGGTACGGCACTGCTCGTCTGCGGAAGCTACGGTATGGCGGGCGCCGCGATACTTGCCTGCCGCGCGGCGCTGCGCTCGGGAGTGGGGATAGCGAAGTGCGTTTTGTGCGACGGGATTTACCCCGCCTTTACCGCCGCGGTGCCCGAAGCGGTCTGCCTGCCCGTAAAGCAGTCCGAAAACGGAACCTTTGCCGACGGTATCTTAGCGGACGAATATTTAAAAGGCGCCGACGCGGTGCTTTTCGGCTGTGGGGTAGGCAAGGGCGAAAATATAAAAGCGCTTTTGGAAAAATTAATAATTTCTGCCGATTTGCCGCTGGTTTTGGATGCGGACGGCATAAATGCCCTGGCTTCCGGCATAGAATTACTAAAGAAAAGCAATGCTCCGATAATAATTACCCCGCATCCTGGCGAAATGGCTCGGCTTGTCGGCAAAACGACGGCGGAGGTCGAGTCCGACCGCATAAATACCGCCCGAAGCTTTGCGCAAGAATATAATTGCATCGTGGTTTTAAAGGGCGCTGACACCATTGTCGCCTCTCCCGACGGAGAGATAAGCTTTAATCTGCCCGGCAATCCCGGTATGGCAAAGGGCGGCAGCGGCGACGTATTAGCGGGGATATGCGTATCCCTCTTGGCGCAGGGGCTCGAACCCCTTAAAGCCGCCAAAGCGGCGGTGTATCTGCATTCGACGGCGGGGGATAAGGCGGCGCGGAAACGCGGCGAGCGCGCAATGCTGCCGAGCGATATTATCGAGGAGCTTTAATCCGGCTTTTAAAAGGACGCCTGCTTGTGAAAAAACTGTTTTGTGCGATTATTTGTATTATCCTTATTACCCTTTGCGGGTGCAAAACCAAAAGCCCCGAAGTGACGGCGATCACCGAGGGGCTCGAATTTACGGCGGAGATTGAGCAAAACGGGCAAAATTACAGCTTTTACGCACAAATACCCGAGCGCGATATCTTTATCGCAGATATCTTGGAGCCCGAAAGCCTCAAGGATTTAAGTCTCGAAATTTCCGGCTCAAGCCTTACGGTGAGCTATAAGGATATCGACTATAAAACGACACTTGACGCCCTGCCCAAAAGCTCGTTTGTAAACCGCGTCTGCGCCGTATTTGCGGACGTTCAAAGCAGTCGGCCGCGGGTAATATCGAAAAACGACGAATTTTTTATCGAGGGACGCCTAAATTCCCGCAAATACAAGCTCTGCCTCGGAAGCACCGGACTCCCGCTGAAAATCATATTCGACGATAAAGATACGGTGATCATAAATAACGCCGGAATGAAAAAGAATGAAAAATGAGCGGTGTCCGCTTCGCGGACGAATTGTAAAAAATTAAAAATAATTTTAGGTTCTTCTATGCTTTACTTTTTCTCTCCCCCTGTCTTTTGCTGCGCAAAAGCCACCCCCCTCGTCAGATGGGGGCAAGGCGCGCACGCGCGCAGGATGATTTTTTAGTTTCTTCTTAAGGCTTTACCTTTTCTCTCCCTCCGTCTTTGCCTACGGCAAATCCACCTCCCCCGTCAGGTGGAGGCAAGGCGCGCACGCGCGCAGGATAAATTTAAAATCTTCTGAAAATTAAGCATTTTCTGAAATTTTATAGTTAAAAAAATCGCTACAATAGACTTTACAAGTTTTAGCAACATTAAAAGCTATATTTTCATGCAGAGGTTCAAAAAGCTTGACCTATTCTTGGCTCCATCTGACGAGGGAGCTGTCGGCGTAGCCGACTGAGGGAGAGAAAAGGTACAGATATGCTGAATTTAAACTTTCAAGCAGTGTGAAAAGCAACAATCCCGAAAAGCCTCCCTTGCCTAAAGGGAGGGGGACCAACGTTAGTTGGTGGTGGGATATCTGCTTACCCGTGAGGCTGAGAGTTTTGCTTTAGTGCCGTTAATCCCTCCGTCGGCTACGCCGCCACCTCCCTTTAGGCAAGGGAGGCTTTTTTATAATCTTTAGTTGCATCTCGGTTTTACTTTTTCTCTCCCCCTGTCTTTTGCTGCGCAAAATCCACCCCCCTCGTCAGATGGGAGCAAGGCGCGCAAGCGCGCAGGATAAATTTAAAATCTTTTGAAAATTAAGCATTTATCAAATCTGTAGCTTAAAAAACAGGATTTAGATCATTAATCCTTGGCTCAGCTTACGAGGGAGCTGTCAGCGTATGCCGACTGAGGGAGAGAAAAAACCACAGACGGCGCTGAATTGAAATTTTTTGGCATTTATTAAATTTCGGCGATTTTTTATGCCGATTTGACGAATTTGACGAATTTTTGCAAAAAACTATTGAAAAATCGGGGATGATATGCTAAAATTTATTGTGTATATCGGTCGCTATTATAAAAAAGCGGCTGCCGCATGAAATATACGGGCGGGGATTCAAGGGCATGAGCGTTTGCACAGTAGGTTTTCGTGCCTTTGAATTGCCGACCGGCGAAAATAAGCTTTATATCCGAAATTTCCAAAATTTTCCCAACTGCGCGCTTGGCGCGCCTTGCCCCCATCTGCCGAGGGGGGTGGCTTTTGCGGAGCAAAAGACGAGGGGAGAGGAAAAGTATAGCCGAGATAAAACCAAAAAATAAAAGGAAATTAAAATAAAAAATCTCTCCCTCAGTCAGCTACGCTGACAGCTCCCTCGTCAGATGGAGCCGGGAATCAAAGGACATAAGCGACGGTTTATGTCTTTTGATTGCCGACCGGCGAAAATATAAAAAAAGAAAGGAGGCTTCCTCTTATGAAAAACGCACAATTGACAAAAATTCCCATGGGGGGGGGGCAAAGGCCCGCCTTATTAGGCAAATTGACGGACTTCCGTAGGGGAAGCCGCACCTTAATCACCAGATAGACGCACTCCGATTTTGACGGCATTATCGGGGTTTCGTCCGAGCCCCGAATATTAAAAATGCCGCAAAATTAAATAAGGAGTGTGTTATACACATGAACAAAACTAAAGCTACCAAAAAGGCTTTGCTTATGAGCATGCTTTCCATGCTTATTTGTATAGCAATGCTTGTAGGTTCTACATTCGCATGGTTCACCGATTCGGTTACGAGCGGCATGAATAAAATCACCGCGGGTAATTTGGACGTTGAGTTAGAGTATGCCGCCGCAGGAACCACAGTAGCGGCAGACGGTACAATTGCCGATGGGGATTGGCATACGGTAGACGCCGCTACTCCGAGCCTCTTTAAAGACGCTCTCTGGGAGCCGGGCCACACCGAGTATGTTTACCTGCGCGTTCGCAACGCCGGCAGTTTGGCGCTGGAATATGGCTTGAGCGCCGCCGTTTACGGCAGTGAAGACGGAAAAACGCCGGAAGCTACGTATACCAACATGAAGGGCAATCAAGTTAAGCTCTCGCAGTTCCTCGTGTTCAACGTGATCGAAGGCACAAAGGAAGTTACAGACCGCGACTCTCTCTGGATTTCCGACGCCGACGCAGAAAAGGCGGCAATGGGCAAGCTCAACAGCCTTAAAACCGACGGAAAGGTTCTCTATCCCGCAAAAAGCGGAGCCGGAGACAGCGAAAAAACCTTTACTTTGGCAGTTTATATGCCCACTACGGTTGACAACGACGCCAATTGGATCGGCGCGAAAATAGCAACCGACGAAACCGCTCCCGAAATTTACCTCGGACTGAATCTCAAGGCTACCCAGACTCCGTATGAGGAAGACAGCTTCAACGATCAATACGACGCCGACGCCGCTGCCGATTTTTACGTTGCTTCGCAGGAAGATTTTAATGATGCTTTGACAGAAGCCAAATCCGGCGATACGGTAGAGCTTTCTTCAGGTACATTTACACTTCCGGAATCTGTTCCGGCTGACGTTGCTATCGTCGGAAACGGCCCGGAGGAAACGGTTATCGATTTGGACAAGCCTTACTCCTTTAACCCCGGCGAAGATAAATCCATTAACTTCAGCAATCTGAAAATCGACGGCTCCGACGTTCATAAACACGACGGTACCAAGCTGTTGAATATTACTTCGGGCAGTGCGGTCTTTGACAACGTTGAAATTTACGGCGGCGGAACAGATACTTGGGGAGCAAGCATTCAGGTGACCTCAAAAGCTACCGAATTGGTTGTCCGCAATTCCAAGATAAGCGGCGGATTCCGTGCCATTATAGCCGAAAGCTGTTCCGCTAACGTTATCGTTGAGAACTGCGACATCGACGCAACCTATCCCGTAAACTTTGACGGTTGCTCCGGAACGCTTACCGTTAAGGACAGCAAGCTCCACGGCTGGACTTCGTATGGCGGCGCCTGCAAGGGTGCGACCTTTGAAAATGTTACATTCTCAAAGGGAACAAGCAACAGTAATAACAATGTTCGTGGATACGCTAATACAACATTTAGCAATTGTACCTTTGATACCGACTTCTGGTATGGTGCTGCCAATAACCCCGTTGAGATCAACGTTAACGGCTGCAAAAAGGCAGACGGAACAAGCATTACAGCCGAAAATGTCATAGATATTTTGGAAAAAACAGATAATGCCAATACCACCGTTTACGTTGACGGCAGTGAAGTAGAAGTAACATTTGAATAATTTTATTCGTCGCCCTCCCATCTGGGAGGGCGGCGATTCGAGAGCATAAGCTGCGATTTGTGTTTTCCTCCCTTTAGGCAAGGGAGGCTTCAAGTTGCCGAAATTTAATAAAGATTAAAAGTTTTTAAATTCATCGTCGTCTTTAGTTTTTCTCTCCCTCAGTCAGCTGCGCTGACAGCTCCCTCGTCAGATGGAGCCAAGAATTAATGAACTAAATTTTGCTTTTTAAGCTTTACATTTGAGAAATGCGTAGTTTGCAGATGATTTTAAAATTATCCTGCGCGACAGCGCCTTGCCTTCACCTGACGGGGGAGGTGGATTTGCCGTAGGCAAAGACGAAGGGAGAGAAAGGCCGTAGACGGCGATGAATTGGAATTTTAGTTTCTTCTATGCTTTACCTTTTCTCTCCCTCAGTCAGCTGCGCTGACAGCTCCCTCGTAAGCTGAGCCAAGAATTAATGAATTAAATTTTGCTTTTTAAGCTTTACATTTGAGAAATGCGTAGTTTGCAGATGATTTTAAAATTATCCTGCGCGACGTGCGCGCCTTGCCCCCATCTGACGAGGGGGGTGGATTTTGCGCAGCAAAAGACAGGGGGAGAGAAAAGGTAAAGCACGCCGAATTTAAACTTTCAAGCAGAATTTACGGCTACAATCCCAAAAAGCCTCCCTTTAGGCAATGGAGGCTTTTGTTTTATAGTCTTAAAAAAGGAAAATAAAAAAGCGGCGCTTTGGGAGCGTCGCTTTTGTGGGTTATTGGGGATCGTCCGGGGAATCGGGGTAGTCGGGGTCGGCGTCTTCGGCTTCGCATTCGAGGTAATCGCCCTTGATGCGGTTTTTATTTGCGATTTTATCAAAAATTAAAAGGGCGCCGAAAGCCGTACCTAAAAATGCCATAACGGCGATAAAGGCTTTAAAAATTTTTTTCATCTTTGCTGCTCCTTTTCAAAAGAGATAATGCGGTATCTGTAATATATTATACCGCTTTTTCCGAAAAAGTCAACGCCGGTATAAGCTTTGTAACTAAAATCGGCTTAAAGAACGAAAAAATTTCCGTATTTTGTGAAAAATTCACCCGAATTATCGGAAAAATCGGGATTTTATCCGAAATACATAAATCTGTGTCAAGCTATGGGCAGGGAAAGCAGGCTTGCAAGCTCTTCGGTATCCTCGAAATCGCCGATTATCGCGTCGGCTCCCGCCTGCAAGAGGCGTTCGCGTTTTACGGGGTTTACCCCGAAAAGGGCTTGCTCGTCCGTGGCGGTACCGATGGTGAAGGCGCCGCGCTGTGCGCCGAGGGCGATCTCCACCTTGCCGTCGCCCACAACCAAAAGCTCCTCGCCCAAAAGTCCGCGGGTTTCGATAATATCCTTAAGCACGGCTTCCTTGGAGCAGTCGGCTTTTCGCTCCGGCGCGCCCTTTATCTGCGAGAAATAATCCGCTACGCCGAGCGCCGCCGCTTCGCGATGGACGTCGCGGTCATCGGTTCCGCTGGCAAGATACAGCTCTACGCCGGCGGCTTTAAGCGCTTTTAAAAACTCTTTCGCGCCTTTTATAAGGAAGTTTTCCGCCCGTTCCTCGCCCGATTCGAGCTTTAAAAGTCGGGCGTTCACCTGCTCCATAAGCCGCTCGTTGTAGCGGTCCTTATACCACCACGCGTCGTGCGAGGGGTCGGAGTTACCCGATTTATCCGCCTGTCCTTTAAGCCACTCCATTTGGTAAATGGTCTGTATGCCGGTAGAGGCGTCGATGTAATCGTCGACCGCTTTTTCGGTTTCGGGGGTGATTTTTCCCGCATATATATACTCGAGCATAAGCGGCTTCATCACCTGCTCCCAGCCGCAGCGAAGGGTTGAGATCGTGCCGTCAAAATCGAAAACCGCCGCCTTTACGGTACGTTTCGGTATGCGCTCCGGGTTAAGAATTTCGATATTTTTAAAGTTCATAAGCGCTTTCCCTCCGTTTTTCGGCAATTTCCGCCCTCGTGGCGGTTCCCGTAGTGCCGATTTTTTTAATGGTAACGCCCGACGCGAGGTTGGCATAAGCGCAGGCAAGTCCGCCGTCGCGGCATGCGGCGTATGCACAGCAAAACGCCGACAAAAAGGTGTCGCCCGCGCCCACGGTATCTACCGGCGGTTTTGCGTCGGCGGCAGGCGCGTGTAAAAGGGTATTGCCGTCGCACCAGAGGGATCCCGCGCTGCCGAGGGTCACGATAACGGGGGCGCCGTTCTGCTTTTGAAGCTTGCGGGTTATCTCGCAGTAATCGTCAAGGCTTAGGTATTCGTTCGGTTCAACGCCCACCGCCCGCGCGGACTCGACCTCATTCGGCTTTATTATACAGCCGGGGTATTTTAAGGCGTTTTCACGGCTGTCCGCCACGACGGGCATATCCTTTGCAAGCTCTAAAATCCGCTCGCGTACCCGCGGGGTTATTACGCCGAAATCAAATTGATCCGATACCGCCAAAATATCCGCCCCTGCCGCCGCTTCGTCGAGAGCCGCGAGCAAAGCGTCCTCGTCCTCGCGGCAGAGCGGCTCGAAATTCTCAAAATCTATGCGCGGGTCCTCGTAAACAAGGTCGGATATACCCTTTCGCAGGGGCTTACAATAGGCGGGAGTTATACCGCGGGTGCGGGTTATTATTTTGCCGTCGTCTATGCCGTTTTTTGAAAACCATGAGCGCAGGAGCATACCGCGCCAATCGTCGCTCGCGGCGGAAACGCATAAAAGCTCGCCCGGCTCCAGGGCCTTGACGTTTTGCATTACGTTACCGCCGGCGCCCGGCGAAAAGGTTTCCCTTACTACGGGCAGCGGGAAGTGGGGCGTCTCACGCGATATGCGGCTTTTGGTAAGGTCCGCCTGCCAATAAACGTCCATACAGACGTCGCCCACTACGCAAACCTTTACGTCGCTTATCTTATCGGATATACTTTCGAGTCGTTCTTCGGTTAAATTTACTTCAAGCATTACATTCCCTCTTTAAGCAGTGCGCACAGCGTGGGCACGGATTTTTGGTGGTTTTCGCAGATATAAAGCCCCGTTCCGCCGAGCGATACCGGGCGGTTTATTATGTTTTTGCGCGGGCGGTAGTAGTATTCGAAGGTATCCTTGCCCACGTCGGTTTTATAATCCCCGAGGGGAACGATGTCGAAATTCGCCGTGGTGATCTTGTGCAGTCCTATTCCGAGGTTGCGGCAGATTGAAAGCGCTTTTAAAAACACCTCCGCGCCGGTTACCGCCGAGCCTATATTGAGATGTACGCCGTCCTCGTCGAGCGCGGTAAGCGAATGGCAGAAGTAGTGGAAATCTCTGCCGCTCGTCCGTCCGAGGGCGCCGAAATCGGCCGTGGGGTGCTGGTGGATTATGTCGGTGCCCATGGTTATGTGGTAGGTTGCGGGAATACCGAGCTTAAAGGCGTTGTAAAAAACACAGCTGTCGCGGTAGGGGAAGCGGTCGGGGTGAGCGTCCACGTACTCCGCAAGGCTCTGACCGTAGCCGAAGCCCGATTTGTCGCCCGCCTTTACAGCTTCGTTCATCCAGCCGCCGGTTTCCTCCCACATGCCGAAGCTTCCGTCCTCGATAGCGGTGGGCACATGCTCCGAGGTGCCGCCGAGATACGCCAATTCAAAGTCGTGTATTGAGCCGGCTCCGTTAGACGCAAGGTGGGTTATGAAGCCGTTTTCCATAAGCCAGATAAGGTAACGGCTGAGCCCGCACTTTATAACGTGCGCGCCTATAAAGCAGGTTATGCCCTTGCCCGATTTACGCGCCGCGAGCATTTTCTGCGCGAGAATCTCGAGCTCCTTTACGTCCGATAATCGGTCGTCACAAGCGAAGGGAACGCGCAGTTCGTCCACAAGTACCAGATTATGCCGCCCCTTTGCGCTGAAGGTTTTTATTCCCGAAAAATCCAACGATTTTGGTTCAAACACAGTATCTACCTCCGAATTTGCATTAAATAAAGTCAACAAATTAATTATACTCTATTTAGCGAAATTGTCAATAAAAAAGAATATGAAAAGAATACGAAAACGACTGCAAGCCGTCCGTTTAAGGTTGGCTTGCAGTCGCTTTCGGAAAGGGGGGTAGTCAATGTAATATGATTACACCGACTGTTAAAAAGGAGAAATCGGAATTTAAAGTCGGCTTTCGCCGAAATTTGCGCGAATGCCGCAAATCAAAGAATTATTGAATTATCAAAACACCGTAAACAAAAGCTTTTTCAGAGCTACGATATCCAGCGAATCGATAACGCCGTTTTGCGCGCCGTCAACCTCGGCGGCGTTTAAGAACCATTCGTTTTCGCCCTCAAGCTGATATTTGCGGGTACGGATAACGTCTCTTATATCAACCGCGCCGTCGTCGTTGTAGTCGCCGGCTATAACGGCGGCAGTTCGGGTTGCCGAGGTGAGCGCCAGGTCCTCTACGGTGAGGGTAACATCGTAAGCCGCCGCCGGAACGCCGGAGAAGTAGAGGTAATTTACGGCGGAAGGATTAAACCAGCTGTTGGCAATCAGCGACTCCTTGGGAATGCATATCTTGTTCCAGCCGTATTTAAGGTCTTTAAGGGTATAGTAGGCGTCGGCTTCCTCGTAAATCGTATCCTCCGCAAGGTCGGTGGAGTTGAACTTAAAGGTGAGATCGCATTTGGAGGTCACGTAAAGATTCATTTCGATATAATCTACGCTGTCGAGATCTACCTTGGTGGGCAGGGTAACGGGATCGAGCGAGATGGGAGTAAGGGTATTTGCCAAATCCTCCGCCGCGGGGATGATCTCGTTTTCGTAAGCTTCATATTTGCTTAAAACGACGCCATTGTAGGTCATTTCCTCTTTTGCGGACTCGATAACGGTAAGGGCGAGGTTTGCCGCCGCGAATTTGAAAATTTCGCCCTTTTCCGTGTCAAAGCTGCCGCTGAAGGCAATGCTCTTAACCGCGCCGAGGCTCATGCCGTCGCCGAGGGTAAATTCGGATATCGGCAGTACAATATGCTGCCAGCCGGCTTTAAGAGCGTATTTTTCGGGAGAAATAACCGCCGTCGCCGTGCTCGAGGAGCGCGCGCCCTTGATTGTTACCGTGATATCGTCGGTAATGTTCGTTTGGATATAAATATGGAACTCGACGTTATCCGCTTTGTTGAAATTAAGGCTGTCGGCAAATTCCATATAGCCCGTGTCAAACGAACCTTCGGCGTAATCTCTGTTGCTGTAAATTTCGGTGCAGTCGAAAATCGCGGTGTGCTCGTTTGCGGGATCGGGCGGGAATTTGGTAGCGGTCAGGTTGGCAACCTTAAAGGTGACAGTATTTGTTGTGCTCGGGGTACCCTCAAAGAAGAATCCGCGCCAGGTGGTGAAGGCCGCTCTGCTCCAGGAGCCGTTTGAAGTCAGCAGGTCTTTTGCGAGGTCTACTACGACGTGATTCCAGCCCTTTTCGAGTATCGGTATGCGATATTTCGCACGATCGACGGTGCCGTCGGTAGCGGTCCAGATGCCGATTTCGTTCTCGGTAGCCTCCGACGCGTAAATATCAAGCTCAATATACTCGGCTTTGGAAACGTCCATGTTAAATCCCTGTTTCCACATCTGATAGGTGGGGTAAAGGCCCGCGCCGACGGGTACGGTGGAGGGGGTACCCAATTTCTGCGCGCCGCTTAAGGGTTCGTCTACCGGAATATAAACGGTATGCGGGGCGTTGTAAAGATATTCGTCGGTAGTGACGGCTATGTTTGCAAATTTAAAGGTAACTTCGGACGTTTGGCTCGGAGTACCCTGAAAAAAGAAGCCGCTCCAGGTTTTGAAGGTATCCTTTGACCAAGAACCGTTTGACCAAGCCAAATCGAGCGCAAGGTCTATTACGACGTGATTCCAGCCCTTTTTAAGGATCGGAATCGTATATCGTCCTCGGTCGGCGGCGCCGTCGGTAGCGGTCCACATGGACAACGTATTTTCGGTATCGTTTGATACGTAAATATCAAGCTCAATATACTCGGCTTTGGAAACGTCCATGTTAAATCCCTGTTTCCACATCTGATAGGTGGGGTAAAGGTCCGCGCCCGCGGGTACGGTGGTAGACGTGCCTACCGATTGCACGCCCTCAAGCGGGTGGTCGTCGACGGGGATATAGGTATTATGCATATCCGGACAGGTTTTAGAAGCGCCTATATTCGTAAGCTTTACGGTAAGCTCAACGCCGGCGGCGTTCGGATCTCCGCCGAAGAATATGCCGGTCCAATTCGTTTTGTCCATATCGCCATCGGTAGCAGAAAAGGCGGAAAGATTGATTACAAAGTGATTCCAGCCGATTTTGGCGCCGCTGAAGGGAACTATGTAGGCTATACGGCCGGTGGCGTCAAAATCATTGCAGATCCACATGGTTAGGTCCTGCATTTTGGCGCTTACGTAGATATCGAATTCGACGGAATCGGCCTCGGTAATATCGATAGTCTTGCCGAGGGATATAAACAGACGGTCCTGATTGTTATTTGAGGAGTAAATATCGCCCTCCTGCGAGCCCGCCCATGTCTTTTCGGTGATAGTTTCCGAATAATCGATAAGTTCGTTTTCGTAAGTATCCTCGGCCAAGGGCGCTTCGCGGGTCAAAGCAATATTGGTAAGGCGAATATATCCGCCCTTTGCCCCCTTTATAACTATACCGCTCACCGCCGTCGGATCGTAATCGGACGATACGTCAACCGCCGTTTTAAATTCGTCGGTTATCGGAAGGACGATAAAGTTCCAGCCTATTTTAAGAGTTATGTTTTTGGTTTTTGAAAGGCTATCGAGAAATTCGTTTCCCGAGCCGAGCGCTATATCGAAGCTGTCGGCAGTGTCGGTAAAGATCGAAAATTCGAGATTTTCGCCGACGGTAAGATTAAAAGGATTACCCGCCATATCCGCAAAGGCGTCATAGTAGGTCTCGGCGGCGAAAAAGCCGTCGCCCGCCGTCTCGTCCTTTTCACCTTTGAGGTCGGAGGTCGTGGATTTGATTACTTTTTGGGTGTATTCGGGAGCGGGCACATCCTCGGGATGCTCCTTATAAGTAAAGGCAATGTTGCCGTATGCGATTTCGACCGGATTATCCTTGCTGAGAACGCCCTCCCAATATACGTAGTTAATCTCGTCGGAGGTTTTAAAATTAAATCCGTTAATTCCCTCTATGGCGGTTACGTCTGCAACTATGTGGTTCCAGCCCGCCTTAAGCGAGAAAGAGTTCATCGGAATATAACCGCGAACGGAGTTGCGGTTGGAATAGTTTGAAATCCACATTTTGGCGTCGGTATCCTCGGGCAGGTCGACGCTTACGTAAACGTCCATTTCAAAATACTCGGTTTTGTCGATAATCTCGCCCGTGACCGAAACGGTTTTCGGGAATTGATACTGCATGCGGTATAAGGTGCTGGTGTTCATATCCACACCCGCGGGAACCGTTTTATAGGCGAGTCTGCGCTCTATAGACGCGAGGACACTCCTATCCTCGGTCGACAACTTCGGGATCGTCGGCGCCGCCGCAAAAGCCGTCATGATCGGCACGGAGCAAAAGAGCAACGCAACCGTAAGAAATACTGCCAGCATTTTTTTGATGTTTTTCACTTAAAACAACTCCTTTAAATGATGTAAAATCGCAAAAAGGTAAATATAGAATAACTATAGGTAAAAATTGTATAAAATGACAAAAGAACAATTCATATTTCGACAAAAATTATACAATTTGACTATGTATTGTTATTGTAACACTATTTTTTGCCGCTGTCAATACCTAAATAAAATTTTTATAAAGGTAAAAAAAATCCCAGCGGGCAACGGGTATCCGCAAGCCCTCGGGGATAAAAAAGTCAATATAGTTTAATGTCTATCCAAAGCATTTCGTATTTTTTTCGTATTTCGTCGTCGATATCGTGATAATACTGTACCGGCGGGGTGTCCTCTTCGTCGGGGTATAAAATTTCGTTTTGGTAGTAACAGTAATCCTCGTTGTTGATAACCGCGGTATTCGGCGAAGCGTAGCCTATATATTCGGCGTTTGCGGTGGCGATATCCGGCTCCAAAAGGAAGTTTATATACATAATCGCCGCCTCGTAATTGCGCGCGTTTTTCATAACGCAGACCGAGTCCATAAATATGTTGGTTCCCTCTGTCGGGTAGTAGAACTTAAGGTCGGGGTTGGTTTCCGCCATCGTAAGATAATCCCCCGCGTAGTAGGGCGCTATGGAAGCCTCGCCCGTTTCCATTTTGCCGTAGACCTCGTCCATAACGTAGGCCTGCAAATTGGCTTTTCCTTTTTTAAGAAGCTCCGCCGCCGCCTCCCAATCGTCGGGATTTGTGGTGTTGAGGTCCTGCCCCAAAATCATTTGCGCGGTCATAAACGCGTCGCGCGGGTTATCGAAATTAAGCGCCATATCCTTATACTTTTCGTTCCAAAGCGATTTCCAGCTGGGCTCGACCTCGCCTATCTGCGCGCTGTTGTATATAACCCCCACAAGGCCCACGTTATAAGGAACGCTGTATTCGTTTTCGGGATCGAAGTAGACGTTTTTGTACTTTTTTTCGATAAGGTCGTAGTTGGAAAGGGTGGAGGTATCGATTTTTGCCAGCATATCCTCGCGGATGAGGCGCTCTATCATATAGTCGGAGGGGATTATTATATCGTAATTGACGCCGCCGTTTTTGATCTGCGAATACATGGTTTCGTTGCTTTCGAAGGTAAGGTAGTTTACCTTTATTCCCGTAAGCTTTTCAAATTCGCGGTTTACGTCTATGGAGCCCTCGGAGCCGTCCGAAATATACTCGCCCCAATTGTATACCGTAAGGGTGGTTCCGGCAAGCTCTCTCGAAAATTCGCTTCTTAAGTCAAGCTCTGCGTACTCGTAGCCGCATCCCGACAGGATAAGGCAAAGAAAAAGAGCCGCAGATAAAACCAAAGCCGTTGTTTTTTTCATTTTTCAAATCCTTTCGCAATCGAAATTAAGGCTGTGCTTTTGCCGCTTTTTTGCTTTCGCTTTTGGTTTGAAGCATATTGTACATAATAAGCAGCGCGAAGACGCAGGCGAATATAATGGTTGAAAGAGCGTAGGTATCGGGCGTTACCGACTTTTTGGTCATATTGTAAATTATTATCGGGAGCGTCTGATAATGGCCGCATGTAAAATAGCTTATTACAAAATCGTCAAGAGACAGGGTAAATGCCATAATAAATCCCGTAATAATTCCGGTGGAAATCGCGGGCATTATCACCTTAAAAAACGCCTGCAGCGGCGTACAGCCGAGATCGAGCGCCGCCTCTCTGAGGCTCGCGTCGGTCTGGCGAAGCTTAGGCAGTACCGAGAGAATAACGTAAGGCAGGTTAAAGGTGATATGCGCCGTCAAAACGGTTAAAAATCCCAGCGACTCGCGAAGCCCCAAAAGCTTGCCTATAAATATGAACAAAAGCATAAGGGATATACCCGTAACGATATCCGCGTTCATCATAGGGATCTGTGTCACCGACATGATTATTTTTTTGGAAAACTTGTTGCGTAATGCCGTAATTCCGACCGCTGCCGCCGTGCCCAAAACGGTAGATATCACCGCCGACAGCACCGCGACGATAAGGGTGTGCTTCAGGGCGTTTAGCATAGTGACGTCGGTGGCAAGCCCCGTATACCAATCAAACGAAAAGCCGGTGAAAACCCAGACGCTGCTTGATTCGTTAAAGGAAAAGAAAATCATGACAAGCACGGGCGCGTAGAGAAAAAATATGATAAGCGCCACGTAAAGACGCGCCAAAGCCTTCATATGATCACACCTCCGTCGTCATCGTCGCTGAAGCGGTTCATAATGAACATGCAAATCAAAATCATCACCATAAGCACCATCGAAAGCGCCGAGGCGACGTTGTAATAATCGGGCCCCAAATTAAAGAGATATTCGATAGCGTCGCCGATAAGCAGGGTTTTGTTTCCGCCCAATTTCTGCGAAATGTAAAAGGTGCTGACGCTCGGCACGAAAACCATCGTTATACCCGAAATGACGCCGGGGCGGCTCAAGGGCAAAATAACCCGCTTAAACTTCGTAAAGGAGTTGGAGCCCAAATCCTCCGCCGCCTCGAGCAGGGATTTATCGAGCTTTGACATTACCGAATATATCGGCAAAATCATATAAGGGATAAAATCGTACACCATACCCAATATAACCGCGCCGGGGGTGTACATAAGCTTTACGGGGCCTATCCCGAATTTGCCCAAAAGGGTGTTTATAATACCGGTGTTAGCAAGAATTGTAATCCATGAATAGGTGCGTATGAGAAAGTTCATCCACATAGGCAGCATTACCACAAGCAAAAGCATCCGCTGAGAGCTTATTTTAAGCTTGGTCATAAAATATGCCATAGGATAGGCGAGCACGAGCGTAATTACGGTGGCTATCGCGGCGTAAAGGATGGAAAGCCCGAACGCCTTTTTGTACTTGCCGAGGTGTGACAGATTTTCCGCGGTAAAGGCGCCCGAGGGATCGGTAAAGGCGAAATAGAGCATGATCACAAGCGGAACCACTATAAATATTGCCGCCCATACTATATAGGGAGAGGTTATAAGCTTGTTTCCGAGAGATTTTTTATTCACCGCCGTCTTCCTCCCCGTAATCCGCATCCGAAAGGTGATCTATTTCCTCGCTGTAGCTCGAATAGTCGCCGTAAAGCCCCGAATACTCGGATTTTTTCATAATATGAATTGCGTCGGGCTCGATATAAAGACCTACCCTGTCGCCCTCAAAATGCTCGTCGGTGGTCTGTATCATCCACTTAAATCCGCCGATATCGACGATTATTTCGTAATGCACGCCCAAAAACGCCACCGACGTAACCACTCCCGTAAGCATTCCCTTATCGGGCGCAACGATATCGACGTCCTCGGGGCGCACCACGACGTCTACGGGCTCGTCCGGCTCAAAGCCCTTATCCAGGCAGTCGAAGCGCTGACCCGAAAATTCGACGTAAAAGTCGCGAAGCATTTTACCGTCGACGATGTTGGACTCGCCTATAAAGTCGGCGACAAAGGCGTTGAGCGGTTCGTTGTATATATCCTGTGGGGTGCCTACCTGTTGGATTTTGCCGTTGTTCATAACCACAACGCGGTCGGACATGGTAAGCGCCTCCTCCTGGTCGTGGGTTACGAAAATGAAGGTTATGCCGAGCTGCTCCTGCATCTTTTTAAGCTCCTTCTGCATATCCTTACGAAGCTTTAAATCGAGCGCCGCCAGCGGCTCGTCGAGCAGAAGCACGCGCGGGTGGTTGGCGATGGCGCGCGCGATGGCGACGCGCTGCTGCTGACCGCCCGAGAGGGTATCTATATTGCGCTTTTCAAGCCCGGAAAGGTTTACAAGCGCAAGCATTTCGGTTACCTTTGCCTTGATTTCCTTTTCGGGAAGCTTCTTTATTCTCAGCCCGAACGCGACGTTTTCGTAAACGTTAAGGTGGGGGAAAAGCGCGTAACGCTGAAAAATGGTATTTACATGTCTTTTGTATCCGGGCAGGTCGTTTATTCGCCTGCCCTCGAATATGACGTCGCCGCCGTCCGGCTCCAAAAAGCCCGCTATAAGCCGTAAGGTGGTGGTTTTGCCGCAGCCCGAGGGGCCGAGCAGGGTGACGAACTCCTTATCCTTTATTTCGAGGTTGAAATCGTCAAGAACCTTTTCACCGCCGAAGGCTACCGAAATGCCCTTAAGCTCAACAATATTTTCGTTTTTCATAAGCTGTCTCCCTTTTGTCTCATAAAAAATCAAAGAAACAGGCGGATTTTTAAGCCGTGCATGTTTAGTATAAAATATACATGAAAACCCGAAAAATGTCAAGGATATTTTGCGTTTTTTCAACATTTTCCGCAAAATATCGGAAGCTATTTTTGAAAAACTCTTAAATACTCGCATTTACGCAAAATTACTCGCATTTCCTCAATTTTTTTAAAAAGGATAAATTCACGGAAAAGTAAGCCGCTTACGGCAAATTTTTTTAAATAAAATGTTGATATATACGCGCTTATATGATAAAATATATTGAATAAGTATGTTTTAAACGGCGGAGAAAGGCGGCGAAAAGGTGCGTATTTTAGGAATAGACCCCGGTTACGCGATAGTGGGCTACGGAATAATAGATTATAACGGCGGAAGCTTTTCGGTTGTAAGCCACGGCGCGATAACTACCGCCGCGGACGAGGAATTTCCGAAAAGGCTCAAGGCGATTTACGACGATTTGACCTTTTTGATAAACAAGTACAAGCCGGAGTGTATGTCCGTAGAGCGGCTTTATTTTAATACCAACACCACCACCGCCATAGATGTGGCGCAGGCGCGCGGGGTTATAATTCTTGCCGCCGAAAACAGCGAAATCACGGTTAACGAATACACGCCCTTGCAGGTGAAGCAGTCGGTTACGGGGTACGGCAGGGCGGAAAAAAATCAGGTTATGGAAATGGTAAAAAGTCTGCTTAAGCTGAAAACGGTGCCGAAGCCCGACGATACCGCCGACGCATTGGCTTTGGCTATTTGCCATGCGCATTACTCGGCGTCAACCTATTCGAGAATTTATATGGGGGCAAAACGATGATAGCAACGCTCAGAGGAAAACTTTTATATTCGGATACCCTCTGCGCCGTGATAGAGTGCGGCGGGGTGGGATTTAAGTGCTTTGTCACGCGAAACACCTTAAACAAATTGCCGAACGTCGGCGAGGAGGTCTTTCTGCACACCTTTATGTCGGTGAGGGAGGACGCGCTCGATCTTTACGGTTTTATCGACAAGGAGGAGCTGGAGGTATTCAAGCTTATCACCTCGGTGAACGGGGTGGGGGCAAAGATCGGAATTTCACTGCTTTCGGATCTTCCGGCTTCGCAGATAATGCTGAGCATCGCAAGCAACGACCCGAAAACCCTTACCGCGGCGTCGGGGGTGGGCTTAAAGCTTGCTCAGAGGATCGTGCTGGAGCTTAAGGAAAAGGTCGGAAGCGTAGATTTGGGCAACGATACCGAAATACGTTCGGTGCAGAACGCCGCGGCAAGCTCCTCGACCGCCGACGCTATAGAGGCGCTCGTTTCCCTCGGCTATTCGAAAAGCGAGGCGGCGTCCGCGGTGGCAAGGCTCGATCCCGCTCTTACGTCGGATGAGCTTGTAAAACAGGCGCTCAAAGCTTTGACAAGGAGGTTATAAGCCTTGATAGAACAGGAAATGGATTTTGAGAACCGGATAGTCTCGCCCGATTTTAACGGCGCGCAGGACGAGGCGGAGCTGACTCTTCGCCCGAAATCGCTTACGGAATATATAGGTCAGGACAAGGCGAAGGAAAATCTCAATATATATATAACCGCGGCAAAACAGCGCGGCGAGAGCCTTGACCATGTGCTTTTGTACGGCCCTCCGGGATTGGGCAAAACCACCCTTGCGGGAATTATCGCCCGCGAAATGGGGGTAAATCTGCGGGTTACCTCGGGCCCCGCTATCGAAAAGCAGGGCGATCTGGTGGCGATACTTACCTCGCTTGAGGAGGGCGACGTTTTGTTTATAGACGAAATTCACCGCCTTTCGCGCAACGTCGAGGAGATACTCTACCCCGCGATGGAGGATTTTTCGCTCGATATCATTATCGGCAAGGGGCCCTCGGCGAGGTCGATACGGCTTGACGTTCCGCACTTTACGCTTGTGGGCGCCACCACCCGCTCGGGCCAGCTTACCGCGCCGCTGCGCGACCGCTTCGGCGTACTGCTGAGGCTCGAATTGTATACCCCCGAGCAATTGGCGCAGATAGTTATGCGCTCCGCCGGTATACTCGGTATAGCAATAGACCGCGACGGCGCTTTGGAGATCGCCTCCCGCTCGAGGGGCACACCGCGTATCGCAAACCGGCTTTTAAAGCGGGTGAGGGATATCGCGCAGGTGCGCTTCGACGGAGTTATAAACGAAAAAACGGCGTCGGCGGCGCTCTCGCTTTTCGAAATAGACGAGCTGGGGCTGGACGATTTTGACCGCAGGATGCTCGAAACTATTATAACCAATTACAACGGCGGGCCGGTAGGGCTCGATACCCTGGCGGCGGCTATCGGCGAGGAAGCGATAACTATAGAGGACGTTTACGAGCCGTATCTGCTGCAGATAGGATTTTTGACCCGCACCGCGAGAGGCCGCTGTGTTACGAAGCTTGCCTTCGAGCATTTGGGGATCCCCTTTAACGGCAAGGACGGCGGTCAGCAATCTATTTTTTAAGGATTTTTTATGAGAACGGTAGAAGGATTTAACGATTACGAGCTGTTGGACGCCGATTCTGGCGAAAGGCTGGAGCGCTGGGGCGAGGTTATTTTGATACGCCCCGACCCGCAGGTGATATGGAGCGGTACGAAAAGGGATCCGCGCTGGAAAAGCGCGGACGCCGTATATCACCGTTCAAACAGCGGAGGCGGCTATTGGGAGACGCTGCGGCGGGTGCCGGACGTCTGGAGCATAAATTACAAGGAGCTTACCTTCCGCTTAAAGCCGATGGGCTTTAAGCATACGGGGCTCTTTCCCGAGCAGGCGGTCAATTGGGATCTGGCAAGCCGGCTTATAAAGGAAGCGGGGCGCGAAGTGTCGGTGCTGAACCTTTTCGCCTACACGGGCGGCGCCACGATAGCCTGCCTTAAAGCGGGAGCCGCGGTAACCCACGTCGACGCTTCAAAGGGTATGGTACAGTGGGCTAAGGAAAACGCTGTCGCTTCGGCCGTGGCGGATAAAAAGGTACGCTGGATAGTGGACGACTGCTTAAAGTTTGTAAAGAGGGAAATACGCAGGGGAAAAAGGTACGACGCCGTCATTGCCGACCCGCCATCCTACGGCAGAGGGCCCGACGGAGAGGTGTGGAAGCTCGAACAGCAGCTTGCCGAGCTGCTTTGCGAGACGGGAAAGCTTTTGTCGGACGACGCGCTGTTTTTCCTGCTTAATTCATATACGGGCGGACTTTCTCCCACGATTTTAAACTTCATGCTTAAAAATTACGCGGTAAAAAACCGCAAAGGAAAGATATTTACCGATGAAATCGGGCTTAACATAACCGCCAAGGGGATAAGTCTTCCCTGCGGCAATACGACTGTCTGGATAAACGAGAATGGATAATATAATTGAGATAAAGAACGTCACCTACAAGTATACCGACGAGGATAAAACCGTCGCCGCCGTAAACCGTGTAAGCCTTAATATAGAGCGCGGCAGTTTTACGGTGATTTTGGGGCATAACGGCTCGGGTAAATCGACACTCGCAAAGCTGCTTAACGGACTTAACAAGCCTACCGAGGGCGAAGTTATCGTCGACGGCATAAATACGAAGGACGAAAAGTACGAGCTTGAGATAAAGCGAAGAGTGGGGATGGTTTTTCAGAACCCCGACAATCAGCTTATAGCCTCGGTTGTAGAGGAGGACGTCGCCTTTGGGCCCGAAAATTTAGGTATAGAGCCGCAGGAGATACGAAAAAGGGTTGACGACGCGCTTAAATCGGTGGGAATGTACGAATTTCGCAAGTCCGCTCCGCATAAGCTTTCGGGAGGACAAAAACAGCGGGTGGCGATAGCGGGAATTATCGCGATGACGCCTTCGTGCATCGTGCTCGACGAGCCTACCGCCATGCTCGACCCCAAGGGGAGAAGCGAGATAATAAACACGCTTATTCACTTAAACAAGGATAAAAAAATTACCGTTATTTTAATAACGCATTACATGGAGGAAGCGGAAACCGCAGACCGCGTTATAGTTATGAACGACGGGGAAATAATCGACGACGGCACACCTAAAACCGTTTTTAAAAACGTAAAACGGCTTAAAGAGGTGGGGCTCGACGTTCCGCAGACCACCGAGCTTTTGTACGCCTTAAATCAAAACGGCTTTAAGGTGGATACAAACGTTATTTCGGTGGAGGATACCGCTGCCGCGATCGCCGCAGCTTTGGAGGATAAAAAAGATTGACGATTTTAGAGGTAAAGGGGCTCACGCACACCTACAGCGAAAGCTCCGCCGCCGTTACAGACGCCGTAAACGACGTAAGCTTCGGTATTGAAAAGGGCGAAATAATAGGCATAATAGGACATACCGGCTCGGGAAAATCCACTCTGGTACAGCATCTTAACGGACTGCTCAAGCCTACGGCGGGCACCGTGCTTTTCAAGGACGAGGACATATGGAAAAATCCCAAGGAAATACGGAAGATCCGCTCAAAGGTGGGCTTGGTTTTTCAATATCCCGAGTATCAGTTGTTTGAAGAAACGGTTTATGCCGATATCGCCTTCGGCCCCAAGAACATGGGAGTTTCGGGCGACGAGCTGGACGGCAGAGTCAGAGAAATATGCAATATTATAGGTATCAAGGACGAGTATCTCGAAAAATCGCCCTTTGATTTGTCGGGCGGCGAAAAACGGCGCGTGGCTATCGCCGGCGTTATGGCGATGAAGCCGGAGGTTATAGTTTTTGACGAGCCTACCGCAGGGCTTGACCCGCGCGGCAGGGAGGACGTTATGAATATAATTAAAAATTACCGTGAAGCCTCCGACGCCACGGTGATAATAATTTCCCACAGCATGGAGGACATGGCGGCTTTGGCGGACAAAATACTTGTTATGAACAAGGGAAAGCTCGAGCTGTTCGACACCGTAGAAAACGTATTTTCGCAGGGCGAGCGCCTGCGCGCTATGGGGCTTAACGTTCCCATAGTCACGCGGATTTTTGCGGAGCTTATAAGGCGCGGAATAAACCTGCCCGAAAACGTATTTACCGTGGAAGCGGCGGTAGAAGCGCTTAAAAAGCTGAAGGAGGAGGACGGCAATGCTTAACGACATAACCTTCGGTCAGTATTACGAAAGCCGTTCGCCGATACACCGTACCGACCCGCGGGTAAAAATAGTTTTGACCTTTATTTTGATAGTATTTATTTTTCTGTCGAACAACATCTACGCGCTTATATTTTCCGCGCTGTCGGTTTTGGCGGTGCTTTTGGTGTCGCGCGTTCCCTTAAAGATGTATCTTAAAAATATGAAGGCGATTTTGCCGATCCTCATTTTTACGGCGGTGATCAATCTTTTTTACAGCAGTAAGGGTACGGTTTTGCTTTCCTTTTGGAAAATAAGCATAACCACGGCGGGGGTTTACCGGGCGGTATTTACCTCGCTTAGGATCATTCTGCTTATTTTAATAAGCTCGGTGCTTACCTACACCACCACTCCCAACGATCTGACCGACGCTATTGAGAGCCTTTGCTCGCCGCTTAAATATATAGGGCTTAAATCCGCGGTGCATACCCTCGCTATGATGATGACGATAGCTTTAAGGTTTATCCCCACCCTCATCGAGGAAGCCGAAAAAATAATGAACGCCCAAAAGGCGCGCGGAGCGGATATCGAGAGCGGAAATTTGATAGAACGGGTAAAAGCGCTTGTGCCGATACTTATTCCGCTGCTTATGTCGTCGGTGAGGCGGGCTTACGAATTGGCGGAGGCTATGGAGTGCCGCTGTTACAACGGCGGAGAGGGCAAAACCCGTATGAAACGGATGAAGCTGTCGGTTATTGATTTGCGGATGAGCATATATTCCGCTATACTTTGTGCCGGAATTATATTGTTGAACGTTTTAATATGAAAAGAGTATTACTTACCTTAAGCTACGACGGCACCGATTATCACGGCTGGCAGATACAGCCGAACGGCGTTACCGTCCAACAGGTTTTATCAAATTCGCTCGAAAAATTGCTCGGCGTAAAGACTGCGGTTACCGGCTGCAGCCGCACCGACGCCGGCGTCCACGCGAAGGAATTTTGCTGTCATGCGGACTGCGGGGATAATATCCCGCCCTCGGCGTTTTTAAAGGGCTTAAACGCCCTTTTGCCGCAGGATATAGCGGTGACGGGTTATAAAGAGGTTCCTCCCGATTTTCACGCCCGGTACGACGCCAAGGGCAAAACTTATGTTTACAGGATTTTGACGGGCGGCAGGAAGGATCCCTTTTTATCCCGCTACGTTTGGCAGATCGAGCGGGAGCTTGACGTCGGCAAAATGAACGAATTTTGCAAAAAAATCGTGGGCACGCATGATTTTTCCGCCTTTTCGTCCTCAAAAAGGAGCGTTACCGACACGGTGCGCACGGTAAGCGAATGTCACGTCGAAAAAAAAGGCGATATGATTTCGCTTTACATTACCGCAAACGGATTTTTATACAATATGGTGAGAATAATCGTCGGCACGGCGGTTTGGGTATCCGACGGAAGTATAGCTCCCGAAAGCACGGGGGAGATTTTTGAGTCGAAAAACCGCGACAAGGCGGGGATTACCGCGCCCGCCAAAGGACTTGTTTTAGAAAAGGTATTTTATTAAAATATAATTTCAAGGTGATACAATGCCCGATTACAGAAAGAAAAAGCATGGCATAACGCTGTCGGCGCCGAAGCCGAAAAAGCAAAAAGCGGCAAAGCAAAAGGAAAATATCGAAATGACTCCCGCCGAGAAATACCGTAAAACCACCGTAAATACGAATATGAAGGTGGTAAAGGGCAAGCGCTTTGAAAAGGTGAGACGCTTAAGGCTTTGGGCGAGCGTGATACTTATCGCCGCGCTGATTTTCGGCATTTTGCAATTGGCGCTGCCGATGGGGGTTTTTGAGTGGGCTTCAAACGCGGCATCCCTTGCGGGAGGGGGAAGCTATCCTATAGATCTTGACGGAAACCGAACCCTTAACGCCGTAAACCGCGGCGCCTACACGTACGTGCTCGGCAACAATTACGTAAGCGCCTATACGAATGCGGGCAAAACGCTTTTTTCCTATCCGCACGGCTTTGAAAATCCGATAATCAAAACCTCGGCGTCGCGCGCCCTGGTCTTTGAGCAAAACGGCACAAAGGCTATGATTTTTACCCTCGGAGGGCTGAAGGAGAGCATCGATACCGAAAAAAACATTATAACCGCAAACATTTCCGATTCAGGGGCTTACGCCTTTGCGACGCGGTCGGAAAAATACACCTGCGAGGTCACGGTATACGCCAAAAACGGCAAAATGCTTTACGAATGGTACTCGGCGGAAAATATCGTAAACAATGTCGCCTTATCGCCAAACGGCAAAAAAATGGCGATATCCTCCTTTAAATCGGAAAACGGCAAATACAAATCGAATTTGAGCGTGTTAAGCTTTAAATCCGCCACGCCCGAATACTCGGAAGATTTGGACAATACGCTTATTTACAACATCGACAGCACGGCTAAGAGGGTATTTACCGCGGCTACGGAAAATTCGATAGAGTTTATAAAATGGTCCGACTATAAAAAAAGCGAATACAAAAACGATTACTCGCTCTCGATTTTCAGAGCGGATAAAAATAATTTCGTCGCGGTATTCAACCGCAAAAACGATAAAACCGACAACCGCATAGCCGTTTTTTCGAAAACCGGTCAAAAGCAGTACGAAGCCGCCTTTAAGGGAACGGTAACCGACCTTGCTTCACACGGCGGCAGCATATATTGTATGAGCGATACCGACCTTATGGTATTGGGGAGAGACGGAGCGGTTTTAAAAAAGGCCTCCTGCGGGTTCGGCGCCGTGCGGATAATCGTAACCGCCGACAGCACCGTGGCGGTCATTACCGACAACAGAATCGAAAAAATAAAATTAAAATCGGAGTAAATTATGTATTACCTTCTTGATTTGATAATTATACTTATTATCGTTTTGTTTGTTTTTCTTTCGGCAAGGCGCGGTTTTGTGCGGACGGTAATAGAATTTGCCGGATATATTTTGGCAATTGCGTTATCGTTTACAATTAGTACACCATTAGGTAAGCTGACTTATGATAAAATAATTGAGCCGCCGATTTTACAGGCGGCGCAAAACGGCGGAATAGAAAATATAAACGATTTTGTCGATAAAACCTGGGATGCGCTGCCGGATTATATCGTAAACAACGCGGAGAGCTTCGGCATAACCAAGCAAGCCCTCGGCGACGCCGTGAGCGGCGGGGATGCGGCGGGATATTCGAAGGCTGCCGCCGAAGCCGTATCACAAAACGCGATAAAGCCCGCGGTATCAAAATTCATAAGTCTTTGTTACGCGCTTATAATGCTCACCGTTCTGCTTTTCGTCGTGAGGATAATCGCAAGGCTTGTGAACCGATTGTTCAGCTTCAGACTTGTCGGCACCCTTAACCGGATATTGGGCGGAGCGGTAGGTCTTTTAAAGGGAATAATGTTCGCCGCCCTGTTCGTATCGGTAATATCGGTTATAATCACCCTTACAAAGGACGGTTTTTGGATCTTCACCCGGGAAAATATCGCGCAGTCGTATATTTTTAAGTTTTTTGCGCAAGCGAGTCCGTTTGAATTTTTTCCCGCCCTTTGATTTTCAGATTTTAAATTAGTTTCCGAGGAGTTATAAAAATGCAACTTTGTTCAAAGTGTAAAAAGCGCCCCGCGGTGGTATTCCTTTCGGATATGGCACACCCGGAGAAGGATCCCGAGGGATTTTGTATTATATGCGCAAAGGAAATGGGAGTAACGCCCATTACCAATCTGCTTGAAAAAATGGATATATCCGACGAGGAGCTCGAGCAATTGAGCGATCAGTTTACGGAGTACATAAACGAGAACACCGACGATCCTTACAACGACGCGGCTCTCGACTTTACCTCCGCCCCCACGATGCCGTTTTTCAATAAATTGATCGACAGCGTCGTCGGCGAAAAGCCGTCGCGCGAGCAGGACGATGTTTTTGCCGGCAAAAAAGGCGAGAAGGGCGAAAAAGGTGAAAAGAGCGATAAATCCAAAAAGAAACGCCGCAAATTTTTGGAGCAATATTGCACCAATTTAAACGAAAAGGCGGCGTCGGGCAAAATCGACCCGATTATCGGCAGAGAAAAGGAGCTTTATCGTACTATACAGATACTTTCCCGCAGAACCAAAAACAACCCCTGCCTTATAGGCGAGCCGGGCGTCGGCAAAACCGCCATTGCGGAGGGCTTGGCGTTTAAAATCGCAACCGGCAGCGCGCCCGCGAGACTGCTCGATAAGGAAATTTACTTGCTCGACCTTACGGGGCTTGTCGCCGGCACGCAGTTCAGGGGGCAGTTTGAAAGTCGGGTAAAGGGATTGGTGGAAGAAGTAAAGCATGCGGGAAACATAATACTCTTTATCGACGAAATCCACAATCTCGTGGGAGCGGGCGATTCCGCCGAGGGCTCCATGAACGCCGCCAATATCTTGAAGCCGGCGCTTTCCCGCGGAGAAATTCAGGTCATAGGCGCCACTACGTTTAAGGAATACCGCAAATATATCGAAAAAGACGCCGCCCTCGAGAGGCGTTTTCAGCCCGTAACCGTAGAGGAGCCCTCCGTAAGCGAGACGGAGGAGATGCTGCTCGGCGTCAAGAGCAGTTACGAAAATTATCATAAGGTGTCCGTTCCCGACAGTATTATCAAAAAGGTGGTTTTGCTTTCGGAAAGATACGTTACCGACCGTTATCTGCCCGATAAGGCTATCGACCTGCTCGACGAGGCGTGCACCTATGCGAGTCTTGAAAATAAGAAGGCAGACGAGCTTTATACCGCCAACAAAAAGCTTAACGAATATTCAAAGGAATTGGAAAATTTGGAGTCGGATATCGAAAACCCCGACTACGAAAAGCAGGCTATAATAAAATCCGAAATTCAAAAGCTCGAAAAGCAGTCTCGGGAGCTTTCCCCGTCCGTTATGGGCAAGCCCGTCACCGACGCCGACGTAGCTAAGGTAATAGAGCTGTGGACGGGTATTCCGGCGGCTAAGGTCAGAGAAAGCGATCTTAAGAAGCTTTCGGAATTGGAGTCGCGGCTTAACGAAAAGATCATAGGTCAAACCGAGGCGACGCGACTTGTGGCGTCCGCCGTTAAGCGTTCGCGGGTAAAAACCGGAAATATCCGCCGCCCCGCCTCGTTTATTTTCGTAGGGCCTACCGGCGTGGGTAAAACCCAGCTTGTAAAGGTGCTTTCGGAGCAGCTTTTCGATACTCCCGAGACACTCATAAGGCTCGATATGTCGGAATTTATGGAGAAGCATTCGGTATCGCGCATTATAGGCGCCCCTCCCGGATACGTCGGCTACGACGAGGCGGGCCAGCTTACCGAAAAGGTGCGCAGAAAGCCCTATTCGGTAATACTTTTCGACGAAATCGAAAAGGCGCACCCGGACGTGCTCAATATTTTACTGCAAATTCTTGACGACGGCAGAATTACCGACGCGCAGGGGCGGACAGTCAATTTCGAAAACACGATAGTGGTTATGACCTCCAACGCGGGAAGCGACCGGAGCGATAACCTTTTGGGCTTCGGCAAAACCGTTGCGGACGCTTCAAAGGAAAAGGCGCTTAAGGCGCTCGAGGAATTTTTGCGCCCCGAATTTATCGCCCGCGTGGACGAAATCGTGGTATTTAATCCGCTGGACGAGGAAGCGATGGCGAAAATCGCCGCCTTGATGCTCGACGAATTAAAGGATGCTTTGGCGGAAAGGCTTATCGAAGTCAGGTACGACGAAAAGGTTTGCCGCCGGCTTGCCGAAAAATGCACCGGCAAAAAACGCGGCGCGAGAGAGCTTCGAAGCACCATCCGCCGCGAAATCGAGGATAAAGTAGTCAATTATATAGTCGAAAACAGCGAGGGCAGTATAAAAACCGTCCTTATATCGGCGGACGATGAGGTCATAATAAACTTTATCGGATCATAATTAAAAGCGAAGCCTCCACGGCGTATTTGAGTGAAGGCTTCGCTTTTAATAAAATAATAAAATGCCCAAGATGTATAATATGAATATATACATCTTGACATATTTTGCGTTTGGTGGTAAAATTGTATCGATAAATTCACTTTGGGCTATAGTATATTAGCTTATGTTTTATAAGCGGATTTGGCGAGCCGCTTTTAAATAGAGTTGATTATATCACGGGGCGACGCACGGACCCCGTTACCCTTGGCTCAAAAAGCAAGGGTTAATCCGTGTTTATTATACAGGAGGTGCATTATGCAGCCATTTATTCCCTACACATTTATTCCCTACATTGTAGGCGGAGTGGTCGCGATCTTGTTTGCGGTAGTCGGCTTTGTCGCCGGTTCCGTACATCGCCGTAAATCGGCGGAGTCCGCAATAGGTTCTGCCGAGGAGGAAGCAAGACGGATTTTAAGCGACGCTATGAAAACCGCCGAATCAAGAAAAAAAGAAGCTTTGCTCGAAGCAAAGGATGAAATTCACCAATTGCGTCAGGAGACCGAAAAGGAGCTCCGCGAACGCCGTTCGGAAATTCAGCGTCAGGAGCACCGTATTCAGCAAAAGGAAGAAACTCTTGACCGAAAAACCGACAACTTAGAAGCAAAAGAAGAAAAATTGACCGCCAAAACCAAGGAGATCGACGAAAGATTAAACGAATGCGACCGTCTCAAGCAAAGCCAGATGGATCTGCTTGAAAAAATTTCCGGTTTTACCAAGGACCAGGCAAAGGCTCACCTGCTGGATCTGCTCGACGGTGAGCTTACCCACGAAAAAGCCGTTAAAATTTTGGATTACGAGCAGCAAATAAAGGAAGATTCCGATCGTATCGCCAAAAATATATTGGGCCAGGCAATTCAGCGCTGTGCCGCGGATCATTCTTCCGAAATAACCGTCTCGGTGGTACCGCTGCCGAATGACGAAATGAAGGGCAGAATAATCGGTCGTGAGGGCCGCAACATACGGGCGCTCTCGGTAGCGACGGGCGTTGATCTTATCATCGACGATACACCCGAGGCTATCGCAATTTCGAGCTTTGATCCGGTAAGGCGCGAGATCGCCCGCTTATCGCTCGAAAAATTGATACTTGACGGCCGTATTCATCCGGGCAGAATTGAAGATACTGTGGCAAAAGCCACCGCCGAGGTCGAAGCTACCATTAAGCAGGAGGGCGAGCGCGCGATGATCGAGTCGGGCATTCACAACCTGCACCCCGAAATCGTAAAGCTTATCGGTAAGCTGCGTTATCGCACGAGCTTCGGTCAAAACGTGCTTAACCATTCCTTGGAGGTTTGCCAGCTTTCGGGCTTGCTTGCCGCCGAGATGGGCGCCGACGTCACCATGGCAAAGCGCGCAGGACTTTTGCACGATATCGGCAAAGCGCTTGACCACGAGCAGGAGGGCTCGCATATTCAGCTCGGCGTCGAGGTTGCCAAAAAATATCACGAGAACGATATTATCGTCAACGCCATCCAGGCGCATCACGGCGACGCCGAGCCCAAAACGCTCATCGCCTTTATCGTACAGGCGGCAGACGCCATTTCCGCCGCCCGCCCCGGAGCGCGCAGAGAAAATATCGAAAGCTACATCAAGCGACTCGAAAAGCTTGAGGAAATCGCCAATTCCTTCAGCGGAGTCGAGAACTCCTTCGCCATACAGGCGGGCAGAGAAATTCGCATCGTAGTTAATCCCGACGAGGTTTCCGATGATGAAATGGTGCTTATGTCTCATAAAATCGCCGAACGCATCGAAAACGAGCTGGAGTATCCCGGTCAAATCAAAGTAAACGTCATCCGCGAAAACCGCGCGGTTGATTATGCAAAATAATATCACCGAATGCCGCGGCAATTTTTGTTTGCCACGGCATTATTTTATAAAGCTTTAGCTTCTTCTTATAAACTTTAGTTGCATTTTGGCTTTACTTTTTCTCTCCCTCCGTCTTTGCCTACGGCAAAGCCACCTCCCCCGTCAGGTGGAGGCAAGGGCGCAATGTAAAATGAAGCGGTGCGCAGAGCGCACCATGAAGCGGCGCTATGCGCCATGAAGAATGAAGCACTCGCTTGCGCGAGACATTTCGGTGTCCGCTTTGCGGACGAATAAAAAAAGTAAAGGCTTATGGTTTGCGATTTTAATACAAGTTATATTCTCATGCCGAGGTGCAAAAGCTTGATCTGCCCTTGGCTCAGCTTACGAGGGAGCTGTCGGCGTAGCCGACTGAGGGAGAGAAAGGCTACAGATACGCTGAATTTAAATTTTAGTTTCTTCCAAGATTTACCTTTTCTCTCCTTCCGTCTTTTGCCTACGGCAAAATCCACCTCCCCCGTCAGGTGGAGGCAGGGCGCGCTAAACGCGCGCAGGGAGATTCGGATATAATGAGCTCGCTTTGCGCAAAGCCTCCCTTGCCTAAAGGGAGGGGGACCAACGTTAGTTGGTGGTGGGATTAACGGGGCTAAAGCCGCGAAGGTACTAAAGTCTTATAAAACAATGCTGCTTCGCTTGTATTCACCTCTTCACTATTCGATATTACTTATTACCTTGTGCGCAAAGCGCACATTGGGGCTGTCGACTGCGGTCGACTTAAGGGTACTTTACCGATTACCCGCGAAGCTGAGAGTTCTGCTTTAGCGCCGTTAATCCCTCCGACTTTTGCAGAAGCTAAAGCTCTGCAAAAGCCACCTCCCTTTAGGCAAGGGAGGCTTTATAATATGCGGCGGGCGCCGCTTGAAAATGGTGGGGAAAAGGGCAAAAAAGAGAAATCCGTCGATTTTGTGCAGGTTTACAAGTATTTTTTCAAAAAGGTTTACAAGTATTTTTTTCAAAAAAATATTGAAAAATCGGGAATGATATGCTAATATTTATTGTGTATATCGGTCACTATTATAAAAAAGCGGTTGCCGCATAAAATATGCGGGCGGGGATTCAAGGGCATGAGCGCTTGGTTTCGTGCTTTTGAATTGCCGAAAGGCGGAAATAAGCTTTATATTCGAAATATCCGAATTTCCCCCGCGCGCGCTTGCGCGCCTTGCCCCCATCTGCCGAGGGGGGGTGGCTTTTGCAGACCTTGCTCTGCAAAAGACGAGGGGAGAGAAAAGGTAAAGTCGATATGAAGCTAAAGAAAAAACACACAGAAAGGAGGCTTCCTCTATGAAATTTGTACAAATGACAAAAATTCCCATG
>CANQGK010000007.1 GCA_947623175.1 uncultured Clostridia bacterium | reverse complement strand
ATTGTTGCTATATAAAAACATTCGCAATCTTTTATAAAGTCATAAACCTTACTCATAATAATGCCTCCGTAAATTCCAGTTTGTCGCTATTATTGTACCATAAAAACAGGAGAAACGCAAGTAGCAGGCGGCACTCATAAATAAAAAGTAAATCCGAACCATTCACTCGTTACGAGTATTTGGTTCGGATTATACTGACTTGGTGCGAGTGACGGGACTTGAACCCGTACGTCGTTGACACACGCCCCTCAAACGTGCCTGTCTGCCTATTCCAGCACACTCGCAAATGTACGCTTTTTTATCGCGCCTTAACATTATATCAAAACTATTTATCAATGTCAACATTTTTTTGAATTTTTATTTAAGAAAACTTTTCTTGATTTTCGCCTGTTTTTAATATAAAATTATATTGTTGAGCCGAAAAATTAACATATTCGCTTTTTTGCCGTAAAATGTTATAGGAAAATGCGGTAAAAAAATCCCATTGCCGCGAGCGGGGGCTCCGTTTCATCGCTTCGGTGCGAACAGAGCGGGCGGCGCTCGCACGGCGGGCTTTGGGCAACAAAAGAGGTGCGGTATGAGACGGTTTAACAGGAACAGAAATTATAAGCTTCGCGTTTTTTTATGTGTTTTACTTATCGTAATCACCGTTTTTGCGGTATACTTTATTAAAATGCAGCCTTTGATTGTAAAAAGCGCCGAGAGCAACGCCAAATCAATAATGCTCAACTGCGCAAACGAATCGGTAATTTCGGTTTTGGAAACGGAAAATATATCTTACGGCGATTTAGTAAAGCTTACCTATAATGACGACGGTTACGTTACAAGCCTCGAAATAGACGTTTATAAGGTGAATTACTTTAAAAGCCTTATCGCAAACCGAATTTCTCAAGCGGTCGCGGATAAAGAGTATTATGACGTAAATATGCCGATAGGCGCCCTGTTCGGCGGAGCGTATACTTCGGGATACGGGCCGAGATTTACGGTTAAAACCCATATTACCTCTACGGCTTACGTCGATTTTAAGCATGAGTTCAAATCCGCGGGAATAAATCAGGTTTTACATATTATTACGGTCGAAATAAATCTCACCGGTAATCTTGTCGCCGCGGGGTATAATAACGGTATTACGGCAAAAACCTCCGCCGTGGTGGCGCAGACCGTAATTGTTGGCAAATCGCCCGACGCCTTTACAAACGTTATAGAGGGCGGCGACGATACGCTCGGAGGACTTATTAACGATTACGGTGCGGAGGGGATAAATTAAGAAGCAGACAGGCGCGTGCCCTAAACTTTGGCGTAAAGCTAATCTTCATATGCCGCTTTGAAGATTTAAGCTTTTGTTACTTTTAAGCGGCGGAATGGGGATTGACATGGATAAAGCTTCAGCCGAAAAGCGAATAAACGAATTAAGTGAGCAATTAAAATATCATAACCGCAAGTATTATATCGAGGATTCTCCCGAAATAGAGGATTTCGAGTACGACGCAATGCTTCGCGAGCTTGAGGATTTGGAAAAGGAATTTCCCGAATTTTTAAAAGAGGATTCGCCCACGCAAAACGTCGGGGGAGCGGCGGTAAGACTCTTTGCGCCCGTAGAGCATTCGGTAAAAATGGAAAGCTTGCAGGACGTTTTCAGCGAATCGGAGCTTCGCGCCTTTTGCGAGAAAATAGACGCGCAAAAAACCGAATTTTCGGTAGAACCCAAAATCGACGGACTTTCGGTATCCTTAGAGTACCGCGACGGCTTGTTTTTCAGAGGCTCCACAAGAGGCGACGGCGTTACGGGCGAGGACGTCACCGCCAACCTTTTGCAAATAAAAAGCATACCAAAAGCAATAGCTTTTTTGGGCGAGCTTGAGGTAAGGGGCGAGGTATATATGCCACGCGAAAGCTTTTATAAGCTCAGGGAACGGCAGGAATTAAACGGCGAGGCGTTGGCTAAAAATCCGCGCAACGCGGCGGCGGGCTCACTCAGGCAAAAAAATCCGAAAATTACCGCCGAACGCGGGCTTGATATCTTCGTTTTTAACATTCAGCGCATATCCGGCAGGGAATTTAATTCACATATAGAAACCCTTGATTTTCTTAAATCCTTAGGTTTTCATACATTGCCCACCTATAAAAAATGCAAAAACGGCGACGAAATAGTAAAGGAAATAAAGCGGATAGGCGACACCCGCGGAGAGCTTTCCTACGATATTGACGGCGCGGTTGTAAAGGCGGACAATTTAAGCTACAGAACCGAGCTCGGCAGTACATCAAAATTCCCGAAATGGGCGGTTGCCTTTAAATATCCTCCCGAAGAAAAAGAGACCGTCCTCAAAGAAATAGAGGTAGCCGTCGGCAGAACCGGCGCGCTTACTCCGACCGCCGTATTCGAGCCGATAACCCTTGCCGGAACCTCGGTAAGCAGGGCTACGCTTCATAACGAGGATTTTATATTGCAAAAGCTAATCGGTATCGGCGATACGATAGTAGTGCGCAAAGCGGGGGATATTATTCCGGAGGTTTTATCGGTAAGCAAGCACGCAGACGATTCCGAGGTTTTCGAAATGCCTAAATACTGCCCCTCCTGCAATTCGCCGGTATACAGGGAAGAGGGAGAGTCGGTTATCCGCTGTACCAACGCCGATTGTCCGGCTCAATTGCTCAGGCATTTAATACACTTCACCTCGCGAAATGCCATGGATATCGAGGGCTTGGGCCCCGCGGTATTGGAGCAGCTTTTAAACGCCGGACTTATAAGCAACATGGTAGATCTCTACCGCCTGGATTACGCCAAAATTGCGGAGCTTGAACGCACGGGAGAAAAATCAATAGAAAACCTTAAAAACGCTATAGAAAAATCAAAGGAAAACGATTTATCCCGCCTTATTTTTGCTTTCGGTATACGTCATATAGGCGAAAAGGCGGCAAAGCTTTTATCCGAAAGATTCGGTAATATCGACGCGATACTTGCCGCGTCCGCCGAGGATTTTGTGGCTATAGACGGCTTCGGAAGGATTTTGGCGGACTCCGCGGCGGAGTTTTTCTCACTTCCAAAAACGCGTGAGATGATAGCGGAGCTTAGGGAAAAAGGGGTAAATATGACCTCGTTAAAGGAAGTGGGCGACAACCGTTTTGCCGGAAAGACCTTTGTGCTTACGGGTACGCTGCCCACGCTTTCAAGAAGCGAGGCGACGGCCGTTATAGAGAGCTTCGGCGGAAAAACCTCCTCCTCGGTATCAAAAAAGACCGATTACGTTTTGGCGGGGGAGGAAGCCGGCAGTAAGCTTGACAAGGCGAATAAGCTCGGAATTACGGTGATCGATGAAAATATTTTTAATGAAATGATAAAATAGTATTGACAAACAAAGAAATTAAGTATAATATAAATATGTACACGGCGTTTCCTTTTTGTTTTGCTATGTACAAAAACGTAATCTTCGGGGCGAGGTGCAATTCCTCACCGGCGGTATAGCCCGCGAGCCGTTTTTAAAACGGTTGATTTGGTGAAATTCCAAAGCCGACGGTTAAAGTCCGGATGGTAGAAGATAAAAGAGGTAAATTTCGCCCCGTCTGCTATAGCAGTCGGGGTTATTTTATTTTTCGGGAGGTATTTTGTTATGCAAAATAAACTTTTAAAAAAAATCTCAATTTGCGGTATTTTCGGCGCGCTCGGATTTGTGCTTATGCTGCTCGAATTTCCGCTGCCTTTTTTAATTCCGTCCTTCGTTAAACTCGATTTTTCGGAGATACCGGCACTTATCGCCGCCTTTGCCTACGGTCCGGTGTACGGGGTGCTCGTGTGCGCCGTTAAAAATCTGATACACCTCTTCATAACCTCATCAAACGGCGTGGGCGAGCTTTCAAATTTCCTTTTGGGCGCGATTTTCAGCGGCACGGCGGGCTTGATTTATAAGCGCTTACATACAAGAAAGGGCGCGCTTATCGGGGCTCTCGCGGGAGCGGTAGTTATGGCGGTAATAGGCATATTCACAAATCTTTATATTGTTTATCCGGCTTACGTTGTGATTTACGGTATGCCGAAAGAGGCGATAATCGGTATGTATCAAGAGCTGCTGCCCTTTGCCGACACTCTCTTTAAAGATATTTTGATTTTCAATACGCCCTTTAACGTGGTAAAGGGAATTTTAGACGCCGCGGTATGCTTTGCGGTTTATAAAAAAATATCACCGATTTTAAAATAACGAAAACGAGGAAAGAACCCGTTTTCTTTGAAGACGCCGCGAACTTGTTTTAAGCTTGCGGCGTTAAAACTATTGACAATAAACACGGTTCGCTGATATAATGCAAATGGTTAAAAATTTAAAATTAAGGGAAAATTCATGTACAAGCTTATTAAAAAAGAAAAAAACGCACGGCGCGGCGAATTTATTACCAATAAAGGAACCGTTCAAACCCCCGCTTTTATGAACGTGGCGACCGTCGCCGCCATAAAGGGCGCGCTTTCTGCCGAGGATCTGAGGGCTTTGGACTGTCAGGTTATGCTTTCAAATACCTATCATCTGCATGTGCGACCGGGCGACGGGCTCATAAAGGAATGCGGCGGTCTTCATAAGTTTACTACCTGGGACGGGCCGATTTTGACCGACAGCGGCGGTTTTCAGGTGTTTTCGCTTTCTTCGTTGAGAAAGATAGAGGAAGAGGGCGTAACCTTCGCAAGCCATATCGACGGCAAACGCATTTTTATGGGGCCGGAGGAGAGCATGCAAATACAGTCGAATTTAGGCTCCACAATAGCGATGGCGTTTGACGAATGCGTGGAAAATCCGGCGGATTATTCCTATTCCAAGGCTTCGTGCGAGCGCACAACCCGCTGGCTGAAGCGCTGTAAGGCAAAATTAGCCGAGCTTAACAAAGCGGAAACCGCGGTCAATCCCGAGCAGATGCTTTTCGGTATAAATCAGGGCTGTACCTACGCCGATCTCAGAATTGAGAATATGAAGCAGATAGCCGACCTCGACCTCGACGGCTACGCCATAGGCGGCTTAGCCGTAGGGGAGCCGACGGAGATTATGTACGATATTATCGAAAAGGTCGAGCCGTACATGCCGGACAACAAAATGCGCTACCTTATGGGAGTGGGCACGCCGGCAAATATTCTCAACGGCGTAGAACGCGGAGTCGATCTTTTCGACTGCGTTATGCCGAGCCGCAACGCCCGCCACGGGCATTTGTTCACTTCCCGCGGAATAATCAATATCAACAACAAAAAATACGAAAAGGATATGACTCCCATCGATCCCGAGTGCGGCTGCCCCGTCTGCAAACGCTACGGCAAGGCGTATATCCGTCATCTGCTTAAGGCTGGGGAGATGCTTGCCATGCGTTTACTCGTTATGCATAATTTGTGGTTTTACAATCATTTGATGATCGATATAAGAAACGCGCTCGACTACGGCTCGTTTGAAAAATTTAAGCGCGAAAAGGAAGAAATTTATTCTACAAGAATATAAATCAAAATAAAAGAGGTATAATTTCAAGGTTAATCCTAAAGTTTTAAGGTTAAACCTAAAGTTATCCTTGCAAAACCGTCAGAATTGATATATAATAATAACAATTTCTTTTGGAGGTAAAATTTTTATGCAAATCAATCCCATTTTATTGGCGGCGGCAAACGGCTCGAACTCCATGTCGCTTATCGTAATGATTCTTATATATGCCGTTATCTTCGGAGCGCTTTATTTTATACTCATCCGCCCGCAGAAGAAAAAGCAAAAAGAAGAAAAGAAAATGCGCGAAAATCTTCAGGTCGGCGATGAAATCGTTACCATAGGCGGTATTTACGGCAGGGTAATTTCCTTAAAAGAGGATACTATCGTAATCGAGTCGCAAAGCGACCATTCAAAGCTTACCATAGCCCGCTGGGCGCTGCAATCCAATCTCACGGTTCATGACGACGTTCCGTCAAAATAACAAAACGGTTCTAAAAAAACCCCTTTCCGAATATACTTTACTGTTCGGAAGGGGTTTTATTTTATGAAAAAAGCTAAAGGCGAAAAAAGCGATTTCAAATATAAGGTTGTGATTATAAGCATAGCCGTGGGACTTGCGGTGACGGCTTTTTGCGTATTGCTTGCAAGTATCGTTATGTATTTTACCGAAATGAACAGCGACTACGCGACCGTTTTGGCTACCGCCTGTGTGGGAGCGGGCTGTTTTGCCGCGGCGTTTTACGCGGCAGTAAGCGTAAAAAGCAAGGGCTTTTTGATAGGACTCATCGTAGGATTTTCGGCTTTTGCCGCAATAACGCTTATATCGTTTACGGTCTGCAAGGGTAATATCGGAATAAATACGCTTTTTCATTTTATAATATTTACGCTTGCGAGCCTTATAGGCGGAATTACGGGCGTAAACAAGTCCGTAAATAAAAAGTATATTTAATTTTTATTTTTCTTCGGTTTATGTATATTGCGGATGGTCTTTTTGGCGCTGTTGCCGGTCTTGACCTTCGCAATATTTTTATCGGGATAAATAAGACAGTCCTTTCCGCTGCCTATAAGGTCGGTTCTGCCGGCTTTTTTCAAAGCGGAAAGTACGGTTTTTCGGTTTTCCGGCTTAAAATACTGTAAAAGCGCGCGCTGAAGTGCTTTTTCCTCAGCGGTTTTCGGCACGTATACCGGCTTAAGAGTAAAGGGATTGAGTCCGGTATAAAACATACAGGTGGAAACGGTGCCCGGCGTCGGATAAAAATCCTGCACCTGCTCGGGATGAAGCTTGTTGCGTTTTAAAAAAAGCGCCAATTCTATCGCGTCGTTAAGGGTGCTTCCCGGATGAGACGACATAAGATAGGGTACCAGATATTGCTTTTTTCCTGCCGCTTTCGTAAGCTCGTAAAACCGTTTTTCAAACTTTTTATACACTCCGAACGACGGCTTGCCCATATATTTAAGGACGTTGTCCGAGCAATGCTCGGGAGCCACCTTAAGCTGACCGCTTATATGGTGGGTTACAAGCTCTTTGAAAAATTCCTCGTCTTTATCCGCCGCAAGATAATCGAACCGTATTCCCGAGCGGATAAATACCTTTTTGATTTTCGGAAGCGCTCTCAATTCCCTTAACAGCCGCAGATAATCGGCGTGCGAAACCTTTACGGCGGGGCACATCTGCGGGCTTAAGCACTTTTTGTCGCGGCAGACTCCGTCCTTTGTCTGCTTGTCGCACAAAGGGGCTCTGAAATTGGCGGTAGGGCCGCCCACGTCGTGAATGTATCCCTTAAAATCGGGCATGGCGGTGATTTTTTTGGCTTCTTCTATTACCGATTCGTGGCTTCGTACCGAAATCTGCCTTCCTTGGTGATATGCCAGCGCGCAAAAATTGCATGCTCCGAAACAGCCGCGGTTATGCACTATGGAAAATTTGACCTCCTCAATGGCGGGCACACCGCCCAACGCCTTGTATGAGGGGTGAAAGTCGCGCATAAAGGGCAGGGCGTAAACTCTGTCCATCTCTTGAGTGGAAAGCGGGGCGTCGGGCGGATTTTGCACTATAATGTAATCGCCATGCTTTTGTATTACCGTCCTGCCGTTTACGCTGTTATGCTCTGTTTGTTGTATGCGGCAGGATATTGCGTATTGCTTTTTACCGTTTTCGTCGGGTACCTTTACAAGCTCGTAGGACGGACACTCGCATGCGCCCTCTATAAACTTATAATCGCGCGATTTTATTTTATAGCAGGTGCCCTTTACGTTTGTAAGCTCGCTTATTTTTTCGCCCGAGTCAAGTCTTCGGGCTATTTCGACTATATGTCGCTCGCCCATACCGTACATAAGTAAGTCCGCGCCCGACTCCAAAAGAACAGAAGGGCGAACGGCGTCGTCCCAATAATCGTAGTGGGCAAACCGGCGCAAAGACGCTTCGATACCGCCTATGGCTATGGGCAGATCGCCGAAAAGACTGCGAAGCTTTTGCGAATATACCGTAACCGCTCTGTCGGGGCGCGCGCCCGCTTTGCCGCCCGGCGTGTAGGCGTCGTCACTGCGGCGCCTTTTGGCGGCGGTGTAATGCGCAACCATTGAATCTATATTGCCACTGTTTACAAGAAAGGCAAGCCTCGGCGCGCCGAACCGCATATAGTCGGCGTCACACTCGGGCTGGGGGATTATACAGACCTTAAAGCCCTCGGCTTCGAGGACGCGGGAAATAATCGCGGTGCCGAAGCTCGGGTGATCCACGTAAGCGTCGCCCGTAACGATAATAAAATCCGCCTGCGTCCAGCCTCGCTCTATCATTTCTTTTTTGGTTATGGGTAAAAAAGGCATATTATCATCCTATTTATAAATATATATTAATTGTACCGTAATAAAACAATTGTACCATAACAAAGCGGTATTGGCAAGGAGCAAAAATATGGAGAACGAAGCCAAAGATGCAAAAAAGCCCTTTAATAGCTGTTTTTGCATAGTAATTACGCAAATAATTTTTGTGACGGTAATTTTAATTGGCGTATTGGTGATAAAATATTTTTTTAAAGACACCTATAATCGGGTAAAAGTGTTTTACGAAAATCAAATATGTGCGGATACCGACGTCGGCGAGGTACTCTCTTCGGAGGGCAAAAAATGAAGTTTAAGCTTTTCGGAACGAAGATATACATATCCTTTTTCTTTTGCGCCGTATTTACGATAATGCTGGCTTGTGACCGGACGGGGCTTGTCTTACCGATGCTTTTTGCGGTTATAATGCATGAAATCGGGCATTTGTTCGCGATGTGGATATTCGACTGCGCGCCTAAGCAAATAAGACTCATTCCGGCGTCGGTGCAAATAGTATCGGAGTTTTCAAAACAGTATAAAAACGATATTTTCGTGGCGGTTTTCGGTCCGGCGGTCAATTTTGTGCTTTTTTTAACCTTTTACATAAACTATCTCGCTTTTAAAAACGAAGCGGTACTTTATTACGCGCTGCTTAATCTTTTGATAGGCGGTTTTAATTCTCTGCCGGTTTTGGGATTGGACGGCGGCACGGTGCTTTTTTCGGTTATCGCGGGGAAACGCGGCGTCGATACGGCAAGAGTGATTTTAAAACTCATTACCGCAATAACCGCCCTGTCGCTTATAATCGTAGCGGTCATTCTTACCGTTAAGGGAAAAATAAATATATCCTTTTATATCGCGGCGCTTTACCTTTTTGCCGTAAGTATTATCAAATAACAGTTGAAAGCCGGACGTTTTTATTGTAAAATATTAAGGATATGAAAAATGACGGTTTTACTAACCGATTGTTGCAAAGGATTTTTAAAATGGATAATAACGAATTTGAAAAATTATTGCTGAGCGTTCAAAAACCGGGCAGATATTCGGGCGGAGAGATAAACAGCGTCATAAAGGATAAAACCGCGGTGGACGTGCGTTTTGCCTTTTGCTTTCCCGATATATACGAAATCGGCATGTCGCATCTCGGCATGAAAATACTCTATTCGCAGTTCAATTCGCGCGACGATATTTGGTGCGAGCGGGTTTTTGCGCCTTGGGTGGATCTGGAGGCGTTGATGCGCGAGCGCGGCATACCGCTTTTTGCGCTGGAGAGCCGCGATCCCGTCAAGGATTTTGATATTATAGGCTTTACGCTCCAATACGAAATGTCTTATACGAATATGCTTAATATGCTTGATTTGGCGGGAGTGCCGCCGAGAAGCAAGGACCGAACCGATTTTACCCCGCTTGTGGTGGCGGGCGGGCCGTGCGTATGCAATCCCGAGCCTATCGCCGAATTTGTTGATATTTTCTTTTTGGGCGAGGGGGAAGAGGTTGACCTCGAGCTTATTGACCTTTATAAAAAATTCAAAAAAAGCGGGGGAAGCAAAGCCGAATTTTTACGTGAAGCCGCAAAAATCGAGGGAGTTTACGTTCCCTCTCTTTACGAGACGGAGTATAACCAAGACGGAACCTTAAAATCGGTAACTGCGCAAAACGGCGCTCCCGCAACCGTAAAAAAACGCATTATCAAGGACTTGGACAAGCTTTATTATCCCGAAAAATTCGTTGTGCCGTTTATCGATATAGTTCACGACAGGGTGGTGCAGGAAATTTTTCGCGGCTGTATTCGCGGTTGCCGCTTCTGTCAGGCGGGATATATTTATCGTCCGGTAAGAGAAAAAAGCGTCGATACGGTCAATCGCCAGGCGAAATGTCTCTGCGAAAACACGGGATACGACGAAATTTCGCTTTCTTCCTTAAGCACGAGCGATTATAGGGAAATCGAGCCGCTTTTGAACAAATTGCTCGAATGGACCACCGAGAAAAGGGTTAGCCTTTCTCTGCCGTCGCTCAGAATCGACAATTTTTCGGACGAGCTGTTGGAAAAAATAAAGCATATAAGGAAAAGCGGGCTTACCTTCGCGCCCGAAGCGGGTACCCAGAGACTGCGCGACGTAATTAACAAAAACGTTACCGAGGAGGAGATTTTGCGCACCTGCAAAACCGCTTTTGCGGGCGGGTATACCGCGGTAAAGCTCTACTTTATGTTGGGACTTCCCACCGAAACCGACGAGGATTTAAAGGGAATTGCCGATTTGGGGCAGAAAATAGTCGATTTATACTACGCTCTGCCCGAACGCCCCAAGGGCAAATCGGTTTCGGTCTCGATAAGCGTTTCCACCTTTGTGCCGAAGCCATTTACGCCCTTTCAGTTTGAGCCGCAAATAACCGTGGACGAGATTCGCCGCCGACAGGAATACTTAAAATCGCAAATCACCACCAAAAAAATATCCTTAAGCTATCACGATTCCGCCACCGGTTTTTTGGAGGGCGTTTTGGCAAGAGGCGACCGCAGACTCTGCGACGTGGTTGAAGCCGCTTATAAAAAGGGCTGTCGCTTTGACAGCTGGACCGAGCATTTTGACTTGGAAAAATGGCTCGAAGCCTTTGAAGATTGCAAGATCGATCCCGCGTTTTACGCAAACCGCACGCGCGATTTTGAGGAGGTTTTGCCTTGGGATCATCTCGATTACACCGTTTCAAAGGACTTTTTCATAGAAGAAAACAAAAAAGCGAAGTCGGCAAAAACTTCGCCCAATTGCCGCGAAAAATGCTCGGCTTGCGGCGCCGCCTGCTACGGGGAGGGTGTTTGCTTTGAAAAACGTTAGAATTTTCTTTGCCAAAAAGGGCAGGATGAAATTTGTATCTCATCTTGATATGAACCGTTTTATGTCAAGGCTTGTATCCCGCGCGGGAATACCCGTCTGGTATACCGAGGGCTTTAACCGGCATTTTTATATGAACTTTGCCGTTCCGCTGTCTTTGGGCTTTGAAGGACTGTACGAGGTTATGGATTTTAAGCTCACCGACGACGATTACAGCCTTTCGGAATGCCTCGAGCGGATGAATAAGGTCTGCCCGCCGGATATTGAATTTTTCAAAATAGGGGAACCCAAGGAGTCGATGAAGGAAATCGCCTTTGCGGAATATAGGCTCCGATTTGAAGCCCTAAGCGACGAATTTGCCGAAAGGCTCACGGGCTTTTTATCGCAAAAATCGGTAATATGCGAAAAAACGGGCAAAAAGGGCAGGGTGAAGGAAATAGACATAATCCCCAAAATCAAAAGCTTCTCGTTTGACGGCAACGAATTGACCTTAATTCTCAACGCCGGCAACGAAGACACCCTTAACCCGAATTTGGTGCTCACCGCCTTTTATGCCCAAACCGCCGCGCCGCCGGTATTCTGCACCGTAACACGCACCATGCTTTTTAATAAAAAGCTTAAACCGTTTGAATAGACAGAGTATTATTTAAGCTTAAACGGCCGGGATATACCCGACCGTTTAAATATTATATAAACATGTAATTTTACTTTACCGTCAATCCTTTATAAGCACTTTTTCGATTTTTCCGATTATTATGTTGTGGAAATCGCCGTCTTTATAGCAGTCGAGCGGGGATTTATCGGTAAAGCTTGCTTTTTCGAGTTTGCCTAAATATTGCTTTTTGCAGATAAGCACCAAGCGCGCCTCTTTAAAATAAACGGCGCCGTTTTCAAAAACGGGGGAAAGTCCGGTAAGGGCGGTTTTGTCGACGTCTCTGCCGGATTTTGAGCCGCAGACCGCATGTACGTCTTTTCGGTCGCCGTAAAAGCTCAGGGTAAAATAATCGCTCTTTTCCACAAATTCCATAGTATACCTTTGCGGGCGGATAAGGGCGATAACGCTGTCGCTTCCCCAGATTTCCCCCGTAAATCCCCAGGAGGCGGTCATCATATTATAACCCGTTTCATTTCCCGCGGAAATAAGCATCCATTCGTCGGCGATGGCTTTTATAAGATTGCCCTCTATTTCTTTGGCGGATATTTCTTTGAACATAATAAAAATCCTTTCTTAATTGGAATTAAGCTTGCTGTAAAGCTTGATTATTTCTTTTCTTAAAGGCGCGTTTTCTTCGGATTTGAGGTTGGGATCGCTCTCGAGCAGCATTTCGACTTCTTTGCCGGCGTTATGAAGTACCTGTCTGTCCGAAAAAAGATCGGCGATTTTCATATCGGGAAGCCCGTGCTGGCGGTCGCCCAAAAAATCGCCCGGACCGCGAAGCTCCAAATCGGCGTCGGCGATTTTAAAGCCGTCGTTGGTACTTTTTATGACCTTGAGGCGGTTTACCGTATCGGGCGATTTACTGTCCGATATCATAATGCAGGTCGATTCATACCTGCCTCTGCCTATTCTGCCGCGAAGCTGATGAAGCTGTGACAAACCGAATCTTTCGGCGTTTTCCACAACCATAATAACCGCGTTCGGAACGTCTATTCCCACTTCGATCACAGTGGTCGCAATAAGTAAATCGATTTCGCCCGCGGCAAAGCTGCGCATAAGCGTGTCCTTGTCCTTAGGCTTCATTTTTCCATGAAGCAGGCCTAATTTGTAATCCTTAAATTCATTGTGTGAAAGCGCTTCGTAATACTCTACGGCGGGGGTAACGTCCAAGGTTTCGTTTTCCTCCACCAGCGGGCATACTATGTAGCCCTGTCTTCCCTCGTCGAGAAATTTTTTAATGTATCTGTAAATTCTCTGCCTGTAGGAGGTGTCTACGCAATAGGTTTCGATTTTTTGTCTGCCCTTGGGGTATTCGTCAATAATGCTTATGTCGAGATCGCCGTAAATTATAAGCCCTAAGGTGCGCGGTATCGGCGTCGCCGACATAACGAGGGTATGCGGATTTTTACCCTTTGCCGAAAGCTTACCCCTTTGCGCCACGCCGAAACGGTGCTGTTCGTCGGTTATGACAAGTCCTAAATTGTTAAATTCGACGTCATCCGAAATAAGGGCGTGGGTGCCGGCAATTACGTCGATTTCGCCGATTTTCAAGGCGGATTTTACTGAATTTTTTTCCTTTTTTGACATGCTTCCCGTAAGCAGTCCGCAGCGAATGCCGAGATTTTCGGTCATACGGCAAAGAGTTTGATAATGCTGTTCGGCAAGAATTTCGGTAGGCGCCATCAAAGCCGACTGAAAACCGTTTTTGGAAGCCGCGTACATGAGCGCCGCCGCCGCCGCCGTTTTACCGCTGCCGACGTCGCCCTGTATCAGCCGGTTCATAGGCTTTCCGGAGGACATGTCCGCCAAGGCTTCGTTTACAGCCCGCTTTTGGGCGCCGGTCAGCGAAAAGGAGAGGTTGTTTTCAAATTCGGTTAAATCAACGTTTTTAATAATAAATCCGCTTTTTCCGCGGTTGCGCTTTTTTAAGAAGGAAAGCCCCGACTGCAAAATGAAAAGCTCCTCGAAAACGAGCCGCTTTTGCGCTCTTTCGAGATTTTCTCTCACAAGCGGAAAATGAATATTTTCTATCGCAAACTTTATATCGCAAAGTCCGTTGCGTTTTCTTATGCTTTCGGGCAGCGTTTCGCTTAATACTACCGAGTCTAACGCCGTTTTTACCAATTTTTCAAGCGTTTTGGAGCTTAACCCCCGCGTCGCCGGATAAATCGGCTCGATGCCCTTAAACAAGGCTTCCATAATGACGGGGGAGTTGAGCCTTTTGTAAACGAAGCTGCCGTCAAGCTTGCCGTAAAAGAGATATTCGCGTCCGGTTCTTAACTTTTCGGCAAGAAAATTTTGGTTGAAAAGGGTTACCTGCGCCTGCCCCGTGCCGTCGCTTATCAAAAATTTGTAAAGAATCATATCGGCGCGCACTCGCGAAGTCTCGATCGGGGTTATGATTTCGGCCTTGAGACAGACGTTTTCGAAAAAGGGAGCGGCGGCAATAGCGGTAAGGTCGTTCCAATCAAGATAGGCTCTCGGATAATAACGCAAAAGGGCATCGACAGTATCGATGCCCTTCTTTTTAAGAAGAACCGCTCTTTTTTCGCCGACGCCCTTTAAAAATTGAATATCGGTGGAGGCCGTCAACATTCGAAACACCTCTTACTCAACGGAAATGATGTAGTAGTAGATCGGCTGACCGCCGTTAATCACGGTGATTTCGGCTTTGGCGCCGTATTTTTCCTGAATTTGCGCTTCTATTTCGGCGGCTTGCTCCTCGGTGACGTCCTCGCCGTAAATAACGGTTATAAACTGAGTGTCTCGCTTAATCATCTGCTTTAAAAGCTTCATGACGGATTTCTCGAGGTTTGTATCCACAAAGGAAATTTTACCGCCTATAAGCGCCATAAGCTCGCCCTTTTTTATCGAATAGCCGTCAAATTCGGAGTCTCTCGCGGCAAAGGTGATTTGCCCCGTGGCGATGCGCTCCGCCGCGTTTTGCATTTCGATGGCGTTGGCGTCGTCGCTTGAAGCGGGATCAAAGGTCAGCATGGCGGTAATGCCCTGCGGAATGGTGCGCGTGTGCAGCACGATAACCTTTCGCGTGCTTATCGGAATAGCCTGCTCTGCCGCCATAATTATGTTTTTATTGTTAGGCAATACAAATACCGTCTCGGCGGGGGTGGACTCGACAGCCTTTAAAATATCGTCGGTAGAAGGATTCATGGTCTGACCGCCGCTTACGATAACGTCGACTCCCAAATCCTTGAAAAGCTCCGCTAAACCGTCGCCGGTGCAAACCGAAACAAATCCGACGGGCTTGGTGGGCTCTGCGGGGGTAAAGGTTTCGGTGCGGTCGGCGTTTTTCGCCGGCTTTTTACGCATTTCTTCGGCGTCGTGCTTGGCGCGTTCGTGCTGGTCGCGCATGTTTTCGATTTTGAGATGTACCAGCTGACCGAAGGTTAAAGCGTTTTCTATAGCGTTTCCGGGATGATCTGTATGAACGTGTACCTTAATTATTTCCTCGTCGTCAACCACAACCACACAGTCGCCTATAGTTTCGAGGAACAGTCGCAGCTCGTTGGGCTCCTTTTCGCACTCGGGGTTACGGTTAACGATAAATTCGGTGCAGTAAGTAAAGGTGATTTCGGTTTCAAATTCGCCCGCGGCATTTTTGGAGGACTGTTCGGAGGGCTCGTCGACGTCGGAAGAAACGGATTCTATCATAACGCCGTCGCGCAAAACCGAGAGCATACCCTTGAGAATTAAAACAAAGCCGAAGCCGCCGGCGTCCACGACGCCCGCTTTTTTAAGCACGGGTAAAAGCTCGGGTGTTTCTGCCAAAGCTTTTTCGGCGCCCTCGATAGCCGATTCGAAAATTTCCAATTCGTTTTTGCCTGCCGCCAGCGCTTCCTTGGCATGCTCCGAAGCCACGCGCGCCACGGTGAGGATAGTACCCTCCGTAGGCTTCATAACCGCTTTATACGCCGCTTCAACTCCCAAAGCAAAGGCGTCGGCAAGATTTTCGGGTGTTACAAATTCGTCGTCGCCGATGCCCTTTGCAAATCCTCTGAACAACAGGGAGGTGATAACGCCCGAATTTCCTCTGGCGCCTCTTAAAAGCGCGGAGGCGTTAACGTTCGCTATCCTGCCAGCGGTCTCGCCGCTTAATTTTTCCAATTCTCTTGCGGAATTTGCAAGAGTCATCGACATATTTGTACCGGTGTCGCCGTCGGGTACGGGGAATATGTTCAGGTCATCACATTGCTTGCGGTTTTTTGCAATATTGTTCGCCGCGGAAATTATGGCGTCACGCAATATATCGCCGTTTATCAATTAAAACACTCCTTAAGTTAAGGTTTGCCGAACGCTGAGCGTCCGTCCTGTATTTTAAGGTTACTCCTTTATACCGTCGACCTTAACGATTACCTTAGTAATATTAATTCCTGTTGCTTCTTTTACGGCATATTTAACCTTTTCGGTAATGCTCGAAGCGATTGCATTTATATTCATACCGAACGTAACCACGATATGCAGCTCTACGACAATGCCGTCGTTATTGCCGTAAACCTTTATACCGGTATTGATCGGTTCGTTTTTAGAAAGCTTTTCCAAAATGCGCTGCTTGTTTCCGCTCGGAATCATTCCCACAACGCCGAAGCAAGACGTTACTTCATGACCTATAAGCTTTGAAAGATATTCTTGCGATATGGCAATTTTGCCGAGTATGGTTTCGTAAGCTATCATAAAAAATCCTCCTGTTTAGTTATAAATATATGATTCAATTGAAGAATAAATATCGCTCGCCGAGGAGTTATTTACATTTTCAATATTGTCATTGTAAAAAAGCGCGCCGGTGCGGTAGCAGACGGGTATAAAGGGCATTTCGGTCTGTAAAACCGAGGCTAAGTCCGTGACGGTATTTTTACCGCTGTAAAACCCTTTGAGCACATCTTCGATCCTGCTTTCGGTGTCGTCGGTTTCCTTTTTATTTGACTTGGAAGCCGTATTTGCGCTTTTGCCGTCGTTCGAATTTTTGCCCTTTGTAGCCGTTTTAAAACCGTAAGCCGCACTTCCGCCCTTTACCGCCATACAGGAAATATCCATGTTTTCGGTAAGCTTTACCTCGCCCAAAAAAAGCTCGAACTCGCCCTTTTTAAGCAGATTTAAATAGTCGGCGTATTTTTTTTCGACCACCTTTACGGTTATTCCGTAATCCTTTAATTGTGACGCAATCAGTCGTGCAACCGCGGTTTTAAAGGGGTTTTCGGAATTTACAAGCAGGGAAAAGGAAAGCGTTTTGCCCGAAGCGTTAACCCGCTTATTATCCTTATTCAACTTATTATATCCTATTTTCTCCAAATTCTCAACAGTTATTTGTGAATTTGCGTCAATTTGTATATTTTGAACAGATTTTGTAACCCGCCAAACCGGGCTGAAAAATCCCGTCGCGGGTACGGCGTTGTTATAAAATGCATCCTGGCAGATCTTTTTGCGGTCTATACCCGAAGAGATAGCCTGCCGCAAGCTGTTTTCGGCCAAAAGGTCGATATTTTGATTTACGCCTATATACACAATATTGTTTAAATTAATGTCGGTCTTTTTGCCGCTCATTCGGAGTATCGTTCCGTTTGAAATGCTGTTGTAATACATGTCCGCCGCGCCTATTTCGACGTAATGTGTCACCGAATCGCTGTCGGGCGCGTTTATAAGGCGTATTTCGGTAATGTTGCCGCTTTTTTTGTAATAGTTGGGATTGACCGTCAAGCCCGTACCGTCGTCGTTTACCTTGAATTTTCCGGAGCCTATGGGCGGATGCGGCTTTCCGTCCGAATTGGATTTTTTTTCACTTCCCGTTTTGATAATGGGGAAGGTAAGCAGATTTGCAAAATACGGATCCGCCTTTGTAAGGTTGAAAATCACCGTCGAAGAATTTTTCGCCGAAGCGGAGGTCACCTCATAAAGCTGTTTCGAATAATATCCGTCGGATTTTTTCGCTAAATTATAGGAGTATACGACGTCGTCGGCGGTAAGCGCGCTTCCGTCGGAAAATTTCAGATTTTTAAGGGTGACGGTGCATTGCTTTTTCGAAACCTTTACGTCGCTTGCAGTTTTGTAAACGAGATTAAATTCGTTATCGAGCGAAATCAGCGGTTCGTACAGCAATTGGCACAGCTGTCGGTTTATATCGGTTTTTAAGGTGTAGGGATTAAAGGTATCCGACGCGGAATAAAGCAGGTTAAGATGATTCTTACCGCCGGATTTAACAACCGTATTTTGCGCAAGTGAGGAGCTGTTTTCGGCGCCCTTGCATGCGCCGCAGGCAAAGCACAGTATGAAAGCCGTAAACAGCGTAAAAATTCTTTTTATTCTAATATTTTTCATTTTTTATGAATATTCTTTCTATATTTTCGGTTTTTCCGGTTTTAATGTTAATGTCAAATATGCAGGCGTTTAATATTGAGTCGCCGTCCGCAAATACAAACTTTGAGCGGTCGTTGAATTTTAAGCGGTTTATTATAATTTCGCTTTTTACCCCCAAAACCGAGTCGCCGGGTCCGGTCATGCCTACGTCCGTAATATACCCCGTGCCCCGAGGCAATATTTGCTCGTCCGCGGTTTGTACATGGGTATGGGTGCCGAAAAAAGCGGATACCTTTCCGTCAAGATATAGCCCCAAAGCGCGCTTTTCGCTCGTGGCTTCGGCATGGAAATCGACTATAACGGCGTCGGCGCCGTCCGCTGCGGCTTTTTCGGTTAATATGTCCGCTTCGTAAAAGGGATTTGAGGCGTTGAGCCTTTCCAGATATATCTGCCCCGCAAGGTTTATTACGGCTATGCGGAACCGACCGAAATCCGCAAGGCAGTATCCGCTGCCGAAGCCGGCGTCGGGAAGATTATGCGGTCTTAGCAAATAAGGATGGTTTTCGGCATAATCGTTTATTTCTTTTCGCCTTAAGGAATGATTGCCGCCGGTAATTATATCGGCGCCGCAGTGAAACAAAAAATCGGCGCTGTAGGGGGTTATGCCGTTGCCCTCGGCGGAATTTTCGCCGTTTACGACGCATACGTCTATATTTTTTTCTCTTTTAAGCCCGGGAAGCTTTTTTCGAAGACACGCGGAACCCGCCGGACCGCAAACGTCGCCCACAGCCAACAAACGCATACTTAACCTCTCTAACCGTTTATCTCTATTATTATATTTTATATGCGTATAAAAGTCAAACCATTTTCGGTATAAATTAAGTTAAAATAAACCGAAATATAATAATCTTACGAAAAGTTTTTAAATCCCTCGCCGATAATTTCGCCCGCATCGCTTAAAAAAATAAAGGCGCTACGGTCATATTTGTTTATGGCGTCGTATACGGCGGACACCTCGTATCTTCTGACGGTGCAAAGCAAAAGCGTACGTTCTTTACCGGTGTAGCCGCCCTTAACGGCAAGCTTTGTGACTCCTCTGTGGATAAGATTGTTTATATCGTGGCACACCTCGTCGGGGTGAGAGGTTATGATATAAATGATTTTACCGTTATCCGCCCCGTAAAGCACTCGGTCCATTATAAGCGAAGAAACGTAGAGCGACACTATCGAATAAAGCGCGCTTTCGATATCCCTGTAAACCGCCGCGGCAAGAAAAATCACAAAACCGTCCATAATAAGAATTATTCTGCCCACCGTAATGTGCCTGAAGTGTTTGTTTACAAGCTTTGCTATTACGTCCACTCCGCCGGTGGTAGCGCCTCTCAGCATTATGAGGCTCAGCCCCAGCCCCATAAGCATGCCGCCGAAAACCGCCGCCAATACCTTGTCAATTATAAATTCGGGAATAAAATAATCGGTTAGGGTAAGCGTAAAAGAAACTATAGCCGTGGCTATGGCGGTTTTGACTATAAAAAAACCGCCGAATTTGACAAGACCCAAAATTATTACGGGTATATTCAGTAAAAACAGGGTAATACCGCTCGGCAGCGAAAATAAATAATCGAGCAGGGTGGCGATACCGGTAAAGCCTCCGGGCGAAATTTTATTGGCGGAGATAATACCGCTTACCGCAACCGAATACAGTATGCTTCCGATAATGTAAACGAGTATATCGGTTAAAAAGGCGCAAAGCTTCTTTTTATTATTCATAAAACCGTCTTCCAATCACTTTTTATTAAAAGTTTACCCCGGTTTTTCGGTTTAATAATTCATAAATACGCTTATAAATACGGTATAGGTTGAAATTTTCAAAAAAATGTGTTATATTAAGCTTACATTCATTAAAACTCTTTTTTCGGAGGTTTAGTATGATAAACAGCAACAGACTATGTTTCGGATGTATGAACGATAACGGCGGGGAAAAAATCTGCCCGATATGCGGTTATGATTCCGATTCCGGAAATCCGGAGTACGCATTGCCGGTGAAATTTGTTATAAGCAACCGTTATTTAATCGGAAAGGTTATCAAAGAAAACGGCGAGTCCATAACCTATATCGCTTGGGATAACGCCAAATCCGCGGCAATCAGAATAAAAGAATATTTTCCGCAGGGCTTTGCCCACCGCAATCCCGATAAAACGGTATCTATGGTCAAGGGCGGAGAATATACCTTTAACGAAGGACTGCTCGAATTTACCGAAATCAACGGCGGTATTATGAACAGCGATCTGCCTGCCCTCGTGCCGGTTTCCTCTGTTTTTGAAGAAAACGGAACGGTTTATGCCGCAAGCGCCAATATTTCGGGAATTACCCTGGAAAGCTTTTTGCAAAAAAACGGCAATTACCTTAAGTGGGAGCAGGCAAGGGCGCTTTTCCTGCCTATTATCGATACCGTAAAGGGCATGAACGACGCGGGATTTATACATAGGGGAATATCCGCCTATACGATAATCGTGGGGCGCGACGGCAAGCTTTATATCGACGATTATTCCGTAAAAAAATTAAGGATCAACGATTCCGAGCTAAAATCTCAGCTATTCGCCGGCTATTCGCCGGTTGAGCTTTACGGCTTTAAGGACATTCATGACGGCGTTTATACCGACGTTTACGGACTTTGCGCCACTCTTTTCAGAGTATTGATAGGAGTGACTCCGCCCGAAGCCCCCGTAAGGCTTGAGGATAATTCGATGACCGTTCCCGCCAAGTTTGCGGAGGAGCTTCCGCGTCATGTATTGTCCGCCTTGGCTAACGGCTTGCAGGTTCTGCCCGAAAACCGTACTAAAAATATAGAAGAATTTAAAAACGAGCTTGTGTATGCCGAAATGCGAAGCGAGGCTCCCGTTCACCGTCAAAAGCCCGATAAAGGCGACGACAATGTAAAGCCTGCAAAAAAGAAAGGCAGCTCGGCAAAATATGCGGTCATATCCGCCGTCTGCACGGCGCTTGTCTTTCTGGTACTCGCGGCGGTTTTGGCTTTAACGGTTTTCAAGGACGCCGTTTTCCCAAAAAAGGACGACGCTCAGGAAAGCGACCAAATATCCATATCCGCGCCGGAGGTTGATTCCATCGGCAGTATCGACAGCGGGGCGGAGGTTACCGCAAAACAGTACGCCGTACCCGAATTACGAGGAAAGTATTATGCGGATATTATCGATAATAAGGATTACGAAATGTTCGAATTTGTAATTTCCGATAAAAACTATTCCAACGATTATCCCAAGGGTACGATATGCTCGCAGTCGGTAAAAGCCGGCGACAGCGTCGTGCGCGATACCAAGATAAATTTGGTTATCAGTTTAGGCTCAAAAGAAATTAAAATCGCCAACGTTTTGGGCCTTGACGAGCTTAACGCTAAATTGGAGCTTTTAAAACAAGGCTTTTTGTACGACAATATCGAGGTGCTCGAAAAGTACGACGAAGCCATGAAGCCCGGCGTCGTATTAGACCAATTGCCAAAATACGGCACCTCGGTTTCAACAGAAGAATCGGTAAAAATATACGTCAACTCCTACAAAGGCGAAGACCTCCCCGAAAGCAGCACGGATGATACCGATTATGATTATTAAAAATAAACAGGATTTAAGCTAAAGCTTTAAGCCTTGTCGGACTGTCAAAAAGCTCGGTTTATACCGGGCTTTTTGACATAGCATTGTAATATGATTGCATTGCTATATCTTAAGAACAGAGATTATATTTATACGGCGCAAATCGATTTAGACTCTTTATTATTGATAAAAGCCAAAATGCAGAAAAGGGGCTGCGGCACAAAATTTACTTGCCGCAGCCCCTTTATTGATTGAAATCTTATTTCATGCTGTTTTCGTAAGATTCGATCATTTTTTTAACCATCTGTCCGCCGATCGAGCCTGCCTGCTTAGAGGTGAGGTCGCCGTTGTAGCCCTGCTTTAAGCTTACGCCTACTTCGTTGGCCGCTTCCATCTTAAAACGATTGAGAGCGTCCTTAGCCTCGGGTACTGCAATATTAGACTTAGCCATCTTAATTTCTCTCCTAAACTTTAAATATTTTTGCGTTTGCAATAATAGCTTGTGAAAATAATTATTTTTTATTTAAGGTAATTATTGTAAAATCGCAAAAATCAGAGCAATATATAAACCAAAGCAAATAAAAGCATTTTATCGGCGTTTTCGCTCATAAGAATAAGGAGCAATCCCAATATCAATGAAAAATCGCCGTCTTTGAAAAGATTATCCGAAAAGGGAATATTGAGTCCGGTTTTGTAAGGTACGGCGTTTTCCCGAGGGTTAATTTCGGGCGGATCGTCTTTTTGAAACGAAGCTGCGGCGGCAAGGTTATTATTGTTTTCCGGCAGCTTTACAAACGGGGGAACGGGCGGCATTTTGCGGGCATTGCTGTTTGTTTGTGATTTGGCGCTCATTTCGCGCATTTGCGCTATCGAGTCTTGCCGGCGTCGGTTAAAGTCGTTTTCATTCATTTTTATTCCCCCCCTTGATTTGTTGTTTTATTACAGGTTCAATATACCGCTTTCCCTTAAATAAGGTAAAATTTCTATAACCTTTAATATTTTGATCGCGGTGTCCGCTTTTTCACGTTTGGGCTTGCTCAAATGAGGCTTTAAAGCGTTAAGCAGTTGTGAACGCGGATCGTTGCCGGACGATTTGAGCTTTTCTATTATCGATATAACGGATTGCAGCTCTCCGGCGCCCAAAACCGAGTCAAGTTCGTTTAAAGCCGTGCTTTTTTCTTCCGGCTTTTGATTGTTTCCGAGTATATTTTCGGCCATTTGCCGCACTTGCGATAAGCTTTCGGGGTTATTGAGTATATCGGAGAGTTTTTCGCTTAATTCATCCATTTTTGCCTCCCAAAGCTTTCATCAGCGCCGCCGCCTGCGGACTTTTCAATATGCTTTCCAAAGCGGTTTTGTCGTTGAGAATGGAATTTAATTTTTGTTTATCTTCGGCGGACAGGTTGTTTATAAGCTTATTTGTGTTGCCCTTTTTTGCATAATCCATAATTTCTTTATTTATTTTCGGAATATTATTTTCGCTGTTGTTCATAAGCGCCTCCGTTGAAAAATGAAATGTTTTGATTTATAATATAATATGAAAATAAAAACCTATATAGAATAAACGGGTGAAATTTATGAGAATAATCGTTATATCCGATTCGCATGGCAAAAGCGCGGTTATCGATAAAATACTGTCTTCTCAGCCGGACGCCGCGCATGTCTTTTTCCTGGGAGACAATACTGCCGATATCGAAGATTTCGAATATTTGTATCCGCAAAAGAATTTTCACACGGTTTGCGGAAATTGCGATTTTGCCTCTTTGCTTCCGACTGTGGGTTTAGAGGTTTTGAGCGGAAAACGCATACTTTACACTCACGGGCATACCTTGTCGGTAAAATACGGCACACAGCGGCTTACGGAGCTTGCCAAAAGGAATAATTGCGATATAGTGCTTTACGGTCACACTCATGTTTCACATATATTATATGAAGACGGCATCTATTTGGTTAATCCGGGCTCCTGTTCGCGCGCCAGAGAAGGCAGAAATTCGTATGCGGTAATAGATATCACCGAAAAGGGAATAATGCCGATAATTATCGAAGTGTAAAATATAATAAAAAAACACCTGCCTTCGGCTCATCGCTTTAGGGCAGGTGTTTAATTTTCGGTATAAATATATTTTATGTATTCGCAGGTGCTGAGCTCACTCCGCTTTTGCATACTCTCAAAAACCGCGTCTTTGAGCGATTTAGTTTTTTCCTTTAAGGCTTCGCCCTCCGGGGTAAACGGACCGTCTATAAAAACGGTGGTTTTGGGCTTTTTGCCGAATTTTCGCTTTTGATAGGTGGAGGTCATTGAAAAAACCGCTTTACCCGACTTTACCGGATATTTAAATGAAACGTCCGAAAAAGGGCGTATTTTTGTGTAGTATTCCCACAAATGCGCTTCCGGATAGATTATTATGGGATGACCGTCGTTTACCCGCGTTTGGACGGCATTGTTAAATTCCTTCATTCCCTTAAGCGAGCCGGGAATAGGCAGCGCTCCCAAAAACGGAAGGATTTTTCCTATAACGGGCAAATCCATATTTGCGGCGCCCACTACCGTGTATATCCTTTTCGGAAAACAGACAAGCGCGGGGGTGAAAACGTCGCCTATCGGCTGGGTGTGATTGGCGTATAAAAAATAACCGTCCTTATGTTTGCGAAGCTTGTCCGCGCCGCGAACCTTAACGTGAAGGAAAAAGCGGCAATATACATTTGAAAAAATAACGGCAAAGGTATAAATTATTGCGGATAAAATCTTTGAGACAATATCTTTTCTAATCCATTTATAATCGGGCGGGAGAGTGTGGGTTTCGCCCGATTGAAAAAAATCGTCTTCAAACGAGCGGTAATATCTAACACGGTTCTTCATCGGTTTTTCCTATCCAGCCGGCGATGTCGTCGGCGCTGAAATCATAGGTGAGCGGTTTGTTATAGCATTTTTCATACATTGCCTTTTTAAGCTCGTAATCCTTAGCGCAGAGGGCTTCGCTGTTTTTCTTTACACTGCTGTCTGTGTCGGGGTAGAGCACGTCCAAAATGTGCATCCTGTATTTCGTTTTGTAAAAGCTTTCGTTTTCTTTTTCGTCTTTATCGATTATTTCCACAAAACAAGAGACGACCGGACAGCCTATTTTTGCCGCAAAATGATAGGCGCCCTTTTTGGGTGGGCGCGGCTTGCGGTAATTAAACCACATTTCCTGCTCGGGATATATTAAAACCGCCTGTTTTTTGTCTATACACTCTCTTAAGGTATCCGTAAAGCCGTGCGCCAAAAGGCGGGGATCGGTCGGCAGGGGAACGGTGGAGGTATAATTCATAAGAAAGCCGATAAAGCCCTTCATGGCGAAGTTGGTTACCTGACTTACTATGTTGAGCTTTACCTTGCCGTGCTTTTTAAGGTAATAGCGGATGATCGTATTTTCAAGCGGTCCGAAATGGTTGCTTGTCACGATAAATCCGTTTTTTAAAACCTCTTCATCGATACTGCCGACAAATTCGGTATCCTTATTGATTATCGACGCCGCCAAATCCGCGATAACCTTGGCGCAGAAGGATTTGAGCTTAAAGCCTGTTTTGTTTTTTGAGGCAAGATATTTTTCTACGAGCGCAACGCTCTCCTCGTTTGTGAGTACCGGGTCGCCGATTTCCGCTTTGGCGTAAAAATCGGAATTTTTTAAGGCTTCACGAATGTTTTCTATAACCTTTTCGCGATCTGCGCCTATAATCATAACCTTATCTTCACACCGCTTTCAAAGATTTTTTTAAAGGTGACCTCGTTATTCGGTATGGAGGCTCCGCGAGATAAAAGCAAATTCAGACATTCCTTATCCGATTTTACGTTTTCTTCCGTAAAAGAATTTCTGTAATCCCGCGCCGCCGTCTCGTAGCCGGTATTTTTTATGTATTCCCAGAAATATTCGCCGTATCTTATGTCGTCGTAGCACCAGGGCTTTGAAAACAGGTTGTAATGCACAAGCTTAAGTGTTTCGCCCTCGTTTATTTCGGATTCGGGCATTTTATCCCATACGTCATCTAAGTAATGTATTTTTCCGTGGCAGATGGCGTTTATATAATCCTGGTCGGGGGCGATGGAGTCGAAATGGTATGTGTTTAAAAGGTTTAAGAAATGCCGGTCAAATTCAAGATTTCTGAGCGCTTCGAGGTTCATAAGCAGCACGCCAGAGTTTATGTACTCGTAACGGCTTATGCCTACGGCGTTTTCCATGTAAGACGCAAGCGTTTCAACGTTGACTACCGATTTATCCGCGCATGCGCCGATGAGGTTTTCGCCTATATCGATATCATACAGCTCCGCCAAATCGCCCAATACCACGACGTCGCTGTCAATGTAGATGCCCTTTTTATACTGCGGGAACATAGCCGGTATAAAAAGGCGGAAATAGATCGTAAGGGTAAAGTATTCACAGCGCAGACGGTTTTCCATCTTGTCCGTGATGGAGGAAAGCTCCCGTTTCATAGGAATAAATTCGATTTTGAAATTATCGCTTGCAAGCATAGATAATTTATTTTTATTTTCCTCGCTTAAATCCTGATACAGTATTATCGCTTTGTAATTTCGGTTTTTCGATGAATTTTTAACTGCGGAATTAAGCGCCGCCGCAAGATAGGGAGCATATCCGTTATCTATCGAAAAGAAAACGGGTATTTCAAATTGCTCGTTCATGGTTGTATTTCTCCTTAACACTCAGATATTCGTTTAAAATATTATCATAACAGAAAAGCTTTAACGTTTCATGCATCCCGGTTATATTCCATGGCTTTACCGTTACGGTATGGAACCACGGAAAAAAGCGAAAGCTTGTGGTAAAATGCTGAAAAACGGTATCCTTATGTAATTTTCGCTGTTCGTTATATTTGCGCGGGCATATTTTTTTATAAGCAGACAGCTTATTAAGCGCCGATTGATCGGGCATGAACATTTCGATTTCGGCACAGCGCTTTCGGCTTTTTTCGAACAGTCCGGTTTGCCGGATTTTTTTCATATTAAGCAAAAGCACGCCCGAATTGATATAATCCCTTTTAAAGAGCCTGTGCTTAAAAAACCAACTGCCGTAATAGTCCAAAACGCCCGCCAATTCAAAATTGTCCATTTTTTGATAATAAAAATCACTCGGATTTTTGCGGCATATCACGTCGTTATCAATATACAAAACCCGCTCGGGAATTTCGTCGAGCATATCGGTATAAAGCCTCAGCATACAGCACGGGGTAAACCTTGTGTCCATATTGGCGTAAGGCTTGTTTTCGTTAAACTCGTCGGAAATATCGATAAGGGTCACTTTATTATTTTCGTTGTACTCTTTTATTTTTTCTTCCAATAATAAAGCAAAATCGGGGGATAATGAATGCCGCACCGTTTTTCCGTTTGTAACGGAAGCGGTTACCAAATAAACGTTTAATGGTTCGTTTACGTTTTTGCAAAATGAAAGGACGGATATTATAACGCCGTCTTCAATGTTGCCGTCGCCGCAATACAAAAGATTCATAAACCGTTTCCTTTTCCGCAGATTATGTTTACATTATAACAGAGTGCGCAGGATTTTCAACCTACCGTCGGTATAAGAGACTACACGATGCAAATTTTGCCAAGTAGAGCGAGTAGAGAAGGACTCTACGAATCATAGAATGGGCTTTTACAGCACCTGTGTCATACTTTTGACGTATTTGCCCACATATTCGGGAGCCGCTTTTCCGTACTTCTCTATAAGCTTTATAATCGCCGAGCCGACTATCGCCCCGTCCGAAAGCCCCGCCATTTTTTTGGCTTGCTCGGGGGTGGAAATGCCGAAGCCTATGGCGCAGGGGATGTCGGTATTTTGCCGTACAAGCGCTACCATCGATTTTAAATCGGTGGTGATTTCGCTTCGGGTTCCCGTAACGCCGAGGCTTGAGACTATGTATAAAAAGCCCTCCGCTTCCTTTGCTATCATAGCTATTCGGTTTTCGGAGGTGGGCGCAATAAGCGATATCAAAGCAATGCCGTATTTGCGGCAGACGGGTAAAAATTCGTCCTTTTCTTCAAACGGCAAATCGGGAAGAATAAGTCCGTCGATTCCGGTGTCCTTGCATAAGGAAATAAACCGCTCCGCTCCGTAGGAAAATACCACGTTCGAGTAGGTCATAAATACCAGCGGAACGTCGACTTCGCCGCGCAATTTTTTGACAAAATCAAAAATTTTATCGGTGGTGACACCGCCCTTGAGCGCCCGCAGATTGGCGCCCTGAATAACCGGTCCTTCGGCGGTTGGGTCCGAAAAGGGAATACCGAGCTCTATAAGGTCGGCGCCGTTTTTTACGGCTTCCTTTACCACTGCGGCGGTGGTTTCCAAATCGGGATCGCCGCAGGTGATAAAGGCAATAAAGGCCTTGCCGTTTTCGAATGCGCTTTTTATTCTATTCATAAATATTTTCACCTCTGTATCTTGCAATCGCGGCGCAGTCCTTATCGCCCCTGCCCGAAACGGTGATCACGATCACCTTGTCCTTATCCCAGGTGGGGGCAAGCTTTATGGCGTGAGCCACCGCGTGCGCCGACTCGATAGCCGGAATGATGCCCTCGCATTTCGAAAGGTATTCGAAAGCGTTTACCGCTTCGTCGTCGGTAACCGGAACGTACTGCGCTCTGCCGATATCGTGAAGATGCGCATGCTCTGGTCCTATTCCCGGGTAATCGAGCCCCGCCGAAATGGAATAAACGGGAGCTATCTGACCGTATTCGTCCTGACAAAAATAAGATTTCATACCGTGGAAAATTCCCAATTTTCCGGTATTTACGGTTGCGGCGGTCTCTAAGGTATCTATACCTCTGCCCGCGGCTTCACAGCCTATAAGCCGAACGCTTTTATCCTCAATAAAATGATAAAAGCTGCCTATCGCGTTGGAACCGCCTCCGACGCAGGCGATAACGGCGTCGGGGAGCTTGCCCTCTTTTTCAAGCATCTGTTCCTTTATTTCCTTGGAAATTACCGCCTGAAAATCCCGCACAATGGTGGGGAAGGGGTGGGGCCCCATAACCGAGCCCAAGCAGTAATGGGTATCGGCTATTCTGTTTGTCCATTCGCGCATAGCCTCCGATACGGCGTCCTTGAGAGTCGCCGTGCCGCTTGTTACCGGTATTACCTCGGCGCCGAGCAGTCGCATGCGGTAGACGTTAAGCGCCTGGCGCTTTGTATCCTCTTCGCCCATAAATACCACGCACTCCATACCCATAAGCGCGGCGGCGGTAGCCGTGGCAACCCCATGCTGACCGGCTCCGGTTTCGGCTATCAGGCGGGTTTTGCCCATTTTTTTGGCTAATAACGCCTGGCCCAATACGTTGTTGATTTTATGCGCGCCCGTGTGGTTGAGATCCTCGCGCTTGAGATAAATTTTGGCTCCGCCGAGATCTTCGGTCATTTTCTTTGCAAAGTAAAGGCGCGACGGTCTGCCGGCGTATTCGTTTAAAAGCTCGGAAAGCTCTTTGTTAAAAGCGGGATCGTTTTTATAATAGTTGTATCCCTTTTCAAGCTCGATCACCGCGTTCATCAGCGTTTCGGGAATATACTGACCGCCGTGAACGCCGAATCTTCCGTTTTTGTTTGTCATAATGGCTCCTTTTCTACATACTTCTTACGGTACGTACAAACTCAATCATTTTCAATTCGTCTTTTTTATTTTCCGTTTCTATGCCGGAGCTTACGTCCACCGCAAAGGGGTGAAGGCGGTTTATCGCGTCGGCTGCATTTTCGGGCGTCAGTCCGCCGGCTAAAAAATAGGGACGGTTTATATTTTTGATACAATCCCAATCGAAGGTTTTTCCGCCGCCCATTCCGGCGTCCAAAAGCAGATAATCGGCGCCGCAGCTTTTCGCCCTTATTATATCGTCGCCGCTTTTTATGCGTATCGCCTTGATTAAAGGTTTTTGGCTTAAAGCGCGAAGCCTTGTTATATATTCGTCGTCTTCCTTGCCGTGAAGCTGCGCCATATCGATAATACCTTCGTTTAAAAGGCGGGCTATATTCTCCGGCGGCTCGTCCACAAATACGCCTACCGCTTTAATGTCTTTATTAAGCGCCCTTTTAAGCGCGGCGGCAGTATCGAAAGTGACGTATCTGTGGCTTTTTTTGTAAAAAACAAAGCCTATATATTCGGGCATAAGCCGGTTTGCGGCAATTATGTCACATTGACGCGATAATCCGCACAGTTTTATTTGAGTCATAGGCCTTGCCCCTTAAGCTCGTTAAGCTTTGCCTTTTTATCCGCGGCGCGCATAAGGGTCTCGCCTATAAGAACGGCGTCGGCGCCCGCTTCGCGCAAAAGCCGTACGTCCTCCGCGGTTTTTACCCCGCTTTCGGAAACAAAGATAACGTTTTGCGGAATAAGCTTTCTCAATTTGCGGCTGTTTTCGTTATCGACCGTAAAATCCTTAAGGTTGCGGTTGTTTACCCCTATAATCCTCGCTTTTGCGCGCAAAGCCGTCTCGACCTCTTTTTCGTCGTGGGCTTCCACCAGCGCGGACAGCCCGAGAGAGTTGCATATTTCGATATATTCGCAAAGCTGTTCCCGCGTAAGTATCGCGCAGATCAAAAGTACGGCGGAAGCGCCCGAAAGCTTCGCCTCGTAAATCATATATTCGTCTACGGTAAAATCCTTCCTAAGGCAGGGAATAGATACGTTTTTTGCAATTTCTCGCAGATAATCGTCGCTTCCCAAAAACCACTTGGGCTCCGTAAGCACCGAGATACAGTCCGCTCCGGCGGCTTCGTATTCCTTCGCAATTTGCAAATAGGGAAAATCGGCTGCGATTATTCCCTTTGAAGGCGAGGCTTTTTTGCATTCGCAAATAAAGGCGATGTCGTCGCCCTTAAGCGCCTTTTCAAACGCAAAATCACCCTTCGGCAAGATGCGCGCCGCTTTTTTTATATCCTGCGTCGAAAGCCGTTTTTTTGCAAGCTCGGTGCGCTCCTTTGCATAATCGGCAAGCTGTTCCAAAACGGTCATTTTACGCCTCCGCGGTATTGCTTATTTCAATTAACTTATTAAGGGTGTCGAGCGCTTTGCCCGAATCGATAAGACTTGCTGCCAAATCGATGCCGTCCTTTATGCTGTCCGCCTTTTTGCCGATATACAAAGCGGCGCCGGCATTCATCAAAACGGCATTGCGCTTATGCCCCTTTTCACCATTTAAAATGCTCAATGTGATATTCGCGTTTTCCTTAGGATCTCCGCCTACAAGGTCGGATTTTTCACAGCGTTCGAGACCGAACATTTCGGGGGTTATCGTATAGCTTTTGAACCAGCCTTCTTTAAATTCGCAAACCTTTGTGGGTGCGCTTAAGGAAATTTCATCCAGCTTATCCTTGCCGTATACCACCATACCGCGCTCCACGCCGAGATTCATAAGCACCTGAGCCAGGGGTTCTACCAGGTATTCGTCGTAAACTCCGAGCAGCTGCATTTTGGGATTGCCCGGATTGGTAAGCGGGCCGAGAATGTTAAAGACGGTGCGGAAACCGAGCTCCTTGCGTATACCACCGACGTATTTCATAGAGGAATGGTATTTTTGCGCAAAGAAAAAGCACATTCCCGCCTTTTCCAAAAGCTCGGCGCATTTTTGCGGACTTTGATCTATATTTACTCCCAAAGCCTCCAGACAGTCGGCGGTTCCGCATTTTGAGGAAGCGGCGCGGTTGCCGTGCTTTGCTACCTTAATACCGCTTGCGGCTGTTACCAAAGCGGCGGTAGTCGAAATATTAAAGCTGTGCGCGTTGTCGCCGCCGGTGCCCACGATTTCAAATAAATCATAATCGGAGTTCACTTTTATGGCGTGCTCACGCATGGCGGCAGCGCATCCGGCGATTTCGTCGGTGGTTTCCGCTTTTGCGCTCTTTGTGGAAAGCGAAGCCAAAAAAGCCGCGTTCTGCGTCTGAGAGGTTTCGCCGTTCATAATTTCATTCATAACGGTATACGCCTCGTCATACGTAAGGTCCTGCTTGTTTACTACCTTTTCGATTGCTTCTTTAATCATATTTACCACCCTTGCATTTATTTAATATTTATATTTTATATTTAATATTTACAAAATTTTTTAAAATTTGCTTGCCGTCCGGCGTCATTATCGATTCCGGATGGAACTGAACGCCGAATACGGGATATTCCTTATGCTGTACCGCCATTATCTCTCCGTCAAGCGTAACCGCGGTAACCTTAAGACAGTCGGGTACGGTATTTTTATCCGCCGCCAGCGAATGATACCTCGCCACGGGAGCGACGGCGGGGCAGTCCTTAAACAAAGGACAGGTATTGTCAAACTTAACGTCCGACTGCTTGCCATGCATAAGCTCCTTTGCGTATGTGATGACGGCGCCGTAAACCATGCAAATCGCCTGATGCCCGAGACAAACTCCGAGGATAGGTATGTCTTTGCCCAAATTTTTCACAACCTCGGGTACTACGCCGGCGTTTTCGGGTCTTCCGGGCCCGGGGGAAAGAATTATCCGTTCGGGATTTAAAGCCTGTATTTCGTCTACGGTCATATCATTGTTGCGAATTACCTTTATATCCGGCTCGATTTCGCCTATCAGCTGATAAAGATTATAAGAAAAACTGTCGTAATTGTCTATTAGAAGTATCATTCGTCCGCCTCCTGCGCCATTTCAAGCGCGTTAACGACCGCTTTCGCCTTGTTTATGCATTCTTCATATTCCTTTTCGGGTACTGAATCCGCCACGATTCCGGCGCCGCTTCTTACAAATACCTTGCCGTTCTTTTTGTAGGCTATTCGTATGGCTATGCAGGTGTCCATATTTCCGGTAAAGGCGATATAGCCTATTGCTCCGCCGTAAATTCCGCGTTTGTTATTCTCCATTTCGCCTATAAGCCGGCAGGCTCTGATTTTCGGCGCTCCGGAAAGCGTTCCCGCGGGAAGAACCGCCGCTACGGCGTCAAGCGCGTCAAATTCCTCGCGGATTTCGCCTCTTACGGTAGAACCGATGTGCATGACATGGGAATAACGTTCTATGGAGTGAAGCTTTTCGACCTGCACCGTGCCGAATTTGCTGATTTTTCCGAGATCGTTGCGCCCTAAATCCACAAGCATATTATGCTCGGCAAGCTCTTTGCGGTCGGCAAGCAATTCCTTTTCGAGCGCCTTGTCCGCCTCTTCGGTTTTTCCGCGCGGTCTTGTGCCTGCAAGCGGGAAGGTGTGAAGCAGACCGTTTTCGAGCTTTACAAGCGTTTCGGGCGATGCGCCCGCTACCTCGACGTCCGTTCCCGAAAAGTAAAACATATAAGGCGACGGATTAAGGGTTCGCAAAATCCGGTAGGTGTTAAGCAGACTGCCTTCAAACGGAGCGCTCAGCCGGTTGGAAAGCACAATTTGAAATATATCGCCCTCGCGGATATAATTTTTGGCTTTTTCAACCATATCGCAATAGGCGGGTTTGTCAAATAGGGGAGTCACCTCGCCCTTGAGACGCCCCGCCGGCTCCTCTTTTTTGACGCCGGTTCTTAAGAGTCTGCAAAGCTGTTCAAGCTCGATTATTCCTTTGTTATATGCCGATTCCGCGTTTTCGAGCGGAATATTTACCATAAGTATTATTTTTTGACGGAAATTATCAAAGGCAATTACTTTGTCAAAAAGCATCAAGTCGACGTCCTGAAAATTTTCCGTGTCGTTTATTTCCGCCTTTACGGTAGGCTCGCTGTATGTGATGTAATCATAAGAAAAATATCCCACAAGTCCGCCGGTAAAGGGAGGGAGATAATCGAATTTCGGACTTTTGTAATCCGCCAATATTTGACGCAGATAGCTTGAAGGCGAGTCGGTTTTGAATTTGATATTCCCGATTTTCATGCTGCCGTCAAGACAGGTGATTTCAAGCTTCGGATCAAAGCCCAAAAAGGTATATCTGCCCCATTTTTCGTTTTCCGCCACCGATTCCAGCATGTAGCAATGAGTCGATACGTTTTTAAGAATTTTCATCGCCTCTATAGGCGTGCAAATGTCCGAAAGGATTTCACAGCTGAGCGGTAAAACCTTATATTGCCCCAAGGCGGAAATTCTTTTGACCTGTTCAAAATCCGGTGAAATTTTCATGCGAATGCTCCTTATCCGCTTTCCGCCCGGAAAAAGAAAAGCCCTTGACAGAAAGCAATTCTGTCAAGGACGAATAATTTTATTCGCGGTGCCACCTTGATTCACGGCAAAATGCCGTGCGCTCGGCAGGGTACGTATATACCCTCGACAACTGACGTATGTCAACACGTTGCAGAATACTCGGCATACCTACGCCTTTGACTGCACCCTCAGCGGTCCATTTGAAGATCTGTGTTTAGCCCGATTTCCACCAACGCAGGCTCTCTGTATAAGCATAATCGACTTTATCTCCGCTTCAACGGTTTAGCTTATTAAATTTTAGACCATTATAACACCTTATCCCCAATTTGTCAAGCATATAATAATGAGAAATGGCAAGTCTTAGAATAAACGTTTTGAGTCAATGATAAATTTTTAGCCTTGTTAAACCGGTAAAAGTTTTTGAGATATTCAAAATCTGTTATTGTTATTTGGCGAGCGATATGATATATTTACAAATGTAGAGATTTGCATTTACTGCTTGGTTGCGTTGATGTGTCTTGAGTTTATAAGAGGCTTTGGAAGTTGTGGAGTTAAGTAAAAAGGATTGGCTTTTTGCCGGAAAAATTTCGCCGCTTAAAAAGGGGAATCGTTTATGTCAAAATCCGTTGTATTTTTTGATGCCGAGGTCGGCGTCGACGACAATAAAATACATGATATCGGCGCCGTAAAAGAAAACGCACCGGATTTTCATTCTGCTTCAACGGCGGATTTTTGCGCTTTTTACTCCGCCGCCAACTATCTTTGCGGGCACAATGTTATACATCACGATCTTAAATTTCTGGGCGACGATTTCGTATCGCCGCGCCAAAAGGTTATCGACACGCTTTATCTGTCGCCTTTGCTGTTTCCGAAGCGTCCTTATCATGCGTTACTCAAGGACGATAAATTGCAAGTGGAAGAATTAAACAATCCGCTGAGTGACAGCAAAAAAGCGCAAAAGCTCTTCTTTGACGAGGTAAACGCCTTCTTTTCCTTATCTTCAAAGAAAAAACAGATCTTTTGCCGTTTACTTTATCCGTATGCGGAGTTTGAGGGGTTCTTTGATTATGTAAATTTCAGGCCCTATAACTCGGACATCCGAAATTTGATCACTGTCGAGTTTATGGGAAAAATTTGTGCAAATGCGGATTTACAGCCGCTTATCAAGCATTATCCCCGCGAATTGGCATACGCGCTGGCTTTAATCGGTGCCGAGGATGAGTTTTCTATTACTCCGCCCTGGCTTTTGCGTAATTTCCCTAAAATTGAAAACGTAATCAAATATCTGCGTAATACGCCTTGCGAAAACGGATGTACGTATTGCCGTGAGAATTTGAATATTCATAAAAGCTTAAAAAGGATTTTCGGCTTTAACAGCTTTCGCACTTATAACGGCGAACCTCTCCAACAGAAGGCGGCGCAAGCCGCAGTTGACGGCAAATCGCTGCTTGCTGTTTTTCCGACGGGCGGCGGAAAATCCATTACGTTTCAATTACCGGCACTTATGGCAGGAAAGGCGGTTCATGGTTTGACGGTGGTTATCTCTCCGCTGCAATCGCTTATGAAGGACCAGGTCGATAATCTGAACGCTTTGGGCATTACTTCCGCCGTAACGGTCAACGGACTGCTTGATCCTATAGAACGCGCAAACGCTTACGAAAGAATCGCAAACGGTTCGGCAACCATTCTTTATATATCCCCGGAACAGCTTCGTTCAAAATCTATTGAAAAAATGCTGATTTCCCGAAATATTGTGCGATTTGTCATAGATGAGGCGCACTGCTTTTCTGCGTGGGGGCAAGATTTCAGGGTGGATTATTTGTATATCGGCGATTTTATCCGTGAACTTCAAAAAAAGAAAACCGGCAAAAAGCCGATTCCCGTTTCCTGTTTTACGGCTACTGCAAAACAAAAGGTTATAAGCGATATCTGCGAGTATTTCAAGAAAAAGGCGGATCTTGATCTTGAAATTTTCGCATCATCCGCTTCCAGAGAAAATCTGCACTACGTCGTGCTTTTTAAAGAAACAGAGGAAGAAAAATACAACACCTTAAGGGATTTGATAGCGCAAAAGGATTGCCCTACCATTGTTTATGTTTCCAGAACGAGGCGCACCCGCCTGCTTGCCGAAAAGCTGACTGCGGACGGTTTTCCCGCACGCCCGTTTAACGGACAAATGGAATCGAACGACAAAATAGCAAATCAGGAGGCTTTCATCAAAAACGAGGTAAATGTCATTGTCGCCACGTCCGCTTTCGGTATGGGAGTCGATAAAAAGGACGTTAGGCTCGTAATTCATTACGATATATCCGATTCTTTGGAAAATTATGTTCAGGAAGCAGGGCGCGCCGGGCGGGATCCGAGCTTGCAGGCGGAATGTTATGTTTTGTTCAACAACGAAGACCTGGACAAGCATTTTATTCTGCTCAATCAGTCTAAACTCAGTATCGGCGAAATACAGCAGGTCTGGAAAGCGATAAAAGATCTTACAAAGCTGCGGTCTACGGTTTGCTGTTCTCCGTTAGAAATTGCAAGGCAGGCGGGATGGGATGATTCGGTCTATGAAATCGAAACGCGGGTCAAAACTGCGATTTCGGCATTAGAAAATGCCGGCTACGTAAGACGCGGGCATAACGTGCCGCACGTTTACGCCACAAGTATTCTTGCAAAGGATATGCGCGAGGCGTCGTTTCGCATTGAAAGGTCCGCGCTCTTTTCCGACAAGCAAAAAACGGACGCTAAGCGTATTATAAAGTCGTTGATTTCAAGCCGCAGCATCGCGCGTGCAGGCAATGACGACGCGGAAAGCCGCATAGATTACCTTGCCGATACCCTGGGGCTTAACAAAGACGAAGTGATCGACTGTGTAAATCTTATGCGTCAGGAAAATCTGCTTGCAGATATGCAGGACATGTCTGCCTATATTTACAGCTCAGATACGGAAAATAAATCAAAGCTAACCCTGGAACGGTTCGCTAAATTAGAACGTTTTTTGTTGGCACAGCTTACCGACGAGGGCTGTGATTATTCGCTGAAGGCAATCAACGACAATGCGCTTAAAGCGGGAATTTCTTTCTCAACCGTAAAAAATCTTCGCACGCTTTTGTATTTTCTGACCGTCAAGAATTATATTCGCAAGGAGCAGGACGAATCAACCCACTGTGTAACGATTGTTCCGGCGATGGATTTGTCAGTTTTAAACGCAAAGTTTGAGCGGAGAACAGAGCTTTGTAAATTTATTTTGGAAACCTTGTTTTCGAAAACGCAGCCCGACGACGCAGGCAAAGAAGAAAAAACGGTTGAATTTTCACTTGTGGAATTATTCAACGGGTATATGGCAAAGCCAAAAATAGATCCGTGTTTCGGTAAAATAACTCTGACGGACGTTGAGGACGCCTTGCTTTATCTGTCAAAAATCGGCGCTTTGAAAATTGAAGGCGGGTTTTTGGTGGTTTATAACGGCATTGAAATTCGCCGCCTTATTACTGATAACAAGGTACGTTACAAAGCTGATGATTACAAATTGCTTGACGAATTTTACAAAATGAAAATCCGCCAGATACATATTGTGGGCGAATATGCCAATCTTATGGTGCGCGATTATAATACGGCGCTTGAATTTGTACAGGATTATTTTCAGATGGATTTTCGAAAATTCATAGCGAAGTATTTTAAAGGGGAGCGCGCGAAAGAAATCGACCGAAATATCACCCCGGAAAAATATAATCGCTTATTTGATGAACTGTCCGATATACAGTCGACAATAATAAACGATTCCGATTCTAAGTACATCGTTGTGGCGGCGGGGCCCGGGAGCGGTAAAACACGGGTGCTTGTTCATAAGCTCGCTTCATTGCTCTTAATGGAGGACGTAAAGCACGAACAATTGTTGATGCTTACTTTTTCGCGCGCCGCCGCTACCGAGTTTAAAAAACGCCTTACCGCATTGATAGGAAACGCATCCAAATTCGTCGAAATCAAAACCTTTCACTCCTATTGCTTCGATTTATTGGGCAAAATCGGGAATCTAGAGGGCGCACAAGATGTTGTGAAAAACGCTGCCGATCTCATTGAAAACGGAGAGGTGGAACCGGGGAGAATAACCAAAAGCGTTCTCGTTATAGACGAGGCGCAGGACATGGATGAGAACGAATACCGTCTGGTCAGAGCTTTGATGAGCCGAAATGACGATATGCGCGTTATAGCCGTGGGAGATGACGATCAGAATATTTATGAATTTCGCGGCTCGAACCCTAAATATATGCGCGCACTGCTTGAAGATATGAATGCCGTCAAATATGAGATGACCGAGAATTTCAGAAGCGGAGCATCTATCGTAAATCTTGCAAACCGTTTTGCGGAAAAAATAGAACGACGAATGAAATCGGAACCGATTATTCCGGTAAAAGCGGATGCGGGAATAGTTTTAATTTCCCACTGCAAGTGCCCAAATATGGAAATTCCGGCGGTTCGTCGTTTGGTCGAAATGCGCAAAGAAGGTAGTACCGCCGTTCTTACAAATACAAATGACGAAGCTCTGCAAATTATGGGATTGCTTTTGAAAAACAACGTCAGAGCGAAGCTTATCCAATCTACGGATGGCTTCAGGTTATCAAATCTTGCGGAAATCAGGTCTTTTTTAAATACGATCGACGCACAGCTCGATACACCCGTAATTTCCGATGCATTGTGGAAAAAAGCGAAGGAAAAATTGCGCCGCGATTATGCCAAAAGTGTATGTCTTGAGCATTGTCTGCGGCTTGTAGATGATTTTGAATGCACCTATTCCGTCAAATACCGCAGTGATTTAGACGAGTTTATTACCGAATCTAATTATGAGGATTTTTATGCCGATGAAAATGAAACGGTATTCGTTTCCACGATTCATAAGTCAAAAGGGCGTGAATTTAATACGGTACATCTCTTGCTCAATCGCTGTCATGCGTACAAGGACGAGGAAAAACGGCGAATTTACGTAGGACTCACGAGAGCGAAAAACGCTTTGTACGTTTACTGCAACAGCGACGTTTTGGATAATTGCGATGCAGGCGGTGCAGAAGAATATGACGATACGATTTATCCCGAGCCCAAGGAGCTGATTTTACAGACGACGCACAAAGACGTCGTGCTGGATTACTTTAAATCCCGCAAGGACCTCGTTTTGTCATTGCAAAGCGGAGAGAAACTTAACATAAACGCTCCGTATTTAACGGCGGAGTTAAACGGCAGAACCGTCAATATCGCAAAATTTTCAAAATCATTCTCCGAAAAGCTGAACGGCTTATTTGAAAAAGGGTTTTATCCCTCCTCGGCAAACGTTCGCTTTATCGTCTGGTGGAAGGGCGAAAACGACGAAGAAGAAACGCCGGTTATTTTAGCAAATTTGAAATTTGTAAAGAATTGATTTTGAACTGTTGATAAACACCGCATTTGCTTGGCAAAAGCAAAGCGTTATCCGATTAAATTCCGAGTTTTTGTATGGTATAATATAAAAAATCGGAGCACATTCGGTTTTTTCGAATATGCTCCGATTTTTCTGTCGGTAAATTATACGTACTTTCGGTATTTTGACGGCGCGCAGCCGAGAATTTTTTTGAATACCCGGTTGAAATAGGATAGGGAGGAAAACCCGCATTCGCCGGCGACCTGTGAAACGGAGGCATTTGCGGTTCCCAGCTTTTCTGCCGCCAGGCGGATTCGCAGGAAATTGATGTATTCGAAAACGGTCGATCCCGTCACCGCTTTGAACAGGTGACAGATCGTATATTTGCCGTAGCCCACCGATTCGCTGAGGTCGTCAAGCGTCAGCGGCGCGGTATAATTGCGGTCGATAAGCGCTACGATCGGGCGAATTTTTTCAAGCTCCACACCTGCCTGCGCCGTCGGAACGATGAACGAATGGGTATATAAAAACGCCGCAAGTTCGTACAAATAAGCTGTCAAATACCATTCGCCCCGTTCCGATGATTCGTAATAGGCGCGAACGATTTTATCAAACAGCTCGCGAATTTCGCCCTCGTCATCCGTCGCTAAATACGGCTTCCGTTTCGCCGATAAAACAAACTCGTACAGAGCGGCAAATTCGTCGTCGCTTTTTTGCCCGATGAATTTGGATAAATCAACCTGGATCAGCGTAATTTCGGCAGATTCGGCGGACAGCTTGTGCGCGATGTTGCCGTTTATCAACAAAATACTGCCCTGCTCGACTTCTGTAAGACTGCCGTCGACGTCGGCAAGCATCCGCCCGCTTTTAACCCGGACGATCTCCATCGCCTTGTGCACGTGAATCCCGCGCCGGTCGCGGGAGGCTTGCAGCAAAAACTCTTTAATGATGATCGGAATCGTCGGACGACCAAACCGTAAGGTTTCCTGTTTCATAATCTTATCCTCGCAATATTGTGCAAGTTTTAAGCAAGATTTCCCTTGAATAGGGCCAAAGAAATCGATATTATTATATCCGTTATGTTTTGATTTGTAAAGGGGAAAATTGTATGAATGAAATTTCGGAAAAACGGCTGAAGCTCGGCAGGACGATGTACATTTTGCAGGCGGATCTCGAATATCTGATTTCACTTCTGGTCGGAGGTTCGTTTTTGGCGACGCTGACGACCCGGCTCGGCTTTTCCGACGGTCTGACCGGCGTCTTGTCATCCGTTATTTCGCTCGGATGCGTGTTTCAGCTTATTTCGGCATTTATCCGGCGCAGCTCGTACAAATGGTTGGTTATTGCGCTGAGCATTATTAACCAGGCGTTGTTTTCCGCGCTGTATCTGATCCCCCTGATTGCCGGGAGACGGATGTTCAAAACGGTTTTGTTCGCCGCGGTGCTGTTTCTCGCTTACTTTATTTACAATCTGGCGCATCCTCTGAAAATCAGCTGGCTGATGTCGCTGGTGGATGACAAAAAGCGCGGAATTTTCACATCAAATAAAGAAATTGTTTCACTGATCTCCGGCATGATTTTTTCGTTTCTGATGGGTGCGCTGATAGACCGCTTCGCCGAGCGCGGCGCTGTCAAAACCGCGTTTTTGCTGACGGCAGGCGTGATGTTCGCCGTCACCGTGCTTTGTACCATGACTATGGTGCTTTCGCCCGAAAAAAAGACGGAACAAACCGAAAAGTGTAATCCGTTTTCCGCAATTTCCGGACTGATTCACAATCGCAAGCTGATGGCGGTGATCGGCATCTTTGTGTTGTACTATATTTCCGTTTACATTGCTACGCCGTTTTACGGGGTTTACCAAATCAAGGAACTCGGAATGAGCTTAAAATATGTTACCGTTCTAACCTTTGCCGGCAGTTTAGTAAGAATATTCGTTTCACGAATGTGGGGACGTCTGGCAGATAAAACTTCCTTTGCCGAAATCACCGAAAAATGTATGTTGATTTTGGCGTTCGGGTACGTGGCGGTTGTTTTTTCTACTGACGTCACGGGAAAAATCACGTTTCTGCTGTATTATCTTCTGCAAGGAATCGCCATGGGCGGCATCAGCAGCGCTACTTTCAACCTTGTTTTCGATTACGCGCCGACACGGGAGCGCGCGGCGGCGCTGGCGCTTTGCCAAGCCGCGTCCGGACTTTGCGGATTTTTCACAACCATCGCCGTAAGCCCTTTGGTCAGCGTGATTCAAAGCCGCCAAAATACCGTTTTTGGCATACATATGTACGCCCAACAACTGCTGTCTCTGGTCGCGGCGCTCGTGACGCTGGGCACAGTGCTTCTGACACACCTGGCCCTGGTCAAAAAACGCGCGTCGTAAACCATACGTTTGCTCCAAAATCAAATCCGGTAACGGACGTAAAAGCGACGGGTAATGGTAGACATATAATCTTGATGGATAACCGATTAAGGATTATGGGATTTGACGTTATCGGTGAAGCTGACGTATTCTCCGCCGTCGTATCCACCAGAAAGAAGGAAGATAATAAAGATAAGAAAGATTGAAATATTTCATTGTTACACAAACTTCCGATTTTACCGACAGATGATTTGAAACAGTTGCTTGACTTATCTAAGCTTTTTTCTTTTCTATTTTAATTCTTTATTTAGGCCATTTCTAAAGAACTAAAAATTATAAATACGACAATGTAATGAGATGATATTTCTATTTCAATTATTCACATTAAAATATCATTACAAAATGCTGCCCCCAAAATTTCATTTGAGGGCAACGCTGCTGTATCGACTGTTCTAATGCAACTTACGATTGGACGCTATTGATTGTTTCGCTTAAGTAATTTTGCGCCCAAGAGATCATATCTTGTTTGGTATATCCATCTGGTGAATTTACATCAAATTCATCCGAGGCTATATCGCCTACTGACCATCTGTCAGCCAATTCTTTGGTAAATGCATCCTGTTGATAAGCTAATGTTTAAGTTGATAAATAGTAAAATATAATTCATCGCTAATTCACCTTAATTATTTACTTGTTAGGAAATTAACAAAGCCATTTGCAACACAAGCTTGTTCTTTATGAAAACATATCCTTTTGATCTAAAGAGAGAACTTATCTGTAATACGGCCAATAAAAACCATCTGCCGATCCGGATGTAGACCATATCGTTTTCCATTCATTCATTTCCCATTCATTATTTTCTTTTTTAAATGTAATTAAATCGCCTGTATCGGAAACATAAAAAACGGTGGCTTTGTCTTTTGAATAGGATATGATTTTATAAAATTTGGCTTTCTCTAACATATTTGTTTGTTGTTCCAAACCCGAAAATTCATCGCCGTACCGAAATGTTAAATATTCGGCTTTTATATAGGGAAAGAATACAATTAATGAAATTATGACAACTACAACTATAGATATAATAATCAGTTTTTTTGAAATCGACATGATAAAAGCTCTCCCACAAACGCATAAAAATAATCAACCTTTTCTCTAAGGCTTTAATATGTGCTACAGCATATAGAATCAAATTTTAATCGTTTTTCTCGCGCTATATAGTGCTAACCTCGTCCAAAATAAAATATTTCAATCTTTTTCTTCTTCCTTATCTTTAAAAAGGTATTTGTATTTGCTGCTTTTGAAAAGAGATACGTACTCGTTGTTGCCAATGATTACGTGGTCTATTAATCTTACTTTTACGGTTCGTAAGGCGGCATACATTTTTTCGGTGGTTTTTATGTCGTCGCCGCTTGGTAAGGGGTAGTCGCCGGGGTGATTATGGGATAATACGGCTATCGTAGCTTTACGTGCCATTACAGCTTCCGCCGCTTTTCTTGTGGATGCTAAGGCGGAGGATACGTCGCCTTTACCGATAACGTCAAATCCCACAATCCTTAATCGGTTATCCAGCGAGGTTATCGCAACCTCTTCTTCGGTTACGCCTATATATCTATCAAAAATGTATTTGTGTATATCATCTAAGTATCTAACAGTAAAATCCATTTTTCAAAAACTCTTCCCGAACTCTCTTTCGATGATTGTCATGAATGCTTTTTTCTTCATACTAATATTTCCTCCTTAAATTTAAGTACTTTATTTTTTATTACATTCATTATATTGCTTGCTTACGGATTTTTCAAGGGGAAAATGATGATTTTTGTCGAAATTATAATTATAATTTTTGTCGATTTTTTGCTAAAAATGTATCAAATGTATCATACGGCAAATACATTGTCGAAAAAGTGATATTTATGGCGTGAAAAAATGTAAAACGCGGTTTATTTTTGTAAAATTATAATTTTTAAGCATTTTTTTCGTTATTTCTCTTGCGTTTTATTTGTTACTGTGGTAATATATGTATAACGAAATACAAAGGAGGAATATTTTATGGAAAAAAGACTTAAAATTGTCATTGCTGACGATTCAGAGGAATTTGGTCAAAGCTGTGCTAAAGCTTTTAAAGCTTACGGTATGCAGGTTGTTTTATGCGAAAAGGACGGTAAAAAGGTTATAGAGTACATAAAAAAAGAAAAGCCCGACGTTGTATTGGCGGACGTTTTTATGCATAATCTTGATATTTTAGGCGTTCTTGAAGTATTGAAGGATATGGATGACAAACCTATGATAACGGTTATGTCAAGCTTTGATAATCAAAGGCTCGAAAAAGAAACTCTCGAAGCCGGAGCGGCATATTATTTTTTAAAACCCTTCGATATCAATACCTTAGCCGAACGTATAATCCGACTTTCCGGTTGGAAAAATGATAAAGCACCGTTAATTGTAAAGAATAACGTTGTAATCTGATTGCATTGCTATACCTATTGCGGAAACGAATGACTCTCACCGTCGGTGAGAGAAATTTTTTGGACGAATAATTTGTTGATTATGATCGGCTGTAAAACAGAAGTCGAACAGAAAAACAATGGAGAAGTAAAAAAATATTTATCGGGTTGCCAACCTTTTTTCAATCCCTTACACTATATAGGCGAGAGCGCTCGGGAGAAAATAAAAATGGAAAAGCAAAAAGCTGATATCATCATTGCCGAATATCTTCAAAAAATTTATGGTTTTGCCTATAAAAAATCATTCTCTCTTGATGAAACGGAAGAACTCGCGTCGGAAATGACGGCTGAGGTCTATCAATCCTTATGTAGACGGGACGAGATATACAATATTGAAGGATATATTTGGCGAATTTGCGAACACACATACGCAAAATATGTTTCATCGGTCAAGAAACAGAATGGCGTGTCAATTAATGAAATTGGTGATATCCCTTATGTTGAAAAATTTGCAGAGGATGATTCCGCTGAAGAAATCAGACGGTTAAGGAGAGAAATTGCATTTCTTTCTTCCTCAAGATGCGAGATTGTTTTTCGTTTTTACTACAGAAACGAGCCTATCAAGTTGATTTCGTCGCGTCTGCAACTTCCTGAGGGCACCGTGAAATGGCACTTGAACAAAGCGAGGAATGAATTGAAAGAAGGTATTACAATGGAAAGAAAAACGGGATCACTTGGTATTAATCCCGTTAAAGCATACGACTTTGGTCACAGCGGCGAAGTCGGAAGCAACGGGGGGCCAGAGTATTATCTGGGTGACAAATTGAGTTTAAATATTGTTTACAGCGTATATTTTGAACCCAAAAACATCGCTGAAATCGCGGAAGAATTAGGGGTTACGCCTATATTCATTGAAGACAAAGTTACTTTGCTTGAAAATAACGGATATCTTGTGAAAACAAAGGGCGACAGATATACAACATACGTTGATTTTTCTCCGCGTACATATTCAAAAGAACAACAGGACAATACATTGAAAAAGAAACTCAAGGCGGCTAAGGTGCTTGTAAAAGAATATGTGCCCCTTGTACGGCAAGCTGTATCCGGTATAGAATGCTACATTCCAAGCGGAAACAGACAACTGCTCGAGGCGGCTGCGATTTTCTATGGCGTGACAAATAATTGTTCGGTAAAAAGTTATAATTCCGATAAAGATCTCGAAAAATATTATATGTCGAATCTTGACGGCGGAAGATATATTGCCTTTGTAGATCTTGAATGTGAATGTTCCGATCCCGAATACGATATGACCGTTCAAGCCGACTACGGTGCTTGCGGAAATATGTGGCGTTCATCGGGAAAATATCCGACTGTACAATCTTGGGCAATAGATAGCAGATTTGATTCAAGGGCAGGTGCATGGAAAAACAATCATACCGTTGATTATGAATATATGTATGAATTTATAAACGAAAAATTAGGCGATAAAGTTGTAAATGCCGACAAAATAAATCGACTTAAAGAACGCAAATTCATTGATGAGAACGGAAAAGTTCAGATAATGATATGCAAAGGAAGCAACAAGGATTTCTTTGCATGCATTCCGAAACTTGACGGTAAAATCAAAGAACAATTTGCAGATTGTGCACTTGAGATAGCATTACAGGAAGCCAAACGTTTTCCTGCACAGATGCAGGATTTAATTGTTGCATGGAACAGCGAATTTATAGACAGAACAACCGCCATGATGGTACTCGATCTGCTGTATGCCGACGGCACATTAAAACCACTTACGAATCGGGAACGTATAACAGCAAATTTAATTATGTTCAGCGACGTTTTGCCAAAATAATGATTTATTTATCTATATCCTATTTTAAATACAGAGCGACAAAAGCGGATAGCTGAAGGTATCAACTCGCTAATGCAAGCAGCAAAAAGAAAGGCAATCGCATTTTAATAATTAAGCGAACGAGGCGGGAAGCAAAAACTCCACGCCTCGTGCGTTTATCGGTATATAATTTCGTTCAATATGACTTCTTTGACGCGGTTGCGGATGTTGTTCATCCGGCGCACCCATTCAAGCGGATTCGCATGTTTAAGGGCCTCCGTAACGCCTTCTGTTTTTGCGTACTGCCGGATGAGTGATTCAAGCATTTCCTCCGCTTTCCGGTTGACCTCTTGGAGATATCTTTCAAGTGTTTCGCTCATACGTATCACGCGACGGTGGAAGGATGGCTCTTTTTCAAATAGTTGTAGTGCCGAAATCCCCAGATGCCAATGTTACCAACGTTCAGATTCATTTTCTTGACCTCCGTTTTTTAATTTGGTTTGTTTTTTGCTTGAGGCCAAATTCAGATTGTCGAAATAAACGACAAATCCGAACCCAAAGCCTATCGACTTAGGGTTCGGATTTGTACTGTTTGGTGCGGGTAGCAGGACTTGAACCTGTATGAGGGAACCCTCACTAGAACCTGAATCTAGCGCGTCTGCCAATTCCGCCATACCCGCTTATTTAGTTTTCCTCTAAATTTTACTCGGCGAGGATACCGGGGCGGAGCGCACAGCTTAATCCGCATATATAAAATCGCATTTCTGCGGTTTTATCGAAGTCTTTTTTGGCATCATTGTTTCAAACGATTATGCTTGACATTATCCGAAGCCGTTAGATATTATACCAATAATATTTATAATTGTCAAGAACAGATTGAATAAATTCTCAAAGTAAATGCAACAAGGCAATTTAAAAGTTATATTTCAGGGCGAGAACGTATAATTTTCATATAATTTTTTAAAGAAATCGACAAAAATCATCATTTCCCCCTTGAAAAATCCGTAAGCAAGCAATATAATGTAATAAAAAATAAAGTACTTAAATTTAAGGAGGAAATATTAGTATGAAGAAAAAAGGTATTCATGACAATCATCGAAAGAGAGTTCGGGAAGAATTTTTGAAAAAGGGATTTGATTTGGATACGCCTCCGCATAAAATAATAGAAATGCTGCTGTTTTACAGCATACCTCGAAAAGATACAAATGAAACAGCTCATCTGCTTTTAGATAAATTCGGTTCTATAGAAGCTTTGCTTGAAGCAAATCCGAAAGAAATTATGAAAGTAAACGGCTGTGCCGAAACGACAGCGGCATTGATTAAGCTTGTGCAAACCATCTCGAAATATTATATAAACGAAAAGAAAAAGTCGGATTTTACTATTGGAAGCTTAGATGATATACACAAATACATTTTTGATAGATATATAGGCGTAACCGAAGAAGAGGTTGCGATAACCTCGCTGGATAACCGATTAAGGATTGTGGGATTTGACGTTATCGGTAAAGGCGACGTATCCTCCGCCTTAGCATCCACAAGAAAGGCGGCGGAGGCTGTAATGGCACGCAAAGCTACGATAGCCGTATTATCCCATAATCACCCCGGCAACTACCCCTTACCCAGCGGCGACGACATAAAAACCACCGAAAAAATGTATGCCGCCCTGCGAACCGTAAAAGTAAGATTAATAGACCACGTTATCATCGGCAACAACGAGTACGTATCTCTTTTCAAAAGCAGCAAATACAAAATACCTTTTTAAAGATAAGGAAGATAATAAAGATTAACGCATTTCATTTTGGTCGGGTTTTCATAATTTATCGGATTGTCTTTCACTCAATTCTTTACTCATTATTATTTCACCTTTGTCATCAACAATAGTTTCTGCTTTATTATTGGAAGAGACGGAAAAGACAGCTGCAAGGAACACACAAAACATATAATAGCACCTTTTTTGCAAATAATATCATTCTCTATTTTCTCCCTTCAGCTAACTCAGCCAACGAATACCCTCGGTTACATGTGTTGCAACAATAAAAATTTCTAAATTCATACATGTCTAATGGTGTAGTCATAGCGGTAAAATCCACTCCAACATATTCTTTTTTTACTATTCTTTTTAATTTTCCTCCACAATAAGGACAAATTTTTTTATTAAATAGAAAGTATTTGAATTCTTTAGGTTTGAAAACCATTCTTACACCTTTTCTTTCCATATGAATCACCTCTACTCTAAAATTTTTTGACAATTAGGACAATATCTTTTTTTCTTTACTTCATAAGTCTTTTTTAAACTTCCATAATCTACCCCCGGAAGAAGGCTAAAGCCTATATAAGTACATTCTTTAATCCATACAAGTTTTGAACCACAAGTAGGACATTCCTTTTGCTTCAATCTACGGATAAAATCTTTTATCTTAGGAATATTTATTGTTCGCTGCCATTGCTTACCATCTCCCAACCTATCATATTCTTTTTGAGTATATCCTAATTTTTCATTAATTTCTTGCTCTTGTTCTTCGGTATATACGAAAAACTTTTTCATAAAACCACCTCTTTACCAACTTTCAGATATTCATACTCTACCATACCATTATACACTCAAATTGTGAAGAAATCCACTGCAATCGATTTTTTCATCAATAAGTCGACAGTGCTGCCGACTTATTGGTTTTTGAAGACCTGCTTAAAATGGAGAGCCGCAGTCGGTTGACAGCGCTTTGTTATATTTTGTTACCGGATTTTTCTTCCCTTGTTTTTGCCCCTATAAGGTGCGGAGGTAAGGGTAAACTTGTTATTTTACAATCATAATTTGAAGGAGGAAAAATAAATGAAATGCAATAATTGCAATGAAGAAATGAAAATGAATTATGATTTAAAAATTCACGGTGCATCATTATTATCTTATATTTCCTTGAAAAAGGAAAAAGAGGAGAAACAAATCAAAGCGGCTATTTGCCCGGAGTGCGGCAAGATCGAGTTTTACACCGAATAATAAATTCCCGTTTGTCGAACTGAACACAACTAAATACCGAAAGATTGACCGCCCGCACACCGGTTCCTCGGTACAAATTAAGCGGTCTTTTTTCTTTCCCAAACGCTCCGTTTAGGAGTATAGGTATAGTCAATGCAATCATATTACAATGCGTTTTGCGTGGAACGACGTCCGCGCCCGCTTTGTCGCACGGTCTTACCATACGACAGTATGCTCTCAACCGTGCTTCGCGCGGAACACGAACGGCGTTCTCATGCAAAATCTTCGACCCGAGTCGGAGCGGATTTTTTCGTCCGGCAAGGAAGAGGACGCGGGAATACTGTCGTATTTCAAGGACGATGACACAGGCGGCGGAGAAATCCGTCCGCCTCGGGCGCATTGTAATCTGATTGCATTGACTAACCGAATACGAGTACATATTCTACGGTTGTTCAAGAAACCGTAAAGTAGACAGTATAGTCGAAGGGTATTTTTGCCGAGAAAATCGCTGTTTGCAGTAGATTTCTTCACAATTCGGGTGTATAATGTATGGTGTTGAATGGGTGACTGTTTGACAAATCGGATTTTTCAAGGGAAATAGGCGACAAAATGGGCGTTTGGTTAAATAAGAATTTTATTGAAATTTCTAAAACAACTTTAAATCCGGATACAATTCTTGAAAGCTATAGTTATAAATGTATAGATGAAGAATTTATAAATGCCATTGTGAATGATGATAAAATTAAATGGATTCAAATATCAAGTTTACTTCCTGATGAAGCATATGCTGTAATAGATTCTATTTTGGCGAAGAAACCGGAACTATACTTTCGTATCTATGGTTTATATGGCAGCAGATTTGATATTTCTTGTCTAAAAAGAATGCCTCATCTGAATAAATTGCGGATTGATTGCCATTTGCCTTCATGTCCGGATATGATAGATTTTAAGATCCTGACACAATTAGATTTAAAAGCATTGCATTTGGATGTATTTGATTTGAGAGATTATGGTTTTTTGCAATCGGTATCTGAAGAAATTGAGGAATTAGTAATCAATGCGGATACTATGGGTGGAGCAATCAAATTTGATTGTAAATGGTTGTTGAGATTCAATTCCTTGAAGAATCTTTGGCTTGGGAAAAAAGCAAAAAAGAATATAGAGTTTATTGCTGAGCTTCCTGTATTAGAGTCGCTTTCTCTAAGGGGGATAAAATTATTAGATTTTGAGTTTTTTAAACAAATGAATCTTCGAGAGTTGCACTTATTATGGAATTCTAATAATAATTTAGAAGATCTAAAATATTTAACAACTCTCAAAGAAATTGAACTATGGAGAATAAACAAGTTAGACAATATTGATTTTATCAGCAAACTGACTAATCTTGAAGTAATTCGATTACAGGATTTAAAACATGTCACGAAATTACCTGATTTAAGTGAATTACATAATCTAAACAAAATTGTTCTTGATAATACAGGAATTGAAATAAAAAGTGTAAAAGCCGATTTAAGAAATAAGATAGAGTTCTTTAATCATAAATAAGGTTGTTCAAGCAAATGTAACCCAAAAGATAATTTGCTGTTTGTCGGTGTGTTGCAAGCCAAACACCCAACCGCAGCGTTTGAGCGTAAAACTTGGACGCTTTTTCTTCTCCAAACATTCCGTATCGGCAAGTGAAGGAATGCCCTGCGAAAACATGTATACGAATTTTTTATAAACTACCGAATATTGTATTGCAATTCGCCATACAATATGGTATAATCGGAAGCGAAAAGGCAGGTGCTTATTATGGCAACAAAAAGCGCAAATGTAACGGCTCGTGTTCAGCCGGAAATCAAACGGCAGGCGGAGGCGGTTTTGGACAAGCTCGGACTGCCCGTTTCGGTTCTGATCGATACCTTATACAGACAAATAATTATGACGGGCGGCGTTCCGTATTCTCTTACCGTACCCAAGCTGCCGACAAGAGACAGCTTGACCGATGAGCAGTTTGACGCCATGATGGAAAAAGGCTGCAATCAGGCGCAATCCAGCGAGGGATTGTCCGTAGACGAAGCCTTTGCCAAAATCCGTGAGGGTATTTGAGTATGCGGTATGAGGTGAAGCTGACGCCGCAGGCAGCCCGGCAAATTGAAGAAACGATACAGTATATTTCCAAAATCATCTTGGAGACCGAACGATAAATTGATGTTTTATATAAGCAATTTATGAATTGGGAGATGTAAAATATGGATAAAAAGAAAACGAAAAATTGGATAATAGCAATTATCGTTGCAGTTATATATTTAATAGTAAGTATAGTATTTAATGTTTGGGCATATTCTTGGTTGATATGGGTGGCTTATGCTATATATAGATTGATAGAAAATAAAATGATAAATTCCCGTCTGTCGCACTGAACACAATCGAATACCGAAAATCAGACCGCCCGCACACCGGCTCCCCGGTGAAAAAGTCAGCGGTCCTTTTTCTTTCCCAAACGCTCCGTTTAGGAGTATAGGTATAACCGAATACGAGCACATATTCTACGGTTGTTCAAGAAACCGTAAAGTCGGCAGAATAGTCGAATGGTGATATTCTTGTCAAAAAAATCGCTGTTTGAGGTAGATTTCTTCACAATTCGGGTGTATAATATAAAATATTAGGTAGGCGACTGCCGATAAATGGGAGTTGCGGGATCGATGCGGAGGACAAATATGCGAAAATTCTGGGGCTTTTATAAGAACGCTTCTTATAGCGTGGGATGCAGTGGCGCAACCGTATACGTATATAATTCAGACGAAAAAGAATTGGCAAGGTTCAAGAATTTCCCTTATGCCTATTCTGCAGCTTTCAAGCCGCATTCCAATATTATTGCGGTGAAGTCTGCGGAAGGTTATCTGGGCTTTTATGATCTGGATCATTTATCTTTGATAAAAAAGATAACCATTACAAGAATCGGAGGCCAGGATGGGGGCTTTGCCTTTACGCCCGAAGGAAGATATTTCTACAATATTGAAAGTCCGGTGGATTCTACACAGACTCAATTGAGCATCTATGATACGGAATCATTTGAAAAAGTGAAAACGCTGTTTGCCAATGAGAAAAAAATGGTTCTGGATCATATTGAATTTGACGACAGTACAGGGCTTGCTTATGTGCTGGGTTTTATGCGGGATGACGCCGAGGGAGTGTTTGAGTACGGCTTTGTCGGAACGCTCGACGTCGAAAACGGTTCGGTTGAAAATCTCCGCAGATTGGATGAAAACCGGTATGAGCGCCTTTATTGGTATAAATCATGGGAAATCAGCGGATTTACGGAAAAATCACTCGAATGGAGTCCGTTGGGAGCGATAGATCCCATGGAAGAAACCGGCATAAAGGCGGTTTTTGATGTTGCCAAATCATAGATTTAGGAATAGGAAAGTTTTACATATCCGAATGATAAAAATATCGGTTGAAAAATACTCGCCCGACTCGGGTCGAAAGCGGTTGACAAACCGATTTTCCTCTTTTATAATAAATGTATCATCAATGCAATAGGGAAGGTTTCGGTATGGATTATCTGCAAAAGCCGCTTTATCATTACAGGCCGAAAAAAGGGTGGATCAACGATCCCAACGGGCTGGTCTACTTCGACGGGTACTATCATCTGTTCTGCCAGCACGCGCCGGATTTTGAAATTCCCGGGAAACAGCCAATCCACTGGGGGCATGCCAGAACCAAGGATTTTCTGACTTGGGAGGAGCTGCCCGTCGGACTGACGCCGGGGCCGGAGGTGTACGACGCCGAGGGCTGCTGGTCGGGAAGCGCCATTGTCAAGGACGGCGTGCTGTACCTGTTTTACGCGTCGGTCGATGGCATTACCAAGGCGCAGACGATCAGCGCGGCATTTTCGACCGACGGGATCCACTTTGAAAAATGCGCGAACAACCCGGTCATCGCGAACTATCCCCCCGAGGGCAGCAGTGACTTCCGCGATCCGGCAGTCTGCTGCATCGACGGCGTCTTTTATTGCGTCGTGGCGTCAGGCAATCCGGAAGCGAACGCGGGACGGCTGCTGATCTACCGGAGCAAGACACTGACCGAGTGGGAATATCTCGGGATTTTGTGCGAGTGGCAGGACAGCAAGTGCACCGAATGTCCTTCGATCATGCCGGCGGAGGACGGTAGGGTTTTAGTGACCGCGTCGATCCTTCCGATCGGCAGAACGCACTATTTCTCGGTGATGTACGGCCGGTTTTCGGACGGAAAATTCACTCCGGAATACTCCGCCGAGGTGGATAAAGGCCCAGATCAATACGCCGGGCAGGCCTTCCACGATCCGTTCGGTCGGAATTTGCTGATCAGCTGGATCCCCGGCTGGTCTTACAGCGGGTTCGCCGAAAAGGACGTCGGGTGTATGTCGGTTCCGCGCGAACTGAAGCTGACCGACGGGAAGATCACCGCGTTCCCGGTAAAAGAGGTGCGCCATCTGCTGACCGATTCCGATCCGTCAGTCAAGCGCACTGCAGACGGCTTTGTCATAGAGCGGCAGGGACGGGATCCGGTGGTATATCGCGGCGAGATCCGAGATTTGAAAATTCTGCGCGACGGGTACGTCGTCGAGGTATACGTCAACGGCGGCGAGGAAATCTATACCGCGCTGCTGTAACCGATTCCGCGACCGTTCGAAGGTTTCCGCCCGGAAATTACCCGTAAAAGGGAAGCTTTTGCCCGACTCGGCGCGAAGCTCCGCGCCTTTTCGCCAATATCGGCAAGGATCGTAAAGCGCTTGTCGATATTTCGTTTTTATTATCTTCAACCGACTCAAAACAGAAAGGACGAAATCCCAAATGAGTTACTATTTGCTTTCAGACGCTGAAACCTTCGCCTTTTCCGCCGAGAATCCGACGGGCGTCAAAGGCGGCGGAACCCGCGGCGGCGACTGCACCAAGCTGTCGCCTACCGTTATCATCCCGGCGGGACAGACGGTCACGCTGGTCGACACGGACGGCCCCGGCATGATCCAACATATTTGGTTTACCGGCTACGTCGGGCACAGCTTTATTATGCGTATCTATTGGGAAGGAAGCGAACACCCTTCGGTCGAGGCGCCGATCTCCGCCTTTTTCGGCTGCGCCTACGACGAGAGCTTTCACGACACGGAAAACAAATATCCGTATTTAAACTCATCCATGATTTTGACAGCGCCGGGCAGGGGGTTCAACTGCTATTTCACTATGCCGTTTAAAAAGCACTGCCGCATCACTATGGAAAACCGAAGCGCCGCAGACAAAGCGCTGTATTACATGATTACCGGCTGTCACTGCGCGGTGCCGGATCATATCGCGTATTTCCATGCTTCGTACCGTCAGGAACACCCTGTAACGCCGGGACGCGCTTACACGGTCATCGACGGCATCCGCGGCAAAGGACAGTTTTTAGGGTTGACTCTTGCGGCCGGCATGAACGGAACCAACGGCTGCTGGGTCGAGGGCGAGGCGCGGATGTATATCGACGGCGACGTCTACCCGTCAGTGAATTACACCGGAACGGAGGACTACTTCTGCGGCTCCTACGCGTTCGGAAAGGATATTTACCAGCGCCAATACCAGACCTACTCCGGTCTGTATGCCGGAATGTTCTGCATAATCGGCAATACCGACGAATTTTACAACAATCAACAGCGGTTTCTGCTGTACCGTTTCCACGTGCAGGATCCGATCTATTTCACTTCCGATTTCCGCATGACGATGGATAATCTTGGCATCGGAGACGCCGGGTATCTGAACCGGTACGACGACTATACCTCGGTCGCCTATTGGTACCAGACGCTGCCCTGCACTATGCTGCGTCCGCTTCCGTCCGACGCGGAGATGCTGATGCGTTGACCTTCGTCCGCCACCCGCAATCCCGATCCGAATCCCAAACGAACCGCCTTCAGCTTCAAACGGATTTGCAACACCAAAAAAAGCTCTGCTTATGCCGCACTTATGCAATTCATAGGTGGAAAAGATCCCACCATCTCACTATATCTGCCTGTTTTTATCTGTGTTTTGAAAGGCTATATCTAAAAACCCCAAACCTCGCTTGAGATTTGGGGTTTTTGACAGAGTGAGGGCCGATGAATGTATAATCTCATCGGCTTTTTGTTACTGCGGTATAGATTTGTAAATTCTTATTGGACAAAAATCATTTCAGCGGAATTGTTATGAAAAATGTGGCGCCGCCGTTAGCGGTATCTTCAAAACCGACTTTGCCGTTAAGCGTTTTTGTCAGCTCGTTTGCTATGCTTAACCCCAATCCAAAATGTGATTTATCCGTATGAGATTTATCAGCACAATAAAAACGGTCAAATATATAAGGCTTATCCTGTTCTGAAATTCCGTTTCCGTGGTCAACGATATAAAATGTAATGGCTTTCGCAGTTAATGATGTTTTGATTTGAATACTCGGACTATCGTTAGAATGAGATATTGCGTTATCCATAAAAATGTTCAATATCTGCATAATCCGTTCGGGATCGGAGTAGAGCGCCGGATAACTTGTATCCGCAATATTTAATTCTAATGCTATATTATGCTTTGCGCAAATTGGTTCATAGGTTTCATATAAGGTAATTAACAAAGTATCAACATTTATTTCTTTTTTGCTGACCGACCAAGTATTTGTATCAGAAGAAGCAAGCAGCAGCATATCATTTATCAGACGTGACATACGCATACATTCTGTATTTACTACCTTTACTGATTTTTCAAGTTCGCTGTTTTGGGTATCCGATTTTCCTATCTTTTCGGCATTAGCAACGATTACGGCAAGAGGGGATTTTAATTCGTGTGAAGCTGCGGCAAGAAAATCCTTTTGACTTTTCAACATTCGTTCTGTCGGCCTTAATGCTTTCTTTAAGATCAATCGGCTAAGTAATGCTACACATATCAGAGATACTGACCAAACCAAAAAGTATAGAACAGCCTGATTGCTTATAAGCTCTGATACCGTTTTTGACCTATATAGCAAGGCCATATCATATATCGTATTGTCTTTTGAAATAACCATCGCGGGTAATGCTAAATAAGTATCATTGTTTTGACCGTCAATTTCAAATATTCCGTCTTCTTGCGTAACAGTCTTATTCCTTGAATCGTCAAACAATAAATATCCCTTTTGTTGTTCCAAAGAATTTAATAAAAACTCAGTTGATGTCGGATAGTCGAATGGGCTTTGATAGATTATTTCACCCGACTCACTTTTAATCACACAGAGAATAGAGTATTTCTCTTCATACGCTTTTATCGCTTTTTCAAAATAACCGTCATCGTATTCAAGCTGATAAATAATCAATGTTGACATTCTCCGGAATATCTCACCGTCATTCGATTTTTCTGCTTTCATATTGTTGTTAAGAACAATACCGATAATCGCAGAGATGATCAACATGATCCCACAAGTGAAAATTATATGTAATTTTCTATATAACTTATCAAGCATTTTTGTTCTCCAACATAAAGCCTGCTCCGTAAACAGTTTTTATTTCGCAGCAGCTATCAAGCTCCCGTAATCTCTTTCTAAGGAAAGAAATATAGTTGTCTACATTGCCAATTTCTACCTCGGAGTTTCCACCCCATACTTTCAGAATCAATCGTTCTCTGGCAAAAAGCGTTTCCGGTTTTGACATAAAAACACTCAGCAATTCAGCTTCTTTGGCGGTCAACACTAAAGATTTTTCAGAAGCAGATACGGTGCGGTTTCCCTTATCAAAACACAAATCAGCATAAGATAAAGTATCAAGTGCTTTTATTTCGGCGGGGCGGCGGATGAGTGCTCGTATCCTTGCAAGCAATTCATCAATATAAAACGGCTTAACTAAATAATCGTCCGCACCGCCATCCAATCCGTCTATTCGATCATCCAGGGCAGACATACCTGTTATGATTATCACAGGTATATTTATGCCCTTTTCTCTCATCGCTTTGATAATTGTTAGTCCGTCAATAATGGGCAGCATACGGTCAACAATCGCTAAATCGTATGAAAAATCGTCATGCAAAGCATAGTACATTCCCATTTCTCCGTCATTACATGTATCAACAACAAACCCATTGTCTACTAACTCTTTTTCGATTTCGTTACAAAGTTCCAAATCATCTTCTAATAGCAGTAATTTCATTGTATCAATTCCCTTTTGCCTATATGTAAGAACAGTATAACAGAAAATCCTCTAAAAATCTTGTAAAAAAAGTTAAGTTATCACCCGCAGCCCTACAGGATTTTTAGAGGACTTTTATTATACAATACCACCATACACGATAGAAAGGCGGAACACAAACATGAAAATCAAAAAGCTCTTAATCGGATTGGCAACAGTATTATGCGTATTATCACCGGCAGCCTGCAGCATAGGCGGCAATGATACAAACAACAAAACCGATACGCAAAATCCTTCCTCTTTGGCACAGGGTAATAACAGTCTACCGAAAAATCCTACCGATATCAATGATGCAAATACATTACTTTCACTTGCTTCAATTAAAGGATCGGTAGTCGATCTTTCAAATGACAGCTGCAAAATCTCACCAACTATATATACAGATGACGGCAATGGCGGCGGTTTGGCTATTGGCGATGCTCCCGGTTATGAAAATTCAGATGAATTCGTAACTGTTCACTATAATAGCGACTGCATATTCAAAATCGCTCATATGAGCCTTGCGACAGGAATTGTCACATATGAAGATATAGATATTTCGGACATCAAAAAACAAACGAGTTTGATTATCTATGGGGATTGGAGCAATAAGAACAATATCAATGCAACAGCAGTATTTATAGCTCGGTTCAAATAGGAGGTGTATGGTTTGAACTTTTATCAACTTGCACTACGATACTTAACAAGAAAAAAATCAAAAACATTACTGCTGTTTTTTGTATTAGTGTTCATTGGCAGTATGGTTCTCAGCACAATTATGATTATGCGAGCAACCGAGGACTCCAAATCTTTGATACAGGAAAAGACCAATGCAAAGGTCGTTGTTGAAATCAAAAACAGCAAAAGCAGGATATCGAATGAAGAAGTAGAACAAATCTCTCTTTTAGAGGGTGTCAGTTCGATAAATCGTCAGTCGATTAGTTCCGTATTCTTATCAAATGGTATTCCTTTTACCATGAGCGAGTCAACAGAAACGGATAACTTAAAAGTAACGGTTTTTTCTTATGATGATTTAGAAAATGATAGTGCCTTTTTTGAGCAGAGATACCGTATTATCGCAGGAAACTATATTGATCCGGACACGCAAAACGGTGTGGTTGTAAACTCTCTGTTTGCAGAGTTAAACGAACTAAATATTGGTAATACTATCGAATTTAAGACAGAGAACGGTATCACTGCCTCAGCCGAAATTGTAGGTTTGTTTTTCTCCGGGGGCGAAAGAAAACAATCCGATACAACGCTTGCGGTTAATCGCATGGAAAATAATATTTTTATGGATAACAATACCTTTTCACAACTGTTTGAAAAGTATGGCTACTATGAGGTTGCTGTTTATGCGAAAAATCCGGAAGAACTTGAAGCGTTAAAAACGAATTTGACTTCTATTTTCTCGGAGAGTCCCGATAAAGTATCAATGACAACTTCTGATACTTTATTTCAGCAGACAAAAGCACCTTTGGAACAGATCATTAGAATTGTTAATCTGATGCTTATTTTGACGGTTATTACAGGTACAGTAGTAATCACAATTTTATTGTGTATGTGGATGCGTACCCGAAAAAAAGAAGCTGCCATATTTATCAGTATCGGGAAAACCAAATTAAGTATTTTATTACAGGTGCTTTCGGAAGCGTTTGGGGTATTCATTATTTCCGTTGTGGGAGCGTGTGGCATAGGCACTGTCATTGCAAAGATACTGAAAAACTTACTTCTCAATTCTCAAACTGCCAACTTCACTCTTGAGGTAGCTTTGGAATTTTCGGATATTATTTCACTTCTCTGTATCGGCAGCGTAATTGTGATAATCGCAGTTATCTTTTCTATGTTTCCGATATTGAGAGCCAATCCTAAAGACACCTTATCGAGAATGGAGGGATAAAGCTATGAATGTATTTCAAAAAGCATGGTGTTCCGTTACACGGAAACCGATAAAAAGCATATTGTTGTTTTTAGTTGTGCTCGTTATAAGTTTATTTCTTTTATCCGGGATGGCAAGTAAGACAGCAAGTGTCAAAACACAAGATAAGACACGCCAAGCCGTTGGTGCAGGTCTTTTACTCGAAACAAATGAAACAAATCGTCATAAACGCATAGATGAAATATCGAAAAGAATTGGGGAAGGTGTCGAGGGAACTCTTGAGGGCGTACACAAAGTACGATTTGATAGTATTTACGGCGAAAGCTGGGGAGTATTTACAGACAACTCCTTTGACACATTAAGGCTTGAAGATATAGAAAAATTGGCAGAGGTTTCTGAAATAAGTGATTACAATATCACGACGAAGGTAACACCTGTAAATCCGGTGAACTTTTTACGACTTGAGGACGCTGATGTGGATCAAACCACTGATTTTGGCGGCGTTTCCTTAATCGGCAACAAAGATATGCAAATGGACGCCAATGTCCTCACGGGCAATCTGTCAATAAAAGACGGGCGTATGGTAAATAGCGGCGATGTGAATGTTTGTGTCATTTCAGAAGAATTAGCGGCTCTGAACGATCTTGAAATCGGAGATGTATTGCAATACAACGATTATCACGATAGAGAAAACTCTACCGTATATGAAGCAGAAATAATCGGTATTTATCATGTTCGGCAGTACATGACTCCCTTGATGTCTGGAGATACTTTTCGTTCCGAAAATGTGATATTTACAGACTTGCATTTCCCGGAAAAAGCCGAGGGAAATGAGAACGACCCATTGTATGAAAGAGCATATTTCAAAGTCGGAGATGTAAACAATTATGATGCCGCAAAAGAAAAGGTCAAGGCGGTCAATATTGATTGGGAACGATACGATCTGATCGATAACAACGGCAACTACGATACTATGTCTGCGAATTTCAATGATCTTGAAAACATTAGTGAGATTTTGATATGGGTTGTTGCAATAGCAAGTTTTTTGATCCTCTTTCTTGTGTTTGTCTTTTGGTTGAAAAATCGTGTGCAGGAAGTAGGTATATTTCTCGCATTGGGTGTACCAAAGGTCAAAATAATAGGTCAAATCTTATTGGAAGCGCTTATGATCGCCATAATTGCTGTTACACTCTCTTTTACTGTCGCTCCAAGCGTATCAAGAGTTACTGCGGATTATTTGGTTGCACAGCAGGTACGGCAAATGGAAGAAAGCAAAGAATTGAACGCAGGTCATGTTGCGATTGACAGTTTTACCCGGTCCGAGCAACAGATCACAGGCGTTTCCGTGAATATTTCGACACAGATGATGTTATTTGACGGTGTATGTATTTTGGCTTTGACGGGCCTTTCTGTTATTACAGCAGGCATTACGATTTTGAGAAAGAAGCCAAAGGATATATTGAGTGAAATGAGTTAAGGAGGATTTGATTATGATATTAGAAGTAAAAAATATAGACTACGCATATAAAACGCAAAAAGACAAAAAGGTCTTAGATCAAGTATCTATGCAATTTGAGGAGGGAAAGTTTTACACGATTGTAGGCTCAAGCGGAGCAGGCAAAACCACTTTTCTGTCCTTGCTCGCGGGGCTTGATACGCCTATAAGCGGCAGCGTTCTTTACAATGGCGAGGATATACTTAAGCGTGGCTTGAACTATCACAGAAAGCACAATGTATCAATCGTATTCCAAAACTATAATCTCATTGATTATTTGACAACCGAAGAAAACGTGAAACTCGGTGGAAATAAAAAACCGGATGAACTACTTTCCGAGGTTAATATACCAAAAGAAGCATGGAAAAGAAATGTCTTACAGCTATCCGGCGGACAACAACAGCGAGTAGCGATTGCGAGAGCGTTGGCAAGTGATGCAAAAGTATTGCTTGCCGACGAGCCGACAGGCAATCTTGATGAAGATACCGCAGATGAAATTATTGAGTTGTTACAGCGTACAGCACATGAGCTTGGAAAATGTGTCATTGTCGTAACCCACAGTAAAAAACTTGCAGATACAGCAGACGAAGTTATTCGTATCAAAAACGGCTCTATCGAACGAAACGGTGAAATGACGAACTAACCTTAAAGGTACAGAGCGAGGGGGAGAAAATCCTCTTATCATACAGAAGGTATTGCCTAAGCTGTCGTCTTACCGACAAATTCGCATCAATAAACGTGCAAGGACGGTGTGAGTGGACATCCAACTTTGCACGATTTGAACATCCGAAAATCCCAAATTTGGTCGGCACGCTTGCAACAGCCATTACATTCAGCTGAAGGTACTGACCAAGATCGTATTGGAGGATATTCGTTCCAAAATGCAGACCGTAAAGCTGGACGAAAAACAAGCGCGGGAAGAATTTCTCAAACGGAACGGAAAAATTTCGTCACGGGAACGCAAGAACAATCAAAAACGGTTGAATCAGGCAAAGCGCAGACTTTTGGAGCTTGACAAGTTGATTGCTTCCGTATATGAGGATAAGGTGACATGGCGAATTCCCGAGGAAGTTTGCTTTGGCCTGCTCGACAAGTATCAAGGCGAAAAGAATTCCCTGAAAGACGAGCTTTCCGTATTGTAACGCAAGGCGTCCGATAGCGACAAAAGCCAAGCGGATGTGGACGAATGTCCGGGCAAGTACAGCAAACAGCCGCGTGAGATTTACATCTACTACAAGCTGATTGACAAATCCACAAGTAAAGAACAATTTAGGGCCTGGGAACAAAACAAGTGACAATATTTGACCTTGACAACGGCAAATGTATATGCCATTTGGATTACAATTCCAAGTTGTTGTCTGCTGACGCTATGTTGAACGGTCTGAAAGGGGCATTAGGTGTAATCTCATAAGAAAATGGCGTATCTCAGCCAAGAGGTATGCCGAGTACATAGCGGTTTAGGTTCGAATAGCTCCAAAATCGTCCGTTTTAGGAGAGAAGAGCCACATTTTAGGAGAGAACTCGACTTGATAAAGGCTTTCCGAGGGAGAAATAAGAAAGCCCCCAAGCGAAAAAACCGCTTGAGGACCGGACTTTTTGGCGGAGAGTTAGGGATTCGAACCCTAGGTTCCTTTTGGGAACACAGCATTTCGAGTTTTATAAGTCAATGGTTGTTTAGCGATTTTTGAAGGCAGTTTCGGGCGACTTTGTATTTGCCGAAAATGCTTGATATTAAAGGCTTTTTTGGCGGTTGCGCCGCTGAAATCCCGATGAATAAAGGAAAGTTCGAATAACGGCATTTTCGCTGTTTTCGGAAAGAACAGGCACTATTTTGGAAAGAACTGCGGAAAGAACAGAATAAACATACCAACAACGGCAATACACGGGAAAAACCCACACCGACAAAAATATTTTCGAGGTGTATTGCTATGGATGAAACCGCAATAAACTGGGATTCAATTCCCGATATTATTACCAAAGACCAACTCTATCAAATCTGTCACATCAGCAAATCAACGGCTTTGTATCTGCTGCGAAGCGGAAAGATTCCGTGCGAATACACGGGCAAGAAAACCCGCTGTTACAAAATCAAAAAGGCGGATGTTATTACATATCTTGAAAAGAGAAAAGTATTTCCCGAATCCTATTCAGCACCGGCTGGGTGGTACAAGGGGAACTATGCCGTCAAAATGAACGCCGAAGTACCCGAACAGACTCTTGAAAATATGCAGCTGTATTACACGGAACTTTTTGCACAATATCCTGATGTGCTGACTGCGACCGAAATATCAAAAGTAATCGGTTACGGCACGACATCTATCAATAATTGGTGCAAGAAGGGACATCTAAAATCATTCAAGAGGAACAATGTGAATCACATTCCGAAAGTATATTTAATAGAATTCTACTGCTCGAAATACTTTCGCACAATCACTCGCAAATCCGATTGGCATATCCGCACGCTTCAGGAATTCCCTCGTTGGCAAGTGATACGAGGATTAAAAACATAAGAGTGAATATTCGCTGTAAAAAGTAGCACAGATTTGGAAATGTTCGCTGTAATTTTTGGCACGGGCAAAATTTGCAAATTCATAAATCGCACATTCGACTTTTATTCGCCTCCTTTGTACAATATAAGCGCAAAGGAGGTTTTACTATGACTGACACACTATTTGAACAACTCGGCGGTACTTATACACAGACCGGCGACTACCTATTGCCGGACTTGTCATTACCGGCGGAAAAAGATAACCGTCCCATTGGTATATGGGGACAGCGTAGATTGCGACACTTAAAGCAGTACCATAAAGCGATTTACTACAATCTGCTCACTTCCGGCAAGCTCCATTCCCACCTCGCCGATACCGAAGAACAGGCACAACAACTTTTTCTCCAGCTGGTAAAAGAACTCGCCGAAAAAGAAGGCGTAACTGAACAACTCAAAGCTGCCGACCCAATGGCGTGGGTGCGGAGGATGAATAATATTCGAAACAGAGCGGCAGAAATGGTAAATAATGAAGTCATATATGGGCAATTATAACGAATAAGCCATATTATCTGCTTATCTAATTAAGATCAGTGCTAACTTTGAAATTAATTCATCGTTGGCACTGATTTTTTATTTTCATAGCTATCCCAAAGTATCAAATTGATACTTTGGGACTTTGAGATGATACTTTGGAATAACAGAATTAATAAAGTAAGAGCGTTTCCACTAAGTTCGATGTAAAAAACGGATTTAATGTTCAAATAATCGTTGCATTTTTTGGCATATAGTGATATACTAATACTGATTTATAATATGGGGGTGCAGTATGTACCGAATTGCGATTGAAAAATTATATAAATGGAAAAACAGTAAGCGCCGCAAGCCGTTGATTATTGAAGGTGCAAGACAGGTCGGCAAGACTTGGCTGATGAAGGAGTTTGGTAAACAGGCTTATGCGGATACTGTATATATTAACTTCGATTCCAATTCAAGAATGGCGGATTTGTTTTCAGCAGACTTGGATACAGATCGCCTGATTTTAGGACTGGAATTGTATGCCGGACGCAAAATCAATCCGGACAACACCCTGCTGATTTTTGACGAGGTTCAAGAAATTCCGAGAGCACTTGCTTCTCTTAAATATTTTTATGAGAACGCCCCGCAGTATCACATTGTATGCGCCGGTTCTCTTTTGGGAATTGCTTTACATCAGGGCACCTCATTTCCTGTCGGCAAGGTCGATTTCTTAAAGCTCTATCCTCTCTCTTTCAGTGAGTTTTTAATGGCAACCGGCAACGAACGTTTTGCAGAGCTTTTGAAAAATCAGGATTATGAAATGATCGCAAGCTTTAAGCAAACTTATATTGATGCATTGAAACACTACTATTTTGTCGGTGGTATGCCGGAAGCAGTTCAAAGTTTTGCCGAAAGTAAAGATTTCAATGAGGTTCGTGCGATTCAGAAAAGAATACTTGCGGCATACGAACAAGACTTTTCAAAACACGCACCGAACGAGATTGTCCCGAAAATCCGTATGCTTTGGAACAGTATTCCGTCGCAGCTCGCCAGAGAGAATAAGAAGTTTATTTATGGCCTTGTTCGTGAAGGCGGCAGAGCAAGAGAATATGAAACTGCGATTATGTGGCTTTCCGATTGCGGACTTGTGCACAAGGTCAGTCGTGTTAATGCGGCAGGTATTCCGTTGAAAGCTTATGAGGATTTGAAAGCATTCAAACTTTTCATAGTCGATGTGGGACTCCTCGGCTGTATGACAGGTCTTCGTCAGCGTACACTGCTTGACGGTGATGACCTTTTCGTTGAATTCAAAGGAGCTTTGACCGAACAATATGTTTGCCAGCAATTAAAAACGATTGAAGATTTAGGCATTTACTATTACACCAATGACAGAGGCTCTTGCGAAATTGATTTTGTCGTTGATACCGGTGAACAGATTGTTCCTATTGAAGTAAAAGCCGAAACGAACCTGAGAGCAAAGAGTCTCAAAACCTATCGAGAGAGGTTTGAGCCTGAATTGTCTGTTCGTACTTCAATGGCTGACTATAAGAAGGAAGATTGGCTTTTGAATCTGCCGCTGTACGCAATAGAACAGATTAATAAGATTAAAGATTATTAGCTAACCACAATGTCCGTTTTATCGGACATAAAATGTGATATTGTTAGAACGGAGGTGATTATTGGTGTGGTGCAAGAATTGTAACCGTGAAACCGATGAAGAAGTTTGCAGTGTTTGCGGAATAAAGACCGAGGAAGATATTCCTTATGAACTGCACTGGTGTGATAAATGCAAGGTTCCGCTTATCAAAGCAGTAAACGGCGCAGACCGTGATACTTGTCCTCTTTGTGGTGGTAATACATCGTATCTAGTTGCAGACTTAAGACCTGTATTCCCGGAAGAGCGTTTGCTTTTAGAAATTCTCTCGGACAAGCCACTTGCCTATATCAAAAAAAGCGTATGGGCGTCAAATAATCGCTATTATATAGATGGAAAACCTATAGTTGTAACTGCTGCGTGGTATAAGAAGTATTCAGCCGCGTATATCAGAGAACAACTCGAAAAATACAAGGAACAGAATAACTACGATTTCTTTAATAAGAACATAGCAACCTTTATCAGAGCGAACCAAGGTCGCCTTGATTACCTGAAGTATGAAGCAAATATCTTTATTCAGGAGTCGGCAGCTAAATACCCTCGTGAAAACATTGTTCTGTCCTTTTCCGGTGGTAAGGATTCCACGGTAACCGCTGATCTAGTGGTAAAAGCACTTTCGGATCCTAGTCTTGTACATATCTTCGGTAATACCACCCTTGAGTTCCCGTTCACGATTGAATATGCTGAGCGATTTAAGAAGAATAATCCTAAGGCTATCTTCAAGGTTGCCAAAAATAAAGAGCAGAATTTCTACGAGGTCTGTGAGGACATTGGACCTCCGGCAAGAATGCTTCGTTGGTGCTGTTTTATGTTTAAGACAGGACCTATTTCTCGCGTTATTTCTAGCCTTTACAGAGATAAGAGTATTCTGACTTACTACGGCATCCGCAAATGCGAATCCGTAAGCAGAAGTAAATACAACCGAATAGAAGATAATGCTGAGTCTACAAAGATTCAGCAGCAGACGGTTGCAACACCTATCTTCTTCTGGAAAGATATTGATATTTGGCTTTATCTTCTCGGTGAAGAAGTTGAATTTAATGATGCATATCGTTTGGGATACGATCGTGTTGGCTGTTGGTGTTGCCCGAACAATAACATTCGTGCAGAATTCCTTTCTCAGATATATATGCCTGAGCAGTATGAGAAGTGGCATAGTTTCCTGATTGATTTTGCAAAGCGCATCGGAAAGCCCGACCCCGAAGAGTATATTAACTCTGGCAAGTGGAAAGCTCGTCAGGGTGGTAACGGTGTGGCAGCAGCATCTGATGTAAAGATTAAATTTACCAACTGCACAACCGAAGAAAATGCTAAAGTATATCAACTGAAGCGACCGGTAGATGATTGCCTTATTGGTTTGTTTACACCCTTTGGAAGAATAGCCCCCGAGCTTGGTCGCAAGTTAATCAACGAAACAATCGTTGTAGACATTAAGACTAATGTGCCGATTATTTCAATTCAACCCTTCTCACAGGACGGATTTGAATATGCGGTAAAAGTTAAAACAATGAATGTAGCAAAGCACAATGACTTGCAGAGAATGATTGGTTATCAGATCAAGAAATTTAATGCTTGCCGTAAGTGCTTAAAGTGTGAGTCCCTTTGTAGATTCGGTGCCATCTCTATTATCGGTGATACCTATTACATCAACGATAAGAAATGCAAAAGGTGCAAGATGTGTGTTACTGCAAAGTACTTAGATGGCGGTTGCCTAATGGACCGTTACCTGAAGACTAAGGACTAAAGGAGCAAGAATATGAAGTTTAGAGCACACGATACCTTTTTCATCCGTAAAGGATGGTTAAATAAAGGTATGCGAAATGTGAAAATAGAGCCGACAGTATTTATGGGAGCAAAAGGTAACCCTATGGATATTCTCGGAATCGGTGCAAACATGGTAAAGGCATTGAGGTATTGGCTGCAGGCAGTCAAACTTACCACGGAGCCAAATGCAGGACGTAGAGAGCAGTCATTTACACCCTTTGGAGAGATCGTTTTTAAGAACGACCCCTACATTGAGGAAATGGGTACACTTTGGTTACTGCATTACATGCTTGCATCTAATAAAGACGAAGCAACTGCCTGGTACTTCTTTTACAATGAGTTCAAACAGAGTGAGTTTAACAAGGAGGATTTTGTAAAGCAGCTCTCTAACTACATTATGATTAACGGTGAAGAGGTATCTGAAAGATCGTTGGAAGATGATTATAACTGCATCATCAACACATATGTACCCCGTATCAAATCTTCTCCTGAAAAAGTTCAGCCGGAGAGCAATATTGATTGTCCTCTTGGTGAACTCGGATTGATTAATATCAGCAACCGAAAGGAAAAGCTTTATAAGAAATCTGTTCCGAAGAAAGATACTCTTCATCCTCTAGTTCTGCTTGCTGTTATTCTCGATCAGGCGAACGGCGAAGAGGAAATTAAGATTTCTGCAATTCAGAATGATGTATGTAATGCCGGTAAGATATTTAATCTTGATATAATCACATTGACAGCATTACTCTACAAAATCGAATTGATGGGATACATCAAGGTTGTTCGTACAGCAGGACTTGATGTTATCCGCATTGCTAAGCCGATGACCTTCCTTGAGTGTGTGGAAGAGTATTATAAGGCAATCAATAAATAAAGACAGGAGGCTGTTGCCGTGTTTAACAATAAAATAGATGTAGCAAAAGGTTTTCAGACTTCTGTAAATATCGCGTATGATCTGAATAACACGGGTAAGATTTCCGGATTTATTCCTACCATGTCCTCGTTAGACATCATTGAGGATGTTATGCTGAGTACGGCGCCGAATTCTACTGAAAGAGCAAGAATCCTTATTGGTGCCTACGGACGTGGAAAATCTCATATTATTCTTGTTTTGCTTTCTCTTCTCTATAAGAAAGATAAGGCGCTTTTTGCTAATTTGCTCGAAAAGATGAAGAAAAGCAATCCGAAACTCTATGACTATACGAATGCGTTTATTGACAGTGGAAGAAAGCTGCTTCCCATTGTTGTCGGAGGCAGTAGCGCAAGTCTTACTCAGTCATTCCTTTTTGCTTTGCAACAGGCACTTAATGACGAAAACCTCAGCGACATTATGCCTGAAACTCATTTTAAGGCGTCTGTCAATGCGATTGAGAGTTGGAAGAAAGATTACCCTGAAACCTATAATAAGTTTTTAGAAGCCTTAAATGAACCTATTGAACAGTTCATTCTTTCTTTAAAGGAATACAATGTTGAGGCGTATGAAAAATTCGTCGAATTATATCCGAGCCTGACTTCCGGCAGTAGTTTCAATCCTTTCCTTGGTTTCGATGTTGTGGAGCTCTACGAAAAGGTTGTAGACAAGCTATGTGAGGTCGGGTATGACGGAGTTTACATTGTTTATGATGAGTTTAGTAAATATCTTGAATCGAGCATAGGTAACGCCACAATCAGTGATATTAAGCTGTTGCAGGATTTTGCAGAGAAATGTGTACGTAGTGGTAAAAAGCAGATGCACCTTATGCTCATTTGCCATAAGGATATCTCAAACTATATCGACAACAATCTGCCTAAAGAGAAAGTAGACGGTTGGAGAGGTGTGTCCGGTCGCTTTAAGCATACAACACTTCACAACAACTTTGCGCAGATGTATGAAATTATTTCTGCTGTTATCAAGAAGGATCCTGATTTCTGGAAGGATTTTGTATCTAAATACAAGCCACAGCTTGAGGATCTCAAGGAACGCTATGTTGCAAACGGTCTGATCGACGGCAAGGATACGGAAGGCGTGAACTCTGCTATTTACGGTTGCTATCCTTTGCATCCGGTATCGACCTTTATTCTGCCGCGTCTTTCTGAAAAAGTTGCTCAAAACGAAAGAACCTTGTTTACTTTTTTGTCCTCTCAGGAAAAGCATACTCTGTCTTCTTTCCTTGAGAGTGCAGACGGTGAGTTCCCGTTATTGACACCTGATTATCTGTACGATTATTTTGAACCCCTTTTCCGAAAAGAGGTTTATACCAGTGAGATTCATAAAATTTATAAACTCACTTCTAATATTCTACAGAAGCTTGACGGTGGTTCTATTCACGCGAGGATTATCAAAACTATTTCCTTAATTTACATGGTTGAGCAGTATGAGAAACTGCCTCCTGTATACGACATCATCGTTGATGCCTTTCGTGAGAGTGTTACAGATACAAAGGAAATCAGCAATGCACTTGAAGAACTTATAAACAAGGATTGCATTGTTTATCTCAAGAGAAGCAATAACTACTTGAAGCTCAAAGAGAGCAGCGGTGTTGATATTCCCGGTGAAATCGAAAAAAGGATAGAGAGTAATAAGGCAACTTTAAGAGTAAAGGATGTTCTCAATAACTCTTCTTTCGACAGTTATATGTATCCTACCAGATACAACGACGAGCACGAGATTACCCGTTATTTTGATTTTCTTTTCATTGACAGTAAGGAATTTTGGTCCACAGAAGATTGGAATTTAAAAATCTCGGATACAATGGCTGACGGTGTGATATATGCAGTAATTCCTGAAAATAAGGAAGATATTGCGAAGATTGCAAAGAAGATTACATCCGATACATACGGGGAAAGAGTTGTATTCTGCTTGCCTAAGAAGTTTATCTATATTGAGAAGGTCGCTTTTGAATACAGTGCAGTTTGTGAACTTAAAAACCTCGTTGTAGACGATGAACTTTTGAAAGATGAATATGAGATTTATATTGAGGATCTCGAAGAAGTTATCGGCTCGTTCATTTTTTCTTATGCTCGACCCGAGACCGGTGGTGCTGACTATTACTATGCTGGCAAGAAGGTTGCTGTCTTCCGTAAGGCTCAGATGTCAGCTCTTCTCTCTGAGATTTGTGAGAAAGTCTACCCACATGCTCCGATTATTAATAATGAGTCTATCAACAAAAATATTTTGCCAACAGTGGCTATCAACAGCAGAGCAAAGCTCCTTAATGGACTGCTGAGCACTGAGCTTGAACCGAATCTTGGACTTTCCGGTACGGGTCAGGATGTTTCGATTATGAGAAGCACCCTTGTGCAGACAGGTGTTGTAAAGAATGTCGCAGAAGCACCTGAAATTGTAGTTGCACCTGAAGACGAGAATATGAAGTATATGCTCTGCACTATTCAGACCTTCTTTGCTAATGCAGGTATTAATGGTGAGCAGAACTTCGCAACATTGTATGATCGTCTGACAAAACCTGAATATGGTATCGGTCTTAAGACCGGTGTTATTCCGATTTATATTGCTGCTATTATCCATCTGAACCGTAGCAACCTGGTTATTAAAAAGGGTAATTCGGAGCAGAAAATAACTGCAGATTTGCTTAACGGAATCAATGACAACCCAAGCAATTATTCAGTTGTTCTTGAGGACTGGAACGAGGAAAAAACTGCATATCTGGCTCAACTCGAACAATTGTTTGAAGAGTTTATTCACGAGCAGGAAAAAGTATATAATAGCTTTGCTTATATCGTTTCTGCTATGAATCGCTGGTATATGTCTTTGCCAAAGTTCGCCAAGGAAATGACAAAGACTTATAAAGGTAAGGAAGAGTTTAAGACTATTTCCGCTAGCCACCGTAAATTTGTAAACAGTTTGAAGCAGCTTGATATTAACCCGAGAGAATACTTGTTTGAAAAGGTGTTTGCGCTCTTTGGATTTAAAGAGTTTAGTGCTGATGTAGTTGATAATATCGCTCAGACAAAAAAAGAGTATGACGTTGCTATTGTATCGCTGCTTAAAGCACTTGTTTCTGATCTTAAGATCCTTTTTACTCCCAAAGGCCAGGATGTAAGAGGTTCGCTTACTTCAATCATTCAGGATTGGTATTCTTCTTTGAAGGAGACAACTATACAGCATCTATTTGCGAACAGTGAGAATCAGATTCTTGATTTGATGAAGACGATTACCAATGACGAAACAACCTTCACACAGCGCCTTGCTAAGGCAGTAACTGCTCTTAGAGTAGAGGACTGGAACGAAAGAACTATTGCAATCTTCATCAAAGACCTTACTGTTTTTAAAGAAACTATTGAGGAGTACGACTCGCAGATTATTGACGAAACTTCCGCTGCTGATTCCTATAAGTTGATCACAACTGATAGTGAGGGCAGAGAGGTAGTCAAGACCTTTAACAGAAGCGAATACAGCAACAGAGCCAAACTACTCTATAATGAAATTACCAATTCTATTGACGAAATGGGTCAGTCCATTACTGAACAGGAGAAGAGACAGATCCTTATTGAAATTCTTGAAAAGCTTTGTTGAAAGGAGTGAGATGCATGGAAAAGGTGGCATACTTTGATAATGCTGCAACAACATTTCCGAAACCGGAATGCGTATATAATTTTACAGATCAATTCTACCGTGAGTGCGGCGTGAATGTTGGCAGGGGTCAGCATAAGCTCGCTTCCAGAGCATCGGCTCTCGTTCAGGAAACAAGAGAACTGCTTTTAGAACTGTTTCATTGTCCTGCAAAGAATGTTGTTTATACTCATACTGCAACAGAGGCAATAAACCTTATTCTAAGAGGATTGCTTATTAACGATAACTACACGGTTTACATTTCTCCTTTTGAGCATAATGCAGTTACCCGTGTTCTTTATCATTTGCAGTCGATGTATGATATTCAGGTTGAAACGCTCTGTTTTGACAAGGTGACAATGACCTATGATATTGCAAGGATTCGTAATCAGTTTGCTGAGAAAAAGCCTAATTGGATGGTAGTAAGCCATGCGAGTAATGTCTGCGGTGTGGTATCTCCGATTAAGGAGCTTTGTCACCTATCAAAAGAGTTTGGGTCTATTAATATCGTTGATATGTGCCAAACAGCGGGCCTTGTTGATACCGACCTAAGTGGTGAGGATATAGATTTTGCCGTGTTTGCAGGACATAAGACATTGTACTCGCCGCTTGGCGTTGCAGGTGTTATCAGCAGTTTTGCAATAAAACCTCAACCGCTTTTGTTTGGCGGTACCGGTGTGGAATCTGCTAATCAAGCGTTACCGGAAAGTGTTCCGGAGCGATATGAGGTTGCAAGTCCTGATATTGCTGCCGTTGCAGGATTAAATGCCTCTCTTAAATGGATTAAAGAAACAGGTATTCAAAATATCTATGAGAAAGAGCAGGAAAACTTTAAGCGTCTTGTTGAACTTCTTTCAAGGTATGAGAATATCAGGATTATTGATACTATCGATGCAGAGTCGATAGGTGTCGTTTCGTGTTTGTTTGATGGATATGGTAGCGATAATATAGGGCAGATTCTCAGCGAACAGAATGTTGCTGTCAGAACCGGACTTCACTGTGCACCGACTGCACATAAATTCATTGGTACTTTTCCTTCAGGAACTGTTAGATTCAGCGTAAGCTACTTTAACACTGATGAAGACTTTGATGTTTTAGAAGCTGCGCTCGATTATATTGAATTGAATTCATAGGTGAGTATATGAGAGAAAGAGATTTTGAAGAATACTTGCTGTCTGATGAATCAATTAAGAGCAAAATGAAGGCCGTCAATTCAAGACTCAGTAAGGCAAGACTAATTGAAAGAGAACTTGGCGTAGATCTTGATGTGATTGTTTCCGATGATGATAAGATGTATGAAACGCTTATTAGAGTTAAGCAGGAAACAAACGATCATAACGGTAATAATTCAAATGCTCTTCGCAAGTATTATGAATTTTCAAACGGAAGTAGATTTCCGACATTAGCCGAATATAAGCATAAGGTGGTGTGATGCTGTGAGTTTTCAGGAACTCGATATAAAAAAAGAATATCGTTCTCTGCTCGACAGTGTTGCAAAGGACTTTTATATTCCATTACTTAGCCAAGCCGTAAAATATCAAAGAGCAGTTGGTTTTTTCTCCTCTTCTTCTTTGGTAGAGATATCGAAGGGTATATCTGAACTTGCAAAGAATGGTGGTAAAATCCAGTTAGTTGCATCTCCGTATCTGTCTGATGAAGACATCGAGGCAATTAAAAGCGGATATGCAATGAGAGATCAGGTTGTTAAGGAAGCAATCCGCAGAGAAATGACAGAAGGTAAGACGCCTTTTGAAAAGGCAAGACTAAATCTTTTGGCAAACCTTATTTCTGACAATGTTCTGGATATCAAGATTGCCTTTACCGAGGACTCCGACCGTATGGGAATGTACCATGAGAAGATGGGAATTATCACTGACGAGGAAGGGAACAGAGTTGCATTTGCAGGGTCTATGAATGAGTCGGCTACAGCAATGACTCTCAACTATGAAACTATAGATGTTTACTGTTCTTGGAAGGACGAAGAGGATCGAGTGATTGCAAAGGAAAATGCCTTTGCATCTATTTGGAATGATACCGAGCCGAATATCAAGATAATCGATTTCCCCGAATTGAAGCAAGAAATCATTGAAAAGTATAAACGCTCTGTACCGGACTTTGAGATTGATAAAAAGGAATACGCACCTGATATCGATACAGTTTTGCATACGGATTTGGGTATCTATACAGAATACGGTCCAAAATTTCCTGAGTGGTTCAAACTGCATGATTATCAGGATGAAGCCATTAATGAATGGCAGAAGCGTGATTATAGGGGTATCTTTGATATGGCCACCGGTACCGGTAAGACCTATACGGGACTTGGAGCTCTGACAACCCTGAGCAAGAATATAGGGCATAAGCTGGCAGCAATTATTGTCTGTCCTTATCAGCACCTTGTCGAGCAATGGGTAGAGGATATTTTAAAGTTCAATATTGACCCGATAATCGGATATAGTGATTCCTCGCAAAAGGATTGGCCAAAGCGTTTGAAGGATGCAATCCGAGACCAAAAGTTAAAGGTGAGAGGAAAAGAATTCTTCTGCTTTATCTGCACCAATGCAACCTTCAGTTCTGACTATGTTCAAACTCAGTTAGCAAAGATAAAGTCGGACACACTCTTAATGGTAGACGAAGCTCATAACTTCGGCGCGCCGTACTTAAGTTGTCTGCTCTATGATAATTACAAATACCGTTTAGCATTGTCAGCAACCCTCGACCGGCATAATGACGAGGAGGGAACGGCTAAACTATATGATTTCTTCGGCGAGAAGTGTATTGAATATACTCTTGACCGAGCAATTGAAGAGAAGAAACTAACTAAGTATAAATACTATCCCATCGTTGTTACACTTACCGCGGAAGAACTTGAGGCATACGATAATCTCAGTTATGAAATCGGAAAGTGTATTATGAAGGGTAAGAACGGCAAGATGAAGCTAAGCAGCAGGGGAGAAAAACTTGCACTTAAGCGTTCTCGAATCGTTGCCGGTGCAAAGAACAAGTTGACAATGCTCGAAGAGGTTATTCATCCGTATATCCACGATAAACACATTCTTGTTTATTGCGGTGCGACTAAAGGACTTGAGCAAAATCAAGACCGTACTGATGTTGACAGTGAGGATATCAGACAGATTGATGCAGTGACCGACCTGCTGGGCAATAAGCTCGGTATGGAAGTGTCACAGTTTACATCAAAGGAAAGTGTTGAAGAGCGTGAGGTTCTCAAACGGGAATTCTCTGCCGGTGATACATTGAAGGTTCTTATCGCCATTAAATGTCTTGATGAAGGTGTCAACATACCGAAGATAAAAACGGCGTTCATTTTAGCAAGTACGACCAACCCTAAGGAGTATATCCAAAGACGCGGTCGTGTGCTGAGACTAGCAGAGGGCAAGGAATATGCGGAAATTTATGATTTCATCACCTTGCCATACGATACCGAGTCGGTAACCTCGCTGACAGAGACGCAGGTCAAACGGAATTCAACACTTGTAAAAAATGAATTGAGGAGAGCTGAGGAGTTTTCCCGTATTGCTGTTAATATGGTTGAATCCGCAAGTCTCATTGATGAGATTAAGGATGCATATGGAATACAAGAATTAAATTGGAATAACGAAGAGGAGGATTATGGCTATGGCTTCTGAAAAAATGGAAGTGAACGGTGTTGAAATAGATGTTCAAAAGGCACAGCGTATGCTGCAACGCATAATCGTTCGTGAAAAAACGAATATCAAGACAAAGCAGTTCAATGATACTGAGATGGCAAAGAAAATAAAAAAGATGATTGAGGAGGAAGTACAATGCTATTAAAATCGTTAAAGCTGAAGGACTTCCGCCAATTCAAAGGTGAACAGGAGATTACCTTCTCAACCGATCCGGTTCGTAATGTAACCGTAATTATGGGTGAAAACGGCTCCGGTAAAACTACTCTTGCTCAAGCATTTACCTGGTGCCTTTATGGGGACACTGACTTCGATGACAAGTCTATGCTATGCAAGGCAACTGCACAATCGATGCTACCGGGAAACGAGGAGAAGGTCCGTGTAGAGTTGGCACTTCAACACAATAATATCGAATATCTTTGTATCCGTGAGCAGCTTTATTCAAAGGATAATTCCGGTTCTATCAGAAGACATAACCAGACCACCTTCAAGATTGCTTACAAGAACGCTGACGGCCAACGTGAGTATGTTCCCGATGGGGAAACGGAACTACGTATGAAGGAAATTCTTCCTAAAGAACTTTCAAAGTATTTCTTCTTTGATGGTGAGCGAATAGGCAATATGAGTAAGGAAATCCGTAAAGGCAAGAGTGCTGAATTTGCCCAAGCAGTTCGCAGTCTTCTCGGTCTTAGTGCGTTTCAATCTGCGCTTGACCATCTTGGTGGCCGTAACTCGGTTATCAAGATGTACAACGAGAGTTATGACACTAAGAGTGACAGTAAGATAGCTCAGTATACCAAGGAAATTGAAGAGTACGAAGAAAAACTTCGTGCCATTGAAGAAAGACTTGCTGCTATTGACGGCGAAGAAGCTATTGCTACAGATAAGAAGGCAGAGCTTGAGGAAGAAATTCGTCTAAACAAGGATAGTGAGATTCTTGCAAAAGAACGTGACGAGCTTGTTCGAAAGATAAAAGAACTGGTTGCAAAAAAAGCTTCCAGTGAGGATTCACTGCTAAAAGTGTTTAACAATAATGCGCATTCTTATTTTGCCAAGAAGATGATGAGCGACGCTCTTTCTCAACTTGCTGCTGCAGATAAGATTGACACAGGTATTCCTTATATCCATGCTAAGACTATTGAATTTCTTATTAAGCGTAAAAAGTGCATTTGCGGTGCCGATATTGAATTCGGTAATGAAGCATACAAGGAATTAAATGACCTGCTTGAGTTTATTCCGCCGCAGTCTATCGGCACATCAATCGGCCAGTTTGTTCGTGAGTGCGAACTAAGGTGCAAGAGTTCTGATACACTCTTTGAGGATATTTCTACTAAGTTTGGCTTCATCAGAGAGTTTGATAATACATACACCGGATACCAGAATCAAATCAACATTATTCGTGAGAAACTAGAAAAGATGAAAAATGTTGGTGAGTTACAGGCGCGTTTAAGCACCTATGAAAGAGCACTTCGCAATCTTTCTGTTGAAAGACGAGACCTTGACCGTAATCAGGCTCTGCTTGAAAGAGATAAAGAGCGCAGAGAAATTGAACGTAAGGAACTCTCATTGAAGGATGAGAACAACCGTAAGATTGAAGTTTATAAGGCATATGCTCAGTATATGTACGCTACACTGCTTTCTCTCTATCAGGAAAAGGAAACCGAAACCAGGCAGCAACTTGAGCAAACAGTCAACGAAATATTCAAGAGCATTTATAACGGTGGGTTCTCTCTCAGTATTGATGAGAAGTACAACATTCAGGTTATCGTCAACGAGTTTGAGGGTGTTAATGAGGACGTTGAGACATCCACAGCTCAGAGTATTTCGGTTATCTTTGCATTTATTGCCGGTGTTATCAAAATGGCTCGTCAGAGTCAGAATCCTGAAAATGAAATGCTTGTGTCCGAGCCTTATCCACTTGTGATGGATGCTCCGCTTTCTGCATTTGATAAGACACATATCCGTACTGTTTGTGATGCGCTTCCCAAGGTTGCAGAGCAGGTTATAATTTTCATTAAGGATACTGACGGTGAACTAGCAGAAACCTATATGGGCGATAAGGTTGGCAGCCGTTTTGAATTTGATAAGAAGAACGAATTTGAAACTAATTTGGTTACGAGGTGAGAATGATGTTTGATAAAGAATATTCTTTTAGAGGAAAACACGCTGAATATGTTGTGAAACTTACGGCGGAATATGACGATAAGCATCATAAGCTCTTCAATACCAACTATGATGTTTATGCGATTGCTCCTATTATCGGCTTTTTATATCAGAGAAAAGCAGAGCTTGATAAGACCGGAGATGCAACTAAGATATTCCCGGACAAGCTTATAAAAGAGCAGCAGAACCTGGTTTTTAACTATCGATTGATTATGTTGCTTGACGAAAAGAACGAACCTGATTTTAACGAGCGAATCAACAAGGCCTTCCGTTATTACGGACAAGAAAAGGCAGCACCGGACGAAGAACTCTACGAAAACTATGTTAGAGGCGGTGTTGAGGTACTTTTTGAAAAATTGATTGAACCTGCAAGAAGTGCTGAAGATTATTTGACAAATCTCTACGACTTTATGGAAGAGTTTGATGAGAGGTACAACGAGTCGGTTACAACCGAGAGTATTGTTGATCTGTGCCAGTTAGCAAAGAATTAATCACATGAGGTACGAAAGGGGGGTGAAACCGTGCACGAGGGAATCATTGAAAAATTATATCAGGAATATACCGTGCACGGTTTTATCTCCGAAGATCATATCTTTGATGTACTTGAAGAGAATGGAATTTCGTTATTCGATGTAGAGTATATCTGTGATCATCTTTTGTCGAAAGGTGTCATTATTCGCGATGATGCCTTGATCGATGATGAAGAGAACGAGTACGACAGAAGCAATGTTGATTACGAAGAAGTGTTTTCAGAGGTTTTGGAGATAGATGATACCTTCACGGACTTCATTGAATACATTCGTGGAATAAAACCGCCACAGCACAGAGAGTGGATGAATCTGATGCCGCAGGTGAAACTCAAAAATGCATATGCTCGGAACCGTATTTTTGAGATGTATATGAAGGTGGCTGTGAGAATCGCATTAGTACACGCAAAAAGATATCATCTTCCCTTGGATGAAACTATTCAGAACGCTATGCTGGGTCTTCATGTATCGATAGATAAATACGAAACTGCCCGTCAGGAAAACTTCGCATCATACTTTCCACTATGGGTAAGACAGTACATAATGAGAGATGCTCCAACCCTTAATCCGTCAGTTTATTTTCCGATTCATATTAAAGACAAGCTTTTCGCTATCTATGATAATATGGAAGATTATTTCGGCGATATTGAAGATAGAACTGAGCCGGGTATTGAACTTTTGCAGAGCATCGCAACCGAGCTTGAATGTACTTTAGTTGAGGCGAGGCGGTTATTTGACTATCTTGCTCCTTATGAAAGCATTGAAGAATTGTCGGAAAATGAAGAGAATGAGTTGTTGTTCTCAGATGATGGTATCGGGTATGAAAATATGATTTCGTTAGTTGAAAGGAACTTTGACACAGATGACCTCCAAATAAAACTATCAAAACTTACATACCGTGAACAAGAGGTGCTTCGTCTTCGCTATGGTATTAGTTATGACCATGAATATACGCTTGACGAAATCGGTCAAAAATTCTGTGTTACAAGAGAGCGTGTTCGTCAGATTGAAGCTAATGCACTTCGCAAACTTCGACATAGATATGGTATTGATGATTGAAAAAATGCAGAACGACTGTAATTCTAGCAATATATGAAAAGGTATGTATAATTATTTAATTTATGGTGGTAATCGCTATGCCTCAAAATGTAGATATATTTGAAGAGTCGATATTGTTCCAAGTCGACTTTGAATTAAATATTGATAAATGGGATACTATGGATGAAGGAATAAAAGCAGTTGTATCATCTGGTTGGAAATATATAAAATATTTAAACGAAGATGGAACAGCGGTAAACAATAGTATATGCGAACTTCCCAACGATTGTGGCGGCATATACATATTCATGCTAAAACCAGATATAATACAGAAAAATCATAGATATATTATGTATATAGGGAGAGCTCACCGTGCAACAAACTATAGCCTTCGTAAGAGATGTGCCACATATATAAATGATACACGTCCTAAGGTTGCTCGTATGATAAGTCGTTGGGGTAGAGGCCTATATTTATATTATTTGCCTATCAATGACACAGATGATTTTATCGACAAGGTTGAACGGGAATTGCTAAGAGTGATTATACCTCCAATGAATTCACAGATACCAGATCACTATACTTTACCCGAACAAAATCTGTTTTAAGGAGAATTATTATGTCACTGAAAATACCAGCAATTCGTTCAAAAATGGGAATATGGTTTTACTATGTAAGTTCCCTTAGTTTTAAAGAAGTATCGCGTTATGTACGTCCGATTGATGATGAACTTCATCATTCCGATTTATTAAGCGGGATGATTCAAAGAAGCATTACTTCAAACTATAAAAGTATTGCTAATTATTTAGAAACTCAGAGTGAAAGATTTTTCAACTCGTTAATACTCGCAGTATATGACGGGCAGCCTAAATGGAATGAAATCAGGATCGAAGACGAACAAGGAGAAGATAACTATAACTTAGGGGTTATCACCTTAACTGATGATGTCAAAATATTTCCTGTAGATGGTCAACATCGCGTTGCGGGCATTAAAAAAGCAATTGAAGATAATCCGACAATGGAAGAAGAACGAGTTCCGGTCATTTTTATTGGCCATTCAAAAGATGAAACGGGTATGCAGAGAACAAGAAGGATGTTTAGCACATTAAATCGCTACGCAAAGCCTGTTTCATTAAGAGATATTATTGCGTTAGATGAAGACGATGTTGTTGCAATCGCCTCTAGAAATTTGTTAGATAATACAGATTTGTTCGTTGACGGTAGAATTTTAGATTCAAAAAACAAATCCATACCAGAAACTAACGATATGGCACTTACAACAATTATAACTTATTACGAATGCAACAAAGAATTACTATGGTTATATGTTAAGGATATAGATGTTATTGGTCTTGAAGAAAAAATTGTTAGAGGACGAGCGAAAATTAATGAGTATATTAGGCATAGGCCATCTAACAATATTATTGCAGCGTTCACCGAAGAATGCAAATGCTTTTGGAAAGCTATATTAGATCATTGTTCTGAGATAAAGAATCCTAATGCAAAAGTGGGAGAATATAGAAATTCTGACGGAGGTTGCATTTTCTTTAGACCTATTGCATTGTATCCTTTTGCTAGAGTTGCGGTGAGAATAAAAGAAAAATATCAAACATCATATTCAGAAATAATACACTCAATTCCAAAGGATTTGTTATGGATACAAAATCGTTTATGGAAAAAGATTATTTGGGACGATGTTGCTAAGAAAATGGTTATGGGCAACGCTACATTAATTGAATTAATATTACTTTACATTGCTGCTCCTGAGCTTTTGTCGGATAAAGAAAATAAAAAGGTCATAGACAATCTTAAAAGCATTTGGGATGAAGCGGATGGCACTATTGTTCAGGAACGTTTAGATAGCATTATCCGTGGTGATATGTATATTTGATGAACTTTTGATAAGATGCATTTTCTTATGCATCGCAATAGTTTTATGCTTTTTCCGCCGATGTGTTATGGTTTGTATTGAGTCCAATAAAAATAGTATATGATCTTTTATCAACATAGCGTGAACGTCATAAAATCCTAGATGATTTCAGCTGAGATTTACAAATTTAGGCCTTACGTTTCTTCTTCCTATTCGGAAAACTGGCTTCGAGCCATTCTTCAAACCCTGCAAGGGTGATTTTGCCGTCGGAGCATTCGTCGCGCTTTGTCATCGCTTGATATTTCCATTTCTTGAAATCGGGCTCTTTAATCTGCCTTACACGAACACGGGCAGCATAACGCTTGTAATACTTTTGATACAAGGGAATGGCGGCATTGTCCGCCATTTTCTTTTTATAGTTTTCTTGTGCGGCTAAGTCCTGGCAGTTGCGGGTTTCACCCTCGGCAATGCGGTCGCA
>CANQGK010000006.1 GCA_947623175.1 uncultured Clostridia bacterium | reverse complement strand
GGGGCGAGGCGCGCAAGCGCGCGATTTGGGGATTTCGGATATTTCGAACATGAAGCTTATTTTCGCCGTTCGGCGATTCAAAGGCACGAAAGCAAGCGCTCATGCCCTTGAATCCCCGCCCCTCCGCGGAGGGGCGGCGGGTAAAGTAGGAAATAATATCCCGTCTTGCTTTAAATCGATTATTGACCGTTAGCTTAAGTCGTTTAATATTGTGATATCACTTGTGACAACCTTTGCCACACGAGCTCTTACGGTATCATTGACAACATGGATCGTAATCTGACTGTTGCCACTGTTGTTCTCGGCAACGGTAAATACCATGACACAATTTTCAGCAAAGCTTACATCGTCACCTTTGAGGTAAACATTTTCCAGATTCGGGCAAGCACGGAAAGCATAGTTCTCAATTACCGGATTACCCTCGATCGTTACAGTTGTAAGATTATCACAATATGCGAGTCCGGCGAACCCGATTGAGGTAACGCTTTCAGGAATAACTATTTTTTCAATTCCGGCGCTCTGGAAAGCGTTTTCTTCAATTGTTTTCACGGTTGAAGGGATCTTGAGTTCTTTAAGGTTCGGCGTCCTTCGGAAAGCGCGGCTGCTGATCGTTTCGAGGCCATCGGGCAATGTAACCGATTCAACGCTCGAAGAATCAAATCCACGTCCGAGGTCGGTAACCGAATCCGGTACAATGACGTTTTTCACGGTTTCATTCTCGGCAAATGCCATATCGCCGATTTTCGTAACGTCATCCGAAATGGTATAATCCTTCGTTTCGGCAGTTACCTGAACCAAAACTTTGCTTTTGCTGTCATAAACCACGTAAGCGGCATCTTCCTCGACAACCGATCTGCCGTAGCCGTTGTTGCCATGGTATCCTACCGAAGCGTTTGTTTCCTTGTTATCGGAACCGTAATGCGCCGCGATTTTCTCGGCGTCTTCGGTGGTCATATACAAAGCGCTGAACGCCGCTACACCCTTATTGTTAAAGGTGTTGCCCGAAACCGTAACGCTTGCAAAGTTGAAATATTTCCCTGCGTTAAGTGCGATCGCATGATCGTTTTGCGAGGTTGCCGTGTAATTGAAGGTGTTTCCGATAATTTCAACCTTACCTTTAGAGGGATCCTTGTTCGTACCTTCCGCCCAGCAGATTTGCAAAAGCGTATCGTTGAATACGCAATTTTTCACCGTAATGGTATCGATACCCGGTGTGATATAAGGACTTAAGCCGTTAAAGGTGCAATTCTCAAAGGTGACGCCGTTTCCGACTGAAATGCCCCAAGCGGTGCCCTTCTCAATCACAGCGTTTTTAATAGTGATATGCTCTGCGCCTTTTTCTGCACCGCTCGCGCTGGCTGAATTTCCGAATGCATACAGTTGATCAACCGTTATCGTATAGCCGTTTGCATCGAAAACAGCGCCGTCTGCAAAGTGCTTAATCTCGTCAAGTGTGATATTGCCGTTCAATACAACCTTTTCCGCATTTTCCGGAATATCATCCGCGGAATCAACGGGCGTATATCCTTTTGCCGACAAATCCAAAACGCGTTCATCGGGATTAAATGCATCCGCGTCGTAGTCGGTGCCAAAGCTGTCCGACTCGTACGTATACTGAGTAGCATAGAGATCAACTCCGAGATCGATCCAGAGCGGTAATTTATCACTCGAGGTTTTCCCGTTGTTGAGATTATAGTCGTTATCATTTTCACCAGGCTGCCAATAAAGCACGATCGCGAATTTCTCGGAAGCGCGATCCGCATCTTTTTCTTCGGGAAAAAGCTCGCCGTTTTTTGCGGTGGTCTTAAGCGGCTGATAATCGGTGAGCGCTTGCGCTTCTTCGCGGGTACCGTCAAAATGCCTATTTAAGAAAGCAACCTTGATAACGTCCGCAAGTGATTTCTCGCCGTCCACGGTATTATTACCCGCCACGTTGAGCGCCAGCGAATACTTAAGCGCAAGCGAGCCTTCATTTTTAACCGTGAAATTCTCATAGGCTACAACGCCGGGCTCCCATTTGAGCTCGGTACCGTCAATACCCTTTTCAAATAACTTGGTTTCTTCCGTAACCTTGTCGGCGGCTTCCGTATTCAAGCCGTGATAAAGCTCGATATCGAGATTACCGGCGGTGATCTTATTTCTGCTGCTGGTAACCGAATCGGTAAACCATGCGAAGGTGGAACCGATAAGCATTGCGATACATATAAGCATGGACAGCATGCTTGCGAGCAACGACTTTTTGGTGTTTTTGGTTTTTGTCATGTTTATAAACACTCCTTTTTATTTTGCGGCATTTGGGGTTCAGACGTCGCCCCGACAATGCCGTAGAATCGGAGTGCGTCTATCCTGTAATCAAAATTTGGCTTCCTCCGAGGAAGTCCGTCAATTTGACTAATAAGGCGGGCCTTTGCCCCCCCCCCATGGGAATATTTGTCAATTGTGCATTTTTCATAAGAGGAAGCCTCCTTTCTTTTTTAAAAATTTTCGCCGTTCGGCGATCCGAAAGCACAAAACTTATGCTCTCGGATCCCCGCCCCTCCGCGGAGGGGCGGCAAGAAAAATATATTTGTTTTAAAATTCCGTTATATTGCGGATTTTAATCGAAGTTTCTGTAATCAGGCCTTGGTTCTTGTATCGGTGAAATCCGTATTTTCGGGATCTTCGAGAAGCTTCTTAATATCTTCAACAATATCGGTATTAACGCCGCCTGCCGAGTCATTTACCTCAATGGTAAAATCACCGGAAAGATGAACAGACATATATTTAAGATTAGACGCGCTGTAAATACCGATACCGTAACCTACGCCGCCGGTAGCCGCAACCTTAAGCGTACCGCCGGAAAGATTGAGCGTGCCGGAGAAAGCCATTCCTACCGCGGTAGCATCGGTACCGCCGCTGGTTACGTTAATAACGCCGCCGGTCATATTAAAGGTTCCGTTTCCGTTTCCGATTTCTACACCCAAAATGCTTCCGGTTCCGTTTACGTTAATCGTACCGCCGCTCATATTCAAAACGGCTCCCTCACCGTCCAAAACAACGCCGCTGGGATCCTGATTTTTTGTCTCGCAGTTTACGTTAATAATACCACCGGTCATATTCATTTCGCCGTTTTTGGAAAGCTGAACGCCCGCAAAATGCTGGGTTCCGGTCATGGTAACAACCGCTCCGTCACCGAACTCAATAACCGATTTGCCTTCGGGCGCATAAGCGTGAATAGATACCTGCTTGCCGACAGTGTTGTTTATCTCGATATCAACGTCTTCCAAAACAAGAGTGGTAACCTTGTCTTCTTCCGTATTGTTGACAAAAATCGAGTTGCACATATCATCTGTAGTGGAGAATTTGTATTTTCCCGTTTCTCCGCTGTTTGTCAATGTAAGCGTACCGCCGCCGCTGACAATAAGTCCGTCGCGGGTATCGTTTTCTAAGGTGAGATTATGACCGTTAAGGTCAATAACGATATCCTTTTCGCTGTCAACCTCCAACGATTCGTCGTCATATTCAAAATCTTTGCCCGCCTTGATAACGCCCTTTTCAACCTCTTCGTTACCGTTAATCTCGCCAAGCGCCTGCTTAAGTCCCTCGGGAGAATCGACAACGTAGTCGGCATAGGGAGCTTCGGCGTCATAATCGTTACCGAAGCTGTCATTTTCGGCCTGTGCCTGACCGGCAATTACAGTCATATCGATAACGGCGCCTTTTTCCTGATATTCATTTCCGGCGGCTTCTTTCATATGTACCGCAAAAGCAAAATAATCGGTTTCCTGCGCTTCGCCGCTGTAATTGATCTGATCAAGACAGCCTTTTTCGGCAGCCCTGTGAACGCCCGCTATAAGATCACCGGTTTGAACGCCGTCTGTCTCTAAAAGTTCTGCCCAGCTTTTGGCCGACAACTCGCCGTATTTCATGCCGTCCAAAATCGCATATTCCAAGCTGGTTGTCAAACTGCCGTCGGCAGATTTCGCCAACAGTCCTTCATCGGTAACGTTAAGCATAATGTTGTATTTAAGCGCCAACGATCCCATGTTGCGAACCGCAAGATATACGATTTCGGTCTTGCCGGGCTCCCAATTGATACCGTTGCCGGCAGCTTCGCTGAAAATATCGCCCGTGCCGTCTGCAATCGAAACGTATCCGTCTCCGTCGCCCTTGTCCATCAACAGGTCGACGTCCAAATTACCCGCCATAATGCGGTTATTACCGCTCGTAACCGAATCGGTAAACCATGCGAATGTAGAACCTACAAGCATTGCTATACAAATAAGCATAGAGAGCATGCTCATAAGCAACGCTTTTTTGGTGCTTTTGGTTTGTGTCATTTTGAACACTCCTTTATTTAATTCTGCGGCATTTGGGGTTTAGACGTCGCCCCGACAATGCCGTAGAATCGGAGTGCGTCTATGCTGTTGTAAGGGTTCGGCTTCCCCAAAAAGGGTTTAAGCGCGATACGACCGGGCGGAAAGGCGGGCGCGTGCAACTCTCCGCGCGGCGCGATTGCAACCCGGGCATATTGGTTACTTTGCCTAATAGGGCGGACCGGTACCCCCCCCCAGGTGGAAATTTTTGCCATTTGTGCGGTTTTCACAAGAGGAAGCCTCCTTTCTCTTTTTTTGATTTTTGCTTGATTTTTCGCGTATACCCGGCGCAAAAGCGGTTTGATCTACGCCTTTTTGAGGCGACAGCCGCTTTTTTGTGCGAGCGAGCGCAAGTTTGAGCGCCTTTGCGCAATGCCGACAGTTATACATGTTGAATTTTAGCACATACTTTTCGATTTTTCAATAGTTTTTGAAAAAAACATGCCCAAACCGGCAAAAAATCGCCGAAATTCTCCGTTTCAACTCTTTTTCCGTCATTTTTAAGCGGCACCCGCCGCTTTATCCTCCATCGCGCGACAGCGCCTTGCCCCCATCTGCCGAGGGGGGTGGATTTTGCGCAGCAAAAGACGGGGGGAGAGAAAAGGTAAAGCATAGAAGAAACTAAAATTTAAATTCGGCGCACCTGTACCCTTTCTCTCCCTCAGTCAGCTGCGCCGACAGCTCCCTCGTCAGATGGAGCCAAGGATTAATGAACTAAATTCTGCTTTTTAAGCTTCAAATTTGAGAAATGCTTAGTTTGCAGATAATTTTAAAATCATCCTGCGCGCGACAGCGCCCTGCCCTGCCTCCACCTGACGGGGGAGGTGGATTTTGCGGAGCAAAAGACGGAGGGAGAGAAAAGGTATAGATACGCTTAATTTAAATTTTTAAGCAGAATTTACAGATACAATCCTAAAAAGCCTCCCTTGCCTAAAGGGAGGTGGCTTGCCGTAGGCAAGACGGAGGGATTAACGGGGCTAACGCCGAGAAGAAGCTTAAAAATTATCCTGCGTGCGTGCCACGCCTTGCCCCCATCTGACGAGGGGAGAGGAAAAGTAGAGCCGAGATACAGCTAAAAATCATAAAATAATGTGCCGAAATTCAAGCAATATGACTATTTTATTTTTTCCGTTCCGACTTCCTCGGCGGCTTGTTTGGCGATTTTCAGCTCGTCGGGATTTGCCGGTTCGTCAAGGTCGGCGAAGGGAATATTGAGAACGCTCTTGCCGGTAAGACAGCGGTACCAGAGCAATCCCAGAGCGAAGCGGCCGAGCCCGAGAGTGGCGTGGAAGGTATCGCGATGAATACGCCCGACGCCGCGCTCCAGCATACGCTCAAACAGCTCACCCGAGGGAATAATGCCGCAGGCGTCGATATCCCGAGCGGCGCGGCGGCTTGCTTCGAGTATATCGCGCGACATTTCGCGGTGGTCGGAATAGCCCAATTCCCCACAGAGGCGCGCGCTTCCCTGCTCGTACGCCCAAGTCTCATGCAACAAAATCTTCGCCCCCGGCGCCTGCTCCCTTATAAAATCTGCCAAAGCGGACAAATAGGGCTGATATGTATCGTAATTTATACTCAAATGGCTTACCTGCTGTAGGGTGATAAAATCCCAATCGCGGTTAAGCAGCGCGCTTTTCAGGTTTACATAAAACCCTGTCGGACTGCCGTTGGTTTCAAGCTCGTAAGCGTCGGCAAGAGAAAGCATATTACGGTAGTGACGGCTTAAAGAACAGCCGCCTACATACAAGTTGACGGTTTGAAGCGAGACTCCGTCGCTTCGGGCGATTTGGTGCAGATAGCGCGTGGCGTCCTGCGAGAAGCTGTTTCCGATAGAAAGTACCTGCATAAAGCGTATAACCTCCTTTAAATTAAGACGGCGATTTTTGCCGCAAAAGCGCCGTTCGGCTTCATTTTAACATCGGCGGCGCCCGTTGTCAACCCGCCGTAAAAATAAATTTCCCCTAATTAAAAAAGCGGCAATAAAAATCCGCGTAAATAAAAAAAGCCGCGGCAAAATTTTCACCTTGCCGCAGCTTCGTTCGGTTTACATAACAAAATAAAATCAACTTAAAATTCGGGTTCGCCGGTCATACCTTCAAGGGCGCAATATGCCAATATTCGGTATGAGTCGCGGTCTCGCCGGGTTCCATTTCTTTTAATTCCCCGAGCGTTTCGAGCTCCATAATGTGTTTATCGAGAAACAGCTCTGCGTTGCTTCCGTTATCCGCGCAGTTCTCCATAGGATGGGATTCAAAGGTAATTTCCAGCCTTTGCCCCAGATTTTTCGCCGAAATTTTGCCCTGCGGCGTATACACACCGATTTTGAGCTTATTTTCGCGGGGGATATGCCTGCCGATTACGGTATCGCCTTTAAAGGAAAGGCGTTCGTCGCCGAGCGCCGAGTCGGACCACAGTGCAACCGCTCTGTTGGGCGAATAGCCGCCGGCTTCGCCTTTGCAGGGGATTTCGGCAACGCCTCCGGCCTTTAGGGTGGTGATCCCCCAAAGCGCCGCTTTTACGCGGCGGTCGCCGCGGTTTTCCAAAATATGCTCGACCTTAAGGTCGCCGTTATCGCAGAAGGACAGCCGAAGCTGTTTTTTAAATCCCGTCCACGAATCGGTTTTTTGCGTAAACAAAGCCGAATTATCATCGACGGTATACTCGACGGGCTCGTTATCGGGATAATAGGAATCGTCGCTTTCGGGCGAGGTCCAAAAGCGGTGCCCGCCGTAAATGCGCCAACCTTTTTCGGTGGTGAGAGCGTCGGACAGATCGTCGGGCTGGCGATAAAGCATATTTTCCATACCGATACATCGAAAAATCACAATTCGCAGTCCGTAATCCAAAGCGACCGCCGCCTCCGATATGCCGTTTGTCAGCCACAAAAGATTGCCGTATTCTTTTTCATATGCGACATGGCTTTTCATCAGGGCAAAACCCTCTCGGTCAGGCGGGTACGGTAGCCGTCCAGGGCGCGGACAAAGCCCTCGGCGTATTTACAGCCCGCCTGCATGCCGCGAAATTCCGAGGTAATGCGAATGGTATCGAAAAATCGTTCCTCATCTCCGGCAAGCTGTGCGTAATTGTCCGCCATCCAGGATTTTTGACTCTCCATACAGGAGAGCATTTTCATCTTTGTCTCGTAAAAATCCGTGATATCCACATAATCGGTGGGAACAAATCCCATCGAACACGCCGGCTCAAACATCCAGATAGACGGAATTACATCATACGGCTCGCATTCGGTTTTCAAATGCGCAATGGGAATCATTACGGCGATATCGTTCACGATTTTGCTCGTGAGCATATGGTCGGGGTTGTAGTCATGAAGGCTGTGAGTAAAAATAACGTCCGCCTTGCAATAACGAACAAGGTTTATAAATTTAAGCCTCGTTTCGCGGTTGATTTCAAAAAACATTTCGTCGTCGTAATCGAGACAAATGTATTCGGCGCCTATAATCGCCGCGGACTTTGCCGCCTCGGCTTTGCGCACGCGGGCGATTTCCTCCATGGTGGGTATGCGGGCGGAGCCGATATTTCCGCTTGTCGCCGTCGCTATAAAAACCTTATGCCCCAAAGAAGCGTATTTTGCCAATGTGCCCGCGCACATGGTTTCCACGTCGTCGGGATGTGCTCCGATTGCAAGAATGTTCATGATCTTATCTCCTCATTTTAATATTTGTCACAGCGGTAATATTCAATAGCTTTGTCGTCGACCTCGATGCCGAGCCCCGGCTTGTCGGGAACCTTTGCGTAGCCGTTTACACAGGGGATGTCGTCCGGAACAAGGTCATGGCGTATGGGCGTATCCTGTTCGCAATACTCGAGCAGCTCCGCGTTGGGAATGGAAGCGATAATTTGAAGCGACGCGGCTTCGACAATTCCGCTGCTCCAGCAATGAGGTACGACGTTTGTGGAATTGATTTCGGCGTAAGAGGCTATTCTGCTCGCCTCCGTAATGCCGCCACAGCGGGTGATGTCCGGCTGAACAAAGGATATCTTGCAATAATCGATCAACTGCTTGAAGCCGTAACGGGTGGTTTCGTTCTCGCCGCAGACGATTCGGGTATTTGTGCTCTCGGCTAACCGCTTGTAGCCTTCATAATCGGTAGGCCAAAGCGCTTCCTCAATAGCGAAGGGATGATAAGGCTCCAGCGCCTTTACAAGCTGTATGCGGCTCGGCGCGTCTATGGTGACGTCGGCGGAGGGAATATATCCTATATCATAGAGCATATCGATATCGTCGCCGACGGCTTTTCTCGAAGCCTCTACCAATTTGATTTCGGTGGCGGCATTTTGCTCAAATCCGCCCCAGCCCATTTTAATGGCGGTGTAGCCCTTTTCCTTCCACTTAAGCGCTTCTTGAGCCGCTTCTTCGGGGGTATACGGCATAAGCACGCTTGCGTAACAGCGAACCTCGTCTCTGTATTTACCGCCCAAGAGCTGCCAAATGGGTTTGCCGAGCGCTTTTCCGAGTATATCCCATATAGCTATATCGATACCGCTCATAGCCTGTATTGCGGCGCCGTGATTTCCGTAAAAATTGCTGTGAAGGAACATATCGTCCCAGATTTTTTTATAATCGAAGGGATCTCTGCCGACTACGACGTTGCCGAGTCCCTGGCAGGTTCTGTGCGATACGGGCGAATCGATGATCTCGCGAATTACCCACGGCGCGGAATCGACTTCACCGTAACCGGTAATTCCCTCGTCGGTGGATATTCGTATAATAATGCCGTCCTGGGCGCTGTCGTTAATTTCCTTTACGCTTCCCTTTTGTCTTACGGGGATAGCTTCGACTTTGGTAATTTTCATGTGCTTTGTCTCCTATAGTTTATATATGCAAAACGGATTTTATAAACCCGTCCGGTTTATTTTTGGCAAGCTCCAACGCCGCCTTTGCTTCTTTGAGCGGAAATGTATCGGTTATCATGTCGCGGACGTTGAATTGACCGGAGGATACCAATGAAAGCAGCGGATCCCATGCGAGCTGATTGCAATTGCCGCCGACGACCGTAAGCTGGCGCAAAATAATATCGCGAACCGGAAATTCGGGCATTTTGGCGCTTACGTCGGGTATTCCGTAGAGTATTACCTGCCCGCCCGAGCGCGCAGCCTTTACCGTTTTTTCGATAACGGCGGAATTACCCGTCGCGTCGATGGAAACGTCCACGCCGAGTCCGTCGGTTTCCTCCATTACCCGCTCTATTAAATCCTCTTTTTTGGTATTTATTACAACGTCGGCTCCAAAATGCTTCGCCATTTCCACCGCGCTGTCACGCCTTACCGACATGATAAGCTTTGACGCGGCAAAGCATTTCGCCGTCTGGAGAAAGGAAAGCCCCGCGACGCCGTTGCCCTGAACCAAAACGGTCGAGCCGGGCTTCATACCGTAACGGTATATGATGCCGAACGGACAAAGAGCCGCCTCGATAATACCGGCTTCGTCAAAGCTTACGTTATCGGGAATGCGCCTTATGCAATTTTCGGGCACGGCAACGTATTCGGCATAGCCGCCGTTATAGGGCGGAAATCCTATTTCACTGCTCTCGCGGCACAAATGCTTGTTGCCGCTCTCGCATTCGCGGCAGTGACCGCAGGAAACGGCGGTTTCAACCACCACACGCTCACCGAGACTTACGGATTTTACCCGCGAGCCTACCTTGTCTATGACGCCGGCAATTTCGTGACCGGGAATAAGCGGCGGAGGGCCGAATTCTCCGCTTATCACTGCCAAATCGGTAGCGCAGACGCCGGCGCTTACCACCTTGATTACCACCCAATCGTCCTTACATTCGGGATAGGGGTAGTTGTCGTTGAATTTAAGTTCGCCGTCGGTTTCCCAAACAAACGCTCGCATAAATTTTCCTCCTTTACTTGACTGCTTCTCTGATGGCCGCCGTTGCGTCGCGGCATCCGTTTATAAGAAAGGCGGCGTCCATCGAATAAGCGACGGTATCGAAGCCCGCTCTGAAATAGTCGATAGCCGACCGAACGCTTCCCGTGTAAATCATGGTAAATTTACCGGCGTTTTTGCAGGCTTTTGTAATGCGGTCGACAGCCGCGACAAATTCGGGATTGTCAAATTCTCCGGGGATCCCCATAGCAATCGACAAATCGTAAGGTCCGACAAAAATTCCGTCGACGCCCTCTACGGCGACGATTTCTTCTATTGCGGCGAGCGCCTCCGTCGTTTCGCATTGCGGGATCAAAAGCACCTGATCGTTAAAGAAATCCATCGTTTCGCGCACGCTCATCTCAAGCATAAAGCCCCAGCCGTCCTTTCGGCTGCCCGAAAAGCCGCGGTTGCCTATGGGATTGTATTTTGACCAGGATACAAGCTGTTTTACCTCATCGACCGTTTTAACGTTAGGCACGATAAGCCCCTGCGCGCCGATATCGAGCAGCTTTAATACCGCCGGTCTCGAAATTTCCCTGACGCGGGCAAGCGGCGTCAGATTGCCATGCTCCGCCGCGCGTACCATGCTTAAGGTCGTCTCGGCTTCCACGGGCGAATGCTCGTTATCGATAACCACGTAGTCGATTCCCGTATAGCCGAGCGCTTCCACGACGTTTTCGCTCAAAAGAGAGCAAATTGTGCCTATGGGATTTTGACCGGCGGCAATTTTTTCTTTAAAAGTATTTTTGGGTTTTGAAACAAGCATAATTTTTACCTCTTTACACAATAAAATATTCTATTTCGGTGGGATATCGGAACAAAAGCTCCGACCCTTCAGGCTTCAACAAATAATCGTTTTCGACTCTCAGCCCCCACGACTCGGGCGAATAAAGTCCGGGCTCGAGGGTGAAGAAGGAGCCGACTTTAATTTCGGCGTCATGACCTATATCAAATGCGGGCGTAAGGTAGGGCTCGTCGCCGATAAGGTGCCCCATATGGTGAGGCATCATTCCGGCGTATCCCTTGCTTTCAAGCAATTTTTCGGCGCCGAGCTTAATCTTTTCCGCGGACATTCCGGGTTTAATAAGCTCCGCGGCAAAGGACTGTAAAAAGAGAACCGTGTCGTAGGCTTTCTTAACCTCGTCCGAAGGCTCGCCCAAGAAAAAGGTGCGGCAGGTATCGCTCCAGGTATCCTCACAGCGAACCGATAAATCGAGAATAAATCCGTCGCCGGCGGAAAGCTTATAATCCGTGGCGTCGCCTCCGATAAGCGCACAGCGCTTTCCCCCCACAAAATCTCCGATAAATTCGTGAGATACGTCGCAGAGCATTTTATCAACGGTGGTTTTTGTAAGCTCGTAAATTTCCCGCTCGTTTACGCCTGGCTTTATATATTCGCGAACCGCTTCGTAAACCGCCTTGTTTACTTCGAGCGCACGAATAAGCTTCTCAAGCTTTTCCATATATTCATCTCCGTTTTTTAAAAATAAAAATAAGCCGTCGGTTTTCGCTTTTGCGATTACCGACGGCCTTGTCCGAACCGTTTTTTGTTCTTTGTACAACCGTTTCGCAAAGACGAAGTATCAATCAGCCCCTATTCCGGAATCACTGTCTGGTCGACACAAAGAATCATATTTATTTATAAATTTAATATATCACGATATTTTAAGCCTGTCAAGTTTTTTATTTCGACTTTATTCCTTTGATTTTTGTAATTTGCTTTTAATCGGCGCAAGATTCGTATTCTACTGCGTTTCTTCGCCGTTTAGCCGTACCGTCGTAAAATCATGCCCGGTATAGGGCACAAAAACCTCGAAAACGTCCTTTGTAAGCAAACGAAGGCTCGAAGTATTTATGCACGGGTGACAGCCTAAAAATTCGCCGCGCAGGACGTCTTCATCCACAAGCAATCGGACGCGGCGCTCGGTATCGTTCATAAGCCCCATCACGCTGACCGAGCCGGGCGTGATGTCGAGATACTTCTCCATATACTCCGCGTCGGCAAAGGAGAGCCGCGCGCTCCCGATTTGCGCCGACAGCTCTTTGGTTTTGAACACCTTGTCGTCGGGGATCATAAGCAGGTAAAATTGCGTTTTTTGCCGGTTGCAAAGAAAGAGATTTTTGCAAATAGTCGCCTGTAATGCCTTATCGATCGCCCGACAAACCTCCATATTCATCGCCGGCTCGTGATCCACCCTGTAGTAGGAAATGCCGAACCGGTCGAGCAAATCGTAAACCCGTATTTCTTTCGGCATGCGCCCCGTTTCATCCTCCGGGCGACCGTGATATAAAGTAAGATTCATAAATCCGCCTCCGTTTCCTCCTGTTTTGATTGAACCCAAACGTCGATTTCGCCTTTGCCCGGCGCCACAAATAGAGACTCCGACTTTTTGAGCAGAGGTTCGTCCACAAAATACGCCTGTGCCGCTCCGTCTGATACTTTCCGGTTTCTATTGTTTATTCGGGCGCGCCATGTGATTTCGTCTACGTCAAGATAATGAACCTCACATGGGATATCGCGGCTCGCATAAAAAGTCCACGCGCGGCGTCGTGCAGCTTTCGTCCAAAAGCCCCAATCCAGCACGACGTCGACGCCGTTTTGCATAATTTCAAGAGATTTTTCAAACAGGTACCGTTGTGTCTTTTCGGCATATTCGTCGTGTTTCTCCCCGCAATGCTGCCCAAACAGTGTCAGCATAAGTTCATCTGCGGAAAGCAGGACAGCACCCTGCTTCGCGCATAATTCCTTCGCATAGGTAGTTTTTCCACTGCACAATTTTCCGCATATCAAAATCGCCTTTGCCATTTCACCACCTCATTTCTGTGCTCTGTCGGCTTCCGCCGGATACGCTTGAATTGTCCGACAAATTTTTGTGAAGGATCCCGTTTCTGTGTTGCAAGATATAATTGGTCGTCAGAAGATGCTTTTGATACCGACAAGCAAACCGAAATTTCCGGTCATAAATCGACGAACGATCTCACCAAAATATCAAGTTAAGACTGCACATTTTGCAAAAATGTAAAAACATGCAGTGTTAAAACCTGTTTTTTGGTTTACGGTTATTCTCATCCTTTTTTCTGCCCGTAAAGTCGTCCTCTATTTTCTTGCCCCAAGAGGCGTCTATCGGGAGGCTTTCGCGCATCATGCAAACCGTTTGCGCAACCGTGTCGTACAAAACGGCGGTTCCCTGCTTATCGGCATGGTAATTAACCGCTCTGTCGGCGCCGATTCCGAAGCCTTTTGCGGTTTCGACCGAATCTATATTGGCGCCTATGAAAAGAAATTCCCAGCCGTATTTTTCCTTTTGACGCTCCACCATTTTCTTGACCTCATCGCTCGAATAGATATGACTTGCGTTTTCGAGCCCGTCCGTGGTGATAACGAACATGGTGTGCTCCGGTACGTCCTCGGGCCTTGCGTATTTGTGGATGTTGCCGATGTGACGGATCGCTCCGCCTATAGCGTCTATAAGCGCCGTACAGCCCCGAACGGTGTAGTCATTTTCGGTCATTTTCGGCACTTCTTTCAGGGGAATGCGGTCGTGGAGCACTTCGCTTACGTTATCAAAAAGGACGGTCGAAACATAGCACTCGCCTTTTTCCTTCTTTTGCTTCTTGATAAGCGAGTTGAACCCGCCTATGGTGTCCTTTTCGAGCCCCGACATCGAGCCGCTCCTATCCAGAATAAACACAAGCTCCGTAATGTTGTTTTTGATCTTTTCCATTTTGTATTCCTCCGTAAAAAATATAGTCGCCGGTCTTTCGAACCGACAACCATATTATAGAGGATTATTTTACGCAAAAGGTCGCATATCAAGCGACTTTTTTAAGATTTTGGTTCATTTTCCGCTTTTTTCGGATTTTTCACATACCTTTTCGGCGGTTACACTCCGAGCAAACTCTGGTCAAAAGCAAACAGCGCTTCGTTGATTTCATAGACGTTATAGTTTCCGTTGGTGATGAAATACTCGACTATGATATCGAATTTATTGCTGTGCGAGAGAGCGTATCCGGCTTTCATAAGCATATCCTTTGTTTCCGCCAGCGGCAGCTCCAAAGCGATCGCAAAGGCGAGCGCCGTCGTTTTGCTCGGCTTATACAGCCTGTCGCTGCGGATCTTGGAAAAATGCTTTCGGTCGATGTTCGCCTTTTTATAGCATTCGGCGTCCGTCATACCCTTTTCGTCGATTTTGCGAAGGAGCATATCGGAAAAGCTCTCGTCGATCTGCTTCAAGGCGTCGTCGAGCGAAGCCTTTGCATAGGGCGTAACGGTTGCCTGCTGCATCGGCATCGGCATAGGCGGTAAAATGTTCGTCTCACCGATAAGAGGTTCGCTTTCCTGCGCGCCGTCATACGCGCCGAGATTTTCGCTTCTTCTGCGGAAATTAAACTCAAAATGCTCGTCAACGTACTTATCGTCAATAAAGGCGGCGATATCGTCAAAAAGCTTCGCGCCTATCCTAAAGGACGATTTATCATAGATAACGACGTATACGAGCATTTCGTTTTCAAGCAAAAACGCGGTGATTTCATCCACGGCGACTTTTAACGCCTGATCCTTCGGATAGCCGTAAACGCCGGACGAAATCAGCGGAAAGGCGACGCTTTCAAAATTATGCTCCTTTGCAACGGCAAGTGAATTGCGATAGCAGGAACGGAGCAGTTCTTCCTCTCCATGCTCGCCGTCTCTCCAGCGGGGGCCTACCGTATGAATTACATATTTTGCCGGGAGATTATATCCCTTTGTAAGCTTCGCTTCCCCGGTTTTACAGCCGCCGAGCGTCCTGCACTCCGCAAGCAGTTCTTTTCCGGCCGCCTTGTGTATGGCGCCGTCGACTCCGCCACCGCCGAGCAGGGTTTGGTTCGCGGCGTTTACGACGGCGTCGCAGGAAAGCTTTGTAATATCCTCACGTATCAGTTTTAACGGCATTGTTTAAACCTCAAAATCCGCGAATTCGCTTGAGCAATTCTTTTTCTTCGGTGTTGAGTCCTTTATGCGCCATCGGGAAGGACAGGGTAACGTATCCGTCGTCCGGCATATATGTAAGGGTTACGCGGCGAAGGTCATCCGGATCGGTCGCGCAGACACAGCTGATTGCCGAAAAATTGATCTTTTTGGTTTGTTTAATAAATTCTTCACAGGGCGGAGTCGGATTGTCCGCGTCGTACGACTTAAGAATTTCGGGAAGTCCGCTGAGTGAAATTTCGTCTCCGAAAAGGGTACATTCGGGTTTTGTAAGCGTGCTGTCGGTTATAAGGTTATGGATCAAAGTAAGGGCGTGCCGCCTGTCTTCGATATCTATTTTGAACATAGAGCTCCTCATTTTTATTTCCTCCTGTTATTTGACTTCCGATGCTGTCCGGTCTGCAATAAAAAGACCGCTTTTGCTCTACATATAACTATTTCATTATACTTCCGAATAAATTATATGTCAAGACAATCCGGCGGCGATAAGACCGTAATCCGGCGGCGAATAAGACCGTAGCCTACAGTATTTACCTTAATGGTATAATTTGAAGCCGTTTCCGATTATCTGCCCCGCTTCGGAGAAAATGATGAAGGCGTTTTCGTCGGTTTCCAAAATACGGTGCTGAAAAGAGACAATTTCTCTTTCCTTGAGCGCGCACATAAGCACATCGCGCCTTTGCATCGTATAACCGCCGACGGCGCGAAATATCGTAACGCCGCGGGGAGATTTGGAAACGAGCTTTTTTGTGATATCGTCGCCCTTATCGGTCACTACGAAGGCAAGCTTTGAAATGTTCATCTTCTTTATAAGCAGGTTTATCGCAAAAGAGGAGATACCGATAGACATTATTCCGTAAAAGGCAAGATCGAACTCGCCGAATACTATAAAGGAGGTGAGAATTACCGCGGAATCAACAATTAAAAGCACCGTGCCGACCTTTGCGGTTTTAAAGGCGCGCTGGAAAAGCCGCGCGACGATATCCGTGCCGCCTGTCGACGCCCCCTCGATAAGATTAAGCCCTATACCGAAGCCGTAGAGCACCGAACCGAAAAACGCCGCAAGCCATACGTCGGAAGTAAGGGGCGGAAAATATGAAAACACCTGCACAAAAACCGAAACGAGCGCCGCGCCGAGCACCGTGTTAAGCGCAAAGCCTTTTCCCAAAAATATCAATGCCAAGAGCAGAAGCGCCGCGTTTATAACGGCGTATGAGATTCCGAGGGGGATATTCAGCGAATGAAAAAGTATTACCGCGATACCCGAAACGCCGCCGCTTACGATTTTATTGGGCGAAAAGAAGACGCTTATGGCAAAGCCTACCATCGCCGCGCCGACGATTATCATAAAATATTTTCTGATTGCCGTTTTCATTTTTTAAAAAAATTCCTCGATTTAAGGTCAGCTTTAAAAAGCCTTAATATTGATTGCTTTGCTATGGCAATGCAACCGGATATTTACTTTGCGTTTTCGATTTGCGAAATCAGATACCTTCCGACGTCGCACATATACCGCGTGGTGGCAAAGCAGAGCTCGCGCGGTTTTCCCCTGTAAAAAGCGTCGGCTTCAAAGGTGAAATCGCCCTTGTAATCGATCTCTGCCAATGCCTTACAAACGGCGATAAAATCGATTTTTTCCATAAAGGGCAGGGTATGCTTGTCGGATTTATAATCGGTATCGTGAACGTGAAGCGCCTGCAGGCGGCGGTTGCCCATTTGGCGAATAAAATTCGGTATATCGGTGTTCATAAGCGAAACGTGACCGATGTCAAGACAGCCCACTATCCATTCGCTGTCTATCGCGTCAAGGTATTTGCAAAATTCCCAAGCCCGCGAACAGGTACTGTCGCTCGGAACCTTGTTGCCGTTGTTGCACTGCCACATATTTTCGCATGCGACTTTTATGCCGAATTTCTCACAGTAAGGAATGAGGCTTTTGTAAAATTCAACATTGATATTGAAAAGCTCATCGGGATGCTCCGAATAAACGAGATGCTGTTTTGGATGTACGACGATAATTTTGGCGCCGAGGATAGAGGCTATCTCCATCGCTCTGACGATTTTTTCAAATATCTTTTCGTCCTTCTCGGGGTTGCCCGTACTTGACGGGTAAGGCGCATGAGACTGATTGCAGACTATCCCCAAAGAATCGGCGTAACTGCGCAAATCCTTTGCGATTTCGACGTAATCGTCTCGGTTAAATTGATATTCGTCTTTTGTTAAATCAAAAAGCGAAATATCATAAGCGTCAAAGCCCGCGTCCGCTATAATTTTAATCGCGTCCTTTTCGGGTATTCGGTTTCCTACCCATTGTGTAAGTGTTGAAAGCAGCATATAAAGCACCTCTGTTTTTTGATCATATTGTAATTTCCATACCGTCGAACGAGGTCTCAAACCCGTTTTCGGCGGCTATGGGAGCAAAATCGGAATAATTGGCGTAAAGACCGTTGTGCGAAAAATGATTGAGCACCGTTTTTGTATTTTCGTCGATGTTTTTACCGTCCGCCAATCTTTGTCGGCAGGTGATGTTTCGCCCGAGGCACATATGTCCCCGATAGCTTAAATCCTCGTAAGCGCCTTCGGTGCAGTCCATGGATACAAGGTCGAAGTGCATTTTATTATCGGTAATATACTCCCATGTTTTTTCGGGGAAGATATCGGTATCATGCGCGTAAAGGAGGGTTTTTTCGCCGTCCGATACACTGTATATATACGGGTTGTCGGTTGCGTGATAAGCGGGCAGCGCCGTCACCGTGTATTTTTCGATTTTAAAGGGCTCAAACGGGTTTATTTTTACGAAATTAAGATGATTGTAAACGCCGGCGGGCAAATCCGCAAGTATTTTTTCGACGTCTTCGCTTCCGTACAGATTTAATTTGTAATCGGGCGAGGGGTGCGAAAAACCGTTTAAATTCAAAAACTCCACCGGATAAAGGTGGTCCTTATGCACGTGGGTTATGAGGCAATGGTGAATATCGCAAAGATCTATACCGTTAATTAAGCAATGATAATAGGTGTCGCACGGAAAATCGATAAGCAGTCTGTCGTCGATAATCGCCTGCGACCTGCTTCGGATGTTTTTTCCCTTTTCCTTTAAGGCTTTTTTACAGTTTTCGCATTGACAAAAAATCGCCGGATAACCTTCGGCAGCGGCAGTGCCGAGATATTTTAATTTCATAAAAACATTCCTCCGCTAAAAGATTGACAGTTTTATAAAAATAATTATAATATTAATTAGAGGCAGGTGCAATAAAAAAATGAAAGAAACCATAAAATATTTTTTCGTACAGGAAAAGGACTCTCCGATAAACGTGGTTATGACGGGCGTTTCGATATGCGATAAAAATCACCGATACGTGCGAACCAAGCCGAATATAACCATAATCGAATACGTTTTCAGAGGAGAGGGTACCCTGCTTATAGACAACAAAAAAATAGATATCAAAACCGACGACGTCTATATTCTCCCCGCCGGCATAAGCCACGAATATTATGCCAATCCGCAAAATCCATGGGCAAAATATTTTATGAACCTGTCGGGAAGTCTCGCGTCGTCGCTTCTTATGAACTTTTCCCTCAACGATAAGTTCGTATTTTCGGCGCCGTCGCTCAAAGGGCTTTTTAAGCAAATTATGAAAACCTCATACGCCGATATACCCGACTCCGAAAAGAACTCGAAGCTTACAAGCCTGTATTTTGAAATTTTGCACAGATTATACGTTTTAAATAAGGAATCGCAAAAAAGCAACGAAGCGATAATGCTTAAGACCTATCTGGACGAAAACATCGACCGCATAATAAACAACACCGAGCTTGCAGGTCATATATACCGCTCCCCCGACTACTGTCTGAAGCTTTTTAAGCGCGAATTCGGAATTACGCCGTACGACTACCAGATAAGCAATAAGATATCGATCGCCTCTTCCCTTTTACAGCACACGAAAAAGCCGATATCGGAAATAGCCGAATTTATCGGATATCAAAATCCGCAATATTTTACGAGCATGTTCAAAGCGAAGACGGGTATGACCCCCACCGAATACCGAAAAAAGATAAATTGACTGCATTTGACGCAACTCAGAGCAAGAGCCGATATAATTATTTATCGACTCTTGCTTTTTATATTTGTTTTTATATTGCCTCGATTTCTATTCGGGTGGATTCGCCCTCGTACTTTATGGTCCTAAGATTTATACCTATCTGCATAAGCGCGGTACCCGTATACTCTCCCTCACGCTCTGCGCCGTCGATAATTACCCGGTACTTTGTATTGGCATTGAGGCCCTCGAGCCGTCTTATGATCGGCTTGTAATTGATATTGTTGCGAGTTTGAACCAAAACCGCCAAAGCGTGTTTTTTATCCTCGGATACAAACTGCCATGCGATGTATCTTTCGTTATTTGAGGTAAGCCTGTAATAATCGCCGTCTTTTATAAGAGAGGCATGCGCTTTGTAAAATTCGGTTTCTTTTTTGAGTATTTCGATTTCCCCGTCCGAAAGTGTGGTCAAATCGAGCTCAAAGCCGTAGGTTCCCGCCATTGCAACGTTTGAGCGGGTTAAAAGCGGGGTGTTTCGCCTCGTGGTATGATTGGGGGAGGCGGTAACGTGCGAGCCGACGGAAATTATCGGATAGCAAAACGACGTGCCGTACTGTATATTCACCCTGTCTAAGGGATCGGTGTTATCGCTCGCCCAGATTTGCGGCGCGTAATAGAGCATTCCGCAGTCATACCTGCCGCCGCCCGAAGCGCAGCTCTCGATAAGCAGATCGGGGTATCGAGCGTTGATTTTTTCCAAAAGGCTGTACACTCCCAAAACGTATCTGTGCAGTACCTCGCCCTGACGTTCGGCGGGCAGCCGGCAGGAATAAACGTCGGTCAGATACCGGTTAAAATCCCATTTGATATAATCGATATTATTGTTATCCAAAATATCGCACATCATGTCAAATATGGCGTTTACCGCATCGTCGTTCGACATATCGATAACCCATTGCTTTCTTCCGAGCATCCCTTTTCTGTCTGGCGCCTGCAAAACCCATTCCGGGTGGTTCCTGTAAAGAATACTGTTTTCCGAAATACACTCCGGCTCAAACCACAATCCGAATTTCATTCCGAGCTCGTTTATGCCGGATATAAGCCGGCTCAAAGGACAGCCGATCCTTTCCTCGTCCGCGAACCAATCGCCCAAGGAGGAATTGTCGCTTTGGCGTCCCAAAAACCAGCCGTCGTCCAAAACGAAGGTGTCGACGCCGATTTTTTTCGCCTGCTTTGCTATAGCCAAAAGCTTTTCGCAATTAACGTCAAAATAGGTGGCTTCCCAGCTGTTCAACATTATAGGCCGCGGCGCGTCGGCGTATTTGCCCCTGAAAAGATGCTTTCTTATGACGTTGTGATAATTGTGGGTAAGTCCGGAAAAGCCCGAATTGCTGAAGGTGTGTATCACCTCGGGCGCCTGGAAGCTCTCGCCGTCCTTCAGCACAAATCTGAAATTTTCGGGATTTATTCCCATGACAAATCTGGTGGTGCCTATCTGGGTTTTTTCCATTGACGCCGTGAAATTTCCGCTGTAGACGAATGCGGCGCCGCAGCATTCGCCGGATTTTTCGCTGCAGTCCTTTGAGCAAAAGATAACGAAGGGATTGTTTTGGTGACTTGAGGTTCCGCGTCTGCTTTCACAGCTTAATTTTAATTCCCGCAAGGGTATACGGTTTAATGAGCGCTCGTAGTTCGGTTTTCCGGAAAAAGAAATAAAATCGTAGTCGCATTCGTAGTTATCGAGGCAGGTAGACAGCACACGGTTAAGTACGATATCGCCGCCGGTGCGGTTTTCGACCCTTACAGACCTTGCCAAAACGTCGCATTCTTCAAATGCCGTATATAAAAGATATACCCGCAAATCGTATATTTTGTCTTTTAAGCATATTTCCACCGACTCGGATTTTCCCGCCTCGTCGTGCAATGCCGGAAGCCCTTTTAAAAGAGGCTTTTTCTCAATACGTTTCACATCTTCAAATCTCAAATCGCAAACGGACGAGCCGTCGGAGAAGGAGAGCATAAGCGGCGCGGTTCTGAAATCCCCGTTGCCGTAAGCCGAATATTCGAGCGGGCAGACGTCGGGCGACAGCTCCGAGGAACAGCCGTCATATGCCAAAGGCACCAGCGAATGATAGCCGAGCATACTGCAATCGGCGGCGCTCGAGCCGTCCAGACGGCTGCCGTAATACAGATGCGCGAGATATCCGTTCGCGTTGACCGCCATTTGATATGTAGTGTTTTTTGTATCAAGTGTAATAATGTTTTCTTTAATTGAAACCGACATAATGCTTCTCCATTTGCTTAAAATTAACCCGTAATGCCTACTCTGTCGATACTTTCGATAAACCAATGCTGTATTATCATATATACGATAAGCATAGGCACGACAAAAAGTACGCATCCCGCCATAAGATAGCCTATTCCCTGGGGATCGCGGGCGCTTAATATGATATGATATTTACTTCCCAAGGTCTCGGGCAGGCGGGCTATTTGCCTTGCGAGCGGAAAGCTGTTGCTTAAATACATTCCCGAAAGCAGAGAATCGTTCCAATGCCATATCATAGAAAAAACCGTTACGGTAAGGATCACCACGCCGGAGCTCGGAAGCGCTATCGTCAAAAAGGTTTTGAAAGGGCCCGCTCCGTCGACCCATGCCGCTTCTTCGAGCTCTTTCGGGAGTCCTTTGAAAAACTGTATATAAATATAAATGAGTATACCCGCTCTGAGCCCCACGCCGAAAAGCGAGGGAAGCCAAAAGGCGAGAGAGGTATCTATAATATTCGGTCGTATATCCACTCCGGTAATTTTATTGAAAAGTCCCAAAATCCCGAAAAAATCGAGATGCGAATAGTTGAGCATTCGCGGAATCATGATCATCATTTCGGGAACCAATATCGTCAAAAACAAAATCGCGGTGTAAAGCTTTTTTAATTTAAAATCGAACCGCGCAAGACCGTAAGCCGCTATCGCGCAGGACATGATCTCAATACCCGCGCTTATAAGCTCGTTCTTAAAGGTCGACCAAAAGGACTGCAGATATTCCATGGCGTCAAACGCCGCCCTGTAGTTTTCGGAAATCGCAAATTCCGTAGGTATCCACACTCTCGTGGAGTTTAAGAAGGCATACTTGCTCTGAAGCGAGGTCACTATCGTATATATCAGCGGATAAATTATAATAAAGCCTATCGAAAGGAGAATTACAAGCCGAAAAACCGAATACAAAATCCCGAGGCTTTTTTTCTTTAGTTTTCGAATATTACGATCGTCTGTTTTGGAAAAAGAATTGATAATATTCTTCATTATTCTGACTGTTCCCTTCTGCCGGAAGATATGGCGCTTATAGACATAAGCCGCAAACGACAAGGGTTAAAACCCAAACCCTTCGGCCTATTCATACCGTTTTGTCACAAACCGGTTAAACAGAAATACGATAACCGCCATTATTCCGCCGCATATCAAAAAATAGAACCATATCATAGCCGAGGTCTCGTCGTAGTTTCCCGTGCGCATCATGGAATATACGTTTCTTATAAGCGTCGTCCGCTCGCTCGTTATAAGCTCGACCATCGTAAAAATCATAACAAGAACCGTCACACGGGAGAGCATCGGGAAGGTGATAAACCAAAACTCCTCCCACTTCGTCGCTCCCTCGACCCGCGACGCCTCGTAAAAAGAGGAGGGCACGGACTGAAGTCCCGCGAGAAAGAGCACTATTTGTATTCCGCAGCTCCACACAAGGTCGAATATTTTGCTTATGGTGACCGTAATGTATTTTGCCGCCTCGCCCTGTATATCGAGCAGTCTTACGATATCGTCGACGCTTATCATATTCGCGGAATAAGCGTCGCTCACACCTATGTTGGACATATCGTTGCTCGTTGTCCTGAAAATCAGGTTTATGACCGCGCCGGTCGATATTATAACCGGCAGAAAATAGAGCGCCCTGAAAAAAAGTCTGCCTCTGAAATTCTGGTTCAATATAAGCGCCAGCGACATGCTCAAAAGTATAATAATCGGCAGTGAATAGAGATATGAGGTTATGGAGGAGGAAAGCCAATTTTCGTAGTTTGCGTCGGCAAACAATATCTGCCTGTAGTTTTCCGTTCCTATAAAATCCATATTTATTCCGCCGCCGACGATTTCTATCTTGCTGAACGAAAAGATGACCGACTGTATAAGGGGCAGAGCGAAAAATATAATTATACCTATTATCCAATGCGTCGTAAAAAGGTATCCGTATCTGCTTTTAAGCTCGCTTATTCCCCTGTTTTTCTTTGCTTTTTTCATAAGCTTTTCTCCGTTATAAGATATTCGTACGAGGCAAGCTCGCCCTTCGGCGTATCGAGAGTCTTACCGGTAATATTGACGTAAACGCAAACGCCGTTTTCAAACACCGTTTCGCGAAGCCCCGTTTCATAAACGGTATGCTTTACGATATGCTGCCCCGAAATCTTTTTAAAGTAATCGGAAAGTTTGCCGAAATCCTCGAATATGCCGTCCTTTATATCATCAAATACGCTGTTGTAAAAATAGGGCAAATCGGAGTTTATCAACGCGTTATCCCATTTGTCTATAACGGTATACCCGAGTCCGGCGCCCGACTCCACCGCCTTTAAAAGCATAAGCCGAGGATCGGCAGCCAAATTTACGCTTTGCACCGCTATAGGAACACTGCCCTTAAATACCATTTGATAAAACGGTACGTCATATAAAAAAGCCTGATTTTTTTCGGAGGTTACGGGCGATTCGGTAATGATATCCGCCGTCACCGCCGAATAAAGGTTAGCTCCCGACGCCATAAATCTTTTGTTTTCGGATTTAAGGCTTGTTATTGCGCCGTCGGCGGCAGCCGGAAAGCCGTTTTTCGAATAATATTCGGAGCTTTTCTTATTTTTATAGTCCGAATAAGCAACCTGCGACAGGGTATCGAGCGATATGCCCGAAATTTCATATTTATTCGCTTTTTTAATAATTTTGTTTGCTATATCCGCAAATTTTACGGGCGATAACAGATAATAGGCGGTGTCGGTCTTTTTATCCCTTACGGCTATGTCGTAGTGGTATTGGACCGCCTTTTGCTCGCCCGCGTTTGTGATCGCGCCGCCGCTCCCGAAACCGCCGGCGAATTTTTCCATATCAAAATCGAAGTACAAATCGACCTTGTTTTTTTCGCCGAAGCCGAAAAGCGCTTTAAGCTCCTTTAACGAACCGAGGCTTTTATTGACGGTAAAATTACCCGCAATTTTGCCCTCGTCCGTTCCGCTTTCGCCGAATCCCTTAAGCTGAACCGAAAAGTCGGCGCCGGTTTCGGTCTTTATTTCTTTGATTATTTTTTCGGCGGCATTGAGAGTAGTCGCCGCATAGGTCGTGGTATACGGGATTCCCAAAAACGACTTTGTCGTCTGCGTTCCGCCGAGCATTCGGATATTAAGCGGAATATCCTCGCAGGAGGCTTTAACGCCGTATTCTTTAATCAGGTACTCCCTGTAAAGTCTTGCCATACCGCTGTAATCGGCGTCCTCGCCGCTTAAGGGGCAAAAGGTCACCGAAATCGGCTTGTTTATCATTTTTTTGCCGTAGACGACGTTATTTACCTTTTCATACGAAAAAAGCTGTGCCGTATGATTGGTGTAGCCGCGCATTTGGAAGGTAGCATAGCAGGAGGAATAGCCGAGGGTTTCGCTGCCGGAGGTAAGGTTTATCCAAGCCGACTCGGGGCTTCCGTCAACGACGGCGCACATGGCTTTGTCCCCCGCCTTTGAGCCGAAAACTCCCAGCCGCACGGGCTCCTTGTTCGAAATCGACGCCACCTCGTCTATGGCGGGATCGTAACCGTAAATTTGAGCCGAATATGAGTCTCCCTGCTGAGATTTTGCGGCGGTACCGACTATGGCTCCCGAGCCCGAGGGTACGAACAGATAAGAATTTTCGGTATCGTTTTTGACCCCGCAGAAAAAGGGCGCGATCGAAATGCTTATTACCTTGTTGTCGTTTTCGAGAATTTTTTCGGGGTTTACGGAGAGCTTTACCCCCATATCGGTAAGCGTGCACTCGAGCGGTATCATAACCTGTGCTTCGGAAAAATAGTAGTCGACGGTTATGCCGTTATCGGCAGCTTTACAGACCACCTTTCCCGCCTGCAAAGCGTCGGTGTAGCAATTGTAGGTATTCGTCTCGTCGCTTATGAAGTTTTTGCATTCTACCGACAGTACCGACTCAACCCGCGGATGCTTTTTTATGGGCATACCAAGCTCGTCTACCTCGGCGCCCGACTCGTCCGCGGGCGTACTGCTCCATTGCTTTCCCGTGGCTTTTTCGGTCAGAACAAAGCCCATATTCGAGTCCGTAAGCTCTAATCTGTAGAGCGAATTTTCCGCAATAAGGGTATCGGACGGTATTTCCGAGTCTTCCGCTTCCCTGTAGGGCGACGAACCGAAATCGGTACTGCTGCAAGCCGTAAGCGATAACAATACCGTCATACAGCAAATCAAGCTAAAAAATCTTTTCATAAAACCGTCTTCCCTCCTTAAAGCGTCAAAACCTCGGATATAACAGTCACAATAAATCCTCCGAATTGCTGTACGAGAATAACCGTCATAATAGCCAAAAATACTATGGCGGCAACCCCCGCAAGCGAGAGCGCGCTCGTTCCGATAAGTCTTGCCATACCGAAATCGTGAATTTTAATGAGTCCTATTATCATCAAAATAATAAAATAAATCATTGCGACGGCGTGGAAAATGTTCAAAAAGGCGGCTTCGCTCGGCAGCAGCACATTTGTAAGGGCAAGTCTTATGAATTTCTCGATGATCAGCGGCAGCAGGCTGTAGCAGGTAACTATGGCGATTTCCTTGATCCTGCCCTTGCCCGAAAGCAGGGTGCAGACCATCCAATTCACGATGATCCAAAGGCAAACAAATCCCACGGTTTTTACAAACAACCAAAAGGAATTAAACGAAGCGGCGTCGTATACGGTAAACAAAAATCCGCCCTTTAAGGTTTGCAGAACGGTGGCAGTGTAGAACAAAAGCACCGAAACGCCGCACAATAAAACCGAGCCCTCTCCCTTTTCCTTTATATCCGTAAAGCTGTTTAACGGATGTATAAGGGTTGAAAACATAAGGGCAAGCTGTTTGTTTTTGATAAATTTTACCTTTTTGCGCGTGGATACGACCAAAAATCCGATTACCGCCGCAATCACCGCCGCAAGTCCGATAAAAATCACCATGAAATATTCGTTTATAATATCGCCGCGCTTATACTCAAAGGCTATGGCGTAGGCTTCCCGGTCATATCCGGTTTTCGCAAGCGAAAGGGCGGTATCGTAATCGCCCTCGTTTATATATGCGCGGGCAAGCGCGCCGTAGGCGGGCTGGAAATTATTATCCGTTTTGATAATTTCCTCCCAACCCTCTTTGGCGCCGGTATAATCGCCTTTCAGGGTGAGCGCCGTAAGCTCCTTTGCCTTTTTTCCGAAATCGGTTATTTTAAATACGGTTATTTTATTGGTCGCGCTGTCGGAAACGAGTACCTCTTCGCCGTTATGCTTGATAGCGAGCGAGGATACGGTGGCAAAGGTTCCCACCTGCGTTCCGAATCCCATGCCGCCGCCGAAAACCGACAGTATTCGACAGTCGGAGTCGTATACGAAGACCTTGCCGAACGCAGATTCGAGCCCGTATACAAAGCCGCCGTCGTCGACCTCGATATCAAAAATATCCTGCTTTGATACGGCGCCGTCGTTATAGGTGGTATTGATTTTTGCGTCCGCAAAATTCACCTCGTCCGAGCCCAAAATATTGTTGCCGAGTCCAGGTCCCAATTTTCTTATCTGCCCGGTGCGGCTCGAATCGGTATAACCGGTGCTCGTATAGACAAATCCCTCCTTGTCGACCGCCAGATCCACAAAACAGTAAGGCAGTCTTTGCGAGGTGTTGCCCTTTTTGGTGTTGTTGGGGAAAATCCGATTTTTTATATTGGAAAACACACTGCCGAGGGTGGCTTTTACCGTATTTGCGCCGTAAAAGCCCAAAAAGGTCATATCCGTATCGAAAAGCAGGGCTCCGTAATAAGAGCCGTCGCTTAAAATATAGGTATATCCGTACTCATCTACAGCCATACCCGTAGGACGAAAATCGAAATCATCCGGTATGAGATTGGACTTAGGCAAAGTAATCGTATCGATAAGGCTTCCGTCGGATTTTATATGAAGTATCCTGTGCCCCTCGGTATCGCAGATATACAAGGTGCCGTCCTTTGCCGTATAAAGCCCCTTGGCGTCGACGTAGCTCTCGGTACCGCCTACAAGTCCTATCTCGCGGATAAAGTTATACTCGCCGTCAAGCAAAACGATCCGCGAATCGGTATCTAATATATAAAGCCTGCCGTCGGCGTCAAAAGCGATATCGTTTATCTTTGAAAAGTCCGCAATTCCCAACGAAAAGGAATCGAAGGTACGCTCGGGGCTGTACATAGGACGGTTATATACCGCCTTGTCCTGTTCGCCGACGTCCGACCAATAGGTATAGCTGTCGTAAGGCACCTCGGCGCTTGCCGAAATCGCCGGTACAAAAAGGAGCAATGCCGCAAAAACCGTAAAGATACTCTTAAATAATCGTTTATTCAATGCAATCCCTACTCCTTTATACCCGCGCTGCTCATCGCTTCGACAACGTTGCTTTGTGAAATTAAAAAGACGATAATCGGCGGTATCATCATAATTACCGTGACCGCCATCGAGCTTCCCGCTCTCGCCGTGCCGCCCGCCGTTATCTGAGTGACTATTTGCGGCAAAGTTTTCAGCTGTTCGCTGAAAATCGTACCGTTCGGCACCTCCGCCCAAATATCCCTGAAGGCAAAAAGCATAAGCGTAAGCCATGCGGGCTTGATAACCGGCATTACTATAGACCAAAATACCCTGTAATGGCTCGCGCCGTCGATTTTCGCCGCCTCGAGCAGGGCGTTCGGAATATACCCCTCTATGTACTGCTTCGCCAGAAATACGCCGAGGGTTGACGCTATATGCGGCAAAATGGAGACCCAATAGGTATCTATAATATGCATTTTCGAAAAAATCAGGTATCTCGGAATGCCTAAGGTATAGGCGTTGAACATAAGGGAAAACTGTACTACCCAAAAGAGCAGATTTCTGCCCTTAAACTTGGCTTTTGAGAGCACAAACGCCGCCATCGTAGCGATAAGTATATAAAAAAACGTGGAAACCGCGCTTATAAAAAGGCTGTTGAAAATATAGCGCGAAAGCGGCACCTTAAGAGAGGACATAAGGTCCGGAAGTATCAGATAATTTCCGAGCGTGGGGCGTCTTACAAAAAAGCGCGGCGGAAATATAAGCAGCTCATCCAACGGCTTAAAGGAGGTGCAGACCGCGTATATGAGCGGCAGCATGGTAAAAAGTCCCGCCACTATAAGCAAGAAGGCGTTGAGAAAATCGCCGAACCTCGAACGGGTGTAACGCCGGTAGGCAGGTTTTCGCTCTGCCGACAGACGTCTTTTTAACAAAGCTTTGTTCTTTATCGTAAACACCTCATTTCTGCACGGTCGAGAGGGCTTTTCCGACGATCAGCCTTGTCGTCACCATCATAATAAACAGCACGACGGCGATTGCCGAAGCGTATCCGAGCTCATAACGCACGGTTGCCATATCCTGCATAAGCGATACTATGGTATCTACGGCGTTTGATTTGCTCGGATAACCCGCCAGAGTGATAGCGATAAGGCTTACCGAAAAACTGCTTTGGATTTGCATTACCGCGCTGAAAAGCAGCATATTTGACATCGAAGGCAGGGTTATATACCTCAATTCCTGCCAGCGGTTTCGGATACCGTCTATGGCGCCCGCCTCGTACAGATCGCGGCTGACGTTTTGCAGTCCCGAAATATTGGCAAGAAAGGACACGCCCATGCTCTGCCATAATTGCACGACTATGATAATGGGCATAAGATAGGTTGCGTTTTTGAGCCATACTATAGGCTCCGTGATAATCCCTAAGGATAACAAAAGGCTGTTTATATAGCCGTAGCTGTCTCCGCTGAAGGCTACCTGCCAGATAAAATAGGTGTTTCCCACAAGCGCGGGGGCGTAAAACATAAAGGAAAGAAGCGCCCTTTTTTTCGCGGTGAACTCGTTTACGAGCCACGCCAATACAAAGGCGAGCAAAAATCCGAGCGGGCCCGCCACCACCGCAAATACCACGGTATTTTTAACCGTTACGGGGAAAACGGCGTCGCTTGTGATAAGCCGCCGGTAATTGTCAAGCCCGACAAAGCTCGGCGAGGATATCATATCATACGAGGTAAAGCTTAAACAAATTGAAGATATAATAGGTATGACGGTAAAAATCAAGAAAAACAAAACAAAGGGAGAAATCATTACGAACATGGGTAATTGTTCCCTGAAAGAGCCTTCTGGCGCGTTTTTGCGCCGGCTTTTCGGGCGACTGTATTTATTGGCAAGCACTTTATTCTCTCCTTTATGAATATTCTTTAATTTTTCTCGCGATCTCGTCGTCGGCGATTTTGCTCCACTTGGCTACCGCGTCTTTGGGTATGCTTTCGCCGTTGACTACCGCCCAAAACGCCTGATCCACGGCGCGCGACAGATAGTAGCTTCCCGGAACCTCGGGCACCTCTTTGACAAGACGGCGCTGTTCTTCCATGACCGCGAGATGCTCGCCGTCCCAGGCGAGTCTTCCGAACGCCTCGACGTTTGCCGTCGTGGTTCTGCCTATCATCCCGAGTATGGACTCGACGTTGTTGTTGTATCTCGTCTGAGTGTCGGCAGAGGTCCACCATTTGAGAAACTCCCAAGCCTCCGCCTTTTTGTCGGAAAGGTTTATAATTCCGCAGCCGGTGCCGGCTCCCGCCACGGCGGCGCTTCCTCCCTCGCTTGCCGGTACCGAAGCCACCGACCATCTGCCGGCTATTTCGGGAGCGGCGGAATATAAATTCATATAAGTCGCAAGCGGCGCTATTCCCAATGGCACCACGCCTACCCTGAAGCGGTTATAAAACTCCGCTTCCTTTAAATAGCCGTATTCGGTATAGAGATCCGTCCAAAACTCAAAAACGTCTATAGCTTCCTTTGTATTAAGCGCGGTGGCGTTTCTTTGCTCGTTATAAAGCGAAAGTCCGTTTTGCGCAATCAAAGTCGGCAGCAGATTAAGACTGCCTATACCGGTATTTACGGTGGTAGAGGCGGTAATCTGGGTATAGGGCACGTAGACGTTCATATTGTTTCGCTGTATTACCATCGCCGCGTGCTTAAATTCGCTCCAATTTTTCGGCACGCCGAGCCCCAGATTTTCCATAATATCCTTACGGTAATACATGAGCATAAAGCTCTGCGTATCGGGAAGCGCGTACAAAGCGCCGTTGTAGCCGTAAGGATCGGCGGCGGTATCTCCGAACCGCTTTAAAACCTCACCGCAATCCTCAAAATTGTTTAAATCGTAAAGCGCGCCTCTGATTCCCAGATTTACGGGCTCGGTTCTCGCCATTTGCAGTGACAGATCGGGGAAATTTCCCGACAGTATACCGTTTATCAGCGAGGCGTTTACCACATCGATGCGGACGTTTATGCCCGTCTTCGGCGTAAAGGAGTCTCTTATCAGAGAATTGAGCACCATCGCCTGGTCCTGACCCCAATTTATCCAAATGGTGATCGATTTGTCCGAGTCGGTTTTATCGGTGAAATTATAGTCCTGCGTAAAGGATACCAAAAGCCTTAAAGCGCCGTAGCCTATAGCTTTAAAAATATTCGCGTTTTTGTTTTCCGGCTTTTTCCCGTAGGGGATGATCTGTATTTCGTCGAGCGCCAGCGGCATATTGGTCATATCGTAAAGCCATGAGCTTACCGCGGTGTAGTTGTTGTAATAGTCGTTAACGTACTGTTGGGCAACGTACGGACTTTTAAGCATCTGCTTTAATACGCGCGACATATTTTCTATCGCCGCAATGCTCTGGTTTCCCCTGCTGCCCGAGGTTTTTTTCATATCGGCGGCTATACCGTCAAGCGCCTCTCGGCAGTCGGTCAAGGTATCGTTAAAGCCCTCGATTTGGTTAAACAGCTCGTAATCGCGGTTAACGTCGGGCGACTCGCCGGTTATCATAACTATTTTGATATACTCGTCTCCGAGTCTTGAGACCACGGCGGAAAGTCTTTTGAAAAAGTCGCTTTCGGCGCCTGCGGTGACCTCTAACGAAAGGGTGTGCTCGCCCTTTTCGAGCCATATATAATAGGGCGAATTACCGTCTTCCAAGGTTAAATATTTCCATCTTGTACCGTAGGGAAAGCCTATGCTTTCCGCCTCGGCAAAGGGTATTTCGCCGTCGATTCTGAGCTTTCGGTAGCTTACTCCGCTTACAAGCTCCGACTGCTTGTAGCGAAGACCTAAATAATAATACCCGTCCGTTTCGATATTAAACCGCCAGGTCATACTGCTTCCCGGGCTTTGCCAGGAGGAGCCGCCGATATAGTTGATTTTACTCGTATAAGGATCCGACGGCGTCATTCCGGCGTCGCTGTTATTGCATTTTGGGATCAAAGCCTTGGAATTTTTAATATCCGCGTTTTCCGCCTGTATCGTGACGGTTTTCGCGTCGTTTTCCAAAAGGGTATATTCCTTCGAAATTTCGGAATACGCTTTCGTTTTTTCGGGCGGGATCAAGGTTATTTCCTTAATATATATCGGAACGTCGGGCTCGCCTATCGTCAGAGTATGCCTGCCCTTTGTAAGCTTAAAGGTATACGGTTTTACGGTAACTCCGACGTAATCCTGCAAAACCGAGGTGATATATTCGCCCGTTTCGACCTGCTCCTGCGCGTATTCGTTGCCGCTCGAGTCTACGCGCGGCGTTTGCGAAATATTCTTCCATTCGCGTTTGAGGGAAATTTGATTTGCTTCCGAAAAGGGCGCCGAGCCGTCTATATAAACCGAAATATCGGGATCTATACCCGCGGCTTTGGGCTTCCATACGATTTTTAGGGAATAAAGGGCGGGAGCGGTTATATCGGCGGTAAAAGCGATACTGCCCTTGCCGTCCGCCCAGTCGATCACACCGTCGGCAAAGGAGGCGTTCGTATTTTCGGGAGTGAATTTTTCGAGCGACAGCGGCAAAGCCTTAACCGCGTAATTTAAGCCGCTGTTTTCCGTATAATGCTCATAGCTGTCGGCGGCGGAGCTTACGGCGGACTTCGCCGAAGGCTCGGGCGTACCCGACGCGCCGCCGGATTTCGCGGCGTAAACGGGCGCTGCCGTCAAGGTTAAAACGCACAGTATGACGCTTAAGCTCTTTTTCATTTTTTTGAGCACAATATTCAATCCCTTCGCCATTAATATAGGCGGAACGAATTCCGCCTATATCTTAATAAAACCCTTATTTAAGGTATATTTTCGATTTTCCGTCGTTCTTTTGATAAAGCCGTATATAATCGATTTCATAATTAAGCTTTGACGCGTCGATATCGGACGCGTTACCTGTGTAGGTATATGCGGCGCCGTCACCTGTGGAATACATGTGATTATTGAGTCGCACATACAAAAATTGGTCAAATACACCCGATATATCGGTAGATTTACCGCTTATGTCAAAGCCTTTTTGCAATTTGCTTCTTTCCGCCGTGTAATAAACGTTGCCGTCGACCGAGAATTTCATTGTGTTTTCATCCCAGTCGAATACAAAAGTATGAAATTCTTTCTGTGCACTTCCGGTGACCTTGTAGGTGCGCGCGTCTTCCGGAACCTTCGCGGTATTGCCCGCTAATATTCCGGTTCCGCTGCTGCATTCCTTACCGGTTTTTACTCCGTTTTCGTTATACCACTTATGAATACAGGCTATCAGGTTCGTATTGGTCTTTTCTTTTCCGAAAAGCTCAAAAACGTCTATTTCGGTGCTGTATTCGCAAAAGGGATCATAACCCATGGCGTTTCTTGAGGAAAGCCAAAAGGAGGGAAATGCACCTGCGTCAAAAGGGAGCTTTGCCCTCATTTCGAGTCTGCCGTATTTAAAGCTCATGCTGTCTATAGTGCTGAGCCCGTAGCTTATTCCGTAAATTTTATCTCCGTTTGCGTCCGACGTGCCGGTATCGGTGCAGGTAAGGGTAAGGCTGCCGCCGTTTACGGCAGCCGTATCCGAATATTTAAGGGTAGAACCCGTGCTCATAGAGCTGTGTTTTGTCCAAACCGAATAATCGAGCGCGTTTTCGTTAAATTCCTGCGACCATACCAAGGCTTCATCGGCGGGCGCCATTGCGAGGCATTTTTTGGCGGAAATCAAGTCTCTTATATCAAATGCCGAGTCGCCGTTTATATCGGTAATATAATTGTCGATAGTCTCAAGGAGATATTTCTTTATATTTACAAGCGCGGTACCGTCCGCATTAAGGCTGTTGTATATAATAACGTCGTCGTTGTACGCAAGGTCGGAATTGCAGTTGCGAACGGATATTTTCTCTTCGCCGCTTCCGATAAGCTTATTCGCGGCGCAAAGCTCGAATTTGACCCCGCGTGAAGCGCCGCCCAAAATATCGCCGGCGTTTTCGGCGGTTATATCGCATTCTTGCGCCTTGACCCCTACAAACTGTACCATTTTCAAGGGATTGGCAATATCGGTTTCGCTGACGTGAGCCGCTCCCGCCACGGCGCCGACGTAGGCGCTTCCCGTAACGGTTGATTTTACGTTTTTAACGGTGATATTCTTGATGACCGCGTCCGCGCTTACAAGCGGTATCAGGCCGTAGGCGTAAGCGCTGCCGTCCGCCGCGTCGTCCGAGTAATAAATTCCGCTTACGGTGTGTCCCGCGCCGTCAAGTACGCCGGCGAACGAATTTCCGTAGCCGTAGCCGTCGAGATATGCGGTCTTCTTAGCCCATACGTAGGGGTTTTCCTTCTCCCAGCCTTCATGCACGCCCGAAATATCAATGTCGCCCGTAAGCTTATAATATTTGCCGTGAGTGCTCTCGGTGTCGGAGGAAGCCAGCAGATAAAGCTGCTGCGCATTTGAAATCTCAAAGGGGCTCTCCTTGCTGCCCGTACCGCCGGCGAACGATTCCGCTGCGGTACCGTCCCAATACTCCGCTCTGTCCTCAAAGGTGCGAAGATAGGGATATTCGCCCTCTTCGCCGCATTGCCATATCTGGTTGAAATTAAAGCCCTGCAAATTGTCCTTTGCGGCGGCGCCCTGCATTTGAGCGACGTCAAGCTTTGTAAGTCCTTCTACGGTATTCTCATAATCCGCGAAGTCGGTATATACGTTTTTATAGGAGGTGATTTCTTCAAAACCATCGCCATAAGATACGGTAGGCGATATGCCGGCGCAATAGCTGTTTTCGATAGTTATGCTGTTGCCGTAAGCACTGCCGTTCGTATACGCTATAAACGCGCCGCTGTTTTCTCTGCCGGCACTGCCGGTATGGCTTATATCGGAATCGGCGCAATAGCAGTTTTCTATCTTTACCGACTGCGAATATGAAAATCCGACAAAGGCGGAGGAAGCGTCGCGGCTTCCTGCGGTGAAATTCCTTACGGAACAGCCCTCTACGGTTATCGGCGTAGAATTGGCGTTACCCGCGGCAAGCCCGACAAGCGCGCCTGCGGCATAGGAGTTCCAATCGACCTTCGGTAAATACCCGTTCTTGAGATGCAGATCGTGAATTTCTGCGCCCTGCGCAGTTACCGGAATAAGTCCCGCGACTCCCGCCGCTTTGCCGTTGTAAAGACCTTTTACCGTATACCCGTCGCCGTAGATTATGCCGCCGAAGCCCGTGGTATAATTCGAGTTATTGGGGTAAGCCGTAGACTCTACGGTATACCATTGATTATAGCCGAGATTGATATCCTTTGTCAGCTTAAAGTAGGTATGGCTCTCCGGCTTGTCGAGTACAGGCGTATTGCTGTAATCCGCGACCATTTTATAAAGCTGGCCGCCGTTTTCTATTAAGTAAGGCTCCGCCTCGGTACCTTCGCCGCCCGCAAAGCTTTCGGCTTTGGTGCCGTCCCAAATCTCCGCTATTTTAGAGGATAATATCGGATAGCCGTCGGTTATCTCCCATACGTCCTCAAAATCAAGCCCGGGCATATAAAGCTTTGCATTTTCGCCCTTCATGTGCTCCGCGCTGTCCAAAACGACGGTGCCTATGTCGTCGGCAACCAGCGCGTAGTTATTCGCAGAGCCTATTATCGAGCCGTAGCCGCGTATCGGCAGGCTTGAGGAAGTAAAGCAGTTGGTTATACTGCTTTGGTTAGACCAATTGGTTCCTATTACGGCGCCCACGTAGCTTTTACCGACGATCTTGTCGGTCAAAACGGCGCAGTTGTCTATCGTCGCTTTAAAACCGCCCCAGGAGGCTATCGCCGCCACACCGTTGCCGTTCGGCACGTTAAGCTCACAGCTTTCGTCAACGTAAATGTTTTGCATGGTTGCCGGAGCCGAAAGCTGACCGACGAGTATACCGGAGCCGCCGTCGCCAGAATAGGTGGTATTTATCGAAGCGTTGGTAAATATAAGATTTTTTATTACGGTATCGCCTATGTAGGAAAAAAGCCCGCGCTTAAACTGATTGCCCTTGTAATAAAGGCCGTCTATAGTGTGCCCGTTACCGTCAAAGGTGCCGACGAAGCGAACGTCCGCCCACACCCAATTTCGGGCGGTATCCTTCCAATTTTCCTTGGAGGTATCATTTATTCGAATATCCGAAATAAGCTTGAAATACAAGCCGTCGGTAAGATCGGTGCTCACGACGTATGCCAACTGTTCGGGAGTAGAAATAAGATAAGGGCTTCCCTTACTGCCGTCGCCGCCGGAAAATACGGATGATTTCGTACCGTCCCAGACATATATCGGGTTTTCACGAATTACGGGATAGTCGTTTTCGGCTGTCTGCCAAATTAAATCAAAATTAAGACCGGGCATATACTCTTTTGCCGCTTCGCCTTTCATTTGATCTTCTGTAAGCTGTGTGACTCCTGCCGCGCTATTAGTGTTTGAGGCCGCTGTATATACGTTGGTATAGGTTATGTAATCGGTAAACTTTTTAAAATGGGCAGCATCTGTTGTATCGGTTACGGGATGTGCCGAGCCGTCTGTATAGCAGTTGGTTACAGTATGACCTTTTATCTGCTCACCGGTGTAACCCAACAAAGCGGATTGAATATTCGGATAACTTTTATGTGAGGTTTTCAAGGTTGCTCTTGTTACAGCACAATTCGATATCGCCGCTTTTTTAACGCTGCCCGCTAATCCGCCGATAATTCCGGCAATACGAACACTCGCACCGCCGTCAACCAAGATTTTATCAACCGTACAACACTTTACCGAAACAGTCGTAACCGAGCCGAAAGCTCCGCCGACAATACCTCCGGCAGCACCGGTAGCATATACATATGAATTTTTTAAATTCAAATTATATATTTCAACAGTATCTACTGCATTGGGTATCAGACCCGAATAGGTGCCGACGTTAGAATAAAGACCGTATACGGTATGTCCGCCGCCGTCAACTACGCCGCAAAATCCTGTTGATTGAGAATAATGAGTATGCCATGGTTTAAAACCCTTTGCCTCTAAAGAGGCTGTTGTAGGATTCTCCATATCAGCATCGGTAATATTATTCAAATAAATATCATTAATTATTTTGAAATATGTAGGTGTTGCAAGCTCGCTGTCATCGCCTGACACAGCGCTGTAATCCGCGACCATTTTATAAAGCTGGCCGCCGTTTTCTATTAAGTAGGGGCTTAAGGCGGTACCGCTTCCGCCCGCAAAGCTCTCGGCTTTGGTGCCGTCCCAGACGGCGGGCTCTTCCGCCGAAGCGGAAAGCGCAGGAGTCAAAATCATTTGAGAAAGGAAAAGCGAAAATGTCAGGGTATATGCTAAAATACGTTTTGCCAAACAGACTTTTTTCATAAATTTACTCTCCTTTTTAATAAAAAATTTTTTAATCACCCAAATAAAATTATTTTTTTGCTTTGCGCTTTTTTATTACGCAAATCGCGATAATCGCGCCTGCCGCCGCGACCAAAACGCCGCCGGCAAGAATAATTATCCACAAGTAATCGGGATTTTCGTCCGTTTTCTTATCGGAACCGCCTTTACCCGTTTCGGTCGACAGGTCGCTGCCGTCGTTTGTATCCGTATCGTCGGCATCGGGCGCTTCCTCGTAGGAGCCGTCGTCGATATCGGGCGAAGGTGTGAAGCCCGTAGGCTTAGTCACGATAACCTCGCTGTTATCGACCGCCCCGTCGGTACGGTAGAGCACAAAATCGTCAAAATAAACGCTGCTGCCGCCGCTCGTTCTTATGGCTATCCATTTTGAGCGGGCGACAAAGGTAAATGTATGCTCCTGCCAAACGCCGTCTTTGAGATTGCGAAGGGAGGCGATTTTTTGTACGCCGTTATCGGCGGAGTATACGTCCGGCCAATCAAGATGCACAAGCGATATATCCACCGACGAGCCGTTTCGGTCGGTAGTCGTGTAGAATACCATTTTGTATTTTTTGCCGATTTCGAGCTCATCCTCGTAGAAAAGGAGAAAATCGAGCTCTTCGTCCGAATCGCCTTTCCTGTGCATGGATTTTGCGCCGCCGTGGATGTATTTCGCCGAATAATTGTCCGACATAGGACGGTAATACTCGTAGTCCTCGTGATAATCGTACTCCGAATCGGCATATTGCTCAAAATCCTGCCCAAGGCCGAGCAAGGTCCACTTTGCGTACAAAATGGTATTGAAGGTCGGATAATAATCGTAGTCAAAGGGTATATCGAGCTCCGAATAAGCATACCAGCCGTCAAAAGCGTAACCCTCGCGCGACAAAACGGGTAACTTGAGCTTGGAATACGCCTTGCCCGTCATAGGCTCGACCGTCAAGTCACAGTTAGTTTCAAAGCTTACGACGATATCCGAAGGCGACATACGGTTGCTGTAGGCGTCGGCGGCAAATCCCTTAAGCCCCGGCGTCTCGCTTTCGCCTCTTGTGACCCAAATGTTTTTAAAATCGAGCGCGGTCATATTCTCTTTGGCGGCTTTACCGCACATTTTATCGATGAAAAGCCGCGTCAGACCGTCCTTATCCTGAGCCGAAGAAGAATAACAGCTTTCGACTTTAAAATTATCGTATGATTGGTTCGAGAGTACGGCGTAATCGGAATCGGCGGTGTAAAAACACCTTATCAGAACATCGTCATAATCGGCGTTCATCTTGGAGTAGCCGAAAAGTCCTCTCGCCGTGGAATTAACCTTGCCGGTAAAGAAGCAATTCTCTATCCTGACAGGTCTTGTCGCACAGCCTATCATGCCGCCGCAGGAGGACGCGTCGAGATAAACCGAAGTATCCGCAAAGCATTCGCGTATTATCGGATATTGCTCAAACGAAGTCGTCTTCGCGTCATATTGATCCACAAAGCCCGCAAACGCGCCGGCATATCTTTGCGCAACGCTGTCGGTAAATACGAGGCTCGAGTTTACTATTCCGAGCTTTTCTATAACGGCGTCCCTGCCGATACAGGCGAATAAACCGGTATAATAATCGGCGCCCTCATAGTTATCCTTGTTTTTGTCAAGATACAGCCCCGAAACGGTGTGGTAGCCGCCGTCAAGATGCCCTCTGAACGCCTGCGCCCATGCGCCCGTATACCATTCGTGCGCCGTTTTCTTCCAATTTTTCGCGGAAGTATCGTTAAGAATGATATTCTCGGTTATTTTATAATATTTGTTCGCGGTTTTGCCGTTTAAGGCGTCGTTTGCAAGCAACGCCAGCTGACCGCCCGTCGCGACAACGTAGGGCTCCTTTTCGGTGCCGTCGCCCGCCGCGTAAAATCGCGCGGGCTTACCCGACCATACTTCACCCGGAAGCTTGTCGTCGTACCTCCAATTTCCGGCGTTTTCCCGTATTACGGGGTAGTCGTCTTCGGTTTCGCACCAATCGTTTGTAAAATCGAAGCCTTTCAGCGTCCCGCTTGCGGCTTTACCCGTCAGCAGGCTGTCGTCCGAAAGATAGGTTACTCCGCTTGCGGCAAAATTCTTTTTGGCGGAGGTATATACGTTGCTGTAGGTTACGTATCCCAAAACGGTATTAAAGAGGTCGCGGTCGCCTGTGGCGGTTACCGGATGCACCGAGCTGTCCGTAAAGCTGTCGCTTACACTTTGTCCGCTGTTGCCCCAGCCGTTGCCTATAAAGCCGGAAAGGTAATTGTCGTTTTCGTTGGTCGATATAAGTCGGGTTCTCGTCACCGCGCAATTTGACAGGGTGATTTTAAGGTCGCCGAAGCCGCCTATAATACCGCCGACGTATATTTTCGAGCTTTCAACCACCGTGTTGTCTACGGTACAGTAGGATACCGAAACGGGCGCCATTCGCCAATGGCCTTTAACAAATCCGACAATTCCGCCGCCCGATTCCCAGCCTCGTATATAGGAATTTTTCAAATTAAGGTTGTGAACGCTGCCTCCGTCCAAAAGAACAGGGATGAGTCCCGAATATCCCGTACTGCTGTAAAGACCGTATACGGTATGTCCGCCGCCGTCAAGATCTCCGCAAAAGCCCTTGCCGTAGTTTGAAACGCCGTACCAGGAGTTGAATTTTGCATTCCACGACGCCTCGGACGGATCCTACAAATCCTTTGCCTTTACGTCGTTGAGATAAATATCGTTTGTTATTTTGAAATACTCGGGCTTGTTTTGCGCGTCCGCGGCTCCCGACGCGTTGCTGTATTCCTTGACCATTTTATAAAGCTGCGCGCCGTTTTCTATTAAATAGGGATCCTGCGGGGTTCCGCTGCCGCCGGCAAATTCCTCTGCGGTATCGCCTTTCCAAACGTAGTCAGGCTGTACGTATATGTGATTTACCGGATATCCGTCCTCGACGATCTCCCAGGCGGTATCGAAATCAAAGCCTTTCATATACAGCTTTGCGTTTTCACCGCGCATATTATCGTCTTCAAGCTTTGTGATACCCTCGACCGAGCCGTCGTAATCGGAATATTGAGTATAAACGTTTTCAAAAGTCGTGATCTTTTTAAAGTCCTCGTCCGACAGTATTTCGGGCGATACGTCTACACAGTAGCTGTTTGCGACGGTGATCGTGTTCAGATAATTGTTTCCGCCCGTAACGGCTATAAACGCGCCCGCGTTTTTCTTTGCTTCATTGCCGTTATAGGTTATTTTGGAGTCGGAACAACAGCTGTTATATATCCCGACCGACTGTGAATACAAATATCCGACAAAGGCGGACGAAGCGTCGCGGCTCTCGACCGTGAAATTCCTTACGGAACAGCCGTCGATGATCACCGGCGCGGAGTTAGAGGCGCCCGCGGCAAGCCCGATAAAGGCGCCCACGGCATAGGTATTCCAAGCGACCTTCGGTAAATTTCCGTTCTTGAGATGCAAATCGTAAATTTCCGCACCCTGCGCGGCTACCGGAATAAATCCCGCAACTCCCGCCGCTTTGCCGTTGTAAAGTCCTTTTACCGTATGCCCGTCGCCGTAGATTATGCCGCTGAAGCCCACAGCGTAATTCGTGTTATTTGGGTAAGCGGTAGACTCTACGGTGTACCATTGATTATTGCCGAGATTGATATCCTTTGTAAGCTTAAAATAGGTATGACTTGCGGGCTTACTTCCTACCGGCGTGTCGCTGAAATCCGCGACCATTTTATAAAGCTGGCCGCCGTTTTCAATTAAATAGGGATCCGCCTCGGTACCGCTGCCGCCCGCAAAGCTTTCGGCTTTATTGCCGTCCCAAACCTCCGTTATTTTAGGGGATAATACCGGATAACCGTCGGTTATCTCCCATACGTCCTCAAAATCAAGCCCGGGCATATAAAGCTTTGCATTTTCGCCCTTCATGTGCTCCGCGCTTTCCAAAACGACGGTGCCTATATTGTCGGCAACCAGCGCGTAGTTATTCGAAGGGCCTATTATCGAGCCGTAGCCGCGTATCGGAAGGCTTGAGGAGGTAAAGCAATTCGTTATCGTGCTTTGATTTGACCAATTGGTTCCTATTACGGCGCCCACGTAGCCTTTACCGACAATTTTATCGGTCAAAACGGCGCAGTTGTCTATCGTCGCTTTATAACCGCCCCAGGAGGCTATCGCCGCCACGCCGTTTCCGTTCGGCACGTTAAGCTCACAGGTTTCGTCAACGTAAATATTTTGCATGGTTGCCGAAGCCGAAAGCTGACCTACGAGTATGCCGGAGCCGCCGTCGCCCGAATAGGTGGTATTTATCGAAGCGTTGGTAAAGATAAGATTTTTTATTACGGTATCACCTATGTAGGAGAAAAGCCCGCGCTTAAACTGATTGCCCTTGTAATAAAGGCCGTCTATAGTGTGCCCGTTGCCGTCAAAGGTGCCGACGAAGCGAACGTCCGCCCACACCCAATTTCGGGCGGTATCCTTCCAATTTTCCTTGGAGGTATCGTTTATCCGAATATCCGAAATAAGCTTGAAATACAAGCCGTCGGTAAGGTCGGTGCTCACGACGTATGCTAACTGTTCGGGAGTAGAAATGAGATAAGGGCTTCCCTTACTGCCGTCGCCGCCGGAAAATTCGGATGATTTCGTACCGTTCCAGACGGGAATTTGTTCCTCGGCGCGGGTTTTCGTAATACCGACGGCAACAGCCGAAAAGAGTATCATAAACGCGACCGCTATTGCGGTGAATTTGAGAAAAACCGCCGCCGCTTTATTGTTTTTTGATATATTCATCTCTTTATTCCTTTCGTGAATTGCCGCAGGTCGTAAGCGCCCGAGCGCCCGACTTTTGCGCGATAAGATGAATTTTATTTGATTTTTTGATTTAATTTCGCTATATCCGCGTTAAGCGCGTTTTGATATTTGGAAATTTCGGTAACTACCTGCGTCGGATCGGCGGCGGCAGGCTTGGAAATATAGTCGCCGACGGCGGATTCTTTACCGGTAACGCCGTTCACGCCCGAACCGTAGCAGAAGTAGAAGTTTTTGTTTTTAGTATTTGTTGCCGTAAGCTTAAAGAAGAAGTTCTCGGCGTCCTTGGAAATAAAGGCGGAGCCTGTGTCGTAGTTGTTGACGTCAAGATAATACCGCAGGAATATACCGGCGGCTACCGGATTTTTGGCGCCTCTGCAAATACCCCAGCCGCGTACAAAGGAGGTAGGCGTATATGCTTTTCCTTTATAGGACGGCAGATAAGTAAAGCCTATGTCGCTCGCCTTCATGCTTCTCAAATAGCCCGTCTTTTTAAGCGCGAAGGAATGCAGTACCGCGATACCCACCTTGCCCGACGGGAATTGATTAAGCGCCGTATATATGGAGGTGGTGCTGATCCAGCCTTCCTTAAGTCCCGTAGACGCCCAGCGCATGATGTCCTGCGTAACGGCGCTTGTGGTACCGTTGTAGAACTTACCGTTCTTCATACCTATAACCGCGCCGCCCGCCGCGTGAATAAGGCCCTCAAGGTGAATGGCGCCGCCCTTATATTCGGTGCCGAGTGAGGCTACCTGCTTCATGCACTTTTCCATAGCGTCGTAATCCCATTTGCCCGCCTTGTAGTATTCCTCGGGAGTCGTCCAGCCGTTGTCGCGGAATATCTTTTTATTGTAAACTATCATATCCTCGTCTTTCCAGATGCTTCCCACGGTGTCGACGAGATAGGTTTTGCCGTTTACGGTCGAAATATTGATAAGCGGTTTATCCCAGATAGACTCTTTAAGATTGAGCTTTGCCGCGTCGATAGGCTGAAGCGCGTCAAGACAATAGGGAAATGTGTAGGTCGAAAAATAAACGTCGGGCGCTTTGCCGGAGGCTATTCTGCCCAAAACGGTATTGGTATAGCTCTCCTCGTTCATAAGGTCAACGTTTACCTTGATATTGTATTTATTTTCAAAAGCCTTTACCACCGGTCCGTCCTCGTAAAGCGCGGGATTGCGCCATGTGGCGTAGGTAACCGACCCGCCCGAATAATCGTTCGGATTTACGTTGTCGTTGACGAGGGTATTTTTATTTGAGGACGGTTTTTTGGAGCTCGTCGTTTTATCCGACGTACTGCCGCTCGAACCGGTATCGGCGCTTACCGTGCTGTCGGCAGCCGACTCCTCATCCTCGTATTGATAAACAATCTCAACGTCATCCGACGAATCGGAGGTGTCTCTGCCGCTCTTGCATCCCGCCGACGCGGCGACAAGCAGTAATGCGATCAAAAATGCTCCGGTTTTAATAAATATGTTTTTCATAATTTCTCTCCTTTTATTTATTACTCGGCGAACCAAATTCCGCCTGTGTCTGTTTTCTGGTATAATCTTATGTAATCGACGAACATCTCACACGGCAAGGTCGAATAATCGCTCGGGATATTTTCCGGAATAAGATGGTTGTTAAGCCGTATAAATACCGGATTGAGAAAATCCGTCATATCGTTGAGTCCGTCAAGCTGTACGCTCTTTTTCCAATTGTAGCTGTAAAACTTTTCGCCGTTTATGTATATCGTCAAATCCTCCGGCGTCCAATCGAAGGCTATGGTCTGATAAACAAAGGATTGAGCGGGATCGTTCTGCAATTCGCTCTTTACCGGTTTTTCGACCGCTCCGAGCGAAGAATGTCGGTCGATTATACCCTCGATTCCGGGCATGTCGTTGTAAAACCACTTATGTAAATTGGGTTGAAGCGAGGTGTATTCGACTATATCGAACTCTGCGGAGAAGTTTGAGGGGATTATATCGCCGTTATCAAATATCGTACTCACCACGGCGCCCGAATTTGCGCTGCAGGCTCCCGACAGCCAAAGCGAGGGCCAGGCTCCCGCGCCGAAGGGTATTCTTGCCCGCATTTCGAGATATCCGTACCGGAAATTCATATGCCGTTTTCCCTCGACGGTATAGGGTACCATCGCCTGTATCTGGTTGTTTTCGGGATCAAAGCAGCGTACGGCGGACAGCTTTAACAATCCGTCGGACAGATTTATCGCCTTGGGATCGCGAGAGAGCTTAAACGAGCTTCCGGCGCTCATATGCGAGGTAAGCTCCCACTTGGTATTGTCAAGAACGCTTCCGTCGAACTCATCGCCCCAAACAAATTCGTAAAGCCCGTCGGGCCTTTTGACCTTCGCCGAAAAATCATAGCTTCCGGTAAGGGTATTTATTTTTCCCTTTTGGTATTTTAAAGAAGTAAACCACGAAACCGCCTTTACCGCGCCGTTAAAGTTGCCGCTTTCAAAAAAGAGCTTTTTGCCCGACAGCGAAACCGCGTAATTTTTGTCGGAAAGCGTCGATTTTTTCCTGTTCGTATCTCCTACCAAAATTTCCTTGTCCTTTTTGGCGGAGGTGTCGGACGCGATGCCGAGCTTTACGCCGTTTTTCGAGAAATATTCGACCAGCTTTTTTGCCGCCTGCATAAGCTGGAAATTGCCATCGGGGTAAATAACCGTATAGTCGCCCGTCAAGTTGAAATTTACGGCTCTTACGGTATATTCCGGAACCGTTTTCTCGACGGAGACGGTATCCTTTAAGGCAAGCTTGCGCTCCGAAATATATTCCTCGTCAAAATAATAATCGTCGCTAAAGCCGTTGTCGGCGTCCGTATCCTCCGCAGGTTCGGAAACCCGGGAAGAAGGATTTTTCTTGATGATAACGATTTTTTTCTTTTTCTTGGTGCCCGAAGCTTTTTCTCCGCAGCCTGCCGCCGAGATGCAAATTATCAAAGCCAACAGTACCGCGATAATTCTTTTAACCGGGTGCATAGTATCCTCCTTTTCGATCCGACGCGGCAGCATGATCCCCGTCGGCAAATTTTATAATCCGTCCTTAAATCTTTCATCCGTCTTATGCTACGGCAATTCAAACGGATTGCACTGCTATAGCAATGCAATCATATTACAATGCGTTTTGCGTGGAACGACGTCCGCGCCCGCTTTGTCGCACGGTCTTACCATACGACAGTATGCTCTCAACCGTGCTTCGCGCGGAACACGAACGGCGTTCTCACGCAAAATCTTCGACCCGAGTCGGAGCGGATTTTTTCGTCCGGCAAGGAAGAGGACGCGGGAATACTGTCGTATTTCAAGGACGATGACACAGGCGGCGGAGAAATCCGTCCGCCTCGGGCGCATTGTAATCTGATTGCATTGCTATATACAATTCACAAAAAAATCCGTGTTTCGGTGTACAATTATTATACACTGTTACATATAAGCTTTAAATAAGAAATACAATTAAAAAACTAAGAAATACAATTTTCGCAAACAAACCCGATTTCACGGTAAAACTGTACTTTAAGCCGATAAAATTGCGGTTTTTCAAATTTATTTGATTTTGAATTTGAAAAAAATTTTATATATTTAATTAAATTTCCCGAATTTTCCAAATAAAAAAGCCGCCTTTGCAAAACACAAAAGCGGCAAACAATTGCGAAATATTATTTTATTTCGATCGAAAAATCAAATTTTATATCCTTTTCGCTTAAACGGAACTCTTCCGAGAGTGCCGGCCCGCAGGAATTGCTTCCGAGTCCCGAATCCTTGTAATCGATTCTCACATAGGTTTTACCGGTAAGCTTAAGCTCGTCGGTGTGCGCGGCGGAGGTCAACATTTCGCTGTTGTAATTCGAAACGTTGAAATCAAAGCCCTTGTCGCTCGTTACCTTCATATTGCCGATGCCGAGCATTTTGGACGAGGTATGGTTGCCGTGCTCCTGCGGCATAACGTAGTTGACGTACTCCTTATCGGCGTCGCTGTCATACATACCAACGGTTGAAGCGTGGCACATATCCGCGTAGCTTTCGTACGGGCCGGAGCCGTAGTAGGAAAACGCCCTGCCGCTGTCCTTCATACAAAATTCAAATCCGAGGCGCGGCAGCCAGACAACCTCTTCACGCACCTTTCCGCAGAGCGAAAAGTCGATTTTACCGTCGGTAAATACCGAAACGGCTAAGGTATATCTGAAAAACGGCATACGCGAAACACCCGCTATGGAGCCGCTCACATAGATTTTTCCGTCCTTAACGGAGCAGTCGTAAACCTTGGAAAATAGGCGGTTTAAATTTTCGCCCTCCCAAATGTTATAATTTCCCCACTTGAGTTTAACGCTGCGCTCGTTATCGGTAGGCGCGCGCCAGGCGGTAAGCGCTATTTTACCGGCAAGCTGTTCTTCGCCATTCATCACGAGACTTACGAAATTACCGTAAAGCTTTGAAAACTTATATTCGAAGTTTTCGCCGCGGTAACGGATAAATTCGCCCTCTTCGTAAGGCACAGCCGCCGGCGCCGCCTCGGACGCTTCCGCGAAAAACTCAAGCTTATGCTCGGTATGAGCGATCTCCTCGCCGTCCTTATATAAGAAGCATTTTAAATACGCGCCGTATTTCGCGGAAATTTTCGGTATTTCGATTTTTATATTTTCGGTCTCGTGCGGAGCGGTGGACAATTTGAGCGAGCGTTTGGCTATACCCTCGCCGTCTTTTTCCAGGGTGTAAACGAACTCGTGATTTTCGAAGCTTGTAAAGTCGTACCTGTTTGTAACGCTTAAAGTATCGCCCGAAAGCTCGGTATGCATAGGCTGATAAGCGGTCTTTACCTCAAGGCTTCCGGCTTTAAGGCTTCTGTCGGCAAATACCATGCCGTCACAGCAGAAATTGCCGTCATGCGTCAGCTCTCCTTTAAAATCGCCGCCGTATTTTTCCACCCCGTTGTCGGTGACAACGTGATCCGCCCACTCCCAGACACAGCCGCCTATGAGGCGCTTATGCTTGTAGAAAAGCTCGTTGTAATAGTAAACGTCGCCGGGGCCGTTGCCCATAGCGTGCGAGTATTCGCAAAGGAAAATCGGCATGCCGCTCTTTTTCAGATCGGCAAGGTGCTCTTCCAATCCCTTAAGCGAGGCGTACATATATGACGCTACGTCGATATTTCTGTAAGCGCCCAAACGCGAGGCGTCCTCGCAATGAACAAGCCTTCCGTCGTTAAGGGTGCGAAGCCACTTTATCATGGAAATATGGTTCGGTCCGTGACCGCTCTCGTTGCCCGTCGACCACATAATGATGCTCACATGATTTATATTGAGGAGCGCCGCACGCCGCATCCTCTCTACATGCTCCTTTTCCCATGCGGGATCGGTGGCGGGCCAAATACCGTCCTCCATATCGAAATTAACCGAAACGTCCGCCTTTCTCCGTATAAATCCGTGGCTTTCGATATCGGTCTCGAGAATAACGTAAAAACCGATTTCATCGCAAAAATCCAAAAACCTGGGCGTCGGCGGATAATGCGAGGTTCTTATACAGTTAATGTTAAGCTTTTTCATAAGCTTAAGATCACAAAGCAATTCGTCGTCCGTCTGGCGCCAGCCTTTGAATTTATCGGTATCGTGATGGTTTACGCCGTGAAGCTTAACTGCGACGCCGTTTATCAAAAGCTCGCCCTCGTCGGAGATTTCAATAGTCCTGAATGCGGTTTTTTGGGTGATCGTCTCGCCGTCGCGCTCGATTTTAAGAGTGTAAAGGTAAGGCTTTTCGGCGTTCCAAAAAATCGGGTTTTCGACGGTAAATTCCGCTTTCTGCGAATTTTCGACAAAGCCGAAGGAATTATTATCCGCGTCAAACAGCTCGATTTTCGCCGGCTTGTCGACGGTTACGGTAATTTTGCCGTCCTGCGCTTCTGCCTTTACGTCCTTTATATGGTCTTTCGGTCTTTGTAAAATATATGTATCCCTGAAAATTCCGTTATAGCGGAAAAAGTCCTGATCCTCAAGATAGCTTCCGCAGCACCATTTAAGAACTTCTACTCTGACGGTATTTTTACCCTCACGGATATAATCGGTTATATCAAATTCCGCCTGCAAATGGCTCCCTTGCGTAAATCCGACGTACTCGCCGTTGATATAAACCGAAGCGCAGGAGCAAACTCCCTCTAAAATATAATAAATTCTGCCCCATTTATCGGCGATTTCAAAATCCCTCTCGTAAACGCCGCAGGGATTTTCGTCCGGCACGTAGGGCGGATCGGCGGGATAAGGGAAATTCACGTTGGTATAGTTGGGATTTTCGTATCCCTTTAACTGCCAGCAGGAGGGAACCTCTATGCTGTCCCAATCGTCTATATCTTTCTGCACGTCGATATCGCGGGCATAATACTTAAAGCGCCAAATCCCGTTAAGGAGTATATATTCGCTTTTACCCCCGGGTATATAATAACTGCGCGGCGCTAAACGGTTATCGCTTGTCTTTTGGGTGTTTTCATAAAATCTCATAATAAACCTCGATTATTTTATTTCGGTTACATTATACAAGAGTTTGGCGCAAATTTCAACAGATAATTTCAGTACCGCGGGATATTTTTAATGATATTTAAAACCGCATTACCGTAATGCTCGAAGCCCGCATCGTTCGGATGCAGACCGTCCGGGCTGTAACAGCGCAAATCATGCGGAATGAAATCGATACCGTCAAAAACCTTGATATCCGGTATATTCTCCGCAACCTTTTTTATATACTCCGAAATAAACCCGAAGGGCTGCGAAATCGGCTTTTTATCCTCAATATCCGCTCGCCAAACCGGCGTAAAGGCGATAATTTCCGCCTCGGGATAGGAATTGCGCAAATTGTAAAAAAAGCTTCGGCATTGCGTTTCGAACTCTTCCTTTGCGCTGTGGCACCAATCGTTCGTACCGTAGGCGACCGTGATAATATCAGGTCGGAAATTTTCCTTATTTTTTGCAAGCTCTGCAAAAAAACGCTCGCCGGCAATCGCTTTATCGCGTATTTCGGCGCCCGCGGCATCCGCAAGCTTTACCGCATAGGCGTTTTCGGGATACACGGCGTCATACCCCTGGGTTATCGAGTCGCCGAACATAAGTATATTGCGTTTTTTGACAACCGGGGTGATTTTCGCGTTATCGTCGATTTCGAGCGATAAAATATCCGATGAGACAGACCATGGAAATTGAATTTTGATCCGCTTGATGCCGCCGCCGAGAGTAAAGGCCTCGGTATAAAAAACGTTTTCTTTTTCCCCTATATCGCCGGATAACTCGCCCGTCCGTTTTCCGTTTACAAAAACGCTGTGGGTAAAAAACCTCCGCGAGCTGCCCGGGTTTACCGACACCGAAAGCGTCAGATTTTCGCTGTCGGTATCAAACTCCAAAGTAATACCCGCCGTCGCAAAGCATTTTCGGTAATAATCCCGCGAAACGGTTTTGTAAAGCTCGCGCTGTTCCTTCGTAAAGCGAAAAAGCGATATTTTCCCGTCCTTTTCGCATACTTCGGAGGCGCCGTGAACGAGCGGTATTATTTCGTCGAGGTTTAATTTTTTCATAATCATTTATCCAGCATAAAGGCTTTTTCGCCGCGTTTTCTTACTTCGGTTTCGGGAATACCCAATTCTCTTGCGAGAATTTCTATCACAAGCGGACTGCAAAAGCCGCCCTGACAACGCCCCATGCCGGCGCGAACACGGCGTTTTACGGCGTCCAGCGTCCTTGCGCCCACAGGCCTGTGAATAGCCTGCAATATTTCGCTCTCGGTAACCTGCTCACAGCGGCAAATTATCTTGCCGTAAAGCGGATCGGCGGCTATCAGCGTGTCCTTTTCCTCGGCGGTTTTATCCGCAAAGCTTACGATTCCCTTTCTCGTGCGCTTCCAGCCCTCCTTGCGTTCGAGCGTCACGCCCGCCTCCTTCATTCCGTGAACGATATAAAAGGCGATCGCTACGCTTGCGGTAAGTCCTGTCGAGCGCACGCCCGAAATGCCGATATAACCCTTTACTTTTTCCGAAAAACGGATATCGTAGCCTTCGGGGGTTCTGGCAGGGCGGACGCCTACGAACTGCGTTATCGTATCTTCAAAATGCAGTCCCGGCACCATATTAAGCGCCTGCGTTTTAATGCTTTCGAGCCCCTCGGAGGTAGTCTTGCGGTCGGTCTTGTCCTCGACGTCGTCCGCCGTAGGTCCTATCAGCATATTGCCATCCACCGTCGGGATCACGAGCACGCCGCGCGTTTTCGGGCTCGGAACGGAGGATATGATGTGCGATACCTTAACGGGAGTATCGTTTGAAAATACGAAAAACTCGCCCTTTCTCGGGTTCACCTTAAAGTCGCATTCGTCCGCCATTTTGGCTATTTCATCGCAGTAAAGCCCCGCGGCGTTGATTACCCATCCGGCTTCGATATCGCCATTTTCGGTATGCACTCTGTGGATTTTTCCGTCCGAAACGTCCATACCCGTCACTTTGCAGTCAAGCAGAAACTCAACGCCGTTTTCCGCGGCATTTTCCGCCATGGCGGATACGAATATAAATTGGTTTGTCTGTCTGTCGCGCGGACTGTAAATACCGCCCAAAATCTCGGGATTTAAGGTCGGCTCCATATCCAGAATATCCTTTGCCGGCAAAAGCTCATAATCGTAAACGCCGTTTAAAAAGGCGCGCTCGATAAGCCCCTTGGCGCTCTCGATTTGTTCGGGATAAAGCACGGGAGCGATACTTCCGCACTCGATCACGGGCACCTCGAGATCCTCGCATATCTTCATAATCATACTGTGCGCCACAGTCCTGAGCCGGCATTCGAGGGTGCCTACGGGCATGGTGGCGCTGGTCGAAAACAAGCCGCTGTTTGATTTTGACGCGTCGCCGCCGACGTCGTCGTTTTTATCGCATACCGTTACCTTTATATCGTATTTTGAAAGCTCTCTTGCAAGCGCACAGCCTACGGCGCCTGCGCCTATAATAAGTACGTCGGTCTTTATCATTGCGCATCTCCCCTTTCAAGCGTTAGCGTGGTTACAAGCTTTACCTTTGTACCGAGAAAATCATCGTCTATCACCTGTCCGCATTTTACGGGAGCCTCTAATGTGACGGAATTTATCGCCTGCGCCGCCTTTATCAGCAAATCCTTCGGTATCGGCGCGGTGGTTCTGACCGGCATCATACGCCTGTCCGATCCCGTGATTTTAACCGACGAGGTAAAGGTGCGCTTCGGCTCGAAGCATTCGTCGATTGCGTAAGCTATGCCTCTTTTACAGCCGTAGCCCATCAAAGCGGCGTCTTCCCTTGTCGTGTAGTCGACTTCTATTTCACAACCGTTCGGGCAGACCGTACAAGTTACTGTTTTTTTCATATTTATGCCCCCTTATGCTCTGCGCTTACCACAAGCCTGCCGCTTGCGTTTTTGGCTTTTTCGCCCGAAAGGGTGAGCTTTTCTATGGTGCCGGGCGTGGTGCGTATAAGTTTTTTGGAGAGAAGGACTCCCGTATCGTCCGAAACGGTAAGCGTCGTATTTCTTCCGGGAACCAAAGTACGGAAATACAGATCTACGTTTCCGTCCGCGCAGACCATTTTTTGCGGGCAAACATATCTGACGCCCTCTCCCGCTTCAACCGGGATTTCCGCTCCTTTATCGAGCTTTCCCGCCGCGTACAATGCCGCAAATTTTCCGGCGTCCTCGCTCTCGTGACTCACATGGTCCACAAGATCGTTTACGTGTAAAACGTTTCCGCAGGCGAAAATATATGGCTTGTCGGTCTGCTTATATTGATTTACCGTCGCGCCCTTGGTAATTCCCGAGAGGGCAACATCCGCCGTGCGGGTAAGCTCGTTTTCGGGAATGAGACCTACGGATAAAAGCAGTGTGTCACAGTCGATCGTTTCGGCTTTTTCCATAATCGGCTTACGGTTTTCGTCAACGGGAGCTACGGTTACCTTTTCCACACGGTCGATTCCCGTAATATCCACGATCGTATGCGAGAGCATAAGCGGGATATTAAAGTCGTCGAGGCATTGTACCTTATTGCGCTCAAGCCCCGCAAGATAAGGCATGATCTCGATTACCGCCTTGACCTTGACGCCCTGCAAGGATAAACGCCTTGCCATTATCATACCGATATCGCCGCTGCCGAGGATAACCACTTCCTTGCCGATCTTATGGCCGTAGACGTTTATAAGCTTCTGCGCCGTTCCGGCTGTATAAATACCGGCGGGGCGGCTTCCCGGAATGGTAAGATTGGCGCGGGTGCGTTCGCGGCAGCCCATAGCAAGCACAAGCGTTCCGAAGCGGATATTGATAATCCCCCGAGTATTTACGCAAACCAAAGTCTTGTCCTTGATTTCGAGCGCCGTGGTATCGAGCAAAAATTCGATTTCGTTTTCTTTTGCCAAATTCGAAAATCTCTCTGCATACTCGGGCCCCGTCAGCTCCTCGCCGAAATACTGAAGACCGAATCCCGCGTGGATGCATTGCTTGAGTATTCCTCCGGTTCGGTTTTCCCGCTCAACAATAATGACCCTTTGAGCGCCGTTTTTCTTTGCCGATATCGCCGCCGCCATACCGGCAGGGCCCGCGCCGACAACAACGACATTGCAATCGTAGTCCTTCATCCTGATTCCTCCCATTGTTTTTACAATTTGCGTTTTAATACAGAATGTATATTGCGAGATTATTGTACACCATGGCATTCGGATAATAAATAAGAAATACAATTTGAAAACTAAGAAATACAATGTTGTTTTAATAAAAAAGTAAGAAATACAATGCAAAGCCCGCGTATCGAGGTGAGATACGCGGGCTTTGATATAACCGTATTTTACATTTCGTTTTCTCTGAGCTTTCCCAAAGCGCCGCCGGGATGGCGCTTTACGTATTCCGAAGGCGTTATGCCGGCGTCGTCCTGCAAAAGCACCGAAAGGCATTGCAAAACGAAAATTTCCGCTATAACGGAGGTTCGCGGCGCGCGATTGAGAGGGCCGCCCTCGTTATCGACATGCGCCGTGAGATCCGCATCGGCAAATTTTGACAACCAACTGTCGGGATTGCCGGTAAGGGCAATTATTTTACAGCCATTATTTCTTATCGCGTTTGCGGTGGCTTTAAGCTCCGCCGTTTCGCCGCTGTTTGAAATGCAGATCACCGCGTCCCCCTCGACAAGCTGTCCGCAGGAGCCGTGAACCGCCTCGGTGCCGTGCAGATAATAGGTCGGCGTGCCCGTGGAGGAAAAAAGCGAAGCCGCGTAGGTTGCGACATGGGAAGGCTTGCCTATGCCCGTGATGTGCAGACGGTTACCCTTTTTCTTGGCGTCGATAATCAGATCCGCCGCCCTTTTAAGCGCCGCTTCATCGACCGAATTTACCGTTTTTTCAAATTCTTCTTTGCTTATTTTTATAAAATTTTTAAGGTTTTCCGACATAAATTTCATCCTTTCAAAACTTCAAACGGCTTTGTATCGAAGCCGCGCCGCGCCATAAGCTCCAGCACCTCGCAAAGCGTGGGCAGAGCGGTTTGCGCACCCATTTTTGATACGGTTATACTGCCGACGCAATTGGCGAAAAGCAGCGCGTTCTCAATATCAATTCCCGCCGATACCGCGGTACAAAACGCCCCCATAAAGCTGTCCCCTGCCGCCGTCGGATCGACCACCTTTTCCGCTTTGACGGACGGCGACATAATTACGTCGCCGCCGCTGCAGAACGCGCACCCCTCTTTGCCGAGGGTTACAATCACGTTCTCAACACCGGTTTTTCGCAATTGCGCCACACAGGTTCCGATGTTTTCCGCATTTACGGCGTCGATACCGGTAATGAGCGCCGCCTCATGCTCGTTGGGCGAAATGTAGGTAAGACAAGAAAGCAATTCCTCGGGAATTTTATCCGCCGGCGCAGGATTGAGCATAACCGGAACGCCCGCCGCCTTTGCATATTTTGCAACCAGACAGTTTATTTCCATGGGAATTTCGAGCTGGAGCATAACCATATCGTAATTGCCTATTTCTTTTTCCAAAAAAGCGACGTTTTGGGGCTTTATGTCCATATTGGCGCCGGGAATTACGAGTATGCGGTTTTCGGTGCCATGCTCGTTGGTTTGAATTTGAATGTGACCGACCGCCGACGGGTGCGTACGACTTACCGTGACGTTCGAAATATCAACTCCGCTTTTGTTCGCAGAGTCAAGCATCTCTCTGCCGAAGGAATCGTCGCCCACCCTTCCGACCATGGTAACGTCGGCGCCGAGCCGAGCCGCGGCTATCGCCTGATTGGCGCCCTTGCCGCCCGGAGCGGTCGAAAACCCGTTGCCGATCACCGTCTCGCCGGCAGACGGAAATTTAGCCGTGGTGGCAATCAAATCCATAACAAAACTACCCACCACCAAAATCTTAGGCCTCATAAGAAATCCTCCTCAAAATAAATTATTTTGTCAACTCTATAATATAACAAAATATTTATAATGTAAACCCTTAAATCAAAAAATTTAAACCACGGCGACTGTTAAATCGAATCGCATTGTAATCTGATTGCATTGCTATATCATTAACAAAATCATTTGCACCGTTATCGGCAAAGAGTGCATAGGAAAAACTGTGTTTACCCGCTTCCATATGACGGCCGGGATGATTACTTGAGCGAAGAGCCGCCATTTCAATAATATTTTCTTTTGCAAAAAAACCGTATTTGCATTCACTGAGTATCGAAATGCCGAGCCACGGTTGAGCCGCTCTGATCCAACGGTGAGCGCATACCTCGTACTGCGCCTTTTCATACTCATTATTGCTGTGAACAGAACGGTTAATATGACCGAACTGTATATTACAGCTTACATTATCCGTTTTAACGGCATGCTCGAAGCGAATGCGAAGCACACGACCGTCTTCGTTCCAATCGGCGTCCATATTAAACTCTACACGCTTAGAACCATCGGTAAGAGTTATTGTAACATCAAAGGTCGAACGATTCATTGTTTTTTGTCATTTCCCCGTTTTCAACAGTAAAAGTGAATAAAACCCGCTAAACAAACACGTTTGGCGGGTTTTAAAAAATTAAATATACATATTTACAGATTTCATTTGCTCTTTCTAAAAAAATACGTAGGTTTTATAGCACTAAAAGCGGGACATGAATACAAATATAAGAGCCGGACGGGTATATATGCTCGTCCGGCTTTCATATCATGGCATAGTTTGTTATGACCCACCTATTCGGCGCCGATTATTTTACTGTTTCAAACCCGTTGCCGTTTGGATATATTGTAAATTCATCGCACTTTCTGAGGTTTAATTCGTCGTTTTCGTTTGGGGCGGAAATGAAATACATCCTGTTTTCAAATTCAAACACATTACAGTCTCTTGACATAGAGCCCAACGGTATGAAAAAGCCGTGATACACAAAATCTCCGTCGGGCGTATCGCAGCTTGCAAGCGTTATGGCGGCGGCAGAATAGTCCCGTCCGTTTTCATAATGCGCCCACATAACGTATTTGCCGGTTTTCTTATTAAAACCGCCTTCGGTCGTTCGATATTTATCTTATCGCCGTTTACCGTGAGATACAAACTGCCCTCGAGGCCCAAAGAAAACGTCTCGGAGTCCGCCGTCAGAATATTTCATTTAATTCCCGATTATCCCCTTAAAATTATGCTTGATAGGTTGTTGCCAAACGGCATTTTTATCCGATTCGATATCGTCACAGTTAAAAAGCACCGTCTGTAAACAGTATTCCTGCGGTCTGTTCGCTTTATCGTAACAGCAATCAATAAAGGTGTTACCGGTAATTTCTATTTCCGATACCGCGTCCGCAAAAACAGCCGGATCCTTTAAATTTATAAATGTATTGCCGCTTATTTTTATATTTCCGTGAACCTTATTGCGCTCCGTTTTGCCGGTACATAAATTGTTATGGTCGACGCCGATAACCACCCCGCAGCCGCGCAAACGGTTGAAGTTTACCCCGCAGCCGTCGAAAACGTTATTTCGGATTACGGCGTTTTTGACAGGGCCCAACTCATTCCAGCGCGATACGTCACAGCAAAGCATAAGTCCCGCGGAGGCGATGCGCGAAAATCTGCAATTTTCCACCGCAACGTTTTCGGTTTGCAGTAAAAAGCCTCTCGCTCTGCTGCCCGTAACCGAGCAATTATTGATATATACGTCCGCATTATATGCCGAATTTGCAAGCTTTACGCCCTCGTAAAGCCGCCCTTTAAGATTGCGAATTTCGGCAATATTATAGCCGTACTCCGTCTTAAATTCTTCCACTTCGAAGCTGCCTACACGCCGGAGGGTATTTTCGTCGTACAGATATATAATATCTCCCTTTCGCGCCCAATCGTCCGGTAAAAGTCTTTGCGGCGGCTCGTTTAAGGGGTGCGACGGCAGACGCATACCTATCTTTAAAATATCGTCTTTTACCGAAAATACCGTTCCCGCCGAGTTATGTATATTCAGCGCGTCGTCGCCCATATTGTAAAAATGGCAGTTTTCAAGCGTCAATCTACCGGTAAGTCCTTTAATATGTATCCCGTCCGTACATGAAGTATAGGGTTGAGCGGAATTTACGGGGGTACGCACGTTAAAGCGTCTGAAGGTAAAATCACTGCTTCTCGGGTATACGCCGCAGCAATGCCCCGCCGTACTCTCAACCGTAATGTCCTCCAAAAGGATCCGATTACAGCCCTTAAATACAAAGGGCGGCCTCGAATAAAGAGCATGCCTTAAACAGATAAGCTCGCCTACGGATATATTTTTAAGGGTATAGGCAACCGTATACCAAAGCGATATTCTCAAATGCCGCTCCCCGATCATTTCGTATTTATATGAATTGTTATCCGAAAGCCCCATATGAAAATTTGCGGAGTAATTCTCATTCATACTGTCAAGTCCGAATATTTTTTCATTACCCGCAAATTCAAAATTATCGTCAACCTTTACGTCAAAGGTATTGTTTTCCAAATCAATTGCCGTGACTCTTGCGGCAACGTTCGTAGCCCGCTTTGTATTAAAGGCAAGTCCCGATATACCGCAATCGTCACACCTATCAAAATAAAATCCTCCGCAGCAACCGTAATTCACGGTAAGGTCAATATCTGAAATTATTCTTGCGCCGTAGCCTATAATATCGACGTTTTTTAATCCTGCCGTCTCTATTCTTGATTTAATAAAATAATCGCCCGGCGCCAATATGATTTTTGCATTTTGTTTATGTTCCGCTAAAAGCGCGATCATTTTCCCCGAAACGTCCTCGTTCGTATCGGGTATTATACCGTTGTTTATTGCAAAAACAACATTTTTTTCATTCATAAATAAATCCTTTAAAATAACTTTGTAATCGGGCAAAGCCGAGTTTATACAGCTTTGCCCGATAAGCTTAATGCGTTTAATTTTTTGTCATGACCGTCTTGGCGGCAGACGGGAAAAACCATGTGAGCAATCCCTGCTTTTGACCGATTTTTCCTTTAAATTCGGTTTCTGCCGCCGAATTCTCATACACAAGTACCGAATTTTCATCCGAAAAGTGTGATTCGTATCTTGTGCAGGCAAAAATGCCGTAATCGTTGTAGCTTGTATCAAACACAACGTCCGCGTTTGAGGAGAGCAGTACGTTTGTATCGCCCGTCACGTGATAGCTTGACGCCCATTTGAGGCTCAATCCGCTTTGGGAGGCTTCGTTATAACATCCGCCGTAAATTCTGCGCGTCACTTTGCCGCCGAGAACGCAGACGTTCGTACTGCCGGTCATAGAGGTCGAAAGACAACCGCCGAATAACTGCTGAATAGTACCGCCTTGAAGCGTCAGGTTCGTTTCGTAAACGACGCCGCCTTGAGAGCCGCCGTAGGCGCTCATATGCGTGCCGCCGGTTATCTCAACATTGGTTTTGCCCGCCACTTCGGCGTCGGCTCCCATACCGCCTCCGTAAATGTTTATCGACTGCGCGTTATCTTTTATTAAAAGATTTGTATCTCCGTATACCGACGAATTAACTCCGCCGCCTAAAATCACCCTTCTGAGGCCGTGGTTATCCGCGTCATATTCGGAATCGTTATTAACGACGCCGCCGACGGTTACGTTTGTATCGCCGAGAACGTATCCCGCGGAACCGTTGCAGCCGCCGCAGATATAATAATAGCTTCCCGCCAAAACGGTAATGTCCGTGCTTGCCACAGCCATGGTTCCGCCACCGTAAAGATTGCAAAGATTGTCGGCGGTAACGTTGCTGTCGATATACAGTTTGTTGCCGTTTGCGTAAACATTACCGCCTACATAAAATTTACGGTGCAGTCCGTAAACTTAACGTCGTCATTTATTTTCAAAGGCGTAACCGCCGAAGCGTCGAATATACCGCCGGTGATTACGACCGATTTTTCATGACTTTCCCAAGCAAAATCGTCGGGTAAAGTATAGGTATCGACTATATTTATCGTTCCGCCGTCCGCGACCAATTCGATTGCGGTATTAAGGCTTGCCGCCGCGGTTGCGGGGCTTGCGGCGGTATTAAGATCATTACCGTTATCCGAAAGGTAAACCTCCGATTTGGAAGGTTCCGTATAAGTCTCGATACCCAGAAGCCGTTTTTTAAGGCAAACCAAATCTATACCGTTTTCGTTGCCGTCGTTGTTGAGGTCGTAGATCTCATCGCCGGCAACTGCCGAAAGTCCCTTATGCATACGGATAAGGTCAAGTATATTTACCGTCTCGTCGCGGTTAACGTCGCCGTATTTAAGGGTTTTTACGGTAATTTCGTCGCTGTAATCTTCGGACGCATAGTATCTTCCGTCATCCGCCCATTTCGCAACAACGGTGTAATTTGTATCTTCGTTAAGGTTCGTAATTACGTTGCCCTCGATCTCGGTGTAGTCGCCGTCCTCGGATTTGAGATAATAGGTTGCGAATTTATCGTCTGTCATTTTTATCTTATTGTAGTAGCTGACGTCCACGGAGGGCATACGCGCAAAATCGGCATTGCCCGGTATCGTTTTGTAAATGGTAAGCGCATCCACATAGATAATATGGTTCCAATTTACCTCACCGCCGGCGCCGTAAACGTTATTGATGTAGAATACAAGATAGCTGTAATTATTAAAATCAATATCCGTACCCGCAGTCTTAAAGGTGGCTTTTACGGTTCCTCTGTCATTTGTATTGGAAACGGGAAGCGAAGCAATCTTGCTGCTTATTAAAACGCCGTTTTCAAGATGATTATAATATTTATCATTCACATCCTTAGGCGCGTAATCTTCCGGCTGTTCCGTAAAGGCATACGCCGATATATAGCAGCCGCTAACGTTAGCCGCCGCTTCAAATACGGCGGAATACTCGGCATTTCCCTCTAATTTGAAATCTTTAAGCTGCATATAGAAATTATTGCCCGATCTCTTGTATGCGCCTGTATTAGATGGTTCGGCGCTTGCGTAGACGCGCTCCTGTGATTCTTCGTCGGTGAAGAAGTATTCGTCTACCTTTTCTTCCGCGCTTGCCTTAAGCTCTATGCTTGTCACGTATACGTTTGCGTCAACGTTTGAGGTTTGGAAATTAAGGGCTACCCTTATAACGTCATTTTCGGGAATATCTTCATCCGGTATAAAGGTAAAGCTGTGAACGGTATTTTCCGTCGGAAGTCTGCCTATTTGCTTTTTCACAAGTAGTTTTGCGGGGCCGTCTGTGCCGCAGCCGAAGTTATCGGCACTGTCAACACTCGGTGTTGAGCTTTTGTTCGCGAAATAATTTGCAAATCCGTTATTGGTAAGCGTATCGGCGGTGCTTGTCATAATCCAGGTATTATTTGACCAAGCGGTACTGCCGTTTTTTCTCGTATCGCCGTACATTCCCAATTCAAGCGTGTATTCCACACCCTTGCTCAAGGTTTTATCCAGCTTTAATGCAAGGTTTGTCGTCGAAAAATAGGTTTTTGACGATGTATAGCTGCCGAGTGCCAATTTAAGCACACCGTCTTCTCCAACGGTACGAACTATGGGAGAGGTCGTACTGTCGTGATAATTTTTATATGCCAAATAGACGTCGGATTTACTGTTTATAACGTTGACATAGTCCTTACCGGCTAATCCGGCGTCGGAAAAAGGCAAATCAAAATCCCAAGACTGAAGCTTAAAGCTGCCGTCGGAATCCTTTTTCAATAAATCGGACGGAACTGCGCCGTCGCTTTCAAGAGCAAGGCTCGTAACGTAAAACGTCTTGGTATTTGCATCTTTGTTTCTTGTATTAAGCGCCACTCTTATGTAATTGCCTGCCTCAATATCTTCCGAGGGTGTAAATTTAAAGCCGTGAACGATATTTTCCGTCGGAAGTTGACCTATTTGCTCTACCACAAGTTGTTTTGCGGGGCCGCCTTCGCCGCAGCCGAAGTTATTGGCGCTGTCAACACTCGGACCGAGTTTATTCGCGATATAAGGCGTAAACTCGACCGTAGTCAAAGAGGCCTTATCGCTGTACATGATCCAAGTTTTGTTTGACCAGAGTTTATCGGGGCTGTATATGCCGAGATTAAGGGTATACTCCTGCCCCGACTTTAAGGTTCTGTCCAACCTAAAAGCAAGGTTTGTGGTTGAATAATACGGATTACTGCTTGTGGGATTTGACGCTGTTTTAACGTCTACTCTCAGAACACCGTCTTTGATCGTGCGGGCAGTCGGCGCGATTTGGTTGTCGTGATAGGATTTATTGGCTATCGCAATTTCGTCGCCGTTTAAGAAGGTCACTTTATCCGCATTCAGATATTGAGCAGAGTATTCATCGTTGAATTTCCACTCTTGAACGGTATATCTGCCTTTTACGACGTTTTGTTCGGCATAAGCCGACAGCGGTACGATTACCAACGAAAGCATCATGGCAATTGCAAGCAGCAGCCCCAAAAGCTTTTTGAATGTTTTTTTCATTTTGTTTACCTCCGTTTTTATAATTTTTATAATCAATGCGGGCTTTATAACAGAAAATATGTGAATAAGCCTCCTTTCAAAAGGTTGTCATATCATCGATTGCAAGTATCAGCCTACAATACCGACACGGTCGATGCTTGCAATAAATTTACGCTGGAGCAAAAGATAGAGTATAATTACGGGCAATATATATAAAATACACGCCGCCATACTGTAGGTAAGCGAATCACTGCCGTAACCGGACATATTGTAAATGCTTGACGCCAATTTTGAAAGCGAAACCGAAAGCGGCTGATTATCATTCAGATAAAGAATGGACAGATAATAGTCGTTCCAATGCCAAACCACCGAGAAAATCGTAACCGTTAAAAAGGCTACTCCCGACGAGGGTAAAACCACCCGCATGAAGGTAGTAAAGGCATTCGCGCCGTCGATATAAGCCGCTTCTTCGAGCTCCTTCGGAAGCCCCTTGAAAAATTGATGATAAATGAATATGAAGAGCCCCGAGCGCAGTCCCACACCGAAAAGCGACGGCAGCCAGAAAACCATGCCGGAATTTAAAAGATTAGGTCTGATATCGCGACCTATCAGCTTCCCTATTCCGTTTAATATTCCGAACAGATCGAAATAAGCGTAATCGAGCGACATGGACACCGCCGTCATCTGCGGCGGAACCAAAATCATAAGAATAACTACAGCAAAAAGTATTTTTTTGCCCTTAAAGCTGTATCTTGCAAAGCCGTATGCCGCGACGGAACAGGTAAAGACCTCTATAAGTCCGCTGAGTATCTGAACGGTCACCGTATTAAAGAAAGCTTTAAAATAATCGAGAGCCTCCAAGGCTACCTTGAAATTCGCCAAGGTAAAGCTTTTCGGCACCCAAACGACGCTCGCGTCGTTTACCTCGTCGGGCACTCTGAAAGCATAACTGCACATATAGATAAGCTGTATCAGCACAACGTATCCTATCGCTATAAGAAATGCGTAACGCATAACCGAAACGATAACGTCGGCGGTTTTGCGTTTGAGCCGATAGCGGGTTCTCGGAGTAATTTCAATTTTTTTCATACCGATTTCCCCCTTATTGCCAGCGCCTTAAGCAGGTGCGGTGGAATATTACGAACAAAATCGCCGTAATACCGCCCACGACCGCAAAATAAAGCCAGAGCATTGCGGAACTGATATCGTATATCTGTTGATCGAGCAATACCTTATACGCCTGCATTATGACCTTATTGTTTGTGCTGACGCAAAATTCAACCACGGTATACACGACCACAAGCACCAATGAAGTACCGAGCATAGGCACGGTAATATACCAAAATTCCTCCCATTTGGAGGCGCCTTCGACCTTTGATACCTCATAAAGCTGTTCGGGTATGGACTGAAGCCCCGAAATAAAGAGCACGATCTGCACGCCGCACTGCCATACGAGATCGAATATCTGATTTACATATCCGAAAATAAGATTTGTCGTTTCGGCGGGGATCCCCATTTGCAGAAAAATACTCTCAAAATCGATAAGTCCGTTAAGATAGGCGCTTTGCGCCGCGCCGCTTAAACTCTCCACCGACGAGCTGTTCCCCAAAAACTGCATAACGACGCTGTTTATGATAATTACCGGTATAAAATAGAGAGAACGAAAAAAGCTTCTGCCCCGAAATTCGGAATTGAGCACCACCGCGACGATAAAGCTTAAAATCAGGATGATCGGTATCTGATACGAAAACTCCGTAAGGCTGTCCAACAAATTGTTGAGATACTCGGGAGATTCAAAAAGCGCGTATTTGTAATTGTCAAACCCCGCGAATTTCATATGAAAGCCGCCGAGGTCTACCGAAACCTTTGTAAAAGAGAAGGCTATTGTCTGTATCAGCGGTCTTATGAAGAAAAGGCAAACGCCGATAAGCCACGGCAGTATGAACAGAAAACCGTTTCGGCTGTGCCTGCTTTCGATAGAGCGGTTTTTCCTTATCGATTTCATTCCTTACGCCTCTCTCCCAAATATGAAATCCATTGATTTTACCCTGCCGAGCTCGGTTTCGATATCCTTTTCGCCGTAATTTACGATCACCGTAACGCCGTTATCAAACCTTGATACGGAAAGCTCGCCTTCTTTTGTATAGGAGATAAGCCTCGCGCCTCGAAGCTTAGCCAAAAGCGGTTTCAGCTCATTGATATATCCGTTAACCGTATCGCTTATACCCGCGTAAACGCTCATTGCAACCGCGCTGTGCGGAGATTTGAATATGGTATCGTTATAGTTATTGCAAAGCGAAAAGCTAAGCGCACTGCCGGTCGCCGCGGTTTCCAAAAAAGCGGTTCTCGGCTCGCTCGAAAGATTTACAGGCTCGCCCGAAAGGGTTGCAAAGCCCCCGAATACCATTTGGTAAAAGGGGATATCCTCATCCAAAGCATAATATTTTGAAGAAGATACCGGCGCGTGGTAAACGTAGTCCAAAAGCCCCGCGGCATAGCCGTTCGCTTTCTCCCCCAAGGTGCTTATGCCCTTTTTGGCAAGGGAATTTAATATATTCGTTACGTCGTCCGACATATGCGCCTTACAGTAATAGTCGGGCGACGCATAATCGGAATAAGCGACGCTCGTAAGAGTTGAAAGTCCCGCTCCCTTTACACCCGATTTGTTTATGCTCTCGGCAATAACGGACGCCGATTTTGCAAGGGTAAGTCGGTTTGTTAGATAGGCAAAAACGGTATCGGACTGCTCGCGGGTGACGATGTTATAATCGCAATAGCGGGCGCGTACGTCGTTTGCCGAAACGGCGGCGCCGCGAACCTTGAAATTCGAAGCCGATTCGGTCAAAAAGACCGTATCCAAATTAAAAAACAGATTCGTTTTATTTTTTTCCGCCCAGCCGCTTAAGGTTTTAAGTCCCTTAATACCGCCGAAGGCCTTATCGGGAGCAAAGCCGCCGCCCGCCTCGCCGTAATCGAGTCCCGACGAGCCGAATCCTTTCAGATTGACCGCAAGCTTTGAATCGGTATTTTTAAGAATATCCGAAAGTATATTTTGAGCTTCCGTAAAATTCGTAACGGACGACAGAGTATGATACGGAACGCCTAAAAACAGCTTGCGTTCTTCTATTCCGCCGAGCATGGTAATAATCGCGTCGGCGTAAGTCTTGCTTTGCTTTAATTCGCTGTTTTTCTCCAAATAATCGCGGTAACATTCCGCCATTCCGTTATAGTCGTTATTCTCCTTGCCGAGTAAATAATATTTGACCGTACATTTGGAAAGCTTTACGACGTCCTCGGAATATTTCGTAATGTCGTTATTGGTATTCGCGGAGCCCTTTACCAGCGAAGAAGCGCTGCCGCGCATATAAAAGGTCGGGTAAATTCCCGAAAAACCGTACTGAGCGTCCCCCACCACGGCGGATATCTCGGCGGTTTCCGCGCCCGCGGCAATAATCGCAAAAATTCCCTTGTCCTCGGATTTGGCGCCGAATACCGGCATTCTTATACTTTCGGTTTCGGTATCCTCATAAATCGTTTGCGCCGACGCGTCCTTGCCGTAGACCTGCTCGGTATATTTTCGCGCCTGCCTTTGAGTATCGTCGGTATACATCAGCGCGCCGCTGCCCGAAGGGGCGAAAAGATAGGAACGCTCATCATTTACCGCCGACACAAAAAACGGCAGAAGCGATACGCGCAGAATTTTATTTTCGCCCTCGGTCATAAGGGCGTTTTCCACGGATACCGAAAGGCAGTCGTCCTCTAAAATAAAGGTTATGGGAACGGATATATTCGCCTTGTCAAAATAATAGGTGAGCCTTATACCCGTATCGGATTTTTGAGCGTTGATGTAAGACAAATCCGAGTTTGTGTTGATCTCATTCTCGGTCTTGTTTTTTGCGTCGAGATAGGTGACGCGGATAGCCGAGCAAATACCGTCCGCCTTGTAAGCGTCGGCAGTTTTGCCCGAAGCATAAAAATCGTAGGGTATCGTCGACCATATATCGCCGCTTTGCTTATTCTTTACGATTACGCAAAGTCGATCCAAATCCCACGTAAGCTCCAAATTATCGTTTTCGGCGACAATTCCCGACTTTACGCTCGAAACGCTTTCGGGCAGCTTATAAGCTTTGAGTAAATTGAGATTTTCTTTTTTTCCGCAGCCGCAAAGAGACAGGACGGATAACACGACTGCCGATAATAAAGCTAAAATTCGTTTCACGGCGTGTTTCCTCCCCTATCTCAGTGTAACTTCGTTGAATACGCTCAGTATAAAGCCTAAAATATCCTGCCAAAGCGTAAGCATCGAGAAAAGTACAAATGCTACTATCGCCATGCCGAGCAAAACAGCGATTGCGGCGCCTATCGCCTTAAAGAAGCTAAAATCGTGGATCACGGTTATGCTAAGCAGCAGTAAAACGGCGGTAAACAAATAACATATGTTGCCGAGCAGCTCAAAGGGCGAATTTGACGAAGGTATCAAAACGTTGGAAAGGATGATATAGGCGAAATTGTAAATGATAAGCGGGATCAACGAATAACAGGTCGCGCAGTATATTTCCTTGATTTTGCCCTTGCCCTCAAACAGGATGCAGACGAGCCAATTTGCCGCCGTCCAAAGAAGTACGAGCCCCACCGTGCCTATAAGCGGCAGTATCGCGTTAAAGTTTGAAAGGTCGGTGATTTTGAAGCTGAAACCGCCGGCTAAATCGGTAAGTACGGTAGCGACGTAAAAGAGTAACATAAGCGACGTTGCCACCGCCAAAGATCCCATATTCTTCGATTTGATATCCTGTAAGCTTTCGAACGGATGTATCGGCGTTCTCAAAGCCACTCTCAGCTTTGCGTTTTTTATAAGTATGAGATTATGCTTTCGGCTTTGTATTACAAATACGACCAATGCCGCCGCAAAACCTAAGACGAGCAGGGATATCCACCAAAAATTATCGGAAATAAATTTATCTCTTACCTCCGTAAACGCCAAGGCGTAGGTCTCGCGGTCAAGACCGGTTTTTGCATAAGCCAACGCCGTCTTATAATCCTTTTCCTTTAATGCCGCCTTCGCAAGACCTCTGTACGCCAATTGACAGTTTTTATCCTCGGCGTTTATCTGTTCCCAATAAGGCTTTGCGTCCTCATATTTGCTTTTTACGGTGAGGCTTTCTGCAGTCATTAACATTTTGCCGTATTCGGTGATATTAAAGCGCGTTATCTTGCCCGTAGAGAAATCGGATACCAGCAAATCGTCCCCGAAAACGCATATACTGCTCGGAGAGACGAAGGTGCCCGCCTGCTCGCCTTTTTGCTTGCCTCCGCCGAATACGGATATCACGTTGCAGGCGACGTCGTAGATAAATATTCTGCCATGCGTACCGTCCACCGCGTAATAGTAGCCGTTTTGGTCGGCGGTCAAAGCGCAAAAGGCGCTTTTTAAGGAGGTGCGGTATTTGGAAAGCATATTGGTAAACGCCACGGGATAATCCGCAAAATTAAAGCCGTTCGAGGTATTGCTCGAAAAAGCGGAATTTTTTACAAGGATATTCGTTCCCGAAAGCCCGAATCTGCGTATCTGCCCGCTGGTATTCCCCGTAAGACCCGAAACGAAGCCTTCGCTGTCGATACAAATATCGATAAGGGAAAAGGGAAGCTGTTTTACCGAGGCGTTATGCTTTTCTTCGGTTTCGAAAAGCGAGGTTATAAAGTTTTTAATCGCGTTTGAAAAGGAGGTCGTAACGTTATTCGCGCCGAAAAAGCCGAAAAACTCATAAGTATCCGAAAAGACCATCATACCGTAATAAGAGCCCTGGCACAAAAGATAAATATATCCGTTGCTGTCTCTTACAAGCTTCGTCGGAGCAAAATCAAAGGTTTCGGGTACGGAGGCGTCCTCGGGCTTTGTAATGATTTTAAATATCTCGCCGTTTTTGGTGCAAAGCAGCCGTTTGTTAAGCGTATCCGCGATATAAAGCCCGCTCTCGTCGACAAACAATCCCTTGGCGCCCGTAAAGCTTATTTTTTCACCCTTATAGCTTAAATTCGAAATTTGTTCTTTTACCTTATAATTTTCGTCAAGGATAACTATTCGTCCGTTGCCGCTGTCAAGGACATATAAAAGTCCGTTAAAGCAAGCCAAATGCTGAAGCTCGGTAAATTCGCCTATACCCAAAAGATTTCCTTCTATAATGCCCGCCGTTTTATGCGTAGCCTTGGTTTTTACCGCGGTCTTGTTGGCATAGCCCTCCCAATAGGTATAGGTCGTGTAGGGTATATCCTCAATTGATTCGGCTTTGACGGTAATTGCGCCGCCGAATATAAACGCCGCCGAAAGTATTAACGATAGGAGTCGGGATATTGTTTTTTTGCTCTTCATATCTTCCACCCCTAATCCTTAATTCCGGCGCTGCTCATGGTTTCAAGCACGTTTGACTGTGTAGCCATATAAATAAGCACCGGCGGGATCATCATAAGCACTGTAACCGCCATGGCGGAGCCCGAACGCGCAAGGCCGCTTGACACTACCGAGCCCATAACGCTCGGCAGAGTTTTGAGACTTTCGGAAAAGATAAGATTGCCGCCCGTAGCGGTCCAGGCAGATTGAAAGCTGAAAAGCGTAAGGGTAAGCCATGCGGGCTTGGAGAGGGGCATTACGAGCCGCCAAAAAATTCTGCCCGCGCCCGCGCCGTCTATTCTCGCCGCCTCGATAAGCACCTCGGGAACGTTTGATTCCATAAACTGTTTTATTAAAAATACGCCCATCGTGCTCGCCAAAGCCGGCAGTATATACGCCCAATAGGTATCGATGATACCGATTTTCGCGAAAATCAAATACTGCGGTACCGCAAGCGTCGTGCCGTTATAAAGAAGCGCAAACTGAACGAGCATAAAAAACAGCTTCGTCCACCTGTTTTTGACCTGACACGTAACGAACGCCGCCATTGAGGAAACCAATACCTGCAATACCGTGATCGAAACAGTCACGAACAGGGTGTTCATAACGTATCGGCTTAAGGGCACCTCTAAATTCGAGAGCAGCTCGGGTAATGCGATATAATTCTTAAAGGTAGGTCTTACCACGAAAAACCTCGGCGGAAAGGCAAGCAATTCATCCAAGGGCTTAAACGAGGTCACAACCGAATAGATAAGCGGAATTATCGTAAAAAGCCCCGCTAATATCAAAATAATCGAATAAACCGCGTTTCCGAAGCGAGAACGGGTAAAACGCTTATATCGAGCCGTTTGTTTTTTCATGCGCTCCCTCTCACTTTCCCGTCGAATCGATCAATTTGCCGATAACTATGCGGGTTACTGCCATTAACGCAAACAAAAATACCGAAAGCGCCGCCGCATATCCCATTTCAAAGCGAGTGCTCGAAACGTCGCTTAAATGCGTAACTATCGTATGAGTGGAGTAATTGACGCTTGGAAAACCCGTAAGCGTGGTAGCGATAGTGCTTACAGAGAAGGATGACTGTATTTGCATAACCGCGCTGAAAAGCAAAATATTACTCATAGAAGGCATCGTTATGTACCACAATTCCTGCCAACGGTTTCTGATACCGTCTATCGCGCCCGCCTCGTAAAGCGCGACGTCCACGTTTTGCAGACCCGAAATATTGGCAAGGAAGGAGACGCCCATGCTCATCCACAATTGGACGATTATTACAAGCGTCATAGCGTAACGGGCGTCATTGAACCATTGTATCGGTTCGGAAATAACGTTCAAGGACAACAGCAGACTGTTTACGTAACCGTAGCTGTCGCCGCTGAACATTACCTGCCATATAAAATAAACGTTTCCCATGAGCGCCGGAGAATAAAACAAAAAGGAGAGTACCGTTCTGACGGTCGGACTCAATTCGTTTATCATCCAGGCAAGCATAAACGACAGCATAAACCCTACGGGCCCCGTAACCACGGCAAACATGAGGGTATTTTTTATGGCTATCATAAATACCTTGTCTTCTATAAACATTCTGAAATAATTTTTAAGGCCCGAGAATTTGGGAGCGTTTATCATATCGTACTCTGTAAAGCTGAGTACGAGGGAAGAAATAACCGGCACGATCATAAACAGGACAAATACCGCCAAAAAAGGCAGCATCATAAGCGAAAGTGTGATTTTATCGCCCGTGCTCCATTTGCTGATCCCCTTAGTTTTTTTCACCTAAAGTCGCTCCTTCCCTGCCTAAATTTGATCCGGCTTCGTTTTATTGCCGTTACTTAGCGCTTGCGTATTCCCGCGTTTTACGGCGAATTTCGTCGTCCGCCTCGGGAATCCATTTTTCGAGCATATCCTCTACGTTTTGCCCGTTGTTTACAACGTTCCAAAATACCTGCTGAACCGACCGCGACACATAATAGCTGCCGGGAACCTCGGGTAAATTCTGCACCTTGTCAAATTGATTTTGCAAGGCTTTAAGCGTAGCTTTATCCCATCCGAGTCTGTAAACCGCATTGAGATTTGCCGACTCGTATCTTCCCGAAGCGCCTAAAATCGATTCGATATTGGTTGAAAATCGGTACTGAATATCGTCCGACGTCCACCATTTTAAAAATTCCCAAGCCTTATCCTTTTTGTCCGACCAATCGAGTATTACGTTAGCGGTTCCGGTGCCGTTTACCGCGTTGGAAATACTGTCGTCCTCGTTTTTAAAGCCGGGAATTTCTACCATGCGCCATTTGCCGTTGATTTCGGGCGCCGCCGCTCTCAAAGTGGCATTTTCGGCATAGGAGGCTATCGCCATCGGCATAAGCCCCGTTCTGAAGCGGTTGAAAAAGCTGTAGGTTTTCGGGAATTTGTATTTTGTGAAAAAGTCGGTCATAAAGGTATAGGCTTCCACCGCTCCCGCCGACGTCAGGTTTGTGGCGGTACGATCCTCATTATAGGGCGCCACTCCCATTTGCGTCATAAACATAAATCCGTCGGTAGTCATACCGCAATTCATGTTATTAAGGGTTATTACCTTGGCGGCATTTATAAATTCATCCCACGTTTTGGGAATTTCGAGCCCCAATTCCTCAAATATATCGGTTCTTATAAAGAGCATATTAAAGGTTTCGGTACTCGGAAGCCCGTATACTCCGCCTTTGTACTCGTAGGGTACGCCGGCGGTCTTGCTGAAACGTTTTACTATTTCTCGGTAATCCGAAAATTCGGTCAAATCGTAAAGGAGACCTCGCATGGCGTAGTTGAGCGGATCGGTTCTTGCAACGTTCAGCTGAAAATCGGGGCCCTTCCCCGCAAGTCCCGCCTGTACCAGGGTAGTTGCCGTAATTTTAATATCGACGTCTATTCCCGTTTTGGGGGTAAAATCATTGGAAACCAAATTTTCGAGCAAGGTTATCTGGTCGCGTCCCCAATTAAGCCATAAAACCAACGATTCGCGATCGGTTTTATCCCGTTCATAATCGTCCGCGTAAGAGGCGAGCAGTCTTTTTACGGAAAAAACCGTTTTGTCGAAAAATCCGATATTTCCCTTTTGAAAATCTTTACCGGGCTGTGTCAACAATACGGTGTCGATATCGAGCGCCATATTCTGCATTTCGTAAAGCCAGGAGCAAAGGGATGAATAATTATCGTAAAAGGCAGAAAGCTTTGTATGCGCCTCAAACTTTACTTTAAGCATCTGATTTATCGTAACGGCGGCTTTGCGCATGATCTGGGCGTTGGAACCGCCCTTCGCTCCGGATATTTCTTCGCTTAAAACCGCCATTTTTTCGAGCCTTTCGGCAACGTCGGGCAGCTCGTCATTAAGCTCCGGGATCGCGGCGAACAAATCATAATCGCGGTTGGCGTCGGGGGATTCGCCCGTGATTTTTACGATTTTGCGGTAAAGCGTACCCAAAATATCGGTAATGTCCTTAAGCTCCGAGGCATACTCCGCAAGCTCGCCCAAAGTAACGGTCAAGGTTACGGTATGCTCTCCCTTTGAAAGATAAATAGGCATTTCTTTGCCGTTTTCGTCTGCGAGCGTAAAATACTGCCAGCCGCTCTTATAAGGGAAGGCTATCGCTTCGGCTTCGCCGAAAGGTATTTCGCCGTCTATGGACAATCTTCTGTAAGAAATGCCCTCCTGTAAATAGTTCTGCCTGTAATGAAAGCCGAGCTTGTACCAACCGTCGGACGGCGCCTCAAAGCTCCAGCCGATAGACCCGCCGAGCCGATTCCAATTCGTGCCGCCGATATAATTGATCCTTTTATTAAAGGGATCCGCGGGCGATACCTCGGCGCTGTTGCGGTCTGCCAAAGGCACAAAGCTTTTTTGGCTTTTGGCGGTCGCCTTTTCGCCCTCCAAAACGATTTCTTTTCCGGTATAATTCCGAGAATTTTTGTATTTTGCGGCGTATTCCTTATAGGTGGGAAGCGTTTCGGGAACGGCTAAAACCAATTTTTCGATTTTTGCCGGTTCTTCCTCCAAAGAGATCGTAATCGAATGCTCGCCTTTGCTCAGCGCCAGGCAAAGCGGCTTGGTCACAAATCCCTCGCTGTCATATAGCTTTGCGGTACTGCTTACGAATATCTCCTCCTGCTCGGGAGAGAATTCGTCGCCGTCCGAATTTGCGGAAAATTCATCGGTATTATTCTTCCATACCCTGTAAACCAAGAAGTTTTCCGCTTGCTCGTAGGGTGATTTGCCGTCCACCCTCAACGAAAGCTCGACGTCGTTCCCGTTGCCCGCTATCGTACCGTAGGTAAGCACCGGCATATACCAAGCGTTTTCGGGTACCGTAACTTTAAAGACAAAACTGTCGTCCGTTTGAGCGGGAACGCCTAAATCGATCGGGGCATTCGCATTTTTAAAAGCTTCAAATTCCGATAAATATGCGGTATATCCATCGAAGGCAGCGCTTAAGCCTATATCGGAAATATCCGGCTTTGCGGTTTCGGTTTCGGATACGGGCGCGGCAGATACGGTTATGCCCGACAGGGATAACAACAATGCCGCCGAGAAGGAAATTATCCGTCTTTTCATAAGCTGCCTCCTTTTGAACAGAATATAAATTTAAGCCTTTACGCCGTTTTCTTCTTGCGTTTTATTAAAATTATGACGACCGCGGCAATTACCGCAAGCAGCAGTATCGCACCCGCAATAATCGCCGTAATCGCCCAAAGCGGCAAACCGCTGTCTGCCGTCGCCTTCTTTTCGGGGGCTTCGCGTTTTACCGTGATTTTGTAGGTTCTTCTGCCGCCGTTTTCGGTTTCGACCAATACTTTAACGATATTGTTGCCCACGTATTCGAGATTGGAGTCTCCCACGGTGACGACCGCGTTTTCGTATTCGGGAACGGCGGTGACCGTAACCTTGTCGATTTTGTAAGGCACAGTCGCGGTATACTCCTTGATTTCGGGATCAAATTCGGGGGATATTTCCGCTTCGTCAAGCTTAAGCAGCGAAAGTCTTGTGCTTAGAAGCGTTTCGGTGGTCTCCTCGGTTATGATAATCTCGGAATTATCCTCTTCTTCGCCCTTTACGGTTACGTTTGTCCAGCGATAGGAATCCGCCTTTAAAAGATCCTTGCCCGTAGTGGCAAAGGTATCCGAGAGGGTAACCGCGGCGTCGCTGTATCGCGCGATATTGCCCACCTGCAAAGTAAAGGTAACGACCGTTTCGCCCTTCTTTAATTTGCCGCTTCCCGGCGCAAAGGAAAATACGATATCCTTATCCTGTTCGGTAAAGTAAAATTCGCTTCCCTTTTTGTCGGCCTTTGCGTCAAGGAATATAAGCCCCGACGTGAGGGTTATTCTGCCGTTTAATGCAGTGATATTATCGGTATCGCAAACGAGGACCACCCTTATTTCATCGCCTACGGCAAAGCTTGTCGGGCCCTCCACACGGAAGGACGCGCTGCCCGTTTTGGCGGATTTTGACGAAAGCCGGCTGTCATATACCGTGACCTTGCCGTCGCGGTCGACGTCCGCCGCCTTAAGATAATTTCCCGTAAGCAATTCGGTTTCGGACAAATGCTTTAATATCGCGGTAGAATCCTTGCCGTCCGCCTTTCCGTCGCCGGTTACGTCGCCGTAGATTATGACGGTTGCCCTGTCCTTGATAACCGGGCCGTCCATAAGCCGTACCTGCATTCCCGTACCGATATAACCGCCGAAATCGGTTATTTCGCTGCCGTCCGCCGCAAAAACTCGGATATATTTCGAATTTTTAAGGCCGCCGAGCAGGGTTTTTATCGCGGTATTTTTATCTACCCCCGTTAAAAGTCCGCCCGAAAGCTTATATGCTTTCTTTGACGCGGCAAGCGTTTTCGGGAAAGTGCTTACGGGTTCCGTAAGCTTTGCGGCGTCAGCCGTTTTAAAAAGCCGAAAATCGTCAAAATAAGCCGTGCCGCCGCCGTCATATACCATTATTCCGACGCGGTTGCGATCGTTGGTATTAAAGGAAACGCCGAAGCTCTGCCAATCGCAGTTATCGATAAAGTTTTCGTTGCCGAAGGTGAACCTCTTTATTACCGTCGGCAGCTTCATATTCTCGGTAACGTCGGAATAACCGTCGGATCTGTAACCGCTTATGATACCTACCGCGCCGCCGCCGGTTTTCGTAAGCGCGCATTTGGCGGAAAAGGTGTATTCGGTATTCGGCTCTACGTCTATCCAACGAATATAGTAAATTTTATTGGGATAACGCTTTGTGCTCTCGTACAAGAGCGCATTTTTCTGAATGCTGTGTCTGCTGTTGACGGCATTAAGATCCCCGTCGTTTTGAGCGGTACCCAAAAGCGTACTGTCGGTAACCGTCCAATACTTATAGCCGTTTTCGAAATCAAAGTCGCCTACCAGATTATCGTCTGCCGTTTTCGTACCCAATAACTTTGGGTTCAAGTCGGTTATCGTAACGTCCGCTTTTTTCTCAAAATCGGAGACGTACTTTACGGCGTCCTTTTCTTCGAAAATATAAAGCTCGTCTATATCTATGGTATCGTTGGTACCTCTTATTAAGAATTTAAGGGATTGAGCGTCGTTAGACTTAATACTGAAGCTTATAATATGCCATTCGTTGTCCGCCGCCGCAGGTGAACACTGTGTTGTCTCGGTATACATCCTGCCCGTTTCCGAATCGGGATTCGAAGTCAAAATAAAGTCCTCGGTATCGGGATCGGCAAATCCGAAAGAAATATGGCTGTTTCCGAATTTGGCGCCGTCGGTTTCGGGATATCTTGTAAACAGGGTGGCATAATATGTGGTATTCTTCTTAAGCGGCAGGGTTATATAAGCTGCATTTTCCGTACTGCCGGCTTCAAAGTGAAGATAATTGTCTCCCTTAAATGCCGTCGAATCGGAACGTATCTCACTGCCGTCGCCGACGAAGCTCGTACCCTTTTCGAAACCGCCGTCCGCAAAAAGGTTGTTTGCCGCATCGGTTATATAAGGGTAATCATTATACGGGGTAGCGTTATGATAATCGACAAAATACGCCCTCGTTTGATCGCCCAAGGTATCGGCAGCCTTGTCGGTCTGCAAAACCTTTATATCGTCAATATAATATTGCGAATCGTTCATGGTCTGGAAAATCAGATAAAGCGAGGTGTAATTTCCGCTGTTTACAACAAACGAATGCTTTCTCCATGTGTCGGAGTTTTGCAGAACGCCTTTCGTAACCGCCGATTCAAAATCAAAGGTATTATCCTTTGAAATGCAGTATGCCGACATTTCTTCATCAAATTCGCCCTTATAATAAAAGGAGATCTCGTAATTCGTATTTTTCTCGGTTTTAAAGCTTTGGCTCAAGGTTTTGTGATTGCCCGCCAAAACGTTCATGCCGTAACCGTCGACGCCGTAGTTTTCGTCAGTAAACTCGAAATACTCGGAATCAAACGCCCAGGCGATTTCACCCAGACTAAAGTCGCCGTTTATAAGCTTTGAGCCAGCGTCGTTTATTTTAAATATGATAACGTCGTCTATAAACGCCGAATCTTTTTTGCAGTCGTGCGCCTGAAAGGTAATACGGTAGGTATCGTCCTCGGCGGGAGTGAATATATCGCTTATTACCGTTTTCCAATTCTCCGAGGAGCCGATATTTCCGCCGGTAATATACCCGGACCCGGCGTTGGAGGGTTCGACGGTCACTAAAGGCGCGCCGTCGGCGTCGAACGCCTTGGTCACCGCCCACCTGGAAGAACCCATTTGTCCGTAGGAGCTGAATATGGCGATATATCTTTCGCCCTTTTCGACCTTAAAAGCTTGGTGGATCTTGGGATAATAGGTATGATCCGTCATCGTAAGCGAGCCCGTGCCCGAGCTTGCGACGCTGCCCTTTGTGTATACCACGGAGTCGGTCGTCTGCTGCCAATCGGCAGTGCCGGATTCAAAGCCGGGATTTTTCAGAATAGACTCCGTTTTAGCCGGAACGTTTACCTTCTTTATTACAACGTCGTCAAAATAAGCCGGATTGGAGGATGCGGTCTGGAAAGCGATCGCAATTCGGGTATAACTGCCGCTGTCCAGCGTAAAAACGAAGTTATTCCAATTGGGATCGTTTATGACATGCGACTCGCCCGCGATATAGCCGTTATCCGTCGCATTAATAGCGGGGCTAAAGCCGCTTTGCGAATCGCCGCTTGCGTCGCATACCGACCAGTGCAGCCAGCTCGTTGCCGCGCTTTCGGTCGAAAAGGTATAAGCAAAGGATATCTGATAGCGTGTATTCGGCTCAACGTCTACCGCCTGCCATACCTTGCTGTATTTCGCGGTCGGCTGTTTTAAGGCTTTTTCACCGCTGTTTACGGGAGCCGAAACGATCGTTTGACTGCCCGTATTTTTCTTCCAATTGTTGAAACCGTCCTCAAATCCGCCGTTTATAATGAGATTGTCGGTATCGTCAAGGCTTACGCATACGCCGTCTACGGTAAGCTCGCCGCCCTCCCCCGTCAGGATAATTAAACGGTGCTCGGTTCGGTACATCGAAGAAAAGGTATAGCTTTCGGTTTTCCAATCCTCCGAAACTTCGAGGCTGTGCTTCTCGCCGATAATATCATTTTTGCCGATTTCATCGCGCACACGGGCTATCGCCCAGGAAGCGTCGGCGCCCGAGCCCTTGTATTTGAAGGTGACGGTATAATATGTTTCCTTTTCGGTTGGAAAATCGAAGTATATTCCGCTGTCCTTGCCGCTCGGCAACTGCGCCGCAACGAAGCCGTCGACTCCGTTGCCCTTTAATACCACCTCGCCGTCTCCGACAGTATTCCAGCTTTTTTCCTCCTCATTTTCAAAGGAACCGTTTGACAGGATGTTTTTGGCGCTTTTCGCGCTTGTTTCCGGAATGGATACGGCGTCTATCTCAACGTCGCTTCCCTGAACTCCGAAATAAAAATCGGAATAGGCGGAATGCGTAAATACGAAGGAACCTAAGGTCCATTCCTCGGCTTTTTCGAGTTCTACGCTTTTAATGCGCCTGTAACTGCCGTTTAAGTTATAAAACACGGCGACTTTATCGTTCGAGTCGGCAGTCGGGTTGCGATACCAAAATCGGAAGGTATAGTTGACCTTTTTTTCGAGTGAAACGCTTTTCGAATAAACGTAGGCGCTGTCGCTTTGCCCCTTTACTATATAGTCGCCGTCAAAGGCTTCGGCGGACTTTACTCTGCCGTCCGCCCAAAACACATCCGTTTCAAAGCTTCCGCCGGTAATATAGCCGTACTCTGCGCGTTCGCCTTTGGTGGTTATTGCGGAGAAAAACGGAATTGACGCCGATATTATCACCAACATCAATATAACAGAAACCGCGCGGCTTAAATTGTTTTTAAATATTTTAAGCATAATTTACTCCCTTTCTGTTATCTGAATTCGGTGATTGTCATATCGTCGATATAAAACCTCGTATCGGTAACGGTCTTAGAGCTGTTCATTATAACGACGCGCACCAATCCGTCATCCGGTGAATTAAAATCGACCTCCGTATAATGCCATTCGGTATCATCCTCTTCGGTGTTGGTAAGTCCCGTATAGCAAAGGTTATCCGTACTGCCTACGGGGCGCACGGTAATGGAAATCGAACCGCGCTTTGTCTTATACCACATACCGAAATGATAGGTTCTTGATGGCTCTAATTTAAGGTTATAAACCATAAAGGTCGTGTATTGACCCGCAGTACCTATGCCGTTTTCGTAATCTACCTTAAAGGAATATTTGCCGCTGTGGGCTTCCTCCGCGGTAAACCGGCCGCAGTTATTCGGATTGCCTCTATCGTCGTTATAAACGTACCAGCCGTTGCTGTTTTCGGACAGATGATCGTCGTCATAAGTCGCCTTGTATTCCCCGTCCTCAAAGCCGCCGGCATAGTTTCCGTTCGCGTCGACAAACATTTCGGTCGGCACGTAAACCTCGTTTTCATTCGTCGGATCGGAGGTCATTTTATTACCGTCGTAATCTACGGCAATGACGCGGTAACGGTACTTAACCCCCGCTATGCGGGTATCGTCCGTATAGGTGATAAGGCCGTTGTCCATAGAATTATCCATAGAATCGATATTGTCGGCTATAACATGCCACTTACCGCCGTTATCGCTGCGTTCGAGCGTAAAATAGTCGACGCCGCGGCCGCCTATCCAATAGTTGGTATCGGAATCGAAATTATAAAGCATGACGGGTTTGTCCATTATAGGCTTTATACCCTTGTATTCGTTTTTAAGGTCGGTTATCGTGTACGAAAGGTCGAGCGCATAGTCCTGTAAAAGCGAATAATCATCCGTACGGTATTCGGCAAAAAGGTTGCTGTTTCTGCCGGGAGCCATAGTGTGAACGCAGAAAAAGAAAGCGCCTAAATATCCGCCCTCCACCGCGCTGCGGTAGTGCCGAACGCGCGCGGCATTCAGCACCTCGTCGGAATATTGGTTAACGTTTTCGGATTCGCCTACATTAAGCTCTCCGAGGTATGCCGGGCGCTGTTGAAATCGGGTTTCGAGATTCGGGGTTCCCTTAACGCTGTAGTAATTGTAACCGATAATATCAACCTTAAGATCGTTATACTTAAAGCCGTTGATATCCCAGCCCACGTCTTCAACGCTCGTGGGTATATCGGGCATATACTTTTTAGAGGTATCGTGCAAAAGGTTTAAAAGGGATGCAAAATCCTTCCAGGAAACACCGTCCTCGGCGTAGAGCATGCCGTTTTCCGTGTCGTTTGTGAGCGTACCGTTTTCTACCGTGAGGTTGACGATAGGAATAATATCCTGATATTCGCTTAAAATCCCGCAAACCTTGCTTACGCCGTTATCGACGTAGGCTTCGCGCGCCGCATCATCGTAATAATAACGGAAGTATTTAAGTCTTATTTCATAAGGAGAAAGTCCGTTGTATTCGTAGTTAAAGAGATGACCCCAACCGTGAACCAATATTGTGGGCACGACGTCCATACCGACTCTGCGGCAGGATTCCATAAGATTTCTTAAATCTTCGACAAATCTGTCCCCTATTCCCGTGACCAAACCGTTTTCGTCGTAGGTAAAGCCGGAGCCGCCCGCCAAAATCCAGGGATTTATGGCGGTAAAGCCCAGCGCTTTAAGATTGTATAAAGAACGTTCAACGTATTCGGCCTTATAAACCGACTTTCTGCCGGTTATAACGTTATCGCCTATACCCTGCGAATACTGCGCGTATGTGCCGAATTTGTTATAGTCTATACCGTAAATAAATCCGTCCTCGGCTAAAATACGCTCGTATTCGTTTTTGTATGTAACGCCGTTTACCGAAAAATCAAACGAACCGTCGGCTTTACGGGTTATACCGTGCGCCACGGTAGTATCCCGGCTTTCGGCAGAGACGCTTTGTCCGGAATAACAGGCAATATTAAAAATCGTATCTTCCGCCAAGGAAACCGCCGATATAACTGCCGCCGTAATACAGGCGAATACGGGAATTAATATTTTTCGAGAAAAGTTCATAAGTTTCTCGTCCCTTTAAATCAATTTAAGTATAGTTTTCTGAGATTTTCGGTAATAACGTTCGACCATCTGTCCATAGTAGAGCTTATATCATTACCGTTTAATGCGCACTGCTGGTTGTAGCTAAACCAATCATAGTCTCCGCCGTACTCGATAACGCCCGTGCTGAGCTTAAATACCTTAGACTGATCCCAGAGATAGTCAAGCATAGCCGCCGCCGACTCGTTTACCCAAGTGGTATGACCCTTTTCGTCAAACTGCGGAGAGAGCCAATATTCGAGCGCATACGCCGCCGCCTCGGTATTTTTGGCGCCTACCGGAAAGCCCCAAAGCTGCATATCGCATGGCGCAACGTTGACGCCTTTTTTACAGGGAACCGGCGCAAATCCCAACGTAAAGGGCAGATCCTCATACCGTTCGCCGCTCTGCAATGACCATGAATCCTCCAAGAACATTGCGCATTTGCCTTCCATAAATCCGTCGCGGTTGAGCCCCATATCCATGACCTTGTATTGACCGTTGTTGCTGAGGTTGTAAATAAGCTTGTATGCATCGCGGTAATTTTCACTGCCGGTGTTGTTGACAAGCTTGCCGTTTTGGAAGACTACCGCATCTTCGCCGGAGCTTTGGGATAAACGGTAAGCGTGATACTCGGTCGAAAGCGCGGTAACTCCCGATTTTTGCTGAATTTGCTGAGCGGTGCTTATGAGCGTACCCCAATTCCAATTTTTCTTCTGCCAAAGGGTATGCGGATCGGTAACGCCGTACTTTTTGAACAGATCGGCATTGTAAAGCATAATTCCGAAGTTAATATGCGAGTTGCCCTTTATAACGGCGCCGTACCGCTTGCCGTTCCATTTAAGCTTATCCATCGACGCCAAATCGAAGGTGTTTTTATTCATGCTGAGCTTGCTGTTGTCTACGGGCTGGAAATAATCCTGAATGATCGCGTTCGGATATTGATCCGACATGATACAGGCGATATCCGGTAAATTCTTCTGAAGCTTTAAGGATGAAAGTTTCTGCATATACGAGCTTTGGTCGGCATAAACGAACTTTACCTTAATGCCGGTAGCCTTGGTAAAGCGCTCCATCTTCTTTACCTCGTAATCAAACTCGGGCCACCATATGAGAATGGAGACCTCCGTACCGGAAAGCTTCTTGGGAACGCTTGAAAGGAAGTCGGTTTTCGCGCTTTCGTTTATCTTGTTTTTGTTTACAAGGCCGTCATCGTAGGTTTGTGTATTGGCGCTGCCGGTCTTTGAGGACGTGGTAGTCGTAGAGGTTATAACGTCTCCGTCCGTATCGCCGTCGCCGAATCCGTCGTCGGTCTCGTCACCGTATAAAATTTCGGGTTCCGACGTCTCCTTGCCGTTTTTGCAGGCGGACACGGCAAAAATCATCGCAAGGCATAAAAGGACGCTTAACAAAATCCTCAAATACTTTCCAAACATTTTCATAAAAAACTCCTCCGATAAAGTTTTAAATTTTCCTTTTTATATTTTATTATAAGGCGGTTGTATTGTAAATGTATAAAAACAATTAAATAAAATGAACAAAAGTATCATTTCGGCATTTTGCGAGATTTTTACAAAATTTTCTCAAAACTCTTCGCTAACGCACCATTATTCACATACACAATTTACCGTTTAAAGCTATTTTTCATCAATTATACCAATAGTGTGCCGATAGTTTGTGCAAATTTCGCCCGCAAAACCGAAACAAATACCCGAACAAAAATTTAATATTGAGAGAAAAGTATCTTTTCGACTTGACAAGGCGGCAGAAATATTATATCCTTATCGTATAGCAATGCAATCAGATTACAATGCGCCCGAGGCGGTCGGATTTCTCCGCCGCCTGTGTCATCGTCCTTGAAATACGACAATATTCCCGCGTCCTCTTCCTTGCCGGACGAAAAAATCCGCTCCGACTCGGGTCGAAGATTTTGCGTGAGAACGCCGTTCGTGTTCCGCGCGAAGCACGGTTGAGAGCATACTGTCGTATGGTAAGACCGTGCGGACAAAGCGGGCGCGGACGTCGTTCCACGCAAAACGCATTGTAATATGATTGCATTGCCATAACATAACGAATCGGGAGGCGAATTTATGTTTATCGCCGCTTATAATAAAAAAAGGGATCTCTTCACCCCTATTACGGACGTTCCCATGGACGTAATAGGCGCCGGATATCTGTCGCTCGAAACCGAGAGCGAAACGGGAGGACTTTCCTACCGTCCGAACGGAACGCCGAATTATCAGCTTATTTATATAAAAAACTGCAAAAACTCCATTACTTATACGATAGGCGATCGGGGATATACCGCCCAAACCGATGATATTATCATTTACCGACCGTATGAAAAGCAAAAATATTACTATACCAAAAAGGATGAAGCTATTGTTTATTGGATCCACTTCGACGGCACCGAAGCGGAAAAGCTGATGAAAAGGCTTTGTATTCATGACGTAAAGATACTGCATCTTACGGATATGTCCATCTCTATTCCGAAAACCATCAAAAAAATCATGAACGAAATCAATGCGCCGCACCTGTTTTCACACGATATTATGTGCGCCGAGCTTTACAGTCTGCTTGCAAAGATAGCTCAATTCAAATATCTTACCAATAACAATTTTTCCAAAATAGATGAAATAATAGACGATATCAAAGTCAACTTTTCCGACAATTCCTCCAACCGGGATTACGCTTACAAATGCGGACTGAGCCTTCCCCATTTTTTAAGATGCTTTAAGCAGGCTACGGGCACTTCACCCCTTAATTATAAGCTGAAGCTTCGGATAAACCACGCCAAAAATCTTATAACCAATACCGATCTCGGCATAAATCAAATTTCACAGATAGTGGGCTTTGGCGATCCTTACTATTTCAGCCGTTATTTCAAAAAATTAACGGGTTTGTCCCCAAAGGGATACAAGGAAAAATTTTCGAAAAATATCGATAAATAGAAAAAAAATATATTACTGCAACGCAGATTCATAAAAGCTTCGGAGGAAAAGAAAATGAGTAAATATACGATTTTTGCCAAACAAATGCTTGCAAAGATGACGCTTAGAGAAAAAGTTGCCCAGCTATGCCAAAAGGTAGCCGGGTATCGTTGTTTTGAGCGCAGCGGAGAGGAATTTACGTTTTCGAAAGAATTGGACGATTTTACAGAGCAATACGGCCCTATGGGGGCTATCAGTAATATTCTGCGCGCAGACGCCTTTACAAAGCATGATTGGAACACCGGAATCGAGCCGCGGCACCGGGTGAAGGTCGCCAACGCTTTGCAAAAACGGGTTTTGGAGCATTCCCGCCTGCAAATTCCCGTCTTGATCGAGGTGGAAGCAAATCACGGTATCCAGGCGCTCGGAAGCGTCATGTTCCCGACAAACCTCGGCATCGGCTGTACCTTTAATCCCGAATTGTACCGAAAAATAATGAAAACGATAGGCAAGGAAATGAGGCTGTCGGCAAATCACATGGCATTTACCACCATGCTCGATATGGCGCGGGATCCGCGATGGGGGCGTACGGAGGAATTTTTTTCGGAGGACCCTTACCTTGCGTCGCAGTTTGCCGAAAAGGGCGTAACGGGCTATAAATCCGAGGGGCGCTTGATTTGCTGTAAGCATTACTGCGCGACCGGCGACGGATTCGGCGGCATTAACGTGGGCGAAGTCAGCATCGGTCACCGCGAGCTGCATGATATTCACCTCCCGCCGGCGGAAAAAGCGGTCAAAGCGGGCGCCGACGTATTTATGGCGGCATACAACGTGATCGACGGCATACCCGGGCATATGAACGGTTATCTGCTGCGTACCGTTCTGCGCGAAGAGTTGGGCTTTGAGGGTATTGTATTATCGGACGGTTTCGGCGTACAGCGCGCGATAAATCAGATGGGCTATGACATGGAAAAAGGAAGCGCCGCCGTTCTGCGAGCCGGTGTGGATTTGAGCTTGGCAGATACGGACGGCGCATATTTGTGTTTGGAAGAAGCCTGTAAAAAGGGCTATATCGATGAATCGCTTATTGACGCGGCGGTCACAAGAATACTTGAAAAGAAATACGAGATCGGTCTGTTTGATAACCCTTATTTGGAGGATAACGGCGCTCTCGAGACCTACTTAAAAAGCGGCGAGCAAAAAAGCTTGGCATACGAAGCGGCGGCGGAATCGGCGGTACTCTTAAAAAACAACGGCGTTCTGCCTTTATCAAAGGATATGAAAATCGCCCTTATCGGCGCCCATGCCGACAACATCTACTATCAGCTGGGCGATTATTCCGCCTATCAAAATCAGGATGACGCCTGCACCGTTCGCAAAGCGCTTGAGCGGCAATTTGCCTCGGTTTCTTTCTCAAACGGCTGGGATTTTTGCGGCGCATACGACGATTTTGACAATGCGCTGAAAATCGCCGCGGAAAGCGACGTAGTGGTCGTGACCGCGGGCGGCAGTACCGCAAAGCTTATCGATAACGTCGACTATGATCCGAACACCGGAGCGGTAAGGCGCACAAACCGCTTCCTTGACTGCGGCGAAGGCGTCGACGTATCGGATATAAAGCTCCCGGGCAATCAGACCGAGCTTATCGAGCGTTTGAAGGAAACCGGAAAACCCGTCATTGTACTGCTTATGCAGGGGCGCCCATATGAAATCACCCGGGCAAACGCGGCGGCGGACGCGGTGCTGGCAGTCTGGTATCCCGGAATAGAGGGCGCCGAGGCTATCTGCGATATTCTCACCGGAAAGGTCAACCCTTCCGGAAAGCTTTCGGTGTCTGTTCCGACTGCCGCCACATGTCTTCCGGCATATTACAATCGGCTTGCCGATGCGGATTACAGCTCCGGCAACGGATGGACGGTCAATACATACAGCGATACTGTGGAAAGAATTCTTTATCCTTTCGGATACGGACTGTCCTATTCCGAGTTTCAATATAAGAGTATGGAAGTACGTAAAACAGGCGTAAATAGATTTGAGGTCGACGTAACGGTGGAAAACGTCTCCGACCGCCCCGGAAAAGAGACGGTCATGCTGTATATTCACGGTTCGGGCAATAGCGTAAGACGCCGTGTGAAAGAATTAAAGGGCTTCCGAAAGATCGAAATTTACGCCCATGAAACGAAGACCGTGACTTTTACACTAAGCTATGATGAACTTAAGGTTTACTCGGTAAACGAGATTTTTGAAGTCGAGGAAGCAACCGTCACCCTGTACGCAGGCCCCCTCACCGCCAAAATCCAAACAGAAGCGCAAAAACTTTAACCCGCCTAAAGCTTCGAACCTAATCGCCCGAGATTTACAAAAGACGGTCGGATCATTTCTTAAATTTTTTCTGCCGTGCGGCGTATCGATTTTATCTAACCGTCAGATATACCACACGGGGATTTGCAAAATATTATCCCGCAAAGCGCCGGGTTGGGGGCACATACACACGACGGCTCCCGTCCCGCGCTTCTTATCCGGGATTTTATCCAAGACGGTAAAGGCGCTCGTTTCGTCGGCGCTTACCTTGCTGCTCTGCTTTATCTCAACGGGATAAAGAATCCCGTTTTCCTCTATGATAAAATCAATCTCGGATTCGGTGAAGATTTGCTCTCCGTTTCGAACCTGTTTTTTCTTGTCCTTGCCCCGATAATACGAGACGCAATACCGGTAATCGATACCGGCATTTGAAAAGGATTTTAGAATTTCGGAAATTACGAAGGTTTCAAACATATGCCCGCTCATCGCTCCGTAAGCCAGCGCTTCGGGCGTGAGCCACCTTGTCAGATAACTCGCAAGGCCGGTATCACGGAAATATAGCTTGGGCGTTTTGATCGCGCGATTCAGCACCGATGCGGTATAAGGCTCCAACAGATAAATAATGCCGGATGTTTCGAGAATGGAGATCCAATTTTTGATTGTCGTGACGTCCTTGCCGACTTCGTTTGCTATATTCGAATAATTCAAAACCTCTCCCGTCCGCGCGGCGGCGGAGATCATAAACCGGCGAAATATGTCAAGATCATGCACGGCGGACAACTCCCTGACGTCGCGCTCCAAATAGGTCTTGACATAGCTTGCGTAAAAGTCCGACCACCCGACCTGCTCGTCCTGCAATTCGGGATAGGAGCCCCGATGGATGATCTCCCAGATGTTTTGGGGCGGCTTTGCGGTTTTGGAACGTTCCATGATATACTCAGGCGTCGGTACGAAGCGCTCGTTAAAGGGATCCCCCATAATCTCCCGCAGGGAAAGCCCCGAAAGCTCGACAATGCAGACTCGTCCGGAAAGAGAGTCCGACGCGTCCTGCATCAATTTGAATTGCTGGGAACCAGAAAGCAGGAAAAGCCCCCGCCGATCCGACTCGTCACAGGCGATTTTGATATGTCGGAACAGTTCGGGAGCGCGCTGTACCTCGTCGATCGTCACGGGCGGCCGGTTCAAGGTCAAGAACATCCCGCCGTTGCTTTTCGCCTGATCCTCGAGGAACGGATCGTCCAAGGAAACGTATTTATAATCCGGAAAACGGTTTTTCAAAACCGTGGATTTGCCCACCTGGCGGGCGCCGGTAAGCAAAACCGCCTTAAAGGATTTCGACGATTCGGTCAATTTGCTTTCGATTTTTCGGTTGATGTATTTCATAAGCGCCTCCGACTGATTTAGAATTGTTTTCTAAATCAGTCATATTATATCATACCCGAAATCGAAAGTCAATATGCATCTTACGTCGGCATGACGCCGAATTTTCTGTATCGCGCCGCCTGCGTATTGTAAACGTCGGTATATTCCCCCGCGATCGAGAATACTTCTCCGTCGAGGAAGCGAAGCTCCAGCACCAGCGTTTTTCCCTTTAGGTCATCGACCTTTTTCCCTGTTTTGTAAATCGGCGACCAATCGGTACTGTCGCCGCCGAAGGGCAGACAGTCTTCATGTCCCATGCCTTCGATCAAACGAGAAAAGGCGAGCGCGTTTCCCCCGACGTCTTCGGTTTCTTCGGTGGTATATACCGCCACCGTGGCGTTTTTCGCCTTCAAATTAAAATGCGGCTCTCCTCCGTGCCATATTTTTTCACGCGTGGCGACGACCGACGGCTCCGCTTTATTTCGACTTGCAAGGGAGATAAATCCGTCTTGCCGCAAACGGTAGATGAGCATTTTGCCGGTTCCCGGTTGGTGAAAGGCCGGTCCGTGCTCCAATTCGGAGGCGGATGCGTATAAATATAAATCGCCGCCCGTATTCCTTTGAATACCGAAGCACCACAACAATTTATACTGCGGTTCACAGTCTTCCCACAGACCGCTTAAAAAGGGCTGCCGCAGGCTTCGCTGCCAATATCTTCCGTCATACGAATAGGCAAGCTGCGTATCGATCACACCGTTAAAAAACTTGGCGTTAAGCTCGCTTTTTAATCCCCTGTACATGTGCGGAAGACCGATGTACATGCCATCGTATTCAAAAGCGAACATACCGTAAATTTCGCTGAGCGGTTCATCCGCCGAATCCACCCGCAGGCAGGGCTGGTATTCGGTAAAATTTTGCCAATCCTTTGTCTCGCTGTACCCTGCGTAACGAACTCCCCAAAACGGTCGTTCTATAATGGTATGAGTCTGTTTATGCCTATTGTAAAAAACGCTTGCAAGCGGCTCGGCGCCGCCGCCCCATACCACGCCCTCCTTTTGACGCCAATTGATCAAATCGGGCGAGGTATATATGGGATCCGCCAAGCTTAGGCTCCCGTCAAACATTGACATCAGCAATTTATACCGTTCGTTTTGATCCTCACAATATTTATCCTCATAGACGAAGGCTATCTCTTGACCGTCTTTTAAAGACATTATCTCATGCGGATACGCTTTTTCGTCGCGCGCGGGATCGAACAGGGCCTCCGGCTTGAAATGCAGACCATCATCGCTGACGGCGGAAAAAAGCTTTCCCCCCGCAAAATCCTTGCCGCGTGCGTAATACAGCATACGGTAAAGCCCGTTATCCAAACGAAAAACATATCCCGTGGCATGATCGCTGCTCGAAACGCCGTCATTATACGTTTCCGTCAATACGGGTTTTCCGTATTTTCGTTCGACGTTTTCGGAAGCAAACAATCCGCCGTCGTCAAAAAATAGTTGCTTTTTCATGTCCTTCACCCACAGTCCGTATTTTCTTCTGTCGCCTTTCCCGTAAAACCTCGGAAAATTCAGAACAGCTTATCGGTTTCGCCTAAATAATACGCACGCATTTTTTGCGAGCGGGAAAACAGCTCGCTTAAAATAGCGTCGCGCCGATCGTCGGGCGCCTCGATCGATTGATGATGAGCCTCCAGCACAAGATCCCCCTTATAATCGATCTTATGCAGAATGTCTAAAAATTCCTTCCAATCGACGGTGCCGTCGCCCGGCAGTAAATGCGCGTCCTTCCCGAAAGGACCGCTTTTACCGTAATTATCATGAATATGCAGCGAAAGCGGCGCCCGAGATACCGTACGAAGCGACGATATCTCTTTATGCAGGCAATTGATATGCCCCGTATCAAAGCACCAACCGAAAAACGGCGAATCGACCGCGTCAACAAGCCCGGTGATCGCGTCAAGCTCGGCGGATTGCGCCCACAAAATGTTTTCGACCAGCGCCGTCACACCGTATTCCTCCGCTAACTTTAGTATATACCGAACCGCGCGGGCGTTGACCTCTATAAACTCATCCTTTTCGGTGAAAAAACTGCCGTCGGGTTTTTGATGAATAGGATGAACTACCGTATACGGGATTTTTAAAAAAGCGCAGGCCTCAAAACAGCGGGTTATGTTGAGTCCGACGGCGCCGCAGTTGCCCCATGCGTGCGAATGGGTATAGCGAACGCCCCGATTTTCCGCCTTTTCCCGTAAACCCGAAAGCCAATCCCGCCAACGCTCCCCGAGCAAGGGGTGATCGGGTGTAAGACAGTCGAGCGCCAAATCGAGGCAGGTAAAGCCTATGTCGGCAAGACGCGTCAAGCGTTCCTCCTCGGGAATTTCCGACGGATATACGCAGGTGGTCGTTACAATATTCACAAGAACTCCTCCTCGGTACGGCAGAAAACATTCCGTATAGCCTCTAAATATCCGTAGCCGTTTTCATAATCCGGCTCCAGATAACTTGTTTCGGTCCATTCGTTCCAACTGTTTACGGTGATAAGCGGCGCGTCCGTTTCATGGGTATCCACAAAATGCTTGATCCTGTAAAGCGCCTTTTCAAAATTTTCCGGCGTGTTGTTTCGCACAATATCTATGCGGAATTTTCGGTAACGCGGATTGTTGTCCCAGCCTACCGAAATATGCGGAAAATATTTTCCGTTATAGCGGTCATAAAACTCCCGCCACATTTTCTCGGCGTCATCGGTAGTTTCGTTATAATCACGGTTTACGGCGACAAAATGACAGTATTGATAATTGGTGGCGCCGTCAAATCCCAAGCGCGCCGCCAAGCCGGCTGTATCTATCGTATGCGCGCCGCTGTCTACGCCGCTTAAATTATGCTTGACGTCGCCCCATTGCGTAACGAGCAGATAAAGTCCGCCAAGCCCCGCCTGTTCGCATTTGCGGCGAAACTCCCGTAATTTTTGAGCCGTTTTTTCGACGCCGCCGAGTCCGTTTATCAGATTGTCGATATCATAAATTTGAAAAACCGGTTTGCCGTCTATGCGGTAATATTGCGGATGGCAAAAATAATTGCTTATCAAGCGGTCGCAAATGATATCAAACTGCTTTTCGTCCTGTGCGCCGCGCCAAATGACCGTATCGCCGCATTCCTCCGCCGCGTTGCGCACGTCCCAACAGTAATTCGCATCATGATTTGCCCACATCAGATAAAAGCGCATTCGATGATTATTTTTGGCTTTTAAAAAACCGTCGTTCAGGCATTGCTCCAAAAAGGGCCGCCCGTCATACCAATACCAATCGTAAATAAACACATTTACGCCATGGTCGGCAGCCGCGTCGATTTGCGCCTCCATTACGGCGGGATCCGCCTCGTTCACATAGCCCCATAACGGCTTTCGTTTTTGGCTGAACTGCGGATAATCGCGTATTTCGTTTTTAACGGTCTGCCATTCGCCTATGCCCTCCGGCCAAAAGATGCGTGTGCGCGGTTCATCCCCCGTAAACGCCGGCCAGACGTATGCCGCAATATCGTAATTTTTCATATGTACCTCATTTCCCAAAAAAGGCGACTCCGCGCCCTTTGTAATTTGCCGTTAGTCAATGCAATCAGATTACAATGCGTTTTGCGTGGAACGACGTCCGCGCCCGCTTTGTCGCACGGTCTTACCATA
>CANQGK010000005.1 GCA_947623175.1 uncultured Clostridia bacterium | reverse complement strand
TATCTGCACGATGTGCGGGTGTTTTTTAGGTTTTTGTCTAAGGTATCTCGGAATAAGTCCTTTATAAATTCCCTTACGAGCGAAAAGATTTCGGAGTATAAGGATTATTTAAAAAACAATTACGCGTCGTCGAGTATAAATTCTATGCTTGCGGCATTGAATCAATTTTTAAAGTTCTTGGGGCTCGAAAATTTATGCGTACAGCTTATTAAAGTACAAAAACATATGTTCTTGGAGGAAGACAGAGAGTTAAGCAAAGAAGAATATAACCGTTTACTTAAAGCGGCGGAAGGTACAAGGCTTTATTATATACTTGACGTTATAGCAGGTACGGGTATTCGTATAAGCGAATTGGAATATATCACCGTAGAAGCCGTAAAGGAAGGTAAAGCGGTAGTTACCTGTAAAAACAAAACAAGAGTTATATTCATACCCAAACCCGTACAAAGACGTTTACTTGAATATATAAAACGAATGGGTATAAAAAGCGGCCCCGTATTCGTAACCAAAAACGGAAACCCGCTTAACCGCAGCAACATCTGGCGGGATATGAAAGCCCTTTGCAAAAAAGCGAACGTATCCGAATCCAAAGTATTCCCTCATAACCTGCGTCATTTATTCGCACGTCTTTTTTATACCGTTGAAAAAGACATAGTACGTCTTGCGGACTTACTTGGTCATACAAGCATTGACACCACGAGAATATATACCGCCGAATCGGGCAATCTTCACCGTCTTGCGCTTGAACGGGTACAAAAAAAGCTGACTACATAATTTATATTATGTAGTCAACTCCAAATGCTGTCGCACTTATTACATAGGTGATTATATCACAGCAATATAACTTTTGCAAGTAAAATTACAAAAAAATTCAAAATTTTGTAAATTTATTGCATAAAAACCAAGCCGGCGAAAAAACAAATTTTTTTCCGGCTTAATTTCCGCGCCTGTTTTTACAAATTTACAAAACAATCACATAATAAATCCGTAAATTCCTCGGAACGCCTCCGCAAAAACCACCGTTTTTTGCTCCCGCGTTCCGCTTTTTTATCCCCGGGCGCCTTATTTGACTACATAATATAAATTATGTAGTCAAAACAAAAAAGAAAATCCGCCCGTACGTTCACTTTGATTGCGCTAAGTTATGCCTCCCTTTAGGCAATGGAGGCATTGATTCACCGAAATTTAAGAAAGATTAAAAAGTTTAAATTCGGCGTATCTATAGCTTTTCTCTCCCTCAGTCAGCTACGCTGACAGCTCCCTCATCAGATGGAGCCGAGGATTAATGCTCTAAATTCTGCTTTTAAGCTTCAAATTTAGAAATACTTTAGTTTGCAGATGATTTTAAAATTATCCTGCGCGCGCCTTTGCCTCCACCTGACGGGGGAGGTGGCTTTGCCGCTGGCAAAGACGGAGGGAGAGAAAAAGTAAAGCATAGATGAAACTTCAAGCTTAAGTATCCCACCACCAACTAACGTTGGTCTCCCTCCCTTTAGGCAAGGGAGGCTTACGGATCGTCAAAATTAAATAAAGAATAACGAATTTTAATTTAGCGTGTCTGTAGCTTTTCTCTCCCTCAGTCAGCTGCGCTGACAGCTCCCTCGTCAGATGGAGCCAAGGGCAGGTCAAGCTTTTACCTCTCGGCACGAGAATATAACTTTTACTGTTGCTAAAGCTTGTAAAGCCGATTGCGGCTACCTTTTCAAGCTACAATTTCAAATTTCTCTCCACGCTCCAAAGTACGCGTCATTGCGCGACAGCGCCTTGCCTCCACCTGACGGGGGAGGTGGATTTGCCGTAGGCAAAGACGGAAGGAGAGAAAAAGTAAAGCATAGATGAAACTTCAAGCTTAAGTATCCCACCACCAACTAACGTTGGTCTCCCTCCCTTTAGGCAAGGGAGGCTTTGCGCAGAGCGAGCCGAGGTGGGTGGAAGTTTGCGCGACTTTGCTTAATAGCGAAGCAGAGATGAAATTAAATAATTATAAACATAAGAAAATTTATCCCGTAGCCTCACGCGGCTTTATAACGGTGTTTTCGGGGCGGAACCCGATTACATATTGTCATTGGCAAAATAAAAATTAAGGAGGTAAAATCACAATGACAAAAACAAAATCCACCAAAAGAGCGTTGCTTATGAGCATGCTGTCCATGCTGCTTTGTATTGCAATGCTCGTCGGCTCCACCTTCGCGTGGTTCACCGATTCAGTAACGAGCGGCAATAACAAAATTGTCGCCGGAAACCTCGACGTCGAGATGGAGTATTCCGTACTTGGCGCAGATGGCACTCGCTCATGGAAGCCCGTTACCGAAAAAACGCCGCTTTTTGAGGAGTCCGCTCTTTGGGAGCCGGGATATACGCAGGTCGTATATCTCAAAATCAGCAACGTCGGAAGTCTCTCGCTTAACTACAAGCTGCTTATCGATATAGCAAGCGAGAAAATCGGAAAAGGAAGATCTTATGAAGGCGGAAGTCACGAATATGATATTCTGCTTTCCGATTATCTGAAATTCGGCGTTGTTACAACCGATAAGGAAAACTTCTATAAGACACGTGCAGAGGCGCGCGAAGCTGTGGAAGCTACCGCCGGCAAGCTTAGGGATTATACCGCTACCGGAAGCATTAAAGCAAGCGAAGCCAAAGACGATATCGACTATATCGCGCTGGTCGTTTATATGCCGGAGACTGTAGGTAACGAGGCGAACTATTATAAGAATTTTGCTCCCGAAATCGAACTCGGAATCAAGCTTGTTGCAACTCAAATGGTTGACGAAAGCGACAGCTTCGGTAACGATTACGATACCGACGCCTCTCCGAAAGAGTCGACCGCGTTTGCCGATCTCACTAAGGCTGAGTTTACCGTAGCTTCCGAAGCGGATCTTCTTAAGTTGCAGGAACTCGTTTATAACGGAAATACCTTTGAGGGTAAGACGATTACTTTGAATGAGGACATCGCTTTGGCTACGGCTAATTGGGCGCCTATCGGTAACCGCAGTGTGCCCTTTAAGGGAACCTTTGACGGCGGCTCGCATACCATTTCCGGTCTTAAAATTACCGAGGATGAACATGGTCTGGCGGGATTATTCGGAGAAGTTGAGGGGGGAACAATTAAAAATCTGACCATTGACGGCGATATCTCATTGGATAAAGTAGGTCCTTGCGATACCTCTTGGGCTATAGGCGGACTTTGCGGATTTGCCTATAAGGCGTCTTTCACGGGATGCACAAATCTTGTGAATATATTTGTAGGCAATGATGTACCTGCATCAATACTCGGAGCTATCGGCGGCATTGTCGGATCTGCCAGCAATTCGAATTTGACTACCTGCAAAAATAAAGGCGACATTACCGTTGAAACTGCCGATCCCGGAAATGCGATCGCAGGCGGCGTAATCGGTATGCAGAGCGGAAGTACAGATGTGACCGAATGCAGCGGAACGGGCACCGTAACCGGAGGCTCGGGCAATCCGGATCGCAGTGTTGTGGGATTCCATACATCTTTCGGATGATCCGAAAATTTAAAACTGCAAGTTGGATTTAACCCAAAAAAGCAATCCGTTTAAAAGGATTTTGCCTGTTAATTCCATGAAATATTGCCGCAGGGGTTATCCTGAGGCAAAAAATAAAACACAGCTGCCGTTTCACACTCCTTCGGCGGCTGTGTTTTTTTAAACCGACTGTAATTCGGTATTTTGTTTTATATATTCCTTTGCGGAAATTCCCTTAATGCTTTTAAAAACCCTGCAAAAATAGCTTATGTTGTCAAATCCGTTATCGATAGCGGCGGCGGTTATGCTTTTGTCGCTCCAAATTATTTCACTGCAGACGTTTTCTATACGAATCGAATTTATATACTCAATGGGCGTTTTTCCGGTGTATTCCTTAAAAATCCGGCAAAGGTAATTCGGGGTTATTCCCGATTTTTCCGAAAGGATTTTGAGGGTTATTCTGTCGGAATAATTTTTATCTATCCACTCGGCAAGCCCGGCGACGGTGCTTGCGGTGACGGTGGATTTTTCGAATTTTGCCACGGTAAGTATATCGCCGCGCTTATAAAGCTGTTCGAACATCAAAAAAAGCGACGACATTGTGCCAAGCTCGTAATATTCGGAGGCGCCGTCAAGGCTTGTAAAAAGCGAGGTCACCGCATAGTAAAGAACCGAGTTTTCCTTTTGAAGGACGGAATTTATCCTTCGACTCTCGTTTATGAGCGGATTTATATAGGACGCCAAAGCACTGCTGTTCTTTTTGACTAACATGGATATATCGCAAACCAGACAGTCGTATCGACAATTTTGCGGAGTCGCCCTGTGGGTACTGCGGCAGTTTATAAAGGCTATATCCCCGGGGTAAAGCTTATAGGGAATATTGTCTATAAAAAGCTCAAGCAAACCGGAATATACCCTTACGATTTCGAGCTCGTTATGCCAATGAAAGGGCATCGTATATTGCGGATGATATTTGTCCACCCTGTAAAGCGCTATCGGAAAATCCGCCGAACCGTGCTGTTTATTTTCGAAGTATGCGTTGAATTTCATGTCACACCTACAAAAAAGATAAAATAATGCAACTGTTTTGCTAATTTATACAAGTATTATAACATAAAAGATAATATAATACAAATAAAATATTATATTAAACAGACGGGGGTTTTATTATGGCACAAAACAGATACGTTGAAGATTATCCGGTTATCGGTATCCGTCCGGTAATAGACGGCAGAAGAGGACCTATGCAGCTTCGAGAAGGTCTCGAGGATCAAACGATGGCGATGGCGGTCGCCGCAAAAAATCTGTTTGAGCAAAATTTGAGATATTCGAACGGCGAGCCCGTAAAGGTTATAATCGCCGATACGACGATAGGCAGAGTTCCCGAAACCGCCGCCTGCGCCGAAAAATTCAGAAAAGCCGGAGTGGATATTACTCTTACCGTAACCCCCTGCTGGTGCTACGGAGCGGAAACGATGGACATGGATCCGATGACGATAAAGGGCGTTTGGGGCTTTAACGGAACCGAAAGGCCCGGCGCGGTTTATTTGGCTTCGGTGCTTGCAACCCATGCTCAAAAGGGCTTGCCGGCATTCGGCATTTATGGTCATGAGGTTCAGGACGCGGACGAGGTTACCGATATACCTTGCGACGTTAAGGAAAAGCTGCTGCGTTTCGGACGCGCCGCCGTAGCCGTCGCCACCATGCGGGGCAAGTCTTATTTGCAGATAGGCTCGCAATGTATGGGAATAGGCGGCTCGATTGTCGACCATGCGTTTATGGAGGATTATTTGGGGCTTCGCGTTGAGTCGGTGGACGAGGTGGAAATTCTTCGCCGAATGGAAGAGGGAATTTACAACGAGGAGGAGTACCGAAAGGCGCTTGCCTGGACCAAGGAGCATTGCAGGGAGGGGAGAGACGATAACCCCGAAACGGTGCAATTCCTCGGCAAGGAAAAACGAATCAAATTTACCGACGAAGAAAAGGCGAAGCAATGGGAATTTACGATCAAGATGTACTGCATAATCAAAGACCTTATGAACGGCAATAAAAATCTGCCGGCAGGCTTTGAGGAGGAAATGTCGGGGCATAACGCCATAGCGGGCGGATTTCAAGGGCAGCGGCAGTGGACCGACCATTGGCCCAACTGCGATTATCCCGAAGCCGTGCTCAATTCGTCTTTCGATTATACCGGCAAAAAGGAGCCTATTACGTTTGCCACCGAAAACGACGTACTTAACGGTATCGGTATGCTGTTTATGAAGCTGCTTACCAACCGCGCGCAGATTTTTGCCGATATTCGCACCTTCTGGTCGCCGGAAGCCGTAAAACGCGTAACCGGTTATGATTTTGAGGGCAGGGCGCGTGAAAACGGCGGTATTATTCATCTGCTCAATTCCGGCGCGGCATGTCTTGACGCCTGCGGTGAATGTGTGGACGACCGCGGCAACCACGTTATGAAGGAATGGTGGAATGTTACCGAAGAGGATATAAAGAAAATGACCGACGCCACCGTTTGGTGCGAAGCCGGTCACGATAACTTCCGCGGCGGCGGATTTTCGAGCCACTTTGTAACGAGAGCGGAAATGCCGGCGACTATGATAAGACTTAACCTGATTAAAGGCTTGGGGCCCGTTTTGCAGATAGCCGAGGGCTGGACGGTATCGCTTCCCGATGAGGTTACGGACGCGCTTATGGAGCGCACCAATCCGACATGGCCGTGCACATGGTTTACTCCCCGTTGTGACGGCAAGGAGGGAAGCCCCTTTAAAACCGCTTACGACGTTATGAATAATTGGGGCGCAAATCACGGCGCAATATCTTACGGACATATCGGCGCAGACCTTATAACGCTTTGCTCAATGCTCAGAATTCCGGTTTGCATGCATAACGTTCCCGAAAAGGATATTTTCCGTCCCGCCGCCTGGAACGCATTCGGTATGGACAAAGAGGGGCAGGACTATCGCGCCTGCGCCGCTTACGGGCCTTTGTATAAATAATTAAAGCCGCAGCCGACGAAAAGCCTGATTTTTGTCGGCTGTAAGCCTGTATTTGCGGGAAAATCACAAAAAATTGTTGCGGGTTTAAAAAAAATATAAATTTGCACTTGATTTTATTCGATAAATGTGATATTATACTATGGCGGGTTTAAAAAACCGCTTTTTGCGCTGATAGCTCAGCTGGATAGAGCGTCTGGCTACGGACCAGAAGGTCGGGAGTTCGAATCTTCTTCAGCGCGCCAAAAACCGGGAATTTACCAAACGGTAGGTTCCCATTTTTTTATGTGGGTAAAGTCTCGAAGAAGATTCGAACTCTGAGAGAGTGAGGCGCGTTAAGAAAACAATCCGGTGGATTGTTTTTAGCAACGAAGTGTGAGGCGGGTACTGCTCGCCAAGCGAGCGGTCGCCGAGGACGGTATACGCGAAGCGGATACATCTTCTTCAGCGCGCCAAAAACCGGGAATTTACCAAACGGTAGGTTCCCCGTTTTTTATGCAGTAATACTTGCCATGTTTTTAAAATTGTTATATAATAATATATTATGATAAAAGAAGGGGATTTTTTGGATATTCGGGTAAACGATAAGCTTGTTATGAAAAAGAAGCATCCTTGCGGTTCGGACGTTTTTACGGTAATCCGGATAGGTATGGATTTTAAGCTCGTTTGCGACGGCTGCGGCAGGGAAATTATGGTGCCGCGAAGCAAGGCGGAAAAATCCCTTAAAAAAATAATCAAATTCGAGCAGGAAAGCGGAGAATTTAATGTTTGATAAACTTGAAACGGTCGTAAACAGATACGAACAAATAGGAATCGAGCTCACAAGACCGCAGGTCGTTTCCGATAACGAACAATTTAAAAAGCTTATGAAGGAGCACAGCGAGCTTACTCCCATAGTGGAAAAATATCGCGAGTATACCGCCGCAAAGGCCGCCGAGGCGGAGGCTTTGGAAATACTCTCCGACGCCGGCTTTGACAAAGAGCTCAGAGAGTTGGCGGAGGAACAGCTTAAAGAGGCAAAAGCCGATATCGCCGCATTTTCCGACGAGCTTAAAATTTTATTACTGCCGAAGGATCCCAACGACGATAAAAACGTCATTGTGGAGATACGCGGCGGCGCCGGCGGCGAGGAAGCGGCGCTTTTCGCGGGTTCGCTTTACAGAATGTACACCATGTACGCCGAAAGCCGCAGGTGGAATATTGAGGTTGTAAACGCTAACGAAACCGAGCTCGGAGGATACAAGGAAATAAGCTTTATGATAGAGGGCTCGGGCGCTTATTCGCGCCTTAAGTACGAAAGCGGCGTTCACCGCGTCCAGCGTGTGCCCGATACCGAGACGCAGGGCAGGATCCATACCTCTACCGTAACCGTGGCGGTGCTTCCCGAGGCGGAGGACGTTGAGCTCGAAATCAATCCCGCCGACCTTAAAATAGATACCTTCCGCTCATCCGGCGCGGGCGGTCAGCATATAAACAAGACCTCCTCCGCGATACGCGTCACCCACATTCCCACCGGCACGGTGGTTGAGTGTCAGGACGAGCGCAGTCAATATAAAAATAAGGATAAGGCGCTTAAAATTCTGCGTTCGCGCCTCTTGGACGAGGCTCGCCGCGAGCACGACGCCGCTATTGCGTCCGACCGAAAGTCTCAGGTGGGAACGGGCGACCGCAGTGAGCGTATTCGCACTTATAACTATCCCCAGGGCAGGGTCACCGACCACCGTATAGGACTTACGCTTTACAAGCTTGAGCAGATACTCAACGGCGACCTTGACGAAGTGATAGATTCGCTCACCACGCATTACAGGGCAAAGGCTCTGGAAGCCGAGCAGGAGTAAATTACGGCTATGATTACCGAAAAGCTTAAAACCGACAGGGAAAATTACGCCGGCACGGTGGCAAGAGCGGCGGAAATTCTCAAAAACGGCGGAACGGCGGCAATACCTACCGAAACGGTATACGGGCTTGCGGCCTCCGCCTGCGATGCAGAGGCGGTAAAAAAAATATTTGCCGCCAAGGGCAGACCGCAGGATAATCCGCTTATAGTCCATATTTCAAATATGGAAATGCTTAAAAGGGTGGCTTGCGATATACCGGAGTCCGCGATACGCTGCGCCGAAAAATTCTGGCCGGGTCCGCTTACCATGATATTTAAAAGAACCGGTTACACGGCAGACTCGGTTTCCGCCGGACTTGATACGGTGGCGGTGCGTATGCCGAACCACAAAACCGCGCTCGATATTATAGAAAAAGCCGACCTGCCGCTTGCGGCGCCTTCCGCCAATACCTCGGGAAGCCCGAGTCCTACTACGGCTTTGCATGTGCAAGCCGACCTCGACGGTAAAATTGACGCTATAGTCTATGACGGAGAATGCGCCGTCGGCGTCGAATCCACGGTTATATCCTTTTGCTGTGAGCCGCCCCGCATTTTACGCCCGGGAGCGGTAACGCCCGAACAGTTAAGGGAAATAATCCCCGACGTTACCGTCGATAAGGCGGTTCTTTCAAAGCCTCGCGATGACGAAAGGGTGGCTTCGCCGGGTATGAAATACAAGCATTACGCCCCCAAAACCGACTGCTTTCTCGTAGAGGGCGAAAGCGATGCCTTTGCGGAATTTGTAAACGGGCAAAAAAACGCCGTTGCGGTATGCTTTTTTGAGGAGAGCGACGGTATAAAAATTCACAAGCTCATATACGGCAAAAAAAGCGACGAGAGCACCCTGGCGCACGAGCTTTTCGCCGTATTGCGCAAGGTTGACCGCTCGGGCGCGGATAAAGCGTATATTCACGCGCCGTCAAAGAAAGGCGTGGGGCTTGCGGTCTATAACCGCCTTATTCGTGCGGCGGGGTTTAAGGTGATAAAGCTATGAGTATGATTATAGGTCTTACCGGTCCTACCGGCGCCGGCAAAAGCAGGGCGGCGCTGACCGCGGCAAAAGCCGGATTTAAGGTTATAGACTGCGACAAATTGGCGCACGCCGAAACCGAAAAGGGCACCGCGGGCTACGAGGCGTTGGTTTCGGTTTTCGGCGGCGGAATTTTGCATAAAGACGGCGAATTAAATCGCAAAGCGCTTGCCGAAATCGCCTTTTCGACCAAAGAAAACACCGAGCTTTTGAACAAAACCGTTTTGCCGCACATTGTAACGGCGCTCAAAGCCGAGCTTAATTCTCCGAGGGTTTTGCTCGACGCTCCAACCCTGTTTGAAAGCGGCGTAAATACCCTTTGCGACGCCGTAATAGCCGTTTTGGCGGATAAGGAAATACGGCTTGCGAGAATTTGCGCGCGCGACGGCATCGACAAGGAGGCGGCAATGCTGCGGATAAACGCCGGAAAAACCGATGAGTTTTACAGGCAAAACGCCGATTATATAATTTACAACAACGGCGAAGAAGGAAATTTTGTTACGGAATTTGAAAAAATAATCTCGCATATTACGGGAAAAATTTAATATTACTTGAAAAGGAGAATATATATGTCAGAAGAAAAAACAAATGCAGAAATTTTAAAGGAAAAGCTTTTTAACACGCGTAAAAACGGCAGACTCGCTGCCGACGAAAAAACTCTGGCGGAATGCGACGCTTACTGTGAAAAATACAAGGCGTTTTTAAATTCTGCAAAAACCGAGCGCGAAGCCGTAAAGACCGCCGTAAAATTGGCGGAAGAAAACGGTTTTGTGAAATTCGAACGCAATAAAAAGTACAATGTCGGCGACCGGGTTTATATAAACAACCGCGGCAAGACGGCGGCGTTTGCGGTAATAGGCAAAGAACCCGTGGAAAACGGCGTCAACATAACCGCGGCGCATATAGACTCTCCGAGGCTCGATTTAAAGCCCAATCCGCTTTACGAGGATATCGAGCTCGCCCTCTTTAAAACCCATTATTACGGCGGAATAAAGAAATATCAATGGACCGCCATACCTTTGGCGCTGCACGGGGTTTTTGCTCTTAAGGACGGCAGTGTGAAGGAAGTATCGATAGGCGAAAACGACGACGAGCCGAAATTTGTCATAAACGACCTGCTGCCTCACCTTTCGCAGGAGCAGTTAAAGCGTACTCTGAACGAAGGCATCAAGGGCGAGGAGCTTAACGTGCTTATAGGAAGTCATCCGTTTAAGTCGGATAAGGGCAGCGAGCTTGTAAAGCTTAACGTTTTGAAATTATTTAACGAAAAGTACGGCATTACCGAATCGGATTTTCTCTCGGCGGAGCTCGAATTGGTGCCCGCCGTCAAGGCCTGCGATATCGGTATCGACCGCTCGATGGTGGGCGCTTACGGTCAGGACGATCGAGTTTGCGCATATCCCGCGCTCACCGCGATTATGGAGGTTAACGCTCCCGAAAAAACCGCGCTTGCAATACTCGCCGACAAGGAAGAAATAGGCTCCGTCGGAAATACCGGTCTCGAGTCCGATTTTCTGCGGTACGTTATAGGCGATCTTGCCGAAATGCAGGGCGGCGACGGTACCGTAGCTCTCAGAAATTCAAAATGTCTGTCCGCCGACGTTAACGCCGGAACCGATCCCACCTTCCAGGACGTTATGGAGCGCAGAAACGCCTCCTTCTTAAATTACGGCGTCGTTGTCACAAAGTATACCGGTGCGCGCGGAAAATCCGGCACCTCGGACGCATCGGCGGAATACGTGGCTCGGATCAGAAATATGCTCGATAACGCCGGAATAATCTGGCAGAGCGGAGAGCTCGGCAGGGTAGACCTCGGCGGCGGCGGAACGGTTGCGATGTTTATAGCGAATATGGGCGTAGACGTTGTGGATTTGGGCGTACCCGTACTTTCGATGCACGCTCCCTTTGAAACAACCGCGAAGCTTGATATTTATATGTGCTACCGCGCAATGTATGAATTTATGAAATAAGCCTTTGCGCCGTTAGGCATAAATCGCTATATTTGCCCCCGCTTTAAATAAAAGATTTTGGTTTTTGTGCCGAAATTTTTCAAAAAAGTAAAAATATTCAAAAAAAGCTATGCAACCTACCGCTTTTTATGATAAAATAGTACTTGTGAATTTTGATCTTTGCGGTCAAAAAATATTACGGACGGAGGAACTTACAGTATGTTAGTTTCAGCAAAAGAAATGCTTACCAAAGCAAAGGCCGGCAAATACGCCGTAGGCCAATTTAACATCAACAACCTTGAATGGACCAAGGCTATTCTTCAAACCGCCGAGGAGCTTAAATCGCCTGTGATTTTAGGCGTGTCGGAGGGCGCGGGCAAATATATGTGCGGCTACACCACGGTCGTAGGCATGGTAAAGGGCATGATAAACGAGCTCGGCATTACCGTTCCGGTTGCCCTTCATCTCGACCACGGCAGCTACGAGGGCGCAAAGGCCTGTATCGAGGCAGGCTTCTCCTCCGTAATGTTTGACGGTTCGCATTACCCTATTGAAGAAAATATCGAAAAAACCAAGGAATTGGTAGCCGTTTGCAATGAAAAGGGCCTTTCCATCGAGGCGGAAGTAGGCGCTATCGGCGGTGAGGAAGACGGCGTTATCGGCGGCGGCGAGGTTGCCGATCCCAACGAATGCAAAATGATCGCCGATCTGGGCGTTACGATGCTTGCCGCCGGTATAGGCAACATCCATGGCAAATATCCCGAGAATTGGGCGGGGCTCAGCTTCGATACCCTCGCCGAAATTCAAAAGCTTACGGGCACTATGCCGTTGGTGCTTCACGGCGGTACGGGCATTCCCGATGATATGATCAAAAAGGCCATTTCGCTCGGCGTTTCCAAAATCAACGTTAATACCGAATGTCAGCTGGCTTTTGCCGCCGCTACCCGTAAATATATCGAGGCGGGTAAGGACTTGCAGGGCAAGGGCTTCGACCCGCGTAAGCTTTTGGCGGACGGTACCGCCGCAATAAAGGCTACCGTTAAGGAAAAAATGGAGCTTTTCGGTTCGGTGGGCAAGGCTTGATTTTTTAAAAGCTTAAAACTATATATTTATATTGTAATACATTATATATTATATACGGTGCGAGGACCGCGGCAGCGTTTATTTGCCGCGGTTTTCCGATTTTTACCGAAAATTTGCAAATTTGTGAAAAAAAGCTTGCAATTTCAAATCAAGTGTGTTATTATACATAAGCACGCTGTAAAAATGCGGCATTTGGTGTGGTTTTTAAAAAAATCACGCAAAACATGCGTTGATGCGGGAGGTGGCCCGTCACGAACGGGGAAATTTCCGCGGAGTATGTCCGATTTTAAACCGGGCGAAAGAACAGGAGTACAAAAGGGAAACTTGCGACCCTTATGTGCAACGGCGAAGCGATTCGCTGTCCGGAATTGACTGTGACCCCAGCCAGTACCGGTTTTATAATGTACCGTGAAGAAACACACGGCGCGTTGTAAGTTTTGCCCGCCAACTAATTAAGGAGGCGAATCTCACATGGCAGTGAAAGAAAAAATCCGTATCAGAATCAAAGGTTACGACCATGCACTTGTAGACCAGTCCGCTGAAAAAATAGTGGAAACCGCTAAACGTACAGGCGCAAGGGTATCGGGGCCCGTTCCGCTCCCTACCGAAAAAGAGATCGTAACAATTCTGCGTGCCGTTCACAAGTATAAGGACAGCCGCGAGCAGTTCGAAATGCGGACGCACAAAAGACTCATCGACGTTATAAGACCTTCCAACAAAACGGTTGAGGCTTTGACGGGCCTTGAGCTCCCCGCCGGTGTCGAAATCGAAATCAAGCTTTAATATTTATATATTAAGGTTTGCGGTTCGACACGCGAGGTCATGTTGGTGCAAACCAACCAATAACCAAAGGAGGAAAACTTTATGAAAAAAGGAATTGTCGGCAAAAAGCTCGGTATGACTCAGCTTTTTGACGCAAACGGAAACGTTGTTCCGGTTACTGTAATCGAAGCAGGCCCCTGTGTTATCTCACAGAAGAAAACGACCGAGAACGACGGCTACGAAGCGGTACAGATCGGCTACGGCGATCTTAAGGCTTCCAAGGTAAACAAGCCCGCTAAGGGCCATTTCGCAAAGGGCGACGTTGCGCCTAAAAAGGTGCTTCGCGAGTTCCGCTTTGAGGATACCTCGAACATGAACGTGGGCGATATCATCAAGGCAGACGTCTTTGCCGAAGGCGACGCCGTTGACGTAAGAGGCACTTCCAAAGGTAAAGGCTATGCCGGCACCATTAAGCGCTGGAACTTCGGTCGTCTTAAGGAGTCGCACGGTACAGGTCCGGTACACCGCCACGGCGGTTCGCTCGGCGCCTGCTCCAGCCCTTCAAGAGTATTCAAGGGCAAAAAAATGGCAGGACATCTCGGTAATGAGCGCGTAACCGTTCAGAACCTGAGTGTAGTTAAGGTAGACGCAGAAAAGAATCTTATTGCTGTTAAGGGCGCCGTTCCCGGTCCCAAAGGCGGAATCGTTGTTCTTTTCGACAGCGTTAAAGCTTAAGGGAAGGAGTGTTTTGAATTATGCCTAATATTGCAGTACTTGATATGGCGGGCAATAATGTCGGTGAAATCACATTAAGCGACGCCGTATTCGGAATTACGCCTAACGCCGCGGTTATGCATATGGCGGTTGTAAACTACCTTGCAAATCAGCGTCAGGGCACACAATCCACTCTTACTCGTACCGAGGTTTCCGGCGGCGGTAAAAAGCCCTGGAGACAAAAGGGTACAGGCCATGCAAGACAGGGCTCTACGAGAGCGCCCCAATGGAGACATGGCGGTATTGTTCACGCACCCAAGCCGCGCGATTACTCTTACAGCCTTAATAAAAAGGTAAGGAGATTGGCGCTTAAGTCCGCTCTGTCGGATAAGGTGCTTTCGGGCGATTTAATAGTTCTTGAAGAATTAAAGCTCGAGGCTTACAAGACCAAAACGGTCGCCGATTGCTTAAAGGCGATAGGCGCCGGCAAAAAAGCGCTTATCGTGCTCGGTGATAACAACGCCTTTGCGGTTAAGAGCATCGCAAATATTGCGGGAGCCAAATCCGCTCAGGTAAATACGATCAATCCTTACGATATTATCAACGCCGATACGCTGATTATCGTTAAGGACGCCGCAGCTAAAATCGAGGAGGTGTATGCATAATGAAAATCGCACAGGATATCATTATTGCTCCGGTAATTACCGAAAAGAGTATGTACGGCATCGCCGTCAAGAAATACACCTTTAAGGTAGCTAAGGACGCTAACAAGATTGAGATTGCAGACGCAGTCGAAAAGCTTTTTAAGGTAAAGGTTGCAAAGGTAAACACCGTTAACATTCGCGGCAAGATGAAGCGTATGGGCCGTTACAGCGGCTATACGTCTTCCTGGAAAAAGGCTATAGTAACCTTAAAGCCCGATTCCAAGTCGATCGAGTTCTTCGACGGTCTGATGTAATTTTTACAGAGGTTATCACTGATTTCGGTGATGTATGAAGCCCTACGGCTTCGCTAAGCCAAAATAGGAGAGTGAAATTCAAATGGCTATAAAACATTATAAGCCTACTTCCAACGGTCGCCGCAATATGACTACGATGGATTATTCCGAGCTTTCAAAGGTAGCGCCCGAAAGAAGTTTGCTTACAGCTATTAAGAAAAATGCCGGCAGAAACAGCTACGGCAGAATTACCGTTCGCCACAGAGGCGGCGGCAACCGCAGAAAATACAGAATTATCGATTTTAAGAGAGAGCGTTTCGGAGTTCCCGCTACCGTTCTTACTCTCGAATACGATCCCAACCGTTCCGCATTTATCGCCCTCGTACAGTATGAGGACGGCGAAAAGCGCTATATCATAGCTCCGCAGGAGCTCAAGGTCGGCGACACGATAGTAAGCGGACCGGACGCCGATATTAAGCCCGGAAACGCTTTGCCGCTCAACAACATTCCCGTGGGTACATTTATTCACAATATCGAGCTTTACCCCGGCAAGGGCGCTCAGCTTGCCCGTTCCGCCGGCAATATGGCACAGCTTATGGCTAAGGAAAACGGTATGGCTCTGCTTCGTTTGCCCTCGGGCGAGCTTCGCAACGTTCCCGCAAAATGTATGGCGACAATCGGCACCGTTTCCAATCCGGAGCATGCCAACGTGAACTACGGCAAAGCCGGTCGTAAGCGCCATATGGGTTGGAGACCTACGGTTCGCGGTTCGGTTATGAACCCGTGCGATCACCCGCACGGCGGCGGTGAGGGTAAATCCCCGATCGGTCGTCCGGGCCCTGTTACTCCGTGGGGCAAGCCCACCCTCGGTTATAAAACACGTCAAAAGAACAAGGCTTCCGATAAGTATATCGTGAAGCGCCGTAAATAAGACGACGAAAGGAGATTAGATCATGGGAAGAAGCGTTAAAAAAGGCCCTTATGTGCAACCCGTATTGCTTAAAAGAGTCAAAGAAATGAATGCAGCCGGCGAAAAGCGCATACTCAAAACCTGGAGCCGCTCATCAACCATATTCCCCGATTTCGTCGGACACACATTTGCGGTTCATGACGGTCGTAAACATGTTCCGGTTTACGTTACTGAGGATATGGTCGGTCATAAGCTCGGCGAATTTGCGCCGACAAGAACATTTAAAGGCCACGCAGGTTCTAAAACCAGCGGTAAGTAAGCGGCTGAAAGGAGAGTTTAACTATGGAAGCAAGGGCTATACTTAAATATGCCCGTATCTCACCCCGCAAGGTGAAGATCGTTATGGATTTAATCCGTAATCAAGATGCCGACAAAGCTATGGCTATTCTCAAGTTTACTCCTAAATCCGCTTGCGAGTATTTGGAAAAGCTTTTAGCATCAGCTATAGCAAATGCCGAAAACAATCATAATATGGATGTTTCACGCCTTTACGTTGCAGAGTGCTTTGTATGCCCCGGACCTACTCTTAAAAGAATTCGTCCGAAGGATCACGGCAGAGCGCACCGCATTTTAAAGAGAACAAGCCATATGACAATCGTTCTTAAAGAACGCGAAATCTAAAGGAGGTTAAATAATGGGCCAGAAGGTTAATCCCCACGGTATGCGTGTGGGCATAATTAAAAACTGGGACTCACGTTGGTTTGTCAATGACAGCGCTTTTGGCGATACATTGGTTGAGGACTACAACCTCCGTAAATACCTGAAGAAAACACTCAATGCCGCAGGTATTGCAAAAATTGAAATCGAACGTGATGACAAGCGTGTCAGACTCCATATACACTGTGCAAAGCCCGGTATGGTTATCGGCCGTAACGGAAGCGAAATCGAAAAGCTTCGCGAGACCTGCCAGAAAATGCTCGGCAAGACAGTTGTTATCAACATTGTTGAAATCAAGAGCCCCGACACAAATGCTCAGCTTGTAGCTGAAAATATTGCTATTCAGCTTGAAAAGCGTATTTCCTTCCGCCGCGCTATGAAGCTTGCCATAGGCAGAGCCATGCGTCTTGGCGTAAAGGGTATCAAAACTCAGGTTTCGGGTCGTCTCGGCGGCGCCGAAATCGCAAGAAGTGAGCAGTATCGCGAAGGAACCATCCCGCTTCAGACTCTCAGAGCCGATATCGATTACGGCTTTGCGGAGGCCGATACAACCTACGGTAAATTAGGCGTTAAGGTTTGGATTTACAAGGGTGAGGTTCTTTCCGACAATCGCAGTCGTAAAAAGGAAGGAGGCTCCCGCTAATGTTAATGCCTAAGCGTGTAAAGTACCGCAGAGTACACCGCGGACGTCTTACGGGTAAGGCCCTCAGGGGCAATACCGTAACCCATGGCGAGTACGGTCTTCAGGCTTTGGAGCCGGCGTGGATAACCTCTAATCAGATAGAGGCTGCCCGTATCGCTATGACGCGTTATATTAAGCGTGGCGGTAAGGTTTGGATCAAAATTTTCCCCGATAAGCCTATCACGGAGAAGCCGGCGGAAACCCGAATGGGTTCCGGTAAAGGTTCACCCGAATATTGGGTATCTGTTGTTAAACCCGGTCGTGTAATGTTCGAAATCGGCGGAGTAAGCGAGGATTTAGCTCGTGAAGCTATGCGTCTCGCCGCAAACAAGCTTCCTATTAAGTGTAAGTTTGTAACTAAGCAGGAAATGGGTGGTGAGCAGTAATGAATGCAAAGGAAATCAGAGAATTGAATTTATCCGAGCTCAACAAAAAGCTGGAAGACCTTAAGGACGAATTGTATAAGCTGCGTTTCCAATTGGCCATTAACCAGCTCGAAAACCCGATGCGTATCGTTGCTGTCAAAAAGGATATCGCCCGCGTTAAGACCGTTATTCGCGAGACCGAGATCAAAGACAGCGCTAACGCTTGAAAGGGGAGGTAAGCCGTGATGAGCGAAAGAAACCTTCGTAAGACAAGAGTGGGCAAAGTCGTAAGCGATAAAATGGATAAAACCGTTGTTGTTGCTATCGAGGACAACGTAAAGCATCCGCTCTACAAGAAGATTATTAAAAAGACCATTAAGTTTAAGGCACATGATGAGAACAATATCTGCGGCATTGGCGACAGAGTTCTTATTATGGAAACAAGACCGCTCTCCAAGGACAAAAATTGGCGCGTGGTTGAAATCATTGAAAAGGCTAAGTAGTCTACAAGGAGGAAAACACTGTGATACAACAACAGAGTTACCTCAAGGTTGCCGACAATACCGGTGCTAAAGAAATTATGTGCATCCGCGTTCTTGGAGGCTCCAGAAGGAGGTATGCCAACATTGGCGACGTTATCGTAGCTTCTGTTAAAAAGGCCGCTCCCGGCGGTACTGTAAAGAAGGGCGACGTTGTTAAGGCCGTTGTAGTTCGTTCTGCCAAAGGCCTTCGTCGCAATGACGGCACATACATCAGATTTGACGAAAATGCGGCAGTTATCATCCGTGATGACAAAAACCCCCGCGGTACCCGTATTTTCGGGCCTGTAGCCCGTGAGCTGCGCGAGAAGGATTATACCAAAATTCTTTCTCTTGCTCCGGAAGTACTTTAATGGGAGGTAAGAATTTATGAGTAAGCTTCACATTAAAACAGGTGATATCGTAATGCTCCGTACGGGAGACAAAAAGGATCGCAAGAAAACCGGCAAGGTTCTTGAGGTCAGCCCCGAAGAGGGTAAGGTTATAGTTGAGGGTATCAACAAGGTAAAGAAGCATGTAAAGCCTCGCAAGGCGGGCGATCCGTCCGGTATAATCGAGACCGAAAGCGCCGTATATGTTTCCAAGGTACAGCTTGTTTGCCCCAAATGCAATAAGCCGACCAGAGTAGGCGCCAAGCTCTATGAGGACGGTAAAAAAGACCGCCAATGCAAAAAGTGCGGCGAAACTTTTTAAGAGTAGGAGGAACTGACAATGTCAACATTAGCTAATGAATATAAAGCTTCCGTTGCGCCGGCACTTATGAAAAAATTCGGCTATAAAAGTGTTATGCAGATTCCGAAGCTCGAAAAAGTAGTTATAAACGTAGGCGCCGGCGAGGCAAAGGAAAACGCCAAGGTTATAGATTCTATCATCAATGACCTCGGAAAAATCACCGGTCAAAGGGCTGTTCCCTGCCGTGCAAAAAAATCCGTTGCGAACTTTAAATTGCGCGAAGGTATGCCTATCGGTGCAAAGGTTACGCTCAGAGGCGAGCGCATGTATGAGTTTATCGAAAGACTTTTCAATGCGGCTCTCCCCCGAGTAAGAGACTTCAGGGGTATCAATCCCAACGCTTTTGACGGCCGCGGCAATTATGCCATGGGCGTAAAAGAGCAATTGATTTTCCCTGAAATTGAGTATGAAAAAATCGATAAGGTTCGCGGTATGGATATTATTTTCGTTACCACGGCCAAAACGGACGAAGAAGCTCGCGAGTTGCTGACTTTGATGGGCGCTCCGTTTGCGAAGTAAGGAGAGGTATTATGGCTAAAACCGCTATGAAAATGAAACAGGCGCGTCCTGCCAAGTTTTCTACAAGAGAGTATAACAGATGTAAAATCTGCGGCCGCCCGCACGCCTATCTTCGCAAGTACGGCATTTGCCGTATATGCTTCAGAGAACTTGCCTACAAGGGCGAGATTCCCGGAGTAAAGAAGGCCAGCTGGTAAGGCACAGACAAGGTGACAGTTTTCTGTCACGATAAGGAGGTTTACGGTATGCAAATCACCGATACGATAGCTGATATGCTGACACGAATTCGTAACGCATCCTCAGCGAAGCATGATTCGGTAGATGTTCCCGCATCCAAGGTTAAGAAGGCCATAGCGCAAATTCTGCTTGATGAGGGCTACATCGCAAGCTTTACCGTTGAAGAAGACGGTAAGCAGGGCGTAATTCATATTACTTTGAAGTACGGTCATAACAAATCGCAGGCTATAACCGGTATCCGCAGAATTTCTAAGCCGGGCTTGCGTATCTACACCAATGTAGAAGATATGCCTAAGGTTATGAAAGGCCTTGGTATAGCAATCCTTTCCACCTCTAAAGGTATAATGACAGACAAAGCTGCACGCAGCGCCAATGTAGGCGGCGAAGTGCTCGCTTACGTTTGGTAAGGAGGTGCACAAGGAATGTCAAGAATAGGAAAAAAGCCTATTACAATTCCTGCAGGCGTTGACGTAAAGGTCGACGGTTCGGCGGTTACCGTTAAGGGACCTAAGGGCGAGCTCAAAAACACCTTTAATCCCGAGATCGGTATCGGTCTTGAAGGTACCGAAATTGTCGTTACGCGTCCTTCCGATGATAAAAACCATCGTGCGTTACACGGACTTACCCGTACACTTATTGCCAATATGGTAGAGGGCGTTACAAACGGTTACTCGAAAGAACTCGAAGTTAACGGCGTCGGATACCGTGCTCAAAAGCAGGGAAACAATCTTGTAATGAACCTCGGATTTTCTCATCAGGTTATCGTATCCGAGATTCCCGGTATTACAATCGACGTGCCGTCGCCTAACAAAATCGTTATAAGCGGCGCAGATAAACAGCAGGTAGGTCAATTTGCGGCAGAGGTTCGCGAAAAACGTCCTCCGGAGCCTTATAAGGGCAAGGGAATCAAGTACGTTGACGAGCATATTCGCCGTAAAGAAGGTAAGGCCGCCAAGGGTGCAAAGAAATAGTAAAGGAGTGTATATAAAATGGTTTCAAAGCCTAACAGCAATAAGGCAAGAATTAAGCGCCATATCCGCGTTCGTTCAAAGATCAGCGGAACGGCTGAACGTCCTCGCCTTGATGTATTCCGCTCCAACAGCAACATTTACGCCCAAATTATCGACGATGTAAAGGGTGTTACTCTCGTCGCCGCCGCTTCCAACGAAAAGGATTTCGGTGCAAACGGCGGTAATAAAGAGGGCGCCCGCAAGGTTGGACAGTTAATTGCTAAGCGTGCCGCTGAAAAGGGCATCACCGAGGTTGTATTCGACCGCGGCGGATACATTTATCACGGCCGCGTTATGGAGCTTGCCGAAGGTGCCCGCGAGGGCGGCCTCAAGTTCTAAAAGAGGAGGAATACTTTTGGCTACAAATATTGATGCATCAACATTAGATTTAAAAGAAAAAGTAGTAGCTATAAACCGTGTTTCCAAAACCGTTAAGGGCGGACGTATTATGAAGTTTTCCGCTTTGGTGGTTGTCGGAGACGGCAACGGCACGGTAGGCTACGGTATGGGTAAAGCCGGCGAAGTTCCGGACGCTATCCGCAAGGGTATTGAGGACGCTAAAAAGAATCTTATTAAGATTTCTTTAAAGGGCACCACGATCCCTCACGAAATTATCGGCGAATTCGGCGCAGGCCGCGTTCTGCTTAAGCCCGCCGCTCCCGGTACCGGCGTTATTGCCGGCGGCGCGGTTCGTGCGGTAGTTGAAACCGCAGGTATTTCGGATATCCGTGCAAAGGCTTTACGTTCAAATAATCCCTGCAACGTAGTGCGCGCAACCATTCAGGGGCTTGCCACACTGCGCAATGCCGACCAGGTCGCGGCGGTTCGCGGCAAGCCGGTTAAGGAAATTATAGGTTAAGGAGGAGCAGCATTATGGCAACAAAAAAGGCTGCCTGCCTTAAGGTAAAGCTCATTAAGAGCACGATAGGTTCTAAAAAGGATCAAATTGCAACCGCTAACGCTTTGGGTCTTCACAAAATCGGGGATGAAAAAATTCAGCCCGATAACGCTCAGACCAGAGGCAAAATCAACAAGGTTTCACACCTCGTTGAGGTTTCAGAGGTTAAAGCTTAACGGCTTTAATCCGGTCACTTTGTGGCAACGCAGTTTAACTGCAATTAAGCAAGGAGGTGCGAACAATGAAAATGCATGAATTAGCTCCGGCTATAGGCTCCACCAAGGAGGCTAAGCGCATAGGCAGAGGCCACGGCTCGGGTAACGGCAAAACCGCCGGTAAGGGTCATAAGGGTCAGAAAGCCCGTGCGGGTCACGGTATGAGACCGGGCTTTGAAGGCGGTCAGATGCCTCTTCAAAGACGTGTTCCGAAGCGTGGCTTCAACAATATATTTGCCGAGGAATGGTTAGCTGTCAATGTTTCGGCTTTGGACGTGTTCGAGGATGGCAGTGTTGTAGATGCAAACGCCTTGGCAGAAAAGGGAATTATTAAAAAAGCAAATTTGCCGATTAAGGTTCTCGGTAACGGAAAAATCACAAAGAAGCTTGAGGTTAAGCTTAACGCTTACTCTGCTTCAGCCGCAGAAAAAATCAATGCTGCCGGCGGAAAGGCCGAGGTGATCTAATGTTAGAAACATTCAGAAATGCCTGGAAGGTTAAAGAGATCCGTAATAAAATTCTTTTTACGATTTTTATTATAATCGTATTCCGCATAGGTTCGATTATTCCGGTTCCCTATATCAATCTTGCGGCTTTGAAGGAAGCCGCCGCAGATACGGCTTCGACCAACCAATTCTTCAGCTACCTGTCAATTCTCACGGGCGGCGGTCTTGAATACGGCGCCATCTTTGCGATGTCGGTAACTCCGTACATCAACGCTTCGATTATCGTTCAGCTGCTTTGCGTAGCCATTCCGATTTTCGAAAGATGGCAAAAGGAAGGCGAAGAGGGTCAGAAAAAGCTGGCGCAGGTTACGCGTTATGCCACGGTAATACTTTCACTTATTCAGGGTATTGCATTCTTCTTCTATTTGAAGAACGGCGGCGGAGCGGTAAGCACCTATTTAAGCGTCAGCGGCAAGTCGGTTATTTTTGCGGCGTTTGTTATAGTGCTGTCCTTTACGGCAGGCTCCGCGCTTGTAATGTGGCTTGGCGAGCAGATCGACGTCAAGGGTATCGGAAACGGTATTTCGATACTGCTTTTTGCGGGTATTCTTTCCCGCGGACCGCAGGCATTCCGCGCTTTGTACGGCTATTTCTTCGAAATGAAGGAATACTTTGCGGTTATCGCTATTATAGTGGTATTTTTACTTGTAATAGCCTTTATCGTGTGGATGACCGAAGCGGAACGCAGAATACCCATACAATACGCAAAGCGTGTTGTGGGCAATAAAATGTACGGCGGTCAGAATACTCATATTCCGATCAAGGTAAACATGTCCGGCGTAATGCCCATCATCTTCGCTTCTTCGATTTTGATGGTGCCTACGATGATACTCGGATTTATGAAGGTAACCACTCCGCCGAGCTCGCTTTATAAGTTCCTTTCACTTTTCAGTGTACGCGGTGTATTTTACGCGGTGCTCTATTTCATCCTGATTATCGGATTTGCGTATTTCTATGCGACCATACAGTTCAATCCGGTTGAAATGGCTAACAATCTGCGTAAAAACGGCGGCGCTATTCCCGGAATACGCCCCGGAAAACCCACGTCCGATTTTATTTCCAAAATTTTGTCAAGAATTACTCTGATGGGAGCCATCTTCCTCAGCATTATCGCAATACTTCCGATTATCATAGGAAACGTCGGCAAAATCAACATTTCGCTCGGCGGTACTTCGGTACTGATTATGGTCGGTGTTGCGCTTGACATCGTACGCAATCTCGAATCTCAGATGATGATGCGTCATTATAAGGGATTCTTAGATTAAGGAGTAGATGTATGAAGCTCATTTTGTTAGGGGCGCCGGGTGCGGGTAAAGGCACCCAAGCGGAAATTATTTCCGAAAAGTACAATATTCCTACCATTTCCACCGGCAACATTATCCGTGCCGCTCTTAAAAACGGTACGGAAATGGGCTTAAAAGCAAAATCATATATTGATGCGGGAAATCTCGTTCCGGATGACGTCGTGATAGGCATTATAAAGGAACGCCTGCGCGAGAGCGACTGCGAAAACGGCTACATTCTCGACGGATTTCCCCGCACAATACCGCAAGCAGAGGCGCTCGACAGCCTGGGATTTGAAATAGACGCCGCCCTTTCGATAGAGGTGGCGGACGATGAGATCGTAAAGCGCATGTCGGGCAGAAGAATTTGCGAAAAATGCGGCGCAAGCTACCATACGGAGTATAAAAAGCCGACAAGCGAAAACGCGTGTGACCTTTGCGGCGGGGCGCTTGTGATTCGTAAGGATGACGAAGCGGATACCGTTAAGAACAGACTTAAGGTTTATCACGAGCAGACCGAACCGTTAAAGGATTATTACAAAGCTTGCGGCAAGCTCTTGTGCGTAGAGGGGCAGGACGAGGTCAAGGATACCACGAAACTTGTTCTCGCCGCTTTGGAGAGTATAATATGATAGTGCTTAAAACCGGCTACGAGCTTAAAATTATGAGAGAAGCTTGCAGAATATCGGCCGGTGCTTTACAAACAGCAGGCAAGGCGGTTGAGCCGGGCGTAAGCACGGCGGAAATTGATAAATTGGCAGAGGATTATATCCGAAGCCAAGGCGGGGAGCCTAATTTCAAAAATTATGAAGGTTATCCCGCTACCGCCTGTATATCTATAAACAACGAAGTTATTCACGGCATTCCGACTGCAAAACGCATCTTGAAGCGGGGCGATATTGTAAGTATTGACCTCGGCGCCAAGTTCGACGGATACCATGGCGATAACGCCGCCACTTTCGCTTGCGGTGATATTTCCCCCCAGGCGAAGCGGCTGATTGATACAACCCGCGAGAGCCTTTACGAAGGCATAAACGCGGCGGTATCGGGCGGCAGAATCGGTGATATAGGTAATGCGGTGCAGTCGTATGTCGAGGCGCGCGGATACTCCGTAGTAAGACAGTTTGTCGGTCACGGAGTAGGTACGCAGCTGCACGAAGCTCCGGAGGTTCCGAATTTCGGAACAGCCGGCAGGGGAATCCGATTGATGCCGGGTATGACGCTCGCTATAGAACCCATGGTAAACGCCGGGGGTTCGGGAGTGAGGATTTTACCCGACGGATGGACTGTTTTGACTTCCGACGGTTCTCTTTCCGCTCATTTTGAGCATACCGTGGTAATAACTGCCGACGGACCTAAAATTATGACACTTTTATGAGGTGTGATATGACGGGACGTATAGTATGTTCAAAAGCGGGACGGGATAAGGGCTGCTTTTTGGTCGTCGTTGACGCGGACGATGCTTATCTTTACGTGTGTGACGGTAAGGAGCGGCCGCTGGAGCGACCTAAGCGTAAGAACATCAAGCATTTGAGCCTTACGAATACCGTCCTTGACGAAAACAGTTACAAAACCAACAAATCACTGAAAAAAGCACTTGCGGTTTACAGAGATTCCGCTAAAAAAAGGGAGGAACCGATATGTCTAAAGCAGACATGATAGAGCTTGAAGGCGTCGTTGTTGAGGCTATGCCTAACGCAATGTTCAAGGTAGAAATTCAGGGCGGACATCAGATACTCGCTCATATTTCCGGCAAGCTGCGTATGAATTTTATACGCATACTTCCCGGCGATAAGGTAACGGTCGAAATGTCACCCTACGATCTAAGCAAGGGGCGCATTACCTGGCGCTCCAAGTAATGCAGTATAAGCTGCGTTAGTTATAATTAAGGAGGCAAAATCTAATGAAAGTCAGACCTTCTGTTAAAAAGATTTGCGAAAAATGCAAAATTATTAAGCGCAAGGGCAAAATCATGGTTATCTGTGAGAACCCCAAGCACAAACAGCGTCAGGGTTAATTGCGCTTGAGACCGACCGGATTTACATTCGGTCAAGAAAAAAATGGAGGTGCTTTGATTAATGGCACGTATTGCTGGTGTTGACCTTCCCAATGAAAAGCGAGTTGAAATCGGACTTACTTACATCTTTGGAATAGGTCTTACTACATCGAAAAAAATCCTTGCCGATACCGGTATCAATCCCGATACCCGCGTCAAGGACTTAACCGAGGACGATATTTCAAAATTGCGTGAATATATCGACCACAACCTTCAGGTCGAAGGTGACCGTCGCCGTACCATCGCATTTGATATTAAAAGACTTATCGAAATCGGAAGCTATCGCGGTTTGCGCCATCGCAAGAACCTGCCCGTAAGAGGTCAGCGTTCCAAGACAAACGCACGCACACGCAAAGGTCCTAAGAAGACTATAGCTAACAAGAAGAAATAAGTAGGAGGAAGATAATATGGCTACTGCTAAGAAAACGACCGCTTCAAGACGCCGTCGTGAAAAGAAAAATATTGAACGTGGTGCTGCCCATATACAGTCTACCTTCAACAACACGATCGTAACCATCACCGATACGCAGGGTAACGCTCTTTCATGGGCTTCCGCCGGTGAGTTAGGATTCAGAGGCTCGAGAAAGTCCACTCCTTTTGCGGCACAAAACGCTGCCGAAACCGCCGCTAAGGCCGCTATGGAGCATGGTCTTAAAACTGTTGAAGTATTTGTAAAGGGTCCGGGCGCCGGACGTGAAGCCGCTATTCGAGCTTTACAGACTGCCGGTCTTGAGGTCAGCTTGATTAAAGACGTTACCCCGATTCCGCACAACGGCTGCCGTCCTCCCAAGAGAAGACGCGTTTAATAAACTAAATTTATTGCTATGCAAATTGATTTTGCAGTTAAAATTTTGGAGGTGCAATAGATGGCAAGATATACCGGTGCAGTTTGCAGACTTTGCCGTCGCGAGGGACAGAAATTATTCCTTAAGGGTGAGCGCTGCTATTCCGATAAATGTTCGATTGGCGTCAGAGCTTATGCTCCCGGCCAGCACGGACAGGGAAGAAAGAAGTCATCCGAATACGGCTTACAGCTTCGCGCTAAGCAAACCGCAAGACGTTTTTATGGCGTTCAGGAAAATCAGTTCCATCATTATTTTGAGATTGCCGAGAGAAAACAGGGTATCACCGGTGATAACCTTTTGAGAATTCTTGAAAGCCGTCTCGACAATGTTGTATACAGAGTGGGCTTTGCTTCGTCTCGTGCGGAAGCAAGACAGCTTGTAGGTCACGGTCATTTTGAGGTAAACGGTAAGCGTGTGGATATCGCTTCCTATCTTCTCAAAGCGGGCGACGTAGTATCCATCTGCGAAAAGTCTCGCGGACTTGATAAGATCAAGTCGGTTGTTGAAGCCAACAGCGCAAGACCCGTTCCCCAATGGATCGATCTTGACAGAGACGCTCTTTCGGCTAAGGTGATCAATCTTCCGAACCGTGATCAGATTGAAGCTCCTGTTGAAGAACATCTTATCGTCGAGTTCTATTCTAAATAATTAGGATAGATTAGGTTTGGCGCTTTCCGTACGAAGCGCCGAAGCACAAAATTTACTGTACGGAGAAACGGAGCTTTTAAATGATAGAAATTGAAAAGCCCAGAATAGACACTGTCGAAATGACGGCTGACGGTAAATACGGTAAATTTGTAATGGAGCCGTTGGAGAGAGGTTACGCCACCACCCTCGGCAACAGTATGAGAAGGGTTCTCCTTTCGATACTCCCCGGTGTAGCGGTTACTTCTATAAAAATAGACGGTGTAGTGCATGAGTTTACAACCATCCCCGGTGTTAAGGAAGACGTTACCGAAATCATTCTTAACATCAAGGGCTTGACTGCAAAGCTTCATGCCGATACGGCAAAGAAAATTTATGTTGAAGCCGAAGGACCGTGTGTGGTTACCGCGGCTTCGATAAAGGCTGATTCCGAGGTTGAAATTCTCAACCCCGATATGTACATTGCAACTCTCGCCGAAGGTGCCGTCCTCAATATGGAAATGACACTTGACCGCGGAAGAGGTTATGTTCCTGCGGAGCAGAATAAATCTTCTCAAAATATTATCGGAGTAATTCCGGTAGATTCGATTTATACGCCCGTGCTCAAGGCTAACTTCTCGGTCGACAACACCAGAGTCGGCAACGTTACCGATAAGGGTAAGCTGACGCTTGAGGTTTGGACCGACGGTTCTCTCAAAGCCAATGAAGCCATTTCAATGTCGGCAAAGGTTTTGATCGAGCACTTTGAGTTATTCCTCGACCTTACCGAAGGGGTAAGCGAGGTTGAAAGCATTATGGCCGAAAAGTGCGAGAATGAGAAGGAAAAGGTTCTCGATCTTACGATCGACGAGCTTGATTTGTCTGTTCGCAGCTTCAACTGCCTGAAGCGTGCAGGCATTAACACGGTTGAGGATCTTATCGGAAAATCCGAAGAGGATATGATGAAGGTAAGAAATCTGGGCCGTAAATCCCTTGAAGAGGTCATTGCGAAGCTTAATTCCTTCGGCTTTGCCCTTAAAAAGGAATCCGAATAAAATCACTGTTTAAGGAGTGAATAGAAATGCCAGGTACCCGTAAACTCGGAAGAACCAGCGATCACAGAACTGCTATGCTCAGAGCTATGGTAACCTTTTTGTTTGAAAACGGCAAAATCGAAACTACCGTAACCCGTGCCAAAGAAGTAAGAGCTATGGCAGAAAAGTATATTACACTCGCTAAGGAAAATACTTTAAGCAGTAAGCGTCAGGCTTTTGCTTTCATTACCAAGGAGGACGTCGTTAAAAAGCTTTACGACGAAATCGCTCCCAAGTATATGGAGAAAAACGGAGGTTACTGCCGTATTATCAAGACAGGCCCCCGTCGCGGCGACGCTGCCGAAATGGCAATTATCGAGTTAATATAAGCAAAATTTAATTTTAGTACCCACATTGTGTGAGTGCCCGTATTTAATAGGTTTGCATTATGTCCGCATTTTGCATAAGACACTGATAATGTGCGTACTAAAGCCCGTAAGGGTCAAAAAAAACCGCCGATACGTTTGTACCGGCGGTTTTTTGCGTCCTTTTTCGCTTATTTTATGGCTTTCGTTTCGATTTCTTCTACGGCTTTGGATATAAAATCGGCGGTAGTCATAGTGCCGAGATCGCCCTCTTCGCCGCGTTTGCGCACCGATACGGTGCCGCTTTCGACCTCATTGTCACCGATTATGAGCATATAGGGTACCTTTTGAATTCGGGCTTCGCGTATTTTATAACCGATTTTTTCGTTGCGGTCGTCAAGCTCCGCGCGAATACCTTTTTCTTCGAGCATACGCTTTATTTCGCTCGCATAGTCGGCATGCCTGTCGGCGATGGGCAGGAGCTTTACCTGAACCGGAGCTAACCACATCGGGAAAGCGCCGGCGTATTTTTCGATAAGCAGGGCAAGGGTTCTCTCGTAACAGCCGATCGAGGTGCGGTGGATAATATAGGGATTTTTCTTTTGGCCGTCACGGTCAACGTATTCCATGCCGAATTTCTCGGCTAAAAGCTGATCGATTTGGATGGTTATGAGGGTATCCTCCTTACCGTAAACGTTCTTTATCTGGATATCAAGCTTGGGCCCGTAAAATGCGGCTTCGCCAATGCCTATTTTGTAAGGAATTTCAAGGTGGTTGAGGATTTTTTCCATCATATCCTGCGCTTCATCCCATTGCTCGGGCGTGCCGATGTATTTTTCTTTATCCTCGGGATCCCATTTGGAGAAACGGTAGGAAACGTCCTCGTAAAGCCCCAGCGTTTTAAGCATGTAAATGGCAAGCTCCAGGCAGGATTTAAACTCCTGCTCAAGCTGTTCGGGGGTACATATCAAATGCCCCTCGGAAATGGTGAACTGCCTTAAGCGGATAAGTCCGTGCATTTCGCCCGATTCCTCGTTGCGGAAAAGGGTAGAGGTTTCGTTATAACGAAGCGGAAGGTCTCTGTAGGAACGCGCGCGGTTAAGATACGCCTGGTATTGGAAAGGACAGGTCATAGGCCGCAGGGCAAAGCATTCCTTGGTTTCGTCATTCGGATCGCCCAAAACGAACATGCCGTCCAGATAATGATCCCAATGCCCCGAAAGCTTGTACAGCTCGCGCTTCGCCATATAAGGAGTTTTGGTAAGCTGCCAGCCGCGGCGGGCTTCCTCGTCCTCTACAAAGCGCTGTAAGGTTTGGATGATTTTAGCTCCTTTGGGCAGTAATATCGGCAGGCCCTGTCCTATTACGTCGACCGTGGTAAATAATTCAAGCTCTCTGCCGAGCTTGTTGTGGTCGCGCTTTTTGGCTTCCTCGAGCATGGCAAGATGCGCTTCAAGCTCGCTTGCCTTCGGGAAAGCGTTGCCGTAAACGCGGCAAAGCATTTTTTTGGACGAATCGCCGCGCCAATAAGCGCCGGTGGCGGAGGTGAGCTTAAACGCTTTTACCTGCGCCGTGCTCATAAGATGCGCGCCCGCGCATAAATCGGTAAACTCGCCCTGCGAATAAAAGCTTATTTCCTCGCCTTCGGGAATGGCGGACACCAATTCCACCTTGTAAGGCTCGTCCTTTTCGGTGAAATATTTCAGAGCTTCGTCGCGGCTCATCGTAAAGCGTTCGAGATTGATATCCTCTTTTACAATTTTTTTCATTTCGGCTTCTATTTTTTCCAAATCCTCTGCCGTAAAGCTTGCGGGAACGTCGAAATCATAGTAAAAGCCGTCGTCGACCGCGGGGCCTATAGCCAATTTCGTTTCGGGGAAAAGGCGCTTTACCGCCTGCGCCATAATATGCGACGCGGTATGGCGGAAGGTCCGTCTGCCGTATTCATCGTCAAAGGTGAGTATTTCCAAAGCGCAGTCCTCGGTGAGCACGGTTCGAAGATCTGAATTAACTCCGTTTATTTTTGCGGCGCATGCGGCTTTTGCCAATCCCATGCTGATTTCCTTTGCGGCATCGTAAGCGGTAATTCCGGCGGGAAATTCCTTTACGACGTCGCCCTTTAAAGTAACCTTAATCATATTTTACCTCCAAAAAAATAAACTCCGCCCCGAAAGTCGATCCTTTCGGGACGAAGTATAAAAATCTCCGCGGTTCCACCCGTATTTTTGCAAAGCCCGTAAGTCAAAAAGCCCTGCAAACTCTTTTTTTACCTTTAACGCAGGTATACGTCTGTGTTGCTGCCCACAGCGCTCAAAGGCGGTGTTCACTTGTGCCGGTTTAAGCGGGATTTCAGCCTCGCCCCGCTCTCTCTTAAAACCAAACGGCAAGCTACTGTCCTTCTCACAGCTTTACTTAATTATGATACAACCAAAACGGTTTTGTGTCAAGTTTTTTATTTTAAAACTTCGTTTGCAAATTCTTTTGCGAAAGCGTCAAGCGCCTCAAAATCCATGGCGGAAATATAGTTTTCTTCGAGCATGTCATGCACCGCTTTGGCTTCCTTCAAAGCGGAAGTCGCACCGCCCAACAATTCGCGTGTCAGCTTTTTGTTAAAGCGCAGGCGTTCACCGCTCTTGCTCAAACGCTTGGCGCTCATAAAGCGGCGGGCGTGGATCCGGCGGTTATCGCAATCGAAATGTTGAAATTCGTATTCGCGTAAAAACGCTGTCGAAAGCTCCGGAATTATGATATGGTCGATAAGCTTCGACGGCAGAAAGGCGTTTTTTACGGTTATGACGTCGTACCCGCTCGATAGAGCCCGACTTCTTATAACGCGCATTATGGCGTCCGATACGACGCCGTAACGGTCCTCGATTATTATTCTCGTCTTGGCGGCTTTAAGCGCCGTATCCGCAAAGGATACCACCCCTTTAGGGGTGATACCGCAAAGATAGCGCGACTGTTCGCTTCCGGCGCCGGATTTTGAGGATATATATTTTTTGCAGAGTCGATTTGCAAACGCCTCCGCCTTTTCCTTATTCGCGCAGGGGGCGGCAATTTTTAAATCGTCCGACAGTATCTGCCCCGCGGCGGCGTTAAATTTCGCGGCGGAACGGTGCAGCGCTTTGTTCTCGTCGGTGTATTCGAGGATTTTTGCCTTTTTCTCCGCCAATACTTCCTTTTTCCAGAATACTCCGAAATTCAATATTTCTTCGCAAACTCCGGGATAATCGGGATCTACGGTATGAGGAGCGGTGCCGTCTAAAACCACTATTCCTTTTTCGGGGAGTATTACGGCGTCGAGCGAATCGGGATCGCTGCTGCACGGGCAAAGCTCGACCTTCAGATTTCGCGCGGCGGCAGTTTTGGCTAAGTATTTCATAAACGAGGATTTGCCGGTTCCCGGACCGCCTTTTATAATATATACCCGTCGGTCGTCTCGGGATTTGTAAGCTTCGGTAAAGGAAGATACAAAGCCTTCGCAGGAATTGGCGGCTAAAAAGTATTTTAAATCAGGATTTTTCACAATGTTCACCCTACCTTTTAAAAATAAATGCCGATAGTACATTTTATTCCGGCAAATTCTTTTTGACACAACCTTAAATATATGTTACAATAGTCAATGCAAATTTAATTTTTGCTTTTGGCAGAGTCGGTCAGACGGTTGCGGACAGAAATGTCTGAGGAAAGTCCGAGCCCCGCAGGGCAGAATAGCGGCTAACGGCCGCCGAGGGTGACCTTAGGGAAAGTGCAACAGAGATATACCGCCGCAAACGGGCAGAGCTTCGGCTCCGGGCGCGTTTTTGCGCCGCCCGTTTGCGGTAAGGGTGGAAAGGCGAGGTAAGAGCTCACCGGTCTTACGGGAACGTCAAGACCCTGTAAACCCTATTCGGAGCAACGCTGACTGTAACGGTACACCTGCCCGGTGTGTTACGAAAAGCGGCTTGAGCGGCGGGAGCAATCCCACGCCCAGATAGATAACCGTCCACGACAGAACTCGGCTTATCGACCGACTCAAAGCCGAAAAAAGAACCCGCCCCAAAGCTTTAAGGGCGGGTTCTTTTTTTGTATTTAACCGCAAAATTTAGTAAATATCTTTTTGGAACAGTCGGTAGGGGAATAATCCCACTCGGAAATGTTATTTCCGTCATAAAAATATTTTATTTCGGGGGAATAACCGGTATCGAAGCTGTCGATAATAATAAGCTTAATCTTCATTTTTTCGCGAATTATGCTTTTGATGTATACGCTCGCCTGCTGACCTACCTTGACCCCGCATTTCGGCTCGGCAAGCCCCGCAAGGTTAGGCGTTATTTCCACGAAAACGCCGTAATCCTCCACACTGCGCACCACTCCCGATACGGTTTGCCCCGCGCAGAACATTTCGGCGTTTTCATCCCATGTGCCCAAAAGCTCCTTATGCGAGAGGGTGATTTTACCGTCGTCGGCAATGCTTTTTATTACCGCCTTTATGTTTTCACCCACATAGAACCTATCCTTCGGGTGCGAAATGCGCGATACCGAAATGGCGTCTATGGGCAGCAAGGCGATATTGCCGCAGCCGATATCGCAAAAAGCTCCGAAGCTTTCGAGATGGGTTACCTTGGCGGGGGTTATATCGCCGTTTTTAAAGTTGTTAAGTATATATTCGCGACAAAGCTCCTGCGCGCGTCGGCGCGACAGCAGGGCGTAGGGCTTACCCGAGGCGTCCGTCGTTATTTCGCTTACGACGAAGCAGACCGGCTTACCCACGCGGGAAATCAGCGCAATATCGCGGGTAAGCCCCTCCGATATACCGAGCGCTCCCTCCGCTCTCGGAATGACGCCCTTCATACAACCGAGGTTGACCACTAAATTATGTGTGGCGTCGCACATAACGACGGGCGCTTCAAGCACCGTTTCCTGTATTTTTGCCTCTGCCAAATCGGCGGAAGTGTACCTGTTCTTTTTAAGCTCCGTCGAATTCCATCCTTCAGGATTAAAATTGTTCATTCTTTTCACCTTTCTTTTAAACAATACAATAGGAATGTAATTTTGCAAAACGGTAAATTTCACATCCCACAATCAATTATATTACAGGAAGGATGAAAAAATGAGCGAAATATGTCTTTTAAAAAAATTAAAATTGCAAAGAGTAATATTAAAGCAAAAATAACCGATACTAATTTCGGTGATTTAATTGATAACTGTTATTTTCAGAACGGTAATACTCTATTTTTTCCTCACCCTCGGCGTAAGGCTTATGGGTAAGAGGCAGATAGGGGATATGCAGCCGAACGAGCTTGTGATAACCTTTTTGATTTCCGAAATAGCGACGGTGCCGTTGCAGGACCCGACTCAGCCGATAATGTTCGGAGTCATGGCTATATTTATTTTGGTGGTGCTCGAAATCACCGTTTCGGTTCTGGCTATGAAATTCAGGAAAGTAAGGAAATTGATGAGCGGAAAATCGGTAATTGTAATCAAAGACGGAGAAATCGACCGCGCCGCTTTAAAAAAGGTGCGAATGACGCTGCTCGATTTAATAGAGCTGTTAAGACAGCAAAAGGTGTTTGATATTTCCACCGTAGCCTTTGCCGTGGTTGAAGTAAACGGCGATTTGAGCATATTGCTTAAGGCGCCTTATGAAACGGTGACGCTTAAGGATTTGAAGATTAAATCCGAAAAAACGGTTCTGCCGCTGCCGGTAATAATAGACGGCAAAATCGAGGAGGATTCTTTGGAGGCGCTCGATATGACAAAAAGCGAGCTTGATAAAATCTTAAAACAAAACAAAACGTCGCTTGAAAGGGTTTTTCTTATGACCGCCGACAAAGATAAAAACTACGATATTACCGAAATGCGGGAGGGCGTATGAAAAGATTGATTGCCGCCGCTTTACTGCTTCTTGCAGTTTTTGCCGTATACGTCATCGGCAGCCTTAATATAAGCAAAACCTGCAAAGCTTCCGAGGAATTGCTTGATTCCTGCCTTACCGCCTACGAAAATGGCGAGGATGCGGGCGTTTACTGTGAAAAACTCGAAAAGCTGTGGGAAAAAAGAGAAAAAACGCTTTCGATATTCACAAATCATGCCGTACTTGACGAGATGGAGCTTTCGGTAAAAGAGCTTGCTTTGCACGTCGGCTATGCGGATAATAAGTTCTTTTATGATTACCATACCAAAATAAAGATGTTAATTCATCAAATCAAGGAAGATAACCTGCCGGGAGTTTTAAGTATAGCATAATAAAAAATCCGAGACACACCTATTGCGGCGCTCCCGGATTACATACGTATAAGAATTTGTCTTAAAGCGAAAACAGCGCAAAAAAGCTTAATTTTTCGCTCTTAATATATGATCGAGCAGCGCGTCACAGCCTCTTTCGATATCGCGAAGCGCGGCTTCGAAATCCCGTGTATACCACGGATCGGCGACGTCTGCGGGGTGCGAAGTAAAATCAAGGAGTAAGGAAATTTTGTTTTGGACGTCCTCGCCTACGATTTTTTTAATGCCGCGAAGATTGCTTTTATCCATACAAACTATATAATCGAAATCCGTATAATCGCTTTTTTTAACCTGCCGCGCCCTTTTTGCCGAGACGTCCGTTCCGCGTTTTTCGAGAAGCCTTTTTACGGGCGGATAAACGCCGTTGCCTATTTCTTCCGTGGATACGGCGGAGGAGGAAATGTAAAATTCGTCGCTTAAGCCCTTTTTTGCGACCGATTCCTTCATGATAAACTCCGCCAAAGGACTGCGGCATATGTTGCCATGGCAGACAAAAAGTATTTTGGTCATCCATTATAACTCCTTATAAAATTTATCTCCCACTTTTATCCCCCATATAAATTAAAATGAAGTGGGGGATAAATGCCGTAAAAATATCTATATCAGTTGAATTACAGCCGCAAGGTTACCGCGTTTATCGCCGAAAGCCCGGTGGGAGAAAAGGTCGTCGCGGTTACAGCAGGTACATATATCGGTCATATCGATATTTTCGGGCAGAATGCCGGCGTTTATCAAAATAAGGCGATTGGCGTTTGCCAAATCGAGCATATATTTACCGTTTGGCTTTTCGGTGAATATACTTTCGGGCTTTATAAACGGAATTTTGCAAAATTCGTTATAAACGGGCGCGTCCACTTCATAGCAGCAGCTTCCGATGCACGGCCCTATTCCAGCTATAATGTCCTTGGGGTTACAGCCGTAGTCGCGGCGCATTTTTTCAACCGTAACCTTGCCGATAAGCTTTACGGTGCCGCGCCATCCCGCATGAGAAGTTGCGACCACCCGTTTTACGGGATCGCAGAACAAAAGGGGAGTACAGTCGGCATATTGTGTTACGAGGGCGACATTCGGCTCGTTTGTTATAAGCCCGTCGACGTCGTTAAAGGAGGGTAGGGTAATGCCGGTACCCTTGTGCGCCTTTGTAACGCTTATTACGTTGTTGGTGTGGGTTTGCTTGGCGAGTACCAAATCGGCGGGATTTATTCCGACCGCCGAGCAAAGTATTTCATAATTTTTTAAAACGTTTTCTTTTTCATCGCCTCGGGAAAAGCTTAAATTCATCGAGGCAAAGTCGCCTTTGCTTACGCCGCCGCGGCGGGTGGAAAAAACGTGCTTTACCGAGCCGCATTTCAAAAGCTTGGGAAACTGAATATACCAAACGTCGTTTTGCTTTGCAAGTATTAGATTTTTTGTTTTCAGCACGCTTATTCACCGCCGAGTATTATTTTTTTATAGAATTTATCGGACGCTTGCATAAGCCGCGTACGGTATTGCTCGCCGTATATATTCGAGACGTATTCCAGCGCCTGCGCCATGTGCGGCGGGCGTAAATCGGCGGAATGCGAGTCGGTCGCGAGGATACAGGTAAGGGAAGAAGCAAACAGCTTTTTAATAACTCGGTCAAATACGGGCATAAGCACCGATTCGGCGTTTATTTGAACGGGAATGCTTTGCTCCGATAAAAATTTGATAAGCTTTTTATATTTTTTCGCCGCAAAGTAGCGCTCGACGTGGGCGATTATCGGCGTGATACCCAAACTGTTTTGCAAGTTTACAATATCCTCGAACAGGGCGTCGTTTATGCACGAGTCGGTAAGCTCCAACAAAAGATAGGACGAGCCGTTCAAGCAAAAATCGGACAGATCCTCCGATATGCCGATTCCCCTGAAATAGAGCATTTCGGAACCTCTATAGACTTTAGGAAGACCCGGCTTTGCGGAAAGCTTTTGTAATTGCCCGAAGGCAGAATTTATCCTCGCGCGAAAATCCTCAAGATTATCCTCGGCGGGGTAAAAGTGCGGAGTTGCAATTACGTCGGTTATTTCCTGCGACTGCATAAGTTCGAGTATTTTCAGCGATTCGTCCAAATCCCTTGCGCCGTCGTCGACGGCGGGTAAAATATGCGAATGAATATCAAGCACCCTTAAGCCCCCTTTTAAAAACATACAGTGCGGCGATCAAAATATCACCGCACCGAGCATAGACTAATCGCCGTATCGGTTGGATTTGTAATAGTCGTAACCGTATTTTTTGTTTATGCCGTATTTATGATATGCGGCAGTTTCGGATTTAACCGCGTTCAATACCACGCCGAGCAGATTGATGTTAAGCTCTTTCGTAATATCGAGCGATTTTTTGAAATCGTTGTAGGTGGTAAAGGAAGAACGGATTATCAATAACAGTCCGTCACATTTTTTTGAAATTACCAGCGTATCCGAAACGATGTTTATCGGCGGAGTGTCCAGGATAACATAATCGTATTTTGCCTTAAGCGCTTCAAGAAATTCCTCGAAAAGCGAAGAATCGAAAATTTCCGAAGACTCGCTTAAATTTTTGCCATGGGTGATGATATCAAGATAGGGCGAATGAGTTATAATGCATTCCTCTAATTTTGCGCTGCCCGAAAGAATTTCACAACAGCCCGCGCCGTTTTCCAATTTAAACTTCTGATGAATGGTTCCGCGGCGGATATCGGTATCGACGATGATCACCTTTTTCTTAAGCTGTGACAGGGTGATCGCAATATTTACGGAGGTGGTGGATTTACCCTCGGAGGCGTTGGAGCTCGAAATGGCGACGGTTTTTCCTCCGATTTTGTCCAAAGCGGTAGTCAATTGAAAACGGATGTTTTTGTAAGCTTCCACAACCGTAAACGGGGGGGGGGGGTGGCGTTATCTGCATTAAGGAGCCGTTCGGCGTTCCGCTTCTTTAAAGCGGACTTTTCGTTTTCGTTTGTCGTCGAATCTTTTTGAAGCTTAGTGCGCATACTTCTTATTATTCCTTTCAAACGTACTTATTGTTGTAACCGTATGATTTCGGAGCCTTGGCGTAGGAAAAATCCGGAATGGAGCCTATCACGGGAACGTCGAAACGCTGTCTGAAATCATCCTCGTTTTTAATTGAGGTGTTGGTCATAAAAATCGCAAAATGTATAAAGTAGACTATCAACATACCGACTATTGCGGCGACGGCCGCGGTGAAGAAAGGCCTCGGGGATATTTTTGCCGCGCTGTCTACCGTGTCGTAGGAAATAGCGACGCCGGTAACCTTCTTTTCAAAATAAGAGGGGATTATATCCATAAATTCGTTTACGAGATATACGGCTTCGTTTTCGGAATTGGCGGAAAAGCTTACGTCTATGTAAAGCGAGTTGTTGCCCCGACTTTTTATCGAGGACATGGCGGATAATTTGCCGTAGGTATATTTGTTGTCAAGCTTTTGCGACAGCTCCTTATAGATCCCGTTTTCCTGCAATATCTGCTCCGCAGTTGGAATAAAGTTAAGGGAGGTTATGATATCGGTATTTTGGATCCTTTCGGATTCGGGAAGGTCGTCGACGTTGTAATTGGTGATTATGGCGCCGTTGGTAACAAGAATGGCGCCCGAAGCGGAATAGAGCGGTTCGGCAATATAACTGCAATAACCTATTGCCGCCAAAGCAAAAACAATTCCCGCAATAACTATCGATAAAATATGCTTTAATGCCAATTCTATTAATGAAAGGATTGTAATTTCCCGCAAAATATTACACCTCGTAATTTTAAAATATAGGGGTTAAAGATGCCCTTTACCATAGTATACCATGGATATGACGCTAATGCAATACGGATATCGTCCGAAAATCGGTATATAAAAATTATAAACTTTTAACAATAGCGTTTAACTTATTGTAGGACGCGGCTATTTCGTCATAGGTTTTGTATGCGTTTTTATATACTTCTATGACAAGACTGCCCGTGTAATTTTTGGCTTTAAGGGATCCAAAAAAGCTTAAAAAGTCAAATTTGCCGTCAAAAGGCAGTTGACAGTCGCTTGCAAGGGAGTGGTCGCTTATATGAAAATGCTTTATATTTCCGTAAAATTCTTCCATCATTTGAAGCGGCAAATACCCACAGCGGACGGACTGCTTTATATCGAAGCAAAATTCCGCCTCGTCCGATAAAATATCCCGCATCGAACGCAGAAATTCAATATCGCCCGAGCGGTATTTCGCGACGTTTTCCTGCAATACGGTGACGCCGTTTCGCTTTGCGGCTTCCTTTAAAATCATATATTTTTCGCAATATTCTTCGTCGTTCAATATGCCGTTGGGCTTTCCGCCGTGCATAATAATGTAGGAAGCGCCGAGCACCGCGGCAATTTCCGAATAGCGCTTATAGCTTTCGAGCGCCTCGTAAAATCTGCGCTCGTATGCCGAAAAAATCATAAAGGATTCTGCCAAAGACATCGTGGGGTGTATCGCGGAAACGTTAATTCCGAAGCTTTCCTTTATATCGAGCAAAAGCTCAATAAACGTCGGCTTTAATTCCGATTCGGCATTGAAAAAAATCTCGGTTTCCTTAACGCCGGCTTTTCCCACCTCTTCGAGGGCATATTCGGTTTCGAGCGGATAATAACTTGCGGTAGAAACACCTAATTTCATAAAATAATCTCCCAAAGCGCGGTTAAGAGTCCTTCGCCGGATTGACGAATACGGTTTTGTTGGAGGTGTAAATAACCATACCGGGTTTTGCGCCCGACGGCTTTTTAACGTTTTTTATAACGGTATAATCGACCGGTACCTGCGAAGATTTTGCCGCTTTTGAATTGCCTGCGGCAAGCGTCGCCGCAAACATAACGGTTTCGTCGGATACCTCGTTTCCGCCCGAGAAAACCACTACGTGCGAGCCGGGAATATTTTTAACATGAAACCATAAATCCCCTTTTGAGGCAAGCTTGGTGGTTATCAAATCGTTTTGGATATTGTTTTTGCCCACTAATATGCGATAGCCTTCAAGGGAGCGGTATTCCTTAAAATTATTCTGTACGGGCCTTGCTTTTTTAGGCGGTTTTAAGCTTTTTATATATCCGGCGTCGCCGAGCTCTCTGCGGATTTCCTCAAGCTCGGAAAGCGTCGCACAGCGCGAAATACTGTCAAGCACCGACTCAAAATAAATAAGCTCGGCGCGGTCGTTTTCGGTAAGGGCGGTAAGGGTTTGCTCGGCGGTATAGGTTTTTTTATACTCTTTAAAATATTTTTCGGCGTTTTTGGCGGGCGAAAGGGCGGGATCAAGCGGAATTTTTATTTTGCTTAAGTTCTCGTCGTAATAATTCTCCACTAAAGCTTGCGAAGCGCCGTTCGGAATATTATGAAGATTGGCTTTTAAAAGCTCGCCGTAAATTCTCAGCGTGTCGCGGTTTTCGCAATTTTTAAGCTCGGTAAGCCGTAATGCCAATTTCTTTTCGGTACGTGATTTTAAATTCGTTATAAGCCGCACGATATCTCGGGCGGCGGCGTTTATTCGCAAGGCGTTGTCGCGTTCGCCGTAAAAGGCGTCCAAAAGGGCGGAAATGCTGTCAAATCGCTGTTTTTTATAGCCGCCGTACTGCTCTATATTCGTATACGAAAATTCGAGCGGCGCGCCGTCGTCTCCGTATACTATGCAGGGCTCGGATTTGCCCGAAATAAGGCTTTTAAGGTCACTTAGCGCGGTATTTAAGGCACTTTCCGAATCGTCCGCCGCGCCGGAGCTCAAAAGCCTGCCCGCTTTAAATTCGATCTCCCTGCAAACAAGGGGCGAAAATCCGTCAAATTCGCAAAGCAGCGCTTTCGGCAAATTATCGGAAGATAAGGCGAGCTTTTTACAAACCTCGCTTATATTGCACGAGAGCAGGTTCTGCCGCTCCTGCCTTGCGGGATATTCGTACAAAGCGCCCGGTAAAATAAGGCGGGCAGCCGTTTCGACGTCGCTGTGTCGCAGGGAATCCGTGATTTTGCCCTCGCCGTTTACCAAAATAACGTTTGCGCGATTGCCTATAAGCTCGCAGATAAGGCGAAGATTTACGCAGTCGCCCAATTCGTTAAAGGAGGTAAAATGAAGCTCGATTATTCTTTCGAAACCGGGCTGTGTAATCGCCGTAAGCCTCGCGGAGGAGAGATACTTTCGCAGGAGCATGCAAAAATTAGGGGGAGCGGCGGGATTTTCGTACCGGTTTTCGGTGAAATGGATCCGCGAATACCCGGGCTTTACGCTTATCAAAAGCCGCTTTGCGAAGCCTTTTTTGCGAAGCAAAAGCACCAGCTCGTCGCGCGAGGGCATGTAGATTTTATCGATATGTGAATTTAAAGCTTCGCCGATCTCATTAGCGGTTTTATATAAAAACACACCGTCAAATGCCATTTTCAAAGGACTCCAAATACTTTTTTATCCCGAAATACGCGCAGCGGTTTTGTAAAAATTCCGCCCGCTTTTCGGGTATGCCTTCCATACCGTCCATACAGCTTTTGCAGCGCGCCAGCTGTTTTTTTATGTATAAAAGCCCCGCTTCACTCGAAGGCTCGGTTTTTCCGATATAATAAAAGCTTTCGGGCATTTCCGCACTTTCGCCCGTATACTTTACAAGCATTACCGAATAGAGCTTATTATTATCGCATACCGGCACTTCTTTTAAAATTTCGTAGCCGTTCGAGTATAAAAAACGGCGCAAAAATTCGGGGGAGGTAGTGGGTTGAAGAATAAGGGTTACGCCCTTTTCGGCGGCGACAAAGCCGCCTCTTTCCAAAATCCCCGATATTACCTCTCCGCCCATACCGGCAATAATAACCGTATCGACTTCGCCCCGACTTACGCCCGAAAGCCCGTCGCAGAGGCGAAGCTCGATATTTTTCACTCCGGCAAGGCTCAAATTTCTTTGGGCGTTATGAAGCGGCTTTTCGTTCTTGTCGACGGCGATCACGTATTTCGCTTTGCCGCTTTTCGCAAGCTCTATCGCGAGATAAGCGTGGTCGGTGCCGACGTCGCAAACGGCGGCGCCCGTTTTTACAAGCTCCGATATGCAAACAAGCCGTTTACTTAAAGCGGGCATTACTTGTTTTCGAAATATTTGTTTAATTTTTCGACAAGTACGTCGCAGTCGGTACCGTGAACGGCGCACGCCTGAGCTATCGTTTCGCCGCGCGAGGAAGGACAGCCGAGACAGTGCATACCTATTTCAAAGAAATATTCCGCACAGCCGGTATCGATATCGAGTACGTCGCCTATAAGCATGTCTTTTGTGATTTTCATAATTTATCAATCCTTTATATTAAATTCAATAATATTGTTAAAATAATTCGGGCTCGTTATTCAAATTTTTTCTGCCGTGGTTAAAAATTTTACGGTTATCCATAGCCCATATTCTTGCCGTAAAATCGTCTTTGTTTACCGCGGCGGCGGCTTCGCGCATTTCGAAAACGCGCGAGTCCATAAGGTCAAGCTCGCTCAAAAGCTCCGCCTCGAGAAACATCGGTCTTACCGCGGCGCCGTATTCGGGTTCGCCGTGATGAGACAAGCACATATGCTCGAGAAGCATTGCGGTTCGGCGGCTTATACCGAGCTTTTCGGCGTATCCTTCTATAACCATGGCTCCCATGGCGAGGTGCCCCAGCAGATTGCCCTCTACGGAATATCCGGTTGCAATGCCCGTATCGGCGACCTCAAATTCGCTGAGCTTCGCTATATCGTGAAGCACGGCGCCGGATATCAAAAGCTCCTCGTCGGCAAAGGGATAAATTTTGCATACGTTTTGGGCTAAGCGCACGACCGATAGGGTGTGCAGCAGCAGTCCGCCGTTCATGGCGTGGTGAAGCTTGAACGCCGCGGGCCAATAGAGCAGTCTTAACCGGTTGTCGGTTAAAATGGCGGTAACTATTTTGCGAAGCTCCTCGTCCTTAAAGCCGTTTGCGATATTCAAAAGCTCGTTGTACATGCGCTCTCCCGAATAAGCGGCGGTTTTGACGTAATCCGAAATATTGACGCCGTCCTCCGGCATAACGGGGCGTATACGCTCGATTTTAAGCTGGTCGGTACCATTGTATTGAGATATTATACCGCGTATTTTCACAAGCGCGTTTACGGTATACTCGCCATGCTGTTCCTTCGAATACCGCCAAAGCTTTGCGTTTATCTCGCCGTCGCTGTCGCCGAGCATCATGTCAAGATAGGCGTCGCCCTTTGACGAGGTCTTTTTATCGATGCTCTTGATTATGCAAAATCCGTCTACAAGACCGTTATTGTCTACAGGAGTGAAATTCATAAGCAAAATCCTTTAATAATATTTTTATTAATTATACTATAATAAAAGAGTTAATTCAAGAGTTTAATATTGACTTACGGCATTTTTTTAAATAGAATATAAGAAAAAACAAAAGAAGTGGTACTTTTTGAAAACCTGTTATATATTTTCCGCGGCGGAGGGGTTCCCGAAGGACTTTAAAAAGGCAGAGGACGATCTTGTGATCGCCGCCGACGCGGGGTACGGCAAGGCGTTAAGGCTTAATATAACGCCCGACCTCTGTCTTGGGGATTTTGACTCGTTGGGATTTATCCCCGAAAATATTGAAATAATAAAGCATGCCGTCCGCAAGGACGATACCGATACCATGCTGGCGGTAAAAACGGGGCTTGCAAGAGGATTTAAAAGGTTTATCATTTACGGCTGTACCGGCGGCAGACTCGATCATACTTTAGCCAATATACAGACCTTGAATTATATCGCCGAAAGGGGCGGCAGGGGGTATATCTGCGCCGATGATTTTTGTATTACCGCGTTAAAAAACGGAAAGCTTAAGTTCAAAAAAGGCGCAAAGGGAAATATATCGCTCTTTTCCGCAAAGACGCGGGCGACGGGCGTTACCCTTAAAGGTCTTTCGTACAAATTGGATAATGCCGAGGTGGGATTTGATTTTCCCATAGGGGTAAGCAACGAATTTACCGGCAAGCCCGCCGAGGTTTCGGTAAAAACCGGCGTTTTAACGGTCATCTGGCAGGGAACTGTCGAGGATGTAACCGAAGATGAAAAATAAAATCTGCCGCACGGCGTCCTTTGCCGTGCGGCAGAAAGTTTGTTTAAATAAAATATTTTGCCATAGTGTATAAAAATTTATTTTTGTATATCAAGTTGTTCTTCCAATTTTAAAATAACCGTGCTCATCTTTACGTCTAACGCTTTGCAAATTCTGTACAAGGTTTCAAGTGTGGGTTTTCGCTCACCGCGTTCGATAGCGCTTAAGTGACTGCGACCGATATCCGCCAACCCGCTGAGCACTTCTTGCGATACCCCTTTTTTTCGTCGAAAATATGCAATTACGTTTCCGACCGCTTTTGAATCCAACGTAGGAATATACATATCGTCACTCCTATGTATATTCTATGACAGTTTTTACTCGACTATGAACATATGCATTTAAGGTTCACAGCCTTTATTTTCCTTTTTTATAAAAATCCTCCGTTTGGGAAAATTGCAAAGACTTTCAAGTCAAAGCAAAATCCGAACGGAGGATTTTATTTGCGGGTTAATTTGTTTCATCGGCTGCATATTAGGCGAAATCAAAAGCTTTTATTACAACCGTTGACGTCATTATTAAAGAGCGGATTTTTAATTCACAGTATAATTGTTATCGTTAAAAATCCAAGATAAAGTAGCTATTGTCAATAGAACGGTGAAATGAATTTATCACATTTCATAAAATATTAGAGCAGGAGCAAAATCAAATTATTTTCTGTTATCGGTTGATTTTTCTTTGTATACTTTATCTTAGGATGAAATGATTACCATGAACCGTAAAAAGGAATAGTAGTATATCCGGAGGCTGATGCAATACCGGTATCAACATAACCATGTTCGTAGCCTGCACCGTTAACCTTTACCCACTCACCGGAAGTGTGTTGAACATAATTAATTTCTTTCCAATCGTTGTGGGAACTGCCGACGTCTGCATTAGTGGTTGCCACAAGACAACCCGCGGCAACCGTACCCCATTTTGACGCATCGGCTTTATAGACGCTTTTGCTTTTTCTCATTTTAAAGGTGTAATATTTTTTACCGGATATAACAGCAGTTCCGTACGGCTTATCTGTACACCAACTGTAATTAAAAGGATGTTGCCATGTATCTATAATCGCACTTTTGAATACGCCGTCCGGACCTAAGAATTTGATACAAACTTGGCTGCCTTCTGCACCGTATTCTATAAAGGACTCTCTGTTATAAAGCTCTCCGACCTTTTTTCCGTCTTTATCGACATCATAAATCGGATAAGTTTTACCGCTCGTGTTAATGCAAAAATTTTGATTAATTCCCATAATTTTTTTCTCCTTTTTTATTGATTTTCCGTTTTTTATTATTGAATTATTTTACACTTTGCATCGGTATCACTCCTTTAATCACCGCTCTATAAATAATTACGGAATAAATTTGCTAACTGTGACAGTAGAAATTAAAAAATAAGAATTTTTTATAAATCATCAGCAATCTTAATACAAGTGACCAAAGTAAATATTGATTCCGTTCCAATCTGGTGGCGCCAATAATTCAAAGTGTGCGGGATAATTAATTCCGAAGTAATCAAGGTCGTGAATACTTTCATGAACGGTAAATAAACTTCCGATATCATGATTATCGCATGCCGATTGTAAATCTTCGCAAATAATTTTTAAGTAATTTTTCACCTCATCGTTTTTGACGGTATCGTATGCATTTTGAATTTTTTCGGAAACGCCGTTAAAACAATATTCTTTTTGCGTATATACTTCGCCGGAAAACGGATCGGCCGACTTTTCACCTGTTATAAAGGAATCCCAATAAGGACTGTCCGGCTCTTTTAAAAGAGAAACACTATCGAGTAATAAATTTTCTGTCATAATATGAGCTTCACGGATCTCTTTACTTACAAATTTTTTCTCTTCGGAATTTAATTTTGATAAAGCTTGATTTTTGAAGCTTATACAGATTTCTTTTTCCGGCAAATTAATGTCCGATTGATGTAAATAGTATTTTCGTGAAGTAAAGGCAAGTATATCGAGGTAAGCTTGCTCCGAAATATTGTAAACATAGGATTTCTTAGTGTCGTTAATTTCTACAATGCCAAATTTGCCTATCCGACCGCACATATTTACGGTTGTTACTGTTTTATCGCCGCTTTTGAATTGAAATTTCCAATATATATAATCCGCTTCCGCCTCGTATTTTGTCTTCGGAGTCAGCCATTCGGTATTTGAAAGAAGCTGTGTAAATTCGGATATTTTTTCGTTTTCATCAATCAAGTATTCTTTCGGCGATGACGTTATATAATCGGTTACAATAATTTCCGTAACGTCATCTGTAAAATGTAACGCTATATTATCGGCTTTTGTTCCGGACAGTCGGTCTTTTACATTTACAAAAAAGCTTTGTAAAGATTTGACAACGGGTTTACGCAAAGCCTCGACGCCGAATACGGTTGCATTTAAGGATAAAAACAGCACCGAAATAATACAGGCTATGCGTTTACTTGTTGTATTAAAGCATTTGTAAAATTTATTGCGGCTTTTTTTGCAGGAATTTAAAAGGCGCTCGTCAAATTCGGCTGATAAGGAACTGTTTTGTATATCATCCGTTATGCAAATTGCGTCTATGAAAGCGTTTTTGATGATTTCTTCAGTCTTTTTCATAGTATACCTCCGCTAATGTATCGGTAAGAATTTTTTTGCCTCGTACCAATTGCATTTTTACCGTTGCCGGTTTTCTGTTCAAGATTTTTGCGGTCTTTTTAATAGAATAGTCATAGACAAAGTGAAAATACAAAACTTCGCTGTATGGCGACGCTAAATTTTTAATACAATAACACAAATCCGAATAAGCGATGTTATCGATAATATTTTCCAAGCCGTTGTCGGTGACCGGTTCGTTTTTCAGGGATTCAAGCCGAATAATTTTTTTGTTTTTTCTGATCAAGTCGTATGCCGTATTCTTGGTAATAACTATTAAAAAAGACTTTGTTTTTGCGGAAATTATTTCTTCGATGCAATCCATATTATCGGCTATTTTCAAAAACGCATTTTGTAAAACGTCTTCGGCGTCATGCGTATTGCCGACAATATTCTTTGCGACAGAAAAAAGCAAATTTTTATAAGTAAAGTAAACCTTTTCGAATTTTTCTTCGTCTCTTTCATCCGTATTTATCGCGCAACAAAAAAGCATTACGAACATACCTCCTAAAGTTCGTCTTGATAATATAACGTTTCAAGTTGAACTTTTGGTTACATATATTTGATTTTTTATAATTTTTTATAAAAAATGTGATGGCAAAAAGTTTTGAGCGTTTCTCGCTTTTTGCCATCACAGTTACTGTTTACCGAGGATTTTTAATTCACAGCGCTTTTCCGAGCTCGGAGACGAGGGCGGACATTTTTTCGCCTTTGGAAAGCTTTATTACGTAAACGGGTTCTTCGGAGGCGTTGAGCATAAATCTTTCGCCGAAATATTCCGACAGTCTGCCCATAATTTCGGGCTTTACGGAATTTATATGCAATATCGCCGTGTTGGCGGTGCCGGTAATTTCGGTTATATCCGCCCTTGCCGCCTTATTGCGCAAAACGGCGACGTCGATAAGTCCCATAACCGATTTCGGCGGTTCGCCGAAGCGGTCGCAAAGCTCGTCTATGACGTCCGAAGCGTCCTCATCGGTTTTAATGGCGGCTATGCGCTTGTAAATACCGAGCCTTGCGGAGAGGGATTCGATATAACTTTCGGGTATATGTGCCGAAACGTTGAGGTCGACGGTGCAGGTGACTTCCTTCTCGGGAGTTTCGCCGTTTTGCTCCATTACCGCTTCGGATAAAAGCTTTAAATACAAATCGTACCCTACCGACTCCATATTGCCGTGCTGGTCGCTGCCCAAAACACTGCCGGCGCCGCGTATTTCAAGGTCGCGCATTGCGATTTTAAAGCCCGAGCCGAATTCGGTAAATTCGCGTATGGCTTCGAGCCTTTTTGCGGCAACGTCCGAAATCTGCTTGTTTTTGGCAAAACAGAAATAGGCGTAAGCCCGTCTCGGCGAGCGGCCGACTCTCCCGCGCAATTGGTGGAGCTGGGCAAGTCCCATTCTGTCGGCGTCTTCGATTATCAAGGTGTTGGCGTTCGGCACGTCGATACCCGTCTCGATAATCGTGGTGCAGACCAAAACGTCGATTTCATGCTCCATAAGCTTGCGCCATACGTCGGTAAGCTCGTCCTCGCTCATTTGACCGTGGGCTATTCCTATATTCGCGTCGGGTAAGCTTTGCTTGAGCTTGGCGGCGCAGTGAGAAATGGTTTCGACCCGGTTGTGAAGGTAATAAACCTGACCGCCGCGGCGAATTTCCTTATTTATCGCGTCGATGATCACTCCCGAATTATACTCCATAACGTAGGATTGCACGGGGTGCCGGTCGCCCGGAGCCTCGTCTATGGAGGACATATCCCGAAGTCCCGACATCGCCATATTAAGGGTGCGGGGAATAGGGGTAGCGCTTAAGGTGAGTATATCCACAAACGGATAAAGCTCCTTAAGCTTTTCTTTTTGGGCTACGCCGAAACGCTGTTCTTCGTCGATGATTACAAGCCCGATATCCTTAAAGCTCACGTCCTTTGAAATAAGTCGGTGAGTGCCGACTACCATGTCCACTCTGCCGCATTTAAGGTCGGCGACTATTTGTGCCTGCTGTTTCGGTGTGACAAACCGGTCGAGCAGCTTTACCGTTACGGGCATATCTCCGAAGCGGCGGATTATAGTGTTGTAATGCTGCATGGCAAGTATGGTGGTAGGCACCAGCAATACGCATTGCTTGCCCTCGCTTATGCATTTAAAGGCGGCTCGCAGCGCCACCTCGGTTTTTCCGAAGCCCACGTCGCCGCAAAGCAGACGGTCCATCGGAATATCGCGCTCCATATCGCGCTTTATTTCGTTGACACAGCGCAGCTGGTCGTCGGTTTCGTCGTATTCGAAACGGCGTTCAAAATCGTTTTGCAGGTCGGTATCCGGTCCGAAAGCGTAACCCTTTATCGACATACGCTTGGCGTAAAGTACGGTAAGCTCCTTTGCGATATCCTTAACCGCCGCTTTTACCTTGCGGCGGGTTTTTTGCCAATCGCCGCTTCCGAGCCGACTCAGCCTGACGCCGCCGTCATCGCTCACCCGTCCTATATAACGCGAAACCAGATCAAGCTGGGTTACCGGCACGTACAAAACGTCGCTTTCGGCGTATTTGATCTTTATGTAATCCTTGGTAACGCCGAAGTTCGTGATGCGGGTTATGCCGTCAAAAACGCCTATTCCGTGGGTTTCGTGAACCACGTAATCTCCGGGGCGTATCTCGTCCAAGGAGCCGATTTGCTTGCTGTCCTTGCGGCGTTTTTTCACCCGACCGGAATCGTTGGCGATGTGGCGGTGGGTAATAAGCGAAAATCTCTGCGAGGGTATTTCAAATCCGCTCGAAAGTCCGCCGACGCTTACCGTGACGCCGGGCGTTACTTCTTTCGGCGATTTTATAAATACGGCGGGTATACCCTTTTCGTTAAGCTCGCTTGTAAGCACCTTTGCGGCACGTTCCTCACCCGCCAATATAACTACGGCGCCCTTTTGCTCGGTGATGTAGGCAATATCCTCCGTAAGTACGCCGAGATCCCCGCCCCAGGCGGAGGAACGCTTATAATTAAAGTTGACGATATCCTTTATCTTCGCGTCGTACGAGGTTCTCGGGAAATTTTCGAGCATTACGGCGTTCTCGGTTTTACGGTCAAAATCCGCGCGGTCAAGCCACAGCTTTGCGGTAGCGGAGGATAAAAATCCTTCCTCGAGCAGGTTCTCGATATCCGCCGATTGCTGTATCTGCATCGATTTGAACCGCTCGGATATATTGCCGCTTTCGCTTATAAATATCAAGGTGTCGCTTACGTAGTCCAATACGCTGTCGCGTGAGGGATATATAAAGGGCAGATATCTGTCCGGCGGGATGAAAACGCCGTTGTTTATCGCGTCGATATCCGCCGATATTCTGTTCTTTTGATTTTCCGTAAGCCTTTTTGCGGTTTTAAGGTATTCGCAAAGCGTATTCGCCAATTCTTCGCGATTGTATATGATCTCGCTTGCGGGGGTTATTTCGATACTTTCAACCGAATCGGTACGCCTTTGCGTTTCGGGATCGTAGAGGTATATATTGTCGATTTCGTCGCCCCAAAATTCGATGCGGCAGGGGGATGTGCAGGTGATCGGAAAGAGGTCGAAAATTCCGCCGCGCACCGCGAACTGCCCCGCGCCCTCGCAAATCTCGCTTCGGCTGTAGCCGGCGTTTAAAAGCCTTTCGGTAAGCGCCGAGGTGCTTATCTCATCGCCCGTTTTTAAGGCAAACCGCGCGGCTGACAGAGCTTCTTTCGGAATCGTATATTGCAGCGCGGCGTCTATCGATAGGGTAAGCAGGTCAAAATCCCCATCCGCAATTGCGGACAGGGTGTCGGTTCTTTTATGCTCATACTCTCGCGAAAAGCCGCTTAAATTGCCTATGCAATAATCCCTCAAGGGGAAATTTATCGTTCTTATTCCGAATATCGCAATATCGTCGGCAAGCTCCTTGGCGGCGGCTTCGTCCTGCGTTATCACTGTGATTTTCTGCCCGGTATCCTTAAAAAGGACGGATAAAATCGCCGCCTTGTGAATGCCCGACAGCCCGGTGCAGGCAATCGGAATGCGCCCGCTCTTTATATCCTTTAAAAACAGGGCGTAATCCGGATCCTTTGCCAATATTTTGTTTAAAAATTCCATAATGACCTCAACCGTTGTATTTATTCATTGCAAAATCTATTCCGTTTGTTATGATTGCCTTTACCGCCGATGCGGCATTTTCTATCGCTTTTTCCAAATCGCTTTTTTGCTCCGGCGGGAATTTACTTAATACCCAATCCGCCAAATCGTAATCGGGGTGCGGCTTTTTGCCTACGCCGATTTTAATGCGCATAAGCTCGTCCGTGCCGCACAGCTCTATTATATCCCGCATACCCCGTTGACCGCCGTCACTGCCCTTTCGCCGCATGCGAATTTTGCCTACGTCAAGTGAAATATCGTCGTGCATAATTATAAAGCGGTCGGCAGGGATCTTGTAAAACGCGGCGGCGGCGGTTACCGCGCGTCCCGAATTGTTCATATAGGTCTGCGGCTTTATGACGAGTATGCGTCTGCCGTCGACGGAAAATTCGCCGCACAGCGCTTCGAATTTGTGCTTGTTTATATCGAAGCCGTATTTTTCCGACAATTTATCCGCAGCGATAAATCCCGCGTTGTGACGGGTGTTTTCATACCGGATACCCGGATTTCCAAGCCCCGCTACCAGCCAATCGTATGCCGGTTTTGATTTAAAAAACATCTTATTCTCCTTGAATTTATCATTGTTATTATTATAATACACTTAAAATGCGAAATTTTCAAGCTATGCAAGGCAAAAATGCAAAAAAAGTCGCAAAATCCGCTTTAAAATGAAATATTTAATAAAAAGCGCCGCCGATACGGAGAAAATATCGGCGGCTCATCACATAGAAAGGAGGTAGTTTTAAAAAAATTTAAATCATTAACCGAGGGAATTCTTTTTATTGGTAACGACCTGTACGTCGTAGCAGCTGAATTTTTCATCTACGTTGTCGGGCATGGTTTTTTGCGAAAGCAGGCTTACTATCGGAACCAATATCAAGCCGCCGACCATGGCGAAAACGCCCGAGTAAAGCGAGTTTGTAAATATGAACGAAATAACGGGGATATTCGCTACGGATATCCAGCCTACGCTTATCGCCAACTGAATTATTTCAAGCCCCGCGCCGAAAATAAAGCTTGCGACAACCCCCGCGCGGGTGGCTTTTTTCCAATACAGACCGTATAAGAAGGGCGCCAAGAACGAACCCGCCAAGGCTCCCCAGGAAACGCCCATCATTTGAGCGATAAATACGGAATCCTTCCAGATGCTGTCCTTTAAAATCGCGATTATCGCGGAAACGGCGATAAAGAATACGATAAACAGTCTCATAATAAGCACGCTTTGCTTTTCGCTCATTTCCTTTTTGCGCGAAGCCGCGGGCTTTATAACGTCAAGGGTGAGGGTTGACGAAGAGGTGAGCACCAATGAGGATAAGGTGGACATTGACGCCGCAAGCACCAAAACTATTATGAGCGCCACTATTACCGGCGCAAGGTCGGAGAGCATCGTGGGGATCACCTTGTCAAACATTACGCTTTTTTCGGTGATGTATCCCGACGCCGCCATTTCCTCGGAATAAAGCTTGCCGAAGCCGCCCAAGAAGTAACAGCCGCCGGCGACTACGATTGCAAACAGGGTGGAAATGAGGGTGCCTTTTTTAATGGAGCCCTCGTCCTTAATGGAATAGAATTTTCCGACCATTTGCGGAAGTCCCCAGGTACCGAGCGAGGTGAGCATTACGACGAAGAACAAAAATACGGGATTAGGCCCGAAAAGGGAGGTGTATTCGGCTCCGGCGCTGTCGCTTAATGCCTGAGTGGCGGCGGTAAATCCGCCGTTTTGGTGCAATACCGCGGCGATTACCGCGACGATGCCGACGAGCATTATTATACCCTGGATAAAATCGTTGATGGCGGTAGCCATATATCCGCCGAAAATAACGTATATGCCGGTGAGCACCGCCATTATCAAAACGACTACCCAATAAGGGATGGAAAATACGTTGTTGAATAACGAGGAAAGACCGTTATAAAGGGATGCGGTGTAGGGAATAAGGAAAATAAACACTATAAACGAAGCCGCGATTTTGAGATTTTTGGAATCGTATCTTTTTTCAAAAAAGTCGGGCATGGTTTTCGATTCCAAATGCTGAGTCATAACGCGGGTGCGCCTTCCCAAAACGATCCAGGAAAGCAGGGAACCTATAAAGGCGTTTCCGAGGCCTATCCAGGTAGAGGCGAGACCGAAGTTCCAACCGAACTGTCCGGCATAGCCTATAAAGATAACCGCCGAAAAATAGGAGGTTCCGAAAGCGAAGGCGGTAAGCCAGGGCCCCACCGCGCGTTTGCCGAGAACGAAGCTGTCGACGTTCGTGGCGTGCTTACGGCAGGAAATGCCGACGCCTACCATCAACGCGAAAAAACAAAGAAGCATGGGTATAGCTATCCAAACGGTGGTGTGATTGATTTGACTGACTGCTGCTAAATGCATAAATCCAACTCCTTTTAACACTTTAAAATATTAAAGCGCATTTGATACTATTACTTTATCACTTTAAAGCGATTTTGTCAACATTTTTCTGCAAAACTGTCTAAAATGCCCTTTATCGGTTGACTTTTGTACTTTAAAATGATAAAATGATATACGATCAGATTACAATGCTATACAGGCATTTGTTATATATAGGTGATATTTTATGAGAAAGGTTTTAAGTCTTGCGCTCTGCGCTTTTCTGCTGTTTGCGCTCTGCGCCTGCGGCGGCAAGAACGATACGAGCAGTACGGACAGTATTCCGGCGCAAAGCGAATTTTCGTCCGCCGTGCCTTACGAGAGCAAGGGCGACGATTCCGCCGATCCCGAAAACAAGGAAAATACTTTGGGCAACGGCGCCGACGTGAACGCCGAGGAATTGGTGAGCCGCGAGGGCAAGCAAAACGGCATAGACGTTTCGAAATGGCAGGGCGTAATAGATTGGAAAAAAGCGGCGTCCGGCGGTGTGGACTTTGCGATGATACGCATAGGCTACCGCGGCGAAAACGGTAAAATTTACAAGGACGACAACGCCGATTATAATTTTCAGCAGGCGGAAAAGGCTGGAATACTCTTAGGCGCTTACTTCTTTTCCACCGCCGTAAACGAAACCGAGGCAAAATCCGAAGCCGATTGGGTAATATCACAGCTTGCGGGGTATCCCGTATCTTACCCGATAGCTTACGACTGCGAGGGCTATTTATCGGCGGACAGCCGCATGTACGGCATAAGCTCCGAGCGGCGCACGGCTATCGCGCTTGCCTTTATAAAGGAAATAAAGGCGGCGGGGTACGACGGTATGGTTTATGCCGCTTTGAGCGGACTCAAGGACGGCTCCGAATTTTCGGCGGAGACGCTCGAAAACGAAGGGCTTATCTGGATCGCCAATTATCCTGCGGTACCCTATCCGCAGACAAATTCACCGGCGTATTCGGGCAGGTGCGATATGTGGCAGTACACCAACCGCGGAAGCGTTCCGGGAGTGGAGGGCGACTGCGATATGTCGGTTTCCTATTTTACACGAACCGCAAAAAAGGCGAAAAATGCGGCTAAGCGCCCCTCCGACGCCGAAAAGCCCGAAAAAAATTCGGGAATATATACCGCCGTTTCCGACACGGTAACCGCCAAGGAGCTTGTAAACCTTCGCGAGGAGGCAAGCACCAAAAGTCGCGTAGTGGGGCAGCTTAAAAACGGCGATACCTTACCCCGCACGGCTACCGGCAGCAACGGCTGGTCCAAGCTTAAATATAAAGGAAGCACGGTTTACGCCATAACCTCTTATCTTACGACCGATATTTCTTATAAACCGCCCGTTGTGAGCGAACAACAGCCCGCTTCGGAATTTAAGGACGTAAACGATAAGGTCACCGCCAAGGAAGAAACCAACCTGCGGGCACAGCCTTCTACCGACAGCAAGATAATAGCCACCATCAAAAACGGCGAGTTTTACACCCGCACCGGTATATCCTCCCGCGGCTGGTCGCGCATCAATTATAAGGGGCAGACCGTTTACGCCGTAACAAGCCTTCTCACCGACAAGGTAAACGCAAACGTAAGCTCCGAAGAAAGCGAAGGCGACGGCTTAAAAACCAAATTTACCGCCGTAAACGAGCGGGTTACCGCCAAGGAGGAAACCAATCTCAGAACCGCTCCCTCGGTTACCGACAGCGAAATCGTCGTCACCATTAAAAAGGGCGAATATTACACCCGTACCGGCATTTCGGATAACGGCTGGTCAAGGCTCGATTATAACGGACAAACGGTATACGCGGTATCCTCTTATTTGACTACCGAGTAAAAACCGATTTTAAAAAACGAGTGCGGGTAGATTTTTGTACGATTTGTGATATATTTTTAATCGGAAAAAGTCTGCCGACGCTCGAAAGTATAAAAAATTTATTACCCGAGGTATGCATTATGACTATTGTACATTTGCTTGAAAGAAACGCAAGAGAGTATGCCGGCGATACGGCGCTTGTCGAAATAAACCCCGACCAGCCCGAAACGCGAAAGCTTACATGGAGCGAATATGAGTTGGTTGAGCCCACTATGCGCGTACCCCATTACCGCAGAGAAATAAGCTGGGAGGTTTTTAACGAAAAAGCCAACCGCTGTGCCAATATGCTTAAATCGAACGGCATAGGCAAGGGCAAAAAGGTTGCAATATTGCTTATGAACTGTATAGATTGGCTGCCTATCTATTTCGGTATTTTAAAAACCGGCGCTTTAGCCGTTCCGCTTAATTTCAGATATTCTTCGGACGAAATAGAATACTGCCTCTCGCTTGCCGAAGCCGACGTTTTGGTTTTCGGCCCCGAATTTATAGGCAGAGTGGAAAATATCGCCGAAAAAATAAGCAAAAAATGCGACCTTATTTATTTCGGCGCCGCATGTCCCGCTTTTGCGGACGATTACAACGACCTTATTTCAGAATGCTCGGGCAAATTCCCCGAATGTGAGCTTACCGAAGAGGACGAAGCCGCAATTTATTTTTCTTCGGGAACCACCGGTTTTCCGAAGGCTATTTTACATAATCACCAAAGCCTTATACATTCCTGCAGGGTTGAGCAGGCACATCACGGACAGACCAAGGACGATTGCTTTTTGTGCATCCCGCCGCTTTATCATACCGGCGCCAAAATGCATTGGTTCGGCAGTCTTATAAGCGGTTCAAAAGCGGTAATATTAAAGGGAACGCAGGCAAAAAATATTTTAGAGGCGGTAAGCCGCGAGAAATGCACGATAGTCTGGCTGTTGGTGCCCTGGGCTCAGGATATTCTCAACGCCCTCGACCGCGGCGAGGTTAATCTTGCGGATTATGAACTTTCACAGTGGAGGCTTATGCATATAGGCGCACAGCCGGTACCGCAGAGCCTTATCAAAAGATGGCTCGAATATTTCCCCGAACAGCAATACGATACAAACTACGGTCTTTCCGAATCTATAGGTCCGGGAGCGGTGCATTTGGGCATCGAAAACGTACACAAGGTAGGCGCTATAGGTATTCCCGGCTATGGCTGGCAGGTTAAGATCGTAAATACCTCGGGCGAAGAGGTCAAAAAAGGCGAGGTAGGCGAGCTTTGCCTTAAGGGCCCGGGTGTTATGATTTGCTATTATCATGACGAAGCGGCAACCGCCGAAGCTTTAAAGGACGGCTGGCTTTACACGGGAGATATGGCTATGCAGGACGAGGACGGGTTTATTTATCTTGTCGACCGTAAAAAGGACGTTATCATTACGGGCGGCGAAAACCTCTACCCCGTACAAATAGAAAACTTTCTGTCGGCTCATCCGAAAATCAAGGACGTCGCCGTAATAGGACTTCCCGACAGCCGTCTCGGCGAAATAGCGGCGGCCATAATCGAGGTTAAGCCGGACATGGAATGCACCGAGGACGAAATAAACGAATTTTGTATGGAGCTTCCGAGATACAAACGCCCGCGCCGTATAATTTTTGCAGACGTTCCGCGCAATCCCACGGGCAAAATAGAAAAACCGAAATTGAGAAAAATTTACGGAGCCGAGGGCTTGGTAGATTCACAAAATAAATCATAAACAGAAAGGTAACAAAAGTATGAAAAGGCTAATGATCGGTAATCAGGCGGTAGCCTGCGGTCTTTACGACGGCGGATTAAGCGTTATGTCAAGCTATCCGGGTACTCCGTCTACCGAAATTACGGAATTTTTATCAAAATACGATGATATACATACCGAATGGGCGCCCAATGAAAAGGTCGCCTGCGAGGTTGCGTTCGGAGCAAGCCTTGCGGGGGCGCGTTCGGCATGCGGCATGAAGCATGTAGGTCTCAACGTCGCTGCGGATCCGCTTTTTACCCTCTCATATACGGGCGTGAACGGCGGCATGGTTATATGCGTGGCGGACGATCCTGCAATGCATTCCTCTCAAAACGAGCAGGATTCGAGGCATTATGCGATCGCTTCAAAGGTGCCGATGCTCGAGCCCTCCGACTCTATGGAGGCGTATACCTTCGCAAAATCCGCATTCGAAATTTCCGAAAAATACGATACTCCGGTAATTCTTCGCATGTGCACCCGCATAGCACACAGTCAGTCGATAGTCGAAACCGACGAAAACAGGGAAGCGGTTTTAAAGGATTATGAAAAAAATCCCTCCAAGTACATTATGATGCCCGGCAACGCGGTTAAACGTCATCCCGCGGTTGAGGAACGTATGACAAAGCTTCGCGAATTTGCCGAGGACTGCGTCTACAATACGGTGGAAATGAACTCCGACGAAATCGGCATTATCACATCGGGCTGTTCCTACCTTTACGTAAAAGAGGTCATGGGCGACAGCGCGAGTATTTTGAAAATAGGTATGCCGAATCCTCTGCCCGAAAAGCTTATCCGCGATTTTGCTTCCAAGGTCAAAAAGTTATACGTAATAGAGGAGCTTGATCCGATTATCGAAAATCACGTGCGTTCGCTGGGAATAGAGGTCACGGGCAAGGAAATGTTCTCGATTTTGGGCGAGTTTTCACAGCAAACCGTGGCAAAGGCCTTCGGCAAAGCGGCGGATCCCGGCGTTGAGGCAAATTCCGCTATACCTGCAAGGCCGCCGATGATGTGCGCCGGCTGTCCTCACAGAGGAATGTTTTACACGCTTGCCAAAAACAAAATAACCGTTCACGGCGATATAGGCTGTTATACGCTCGGTGCGGTGCCGCCCTTAAACGCGCTCGATACCACCCTTTGCATGGGCGCTTCGATCTCGGGGCTGCACGGCTTTAACCTTGCAAGAAGAGCCGAAGCCGAAAAGAAATCCGTAGCGGTCATAGGCGACTCCACCTTTATGCATTCGGGTATGACGGGGCTTGTAAACGTGGCTTACAACGCCACCAATTCGACCGTTATTATTCTTGATAATTCCATTACCGGTATGACGGGGCATCAGCAAAACCCCACTACCGGGTACAATATCAAGGGCGATCCCGCCGCGAAGGTCGATCTCGAAAAGCTCTGTCACGCGCTCGGCATAAACCGCGTACGTGTAGTGGATCCTTATGATTTAAAGGAATGTGAGACCGCGGTAAAGGAGGAGCTTGCAGCGGAAGAACCCTCGGTTATCATTTCGCGCCGTCCGTGCGTCCTGCTTAAATACGTAAAGCACGAGGCTCCGCTTAAGGTTGACGAAAATAAGTGCAAATCCTGCAAGCGCTGTATGGGGCTCGGCTGTCCGGCGATAAGCCTTAAAAATTCCAAAGCAAAAATAGACAATACGCTTTGCGTGGGCTGCGGCGTTTGTAAGCAGCTTTGCGCATTCGGCGCTATTGAATAACGGGGGAGTCGGATTATGAATACTAAAGGTGTTATGATAGTCGGCGTAGGCGGTCAGGGCAGCCTGCTTGCGTCGAAGCTTCTCGGTCGGCTGCTTGTCAACGAGGACTATGACGTAAAGGTGAGCGAGGTTCATGGCATGAGCCAGCGCGGCGGTTCGGTAGTAACCTACGTAAGATACGGAGACAAGGTTTATTCGCCTATTATTACCGACGGCGAGGCGGACGTTATTATAGCTTTCGAAAAGCTGGAAGCCGCAAGATACGCCCGCTTTTTGAAAAAAGACGGACTTATCGTCGTAAATACTCAGCAGATAGATCCTATGCCGGTTATAATCGGCGCGGCGGAATATCCCGAAAATATTTTAAACGAGCTTAAGGACAAGGGCGTTAATATCGAGGCGGTGGACGCTTTGACTTTAGCGGAACAGGCAGGCTCGGCAAAATGCGTGAATATCGTCTTAATGGGGTGCGCCGCAAAACGCTTCGGTATACCCTACGACGCCTGGATAAAGGCTATAGAAAATACCGTGGCGCCCAAATTTGTTCAAATGAATAAAAAGGCGTTTGATTTGGGTTATAATTCTTAAAACGCTTAATAAAGCTTTAAAACGGCAATTCGGCACAAGCAAATTTTGCAAAGCCGGTTGCCGTTTTATATTTTTTTCGGTATAGAACACAGTAAAAGGTATCGTTTTTATAAAAAACCAACACAAAAACCAACAAAATAAAGAAAAATAAAAAAAAATAAAGAATTTTATGTTGACTTTTGGAGTAAAGCGTGATATTATTATGATGTAATAAAAGCAAAACAAACAAAAAAACAAAATAAACACTTCCGAAAGGGGAACGTAAGATGACAAACGAATATGAAATCAAAAAACAGATTTGCGAAATCGGCAAGCGCATTTACGATAGAGGTATGGTCGCTTCCAACGACGGTAACATTTCCGTAAAGCTTAACGAAAACGAATTTCTTTGCACACCTACGGGCGTAAGCAAGGGATTTATGACTCCCGAGTATATATGCAAGGTAGACCGCGACGGTAAGGTTTTGCAGGCTAACCCCGGATTTAAGCCTTCCTCCGAGATTAAAATGCATATGCGCGTATACAAGGAGCGCCCCGACGTTAACTCGGTCGTTCACGCTCATCCGCTTTACGCTACGGGCTTTGCTATAGCGGGCATACCGCTCACTCAGCCGATCATGCCCGAGGCGGTAATCGCTCTCGGCTGCGTTCCGATCGCCGAATACGGCACCCCCTCCACCGAGGAAATACCGGACGCCGTTTCAAAGTATTTGCAGTCCTTCGACGCGGTATTGCTCGAAAATCACGGCGCGCTTTCTTTTTCCGATACTCTGCTTAACGCATATCACAAAATGGAATCGGTTGAATTTTACGCCCATTTGCTTTACATATCCAAGCAGCTCGGCGGACCGAAGGAATTATCCGACGCTCAGGTACAGCGTCTGTACGAAATTCGCCGCAAGTTCGGTATGAAGGGCAAGCATCCGGCGGATCTTTGCATGAATGCCAAAAACGGCAAGGCAAGCTGTCACGGCTGCGGAAGCTCATGCGGCGGCAATTGCGGTTCGGATAAAACCGACGACGATTTGGTAAGCGAGATTACCCGCAGAGTTCTCAGCCAATTGGGTAAATAAAGCCATGGACGAGCGGGAATTGCGTAACATAGTAGACGCCGTTGTGAAAAATATCGGCGTATCGCCGCGCAATATAACACTTGAATGCGCTCAAAAATTAAGCGCTGCAATCCGCAAAAAAGCCAAAGAAATGGGCGTCAACGCGGTGGTTGCGATCTCAAACCGCGCGGCACAGCCGCCCATACTCGTAGAGTGTATGGACGACTCGTATATCGCAAGCTACGACGTCGCGGTGCAAAAGGCGTTTACGGTGGTATCGCTTAAGATGTCCACTTCCGATTTAAAGCCGCTGGCACAGCCGGGCGGTTCGCTTTACGGAATACAGTTTACAAACTCGGGTAAAATAGTGATTTTCGGCGGCGGCGAGCCTCTGTGTGACAAGGCGGGCAATATCGTGGGCGGACTCGGGGTAAGCGGCGGCTCCGAAGAGCAGGATACCGCTTTGGCAAAATACGGCAAACAGATATTTGAAAACGGCAAATATGCCGAATAAACAGCAAATTTACATATAAAAGGAGTATACCCTTATGGCAAGCGAAGCATTAGGTATGATAGAGACAAGAGGTTTGGTAGCGGCTATCGAAGCCTCCGATTCAATGGTAAAGGCGGCAAACGTTCAGCTTATCGGCACCGAAAAGATTGGTTCCGGACTCGTTACCGTTATGGTACGCGGCGACGTAGGCGCCGTTAAATCCGCGGTAGAGGCGGGCGCAAATACCGCGTCGCGCTTGGGTGAGCTTATCGCCACACACGTAATTCCCAATCCTCACGAGGACGTTGAGAAAATTCTTCCCTCCATTAAGTGATAAGGGGAGGTAAAATTTATGACGTACGATGCTGATTTAGTGGCTGAAATCGTAAAGCGGGTAGTCGCCGAGTGCGGGGATGATGCCGCGGGCGATACCGTACCGGTAGGCGTATCCAACCGGCATATCCATTTGTCAAAAGAGCATTTGGAAATACTTTTCGGTAAAGGATACGAGCTCACCCCCATAAAGGATTTATCACAGCCGGGTCAGTTCGCCTGTAAAGAACAGCTTACCATTATCGGCCCGTCCTTGCGCGCAATAGAGGGCGTTCGTGTTTTGGGCCCCGTTCGTTCGAGCTCTCAGGTCGAAATATCTCGCACCGATTCCTTTGTGCTTAAAATAAAGCCCCCCGTGCGCGAATCGGGCGATATCAAGGGCTCCGCTCCCATAACCATTATCGGGCCTAAGGGAACGGTGACTTTAAACGAGGGCTGTATTATAGCCAACCGCCATATCCATATGAGCCTCGAAGAAGGTAAGGCTTTCGGCCTTAACGACGGTGATACCGTGACGGTTGAAGCAAACGGCGAGCGCCGCACCACCTTTTACGACGTTCAGGTGCGGGTAAACAAAGCCTTCAGACTCGAAATGCATATCGATACCGACGACGCAAACGCCGCCGGTATAGGCAACGGCGCTATGGTAAAAATCATCCGTTAATTCGCCTTTAAACTTAAATTTATTTTTGCGGCTGTAAAAACAGTCGAGATAAAAGGACTGCAATCTTATCCAAAAGGGTAGGCAAGCAGTCTTTTTTGCTTTTGTCAAGAGTTTTGATAATATTTTTATTTATAAGCTGATTTTTAAGTCCGAAAATAAGGCGGCGGACAGCTTGACAAATTTTATTTTGTGTGCTATAGTAGCGAATGTATTTGGGAGGTAGTCTTATGAAATACGAAAAGCTGCTTGATAATTGGAAATTTATGCCGAATCGTGAAAGGTGTCAGGAGTTTGAGGGCGAGGACGTCACACTGCCGCACGATTTTATGCTTATGACTCCGCGCACTGCCGACTCGCCGACGGGTGCGGATTACGGCTATTTTCAACCATGTAAGGGAACGTATGTCCGAAAGCTTCCAAAGCCCGATGCGCAGAACGTTCTGCTGCAATTCGACGGCGTAATGGGACTTTGCGAGGTTTTTGTAAACGGCGAGCGGGCAGGATTTCACCCGTACGGCTACACCGCTTTTACGGTAGATATAGCCGAATTTTTGCATGAGGGCGAAAATGAAATTCGCGTTGAGGTCGATGCGACCGCCCAGCCGGCTTCGCGCTGGTACACGGGCGCGGGAATTTACCGCGAGGTCGGTATTCTGACCTGCGGTAATGATTATTTTGTGCCTTTTGCGACGGCGCTTAAAACCCTTGGACTTTTCGGTGATTCGGCGCAGGTCGAAATTTCGACAGAGATATTCTCTTCCTGTAAGCAGGTGGCAAAAATCAATTTTTCGGTTCCCGAGCTCGGCTTTTCCATGGCTCGCTCGGTTCAGCTTGAATCCGGAAAAAACAGCTTTTCCGTCAAGACTGTGCTTCACGGTGTTAAGCTTTGGTCGCCCGATTCTCCGACGGTTTACTCCTGTAATCTTGCGCTTTATACCGATAATTGCGAGGACAGTGAGAGCATAAATTTCGGCGTCAGGACTCTCGCCTGTGACTTTGAAAGCGGACTTTTGCTGAACGGTCAACCGATTAAATTATACGGCGCTTGCTGCCATCATGACAACGGAATCGTCGGCGCGGCGTCCTTCGTGAGCGCAGAGGAACGGCGTGTGAGAATTCTCAAGGAAAACGGCTTTAATGCCATTCGCGTATCTCACAACCCGCCGTCGAGCGTCTTCCTTGACGTTTGCGACAGAATGGGTATGCTCGTTATAGACGAAATTTTTGACTGCTGGGTGAGCGGCAAAAGGCAATACGACTATCATCTTTGGTTCGATAAATACGCCGCCGAGGACATCGCCGCGATGGTATTGCGTGACCGAAATCATCCGTCGGTCATCATGTGGTCAACCGGAAATGAAATTTTCGAGAGAGCGGGAAAGTGTGACGGCTACGCGATCGGAAAGATGATAGCGGACAAAATAAAAGAAAACGATACGACAAGACCGCTGACACACGCTTTTTGCGGCTTTTGGGATGATCCCGAATTTAATAGGCTCGATTTAAATCAACCCGACTTCTTATGCGAAAAAATTGCCCCGCAGGCGGGGAATTTGGACGTTTTGGGCTATAACTACCTTACCGACCGAATTGCGAACGATGAACAGGCGTTTCCGTCTCACCTTTTTGTTGTTACCGAGAGCTATCCTATCGACGCGCTTCCGGTAAAGAAAATGATGGACAGCCACCCCAAGCTTATCGGCGAATTTGTTTGGACGGGCTGGGATTATTTCGGCGAGACGGGTATCGGGCGAGTGGTTTACGACGTCGCCGACACACAGGTTTTAGAGCTTGAATCGCACCCGAATCACATTTCAAACTGCGGTGATTTTTCGATCTGCGGCTTCAAAAAGCCACAGTCCTACTACCGCGATATTGCATGGGAAAGGGAAAGAGTAAAGATTTTGACGGTTGATCCCGATAACTCTCGCCGTGTGAAATCCTATTCCTGCTGGGGATTTTACGACGCGGACAGAACATGGACTTACCCCGGCAAAGACGGTAAAATTTCGGAGGTCTATGTTTTTACGATTGCCGACGAATGCGAGCTTAAGCTAAACGGAAAATCCTTCGGCAAAAAGTCGCCGAATGAAAAAGGCTATGCGATTTTTGAAGTTCCCTATAACGCCGGCAAGTTAGAGGCGGTCGCGTATCAAAACGGAGAGCCCGTCGGCGAAGACTGCCTTGCAACGTCGGACAAGGCAAGTTCAATAAAAATCGTCGTCGACACGACAGGCAAAACCGGCGCGGCAGACCTGATTTTCGCGGAGATTTATCTTTGCGATAAGGACGGCGCCATCGCCCGGACTGCAGACGACGAAGTGACTGTTACCGCGGAAGGCGGCAAAGTCATAGGCACCGGCTCCGGAAAGATCGACGATGAACAAATTTACACAAAAAACGTTTGTAAAGCTTATCACGGCAAGCTTTTAGCAGCAATTTTGCCGGAACGCCCCGAAATCACCCTAACAGCTAAAACCGCCGAACTCGAGGCGAAAAAGGTTGTAAGGTGAATGAAAGAGGCTGTAAAAAAACAGTCGAGATAAAAAAAGACTGCATTCTTATTCGAAAACGATAGGAAAGCAGTCTTTTTTGTGATCTGATATAATTATGCAAAAAAATATAATCTACAAAATATTGACTTGGTTTGTTTTTTACAGCTTATTTCTACTTTATTTGATTTCCAAGCTAATAATCAAATCTAAGACTTCTGTTTGTTTGATTGTTTCATCGGTGACGTCGGCTATATAGCAAATGCCCTTGTCTTGATTTGGAAAATAGCCGATTCTATGGTAATATTGCTTTTCGTCGGCGCTTGCGTTTTCATTTATCAAAAAGGTACGTCCGTTATATTCGACCGTTTTTACCGAATCTTCGCCTTCGCCGAATTCTCCGAAATACAGAACGGCTATTTTCTGGTTAAACAGGGTAACGCTAACGCCGTTTGTAAAGCTGTAGATAAGCGAGCTGTAATCACATATATTGCCGTTTTGGCTTACAACGCCAATGGAATAATTCGTAAAATTTGCGTCTTTACACTCGACAATCGGGTATCCGAATAATTTTTTTGCTTCTTTATAACCTACGGTTTTGTAAGCAAATTCCGCCGCCGGATTGTTTCCGCCCGGATTGCCGCCGCCCGAAGTATCGCTGTCCGGATCGCTGTCGGAATTTGACGGATTATTCGGAGTCGTTTGGGAAGCAGGCGGAGCCGTAACTGTAGGATTAGAAGAATTATCCTCTTGACTGTTTGCGGGAGGTTCGCTTTGCGCGCCGCCATGATTTTCGGGCGACGTATCATCGCTTTTGCCGAGATTATCCGGAATCGTGCTGTTGTTATCCGGTATATTTTTAAGCGCCGTCGGCATCCCGCCAAGCCACACGCCGACGCCCATCAATGCAGCCAGGCAAAAGCAGCCGAGCGAAGCGACAACTCCAATCACTCTTTTTCTTTTCCTTTTTTGTTCTGCAACGTATCGGTCTCTGCGTTCCAGCAGGTCATGTGTAATTTCTTCATAATTCTTCATAAGCGAAGCCCTCCTTATCAAGCTCCGATTTCAAAGCGCCTTTTGCACGGTAAACGAGATTTTTCATCTGCTTTGCGCTCTTTTTCATAACAGCCGCCGCATCCGCATTGGAAAAGCCTTCAAAGTATATCAGCCACAGGACTTGACGGTACTCCTGACGGAGTCGCTTTAATGCCCGATGAAGGGTGATCTTCCGTTCCTCGATGATATACAGCTTCTCAAGATCATACTCATCCCGAAGACGATTCTCGGCATCATCCACAGAAAGGTCATTCTTTTTAGCGCTGTGCCGTAAATAATCGATCGCCGCATTTCGCCCGATGGTATAAAGCCAGGTCTTGAATGAATATTCGGCCTGAAATTTCGGCTTTTTCGTTATAAGCTTGAAAAAAGTTTCTTCCATCAGCTCCTCGGCAACGGAAATATTGCTCACAAAGCCGTTGAGATAGAAAATCAAGCCGTCTTTATAATCTCTTACAATTTCCGCTAAGCCTTTGTCATCACCGGCAAGAAAACGGCGGTAGCTGCTTGCACCGTTATCCATTGACTTACTCCCTTCCGAAAGGTACTTTTCGCCCCTTTTACTTATTAAACGAATAAGAGACCAAAAAGGTCTCATTTTTTTGAAAATATGAATACGAAATTACAAAAAATAAAAAAATTTTAAAAAAATTTGTAACCTGTTTACCAGTTTCGGTTGTTGTATATATAGGTAGGAAGTTTTCGATTTTCGGGAACAAGTTTTTTAGGAGGTAATATAGCGTTGAAAACATTTCGTTTGATTTTACATGATATAAAGAGAACTGCCGTACATAACAAAGCGTCGTTTTTTATTGTGGTTATCAGCTTAACAGTCACTGCTTTCGGCGTTTTGTTTTATTCCGGATACATTTATGACGTTTCCGCAGAACGCAGAATAAACTACGGAGACGACCTGAAAATCATTGTATCGGCAAAAGCTTCTCCTCAAAATATAAAAGATATTGTTTCAAAAATCGAATCTGCCGGGGATGTGCAAAGCACACTTGTATCGCTTAAAGAGCCGACAGGTCAAAACGGAGAACGGGATATTGTCGGCGAGTACAACACCTTGTATTCAAACAGAATTCTTTTCGGAAGGTATTTTGAACGAACCGAAGAAACGGGAGTTATGGTATTGCCGGAATACTATGTCGGCGAAATAGCGGGTTATAATGAATCGCCTATCGGAAAAACAATAGAAGTATCAAATTCCGAAATAACAATTGTCGGAGTGGTTTCGGTTTTATTCACCGATTATTTAGTCGTTCCGGTTGATTATTATATAAATAATTTTCAAACCGGCTTTATCGGCTGCACTTATAATAACAGAATTGTTAAAGATGATTTATATGATTATTTAAGTTCAAATCCTTATAGCAATGCAATCAGATTACAATGCGCCCGAGGTGGACGGATTTCTCCGCCGCCTGTGTCATCGTCCTTGAAATACGACAGTATTCCCGCGTCCTCTTCCTTGCCGGACGAAAAAATCCGCTCCGACTCGGGTCGAAGATTTTGCATGAGAACGCCGTTCGTGTTCCGCGCGAAGCACGGTTGAGAGCATACTGTCGTATGGTAAGACCGTGCGACAAAGCGGGCGCGGACGTCGTTCCACGCAAAACGCATTGTAATATGATTGCATTGCTATATCGAAAGCTTTAACATATCTTCACAAAGGCCGGTTATGTTTACTATATCATTTTGGATCGAATTCGGACAAATTTTGCTCATTTTTGTAGTTTCGATAATTAACCTTTTTACAATAATCTATTTTTGGATAATAAGAAGTAAAAAAACATATAACATATATTTGATTTGCGGCTGCAGCAGAGCAAAAATAATATATCTTACAGTCGCTCGGTCTTTTATCGTGATTTTGATCGGAATTATATCGGGAAGTATTATTTTCTCGTTGTTTGCCGGCGTTTTGGAAAAATTCAATTTAATCACAACCGAAAACCCGTTGCTGTATTTACTTGTTATTGCACTGATTATTGCGGTGACTTTGGTATTTTCAATCGCCGCAGCAATAAAGTCTAATATCAACAAAGATATATATCATATAGAGGAATAATTACATATGAAAGTAATTGAATTATCATTACGATTAATTTGGAAAAGAAAATTTACATATTTAATTTTAATATTTCAAACTATAGTGTCGATCATTATTTTTATTTCTCTTGTCGGAAAAGTCCAAAATATTTCGCATTCAAAAGCGACTGCAAATATTTTTAACGGCAAAAACGCCTTTTACTTTACTCCGTATACATACTATGATACGAATACGTTTAATTTGGAAAAAATATTGCCCGACGCCGAGGCGTATGAGTTGGGTAAGGTTTCCGAAGTTGAATTGATAACCGATTCCGGCAAACATGTTCTTGCCTACGGGTATAATGATACGATTATAAAATATACAAAAGTGACGCTAAACGGCGGCAAGTGGTTCGACAAAAATAATAAATATGATTACATACCGATTATATCAATCGGTTCAAAATATTCCGTAGATGATATTGTTTCACTGCGAGGGGGCGAGCAAAAAAGCGAAATATTATGCCGGGTTATCGGAACAATTAAAGAAAACGAATATATTACGGCATTTATGTCCGGCAGCAGTAAAAATGATGCAACATTGGAAAATATAATATCCACAGCCAACGCAGATTTTATTTTGCCGTTTGAATGCCGAGATATCTTATCTATAAAAGAAAAGGACATTGATATATATAATTATAATTATAATTACGGAACAATTATTATAATGAAAAACTCGGCGCATAACGAAATATACGAATTGCTGGATCAATACGGCGAGGTATCGGATATCAATTCTATGATTACAAATTTTTCAAACGAAATGAGAGATTACTTCTTGTCCAACGGAATTGTTTTATTGGTCTTTACGTTGTTGGGTTTATCGGGCATCGGCGGCATCAACAGTATGTTAAACATTTCGATTAGTCAATGCAATCAGATTACAATGCGTTTTGCGTGGAATGACGTCCGCGCTCGCTTTGTCGCACGGTCTTACCATACGACAGTATGCTCTCAACCGTGCTTCGTGCGGAACACGAACGGCGTTCTCACGCAAAATCTTCGACCCGAGTCGGAGCGGATTTTTTCGTCCGGCAAGGAAGAGGACGCAGGAATACTGTCGTATTTCAAGGACGATGACACAGGCGGCGGAGAAATCCGTCCGCCTCGGGCGCATTGTAATCTGATTGCATTGACTAACGAAGATATATCATATATTATATGTGCGGAATGACGCAAAAAATGTGCGCGGCAGCAGAAGCTGTTCGATCAAGCGTAGTCATTATTGCCGGTTTTGTAATTTCGTATTTTTTGATTAACTTCACAAGCTTGGGAAATTTATTTCCGCCGGACGCTTATACGATTAACTTTATGACGTACGTATATGTACTGTTTTATCTGATAGGAATATATCTGTTGACTTCTTTATATTTTGTAATCGATTTAAAAAAACAAAATCTGATTGAAATGTACAAGCAAAAAGCATAACAAAGAGGAAAAATCGAGGGGAATTTATGAGTATTATTTTAAATGAAATTTGTAAAAAATACAACTTAAATACAAACCGTGAAAATTCGGTACTTAAAAATATTTCTATGCAAATAAACGACGGAGAATTGATTGCCGTAAAAGGTCGCTCCGGCGCAGGAAAATCAACCCTTCTGCATATAATCGGCTGTTTGGATACCGCAACGTCTGGAGAGTATTACTTGGACGGTAAAGACATATCAAAATGCACCGATCGCGATATTGCGAATATAAGAAACGAAATGTTTGGATTTGTCATGCAGGATTTCGGATTGATAAATGATGATACCGTTTCATTTAATGTCGGACTTCCGCTGTTGTTGGGTAATAAAGCGAGCGAAAACATCGAAAAAACCGTTGACGAAAAGCTGAAGATCATGGGAATATTCAAACTTAAAAACCGCTTGGCGGAAAACCTGTCCGGCGGCGAAAAACAAAGAGTTGCAATAGCTCGGGCGCTTGTAAACGATCCGAAGTATATACTCGCAGACGAACCCACCGGCGCTCTGGATAGCGCAAATTCAAAAATCATTATGAATATTTTAAAAGATTTAAACAAACAGGGAAAAACCGTAATTATAATTACACATGATGCGGATATCGCTTCGGAATGCGGCAAAATAGTAACGATCGAAGACGGTGTTTTAACAGAGTAATTGAAATAAAACTTTAATTTTAATAGTGCTGTAAAAAAAGCCGAAAAAAGACTGCAATCTTATCCGAAAAGGACGGGAATGCAGTCTTTTTGTATAATGAAAACCACACGCTGAACGTGCGGTTTTCGTCATACAAAAAAACCGGCAAGAACCATAAAAGCCTTGCCGATTTTTGATTGGAGTGACAGGGTTCGAACCTGCGGCCTCAAGATCCCAAATAGCGGTTGGTATATTTTTCCTGCCATTTCAGGCGTTTTCCGCCCCTTTCCGCTCGGCAAACCGTGCTCTTTAGCACTCTTATGTCCACTGTTTCCGAGTACTCCGAAACGGTAGGTGGTCTGTTATGTGGTCGAAGAAGCTTCCCAAGCCGTTTCGCCGTCCAAAAAGTCTCGCTTTCAATTATGCTATCTCTGAATTTACAAGAAGTCAAACCGCCCTCTCGTCAAAATCTGCGCCGCTGTAAACAAAGAAGTACGGAACACATGATCGATACTCTTTCTGCTCGACCTTGTTCGACACGGCGCGCTTTCTCAGTTCTGTTTTCCGTGCCGTTAACGGCAAATAGTTCTATATAATTTCATATTAGCCTATTGCTTTTTTGCCGATAATGTGATATACTATAAGAGTAGAAAGGGAGGTGCGGTATGAACTATTTATCCGTCAAAGAGATAGCGGCACTTTGGAATATGTCCAAGCGCAGCGTTCGCAATTACTGCGCGCAAGGCCGCGTCCCCGGAGCATTCCTCACCGGCAAGACTTGGAACATCCCCGAAACCGCCGAAAAGCCCGAACGGAGCAATAAAAAAACGGCGCGCACGCTGCTTTCGGTTCTGCAAGATGAAAAGAACGGACAAATCTGCGGCGGGATCTATCACAAAGTTCAGATCGAGCTGACCTATAATTCCAACCACATCGAGGGAAGCCGCCTCACCCACGACCAGACGCGTTATATCTTTGAAACCGCCACTGTCGGCGTCACCGACGAGAGCATTCGCGTGGACGATATCATCGAAACGACCAATCATTTCCGCTGTATCGACGAGATCATCGACGGCGCAAAGCTGCGGTTGAGCGAGAAGTGGATCAAGCATCTGCACCTGTTGCTCAAAACCGGCACGGGAGACGCTAAAAAGAATTGGTTCGCTGTGGGCGATTACAAAAAACTGCCCAATGAGGTCGGCGGCATGGAAACGACGCTACCGGAGGACGTGCCCGCCGAGATGAAACGACTGCTTGCCGACTACAACGGCAAGGAAACCGTCACGCTTGACGACCTCCTCGAATTTCACGTGCGGTTTGAGCGTATTCACCCCTTTCAGGACGGCAACGGTCGCGTCGGACGGCTGATTCTGTTCAAGGAATGCCTGAAGCACAACATCGTCCCCTTCATCATCGAGGACGAGATCAAACTATTTTATTACCGCGGACTGAAAGAATGGCCTCGCGAGAAGGGCTACCTCACCGATACCTGCCTTTCGGCGCAGGATAAGTTCAAGAAGTATTTGGAGTATTTTAGGATAGGGTATAGGGATTAAAATCCGTTTTGTGTAGTACGATTTTGTTTTATATACCAACGAAGAGGCAAGGAGAATTATATGTTCTATAAAATGATCGAGAACAAGTGCAGAGAGTGGTACGCTTCTGAGCAATGCACTGTTCGTAATTTAATTGAATATATAGAGAAAACCGGACAGATGCGCGACGCGCAGATTGAGGCGATTAAGGTTTACCTGTTCCTTAAAATTGCCTGTGCATGCAAGCCGTTGGAGCTTCTGTTCAAAGAGGGCCTGTTTAACTCTGCCGATTTGAATGATATAGAGTTATCTACGGCAGCACGTGAATTCTTGCAAGAAAATCCTGCGGCAGCCGCATTGTTCGAGTATTCCAGACTGAAAAACGAGAAAGGAGAACAGGTTTCCGAAAAGCTGGAAAAGCAAATCAGGAAAGACCCGTCAAGTATCGACTGTAACAGCTTCTTTCACAACGCCTTTTATGGTGTTTCCTATCCGGATTATCTGTTCAGCTTGCCGATGGGTGCAGGTAAAACCTATTTAATGGCTGCATTTATCTATCTTGATTTGTATTTTGCCCTCAGGGAGCCGACGAATCCTGCCTTTGCACATAATTTCATGATCTTCGCACCATCCGGGCTGAAATCTTCCGTTGTGCCGAGTTTGAAAACGATACAGAATTTTGACCCCGCATGGATCATCCCCGAGCCTGCGGCAACGGATTTGAAGCGTATGATCTCCTTTGAGGTGCTCGATCAGGCGAAAACTGCCAGCAAATCCAATAAAACCAAGAATCCGAACGTCCAGAAAATCGCCAATCATCAACCGCTTTCCGAGCTTTTCGGGCTGGTCGCCGTCACAAATGCTGAAAAGGTCATTCTCGACCGTATCCAGGAGAAAAACGGTCAGATCAGTCTATTTGAGAAAAGCGACGATGAAAAAGACAGACAAGCTAACGAGCTCCGAAACCTGATCGGCAAACTGCCTTCGCTTTCTATCTTCATCGATGAAGTGCATCACGCCGTAAGTGAGGAAATAAAACTGCGCGCCGTCGTCACAAAATGGGCGCAAAATGAAACCGTTAATTCCGTAATCGGCTTTTCGGGCACACCTTATCTTGAAAAGGCAGAAAAATTCAATGTTGCAGACTCCCTTTCCGTCGGTACGGCCGAAATCACAAATATTGTATATTACTATCCGTTGATTGATGGCGTTGGTAACTTTTTAAAACGTCCTATCGTTAAAATTGCAGATATTGCAGATAGCGGTTTGATTATCGAAAAAGGCGTCAGAGAATTTCTTGATACATATAAGAACACGGTCTATGCGGACGGCACTACCGCAAAGCTCGGCATTTACTGTGGGACGATCGAAAAGCTGGAGGAAACAGTTTATCCGCTGGTAGCCCGCATTATTGCCGAGTATGGGTTTGGTACAGATGTGATATTGAAATTTCACAAAGGAAATAAACAGCATCCAATGCCTGCCGACAGTCAAATGCAGTTTGATATTCTGGACAAGTCCATTTCCAAAATCCGTATCGTCCTGCTTGTGCAGATCGGCAAGGAGGGCTGGGACTGCCGCAGCCTTACAGGCATTATCCTTTCGCAGGAGGGAGACTGTCCTACGAATATGGTCTTGCAGACGTCCTGCCGCTGCTTACGTCAAGTCGTGAAGGGAAACCCCGAAACAGCGCTCATTTATTTGAACGAAAGCAATGCGGAGAAATTGAATATGCAGCTTGAACAGCAGCATCACATTTCGCTCAAAGAGTTTTCATCTGCCGACAACAGCAAAACGCCGTTAAAGCGCTATGACCGTATGGCGTATTTAAAGCTTCCGAAGGTGGAATTTTATCAGCTCAAAATCAATTATGATACCCTTACGTTAGAAAAAGCCGATCCTGCAAGCGACATTGCGGCTGCAATCGATAACGCCCGCCTTGCAGGCAGCGTGATCAAAACCACTGACCTTTCTATGGACGAGAGTAAAGTAACAATAAGCGTTGACGACTCGGAATACGGAACCGATCCCGCCACTTTTCTCTCCTGGGTTTACGGCATTATGAAGGGCGGTTTTGGCACGCCCACGGTCACTGAGCTGATGAAATTTGAAGACGCTCTCAAATACGTATATCAAACAATCACTTATGAAAAAGACAGGGCGCACTATTACAGTTCCAAATACGATCGCAAGTTGGTTGAAGCCAATATTCGCAAAGCCTTCTGTGATAAGCGCGACTTTAACACCACCGAGGAACTAATACCTGAAGAAGCCAATCTTTTGAATATCGCGAATTTCACGCCAGAAGTTTATACCGACAGACCGCAGGACTATTACCCGGCGCAGAGCGTGACAGAAAACATCATAAAAGATGATAAAGGAAAGCTGAAGCCCGACCCCAAAATGGAGGAAACCATCCGGTATCTGGAAGAGACCGGAAACGCGGCGATGGCGGCAAACTTACGGGCGCAAAATACTTCCCACATCAATAAAGACCGCTCGTTTCATTATTTGCCCTACCACACCGACAGCGGCTTTGAACAAACATTTCTGAAGGAAGTTTTGTCCTTTGATGAAATTGAAAAGCTCGGCTTAGAGGTCTACTACAACGGCGACCGCGCAATGACCGAGTTCAAAATCAAGTGTTATCGAAATGACAGCGGGAAATGGAATTATATCGGCATTTATACCCCGGATTTTCTGATCCTCCGGCGGAAGGATGGAGTGATCCACAAGGTAATCATTGTGGAAACCAAAGGCGAAGTTTACGCAAATGTCCCGTTTTTTAAGGACAGACGAGTCTTTATGGAATCGGAGTTTTCAAAACAGAACAATAAAGCTTTCGGCTATGAGCGCTTTGACTATCTGTATTTAGAAGACACACTACCCGAAAAAGATAGAATGACACTGACTCGCCAGAAGATCTGTAAGTTTTTTAAGGAGGAATCGTAATGAATGAAATTAGACCTACTATAGGAATCGAATTCGATAACAAATACATAGATGCCAAAAACAAACTTATTGACTTTATTTCGGCCTTAAACAAATTGACTGAAGCGCAAAAACAGCACCTTGCAATAGAGTTTTTAAAGTCAGTGGGTATGGCTGATGCGTTTGAACAGTTTATGAGATATATGAATAACGGAGGTCAACTCTAATGCCAATCAAATATGTGCCGTTTATACCGGAACCCATTGAGGGACAAGCCGTGCTGGGGAACTTTAACAGAATCCTGAAATATAAAGGCGCGGACGACGTTTCCATGACGCTCCGGCGCGGGATGCCCCTTTATGAAATGGAAAAGCAGGAGACCGTGGGCGAAAATGCCGACGGTAATATGGTCATTCGGGGCGAGTGTGTTTCTGCTTGCGCCTATCTTAAAGAACAGGGTATCCAAGTTGACCTTGTGTATATCGATCCACCCTTTGCCAGCGGTGCAGATTACGCCAAGAAGGTCTATATTCGCCGCAACCCCAAGGTGGCGGAGGCCATTGTGCAGGCCGAACAGGAGCTCGATATTGACGAACTGAAAGTCTTCGAGGAAAAAATGTACGGCGACGTTTGGGATAAAGAAAAATACCTAAACTGGATGTATGAAAACCTTATAGCGATCAAATCCATTATGAGCGAGACGGCGTCCATCTATGTGCATTTGGATTGGCATATTGGGCACTATGTAAAAATCCTTATGGACGAGATTTTTGGGGAGACAAATTTTAGAAATGAAATTGTTTGGCAGAGATTCACATTCCATTCGGATGCTGATAAGTTTGGCTCTATTCATGAAACATTGTATTATTATTCGAATTCGGTTGAGGAATATATCTTTAACAAACAATACATTCCCTTTGATAATGATTACATTAAAGCAAGATTTAATCAAATAGATAAGGATGGTAGAAAATATGGCACTTCGGATTGCACAGCTCCTGCGCATGGATCAACTGGCAAACCGCTTTATTTTGGTGACAAATTGCTTGCTCCGCCGACAGGTTCTATGTGGAGATTCAATCAAGAAAATATTGATAAAATGATGAGTGAAAACAGAATTGAGTTCACTTCAAATGGTTTGCCTCGGGTTAAAAGATATTTTGATGAGGTAAAGGGTAAAGCTGTGCACACAATATGGACGGATATTTTTCCTATTAATTCTCAGGCGGAAGAGCGTGAAAATTACGCTACCCAAAAACCCGAAGCGCTTCTTGAACGTATCATCAAAGCATCTTCCAACGAAGGAATGCTCGTTGCTGACTTTTTCGGTGGCAGCGGTGTGACCGCCGCCGTGGCAGCCAAGCTCGGTCGCCGCTTTATCCACTGCGACATCGGCCTGAATTCTATTCAAACCACCCGTGACCGCCTGAAGGCAGACGGGGCAGAATTTGATGTGTTGGAAATTAAGGACGGCGTGCAGCTTTATCGCAACCCGGTACAGACCATGGACAAAATCAAGTCGCTGATACCGGGACTTAAAAACGAGGATTCCCTCGATTCCTTCTGGGAGGGCGCCGTTTCCGACAGCAAGCTGGGAACCATCCCCGTTTATGTGCCGAATCTGATGGACAGTTCATCAAAACTGCTTGATAAGGTGATGATGAACCGCATCATTCATCAGGCGATCCCCGATTTGGACAGCAACATCAAAAAAGTTATCGTTTACTATATTGATATTACGGACAAGGACGAGATCATGAAGTTTATCAAGGAGGACGACAGCACGACGGTGGAAATCGAGCTGCGTGACCTCAAAACCGTTCTGGACGATGTGATTATCGGCGATTATGCGGAATTCCACATTGAAGAGACACACGATGATTTATTCGGAGGGTATGCTGTTTCCATTGATAAATTTATAAGCGACCGTGTGCTTTCAAAAATAGTTGAGTTCAACCAAAAAGCTTTCCTGAATTCTTCTGCAAAAAAGCCGTATAAACCCATTGAGATCAGTGAAGACGGCTTGGAGCTGATTGAGTTTTTGAGTGTTGACTGTACCACTGCCGAAGGTGAGTGGTACTCCGACAGTGAGATCAAAATAGACAAAAACGGCTATGTGATCGCAAACGGCACGAAAACAAAAGAATTTTGGAACGGGCAAATTCGCTGTGACAAAAAGCCGCTTCGCCTCAAAATCCGCAACATCTGCGGCGACGAAACGGTGTGGTTATTAAATAAAGCATAGTGACATTTAAATAGTGCCATAAATAGTAAGACCCCACTTACATATTGGGCACGGAACTTTTGAGCAAACGAGCGCCGTCTGTTTTCGTTATTTGACCTCCCTTTTTATTAAGCAAATACTCTGAACGACACATAGGGTTACCTATTGCTGAAACCTCAAAGGGCAATCCTTATAACAGCTCAACTAAGGATTTGTTGATCATCTTTTCACTAATGCAAAAAGTATTTAGATTTGCTTGCTTATATTATACCCAAGAAAGTATGTTTTGTTAATGTCAAAATAGATTGAATGCTCAAAATTTGCGTCGCAGTAAACAGAGAAAACACAGATTTAAAGGTATGAAAAAATCCTCTGAAACACTCATTTTCAGAGGATTAGTGGTCGGAGTGACAGGGTTCGAACCTGCGGCCTCAACATCCCAAATGTCGCGCGCTACCAACTGCGCTACACCCCGATAAGTTTTTCAATTGTGGTCGTGTAAGTGGTCAAATATGTGGTCAAACACAGATTTGACTGCTTTTTTGATTTTTGCAAAAGCGGTCAGTCAATTCAGGTTACAAGCTCGCGGTCGTTTTATCGTCCGGAGGGTGCGGCGTCAAAGTATGTAAACGCATTTTATCCCGATTGAATTGGTCGGATATGCAACAAATAATTTTTATAATTTACTTTCTTTGCGCTTGTTATTATATATTAAATTACAGGCTTTGTCAATAAAAATAAAAATTATTAAAGCGGCGTGCCATAGCATGGTAATCCGATTGCATTGCTATGGCGTTTTGTCAGGTACCGATAGGGTAGAGGAGTACCCGCGCGGCGTGCGGCGGACATTTCGGGCGTACTTTGCGGTTTTTGAAAAGCGCTTTCGGGCAATTTATGTTCTCGGTTGAAGGGGGCTTTGGTTGGTTACAAGTCGAAATCTGCGGGGTTGCTTTTACTGTTTTTGCGGAATGCCAGGTAATCCTCCAAAATAATAACCGCCGCCACCGCATCGATGATTTCTTTGCGTTTTTTACCACGGGTGTCGGTGTAATTAAGGGCGGTGTGAGCGGAAAGTGTGGTACAGCGCTCATCCCATAAAACGACCTCTTTTTGGGAGGCGGCTTTGATTTTTTCGGCAATTTCCGTACATTCCTCGGCGCGAAATCCCAAAGATCCGTCCATATTCTTCGGAAGCCCCACGACAATCATTTCGGCGGAGTATTTTTCGGCGCAAGCTGCAATTTTATTTATCAGCTTTTCGGTATTGTATTCGGTGATAACCTCTTTCGGAAAAGCAAAGCTCTCGCCGCTGTCGGAAACAGCGACGCCGGTGCGCGCCTTGCCCAAATCGACCGACATTATAATCATTTGGCGCTTCCTTTCATAAATGCGGCAAGTCGGGTTTTTTGATTCAAATATTCCTCCGGCAGATGGGTATGGTTATTAAGATAAATTATCGAAGGATTAAGGGATGAATCAAATTCTATAAGACTTACCGCGGTGTTTTCGCTCCAGGCAACGTCCTTAAGGCGGTTAATGTCGCCGTATTTAAGTCTGCAGCTGAGACAACGGATAACGCCGCCGTGAGAAGTGCAGACCACGGTTTTATCTTTATTGGATTTTGCGATTTCCTTTACCGTTTCCCAAATGCGTTTATATGCCGATTTCATCGTTTCGCCGCCCTCGGGCGCGAAGTCCTGCGGGTGGTTGTCCCACGTATCGGCAAGCGCCGCATCCGAGCCGAAAACCTCCGCAAAAGGCTTGCCCTCTACGATGCCGCCATGCAGCTCTTTGAGCCCGTCGAGGGTTTCAACGGGTATGCCTTTGTTTTTGGCTATGGCTTCGGCGGTTTTAACCGCGCGCTTAAGCGGGCTTGAATAGATGCGGTCAATAGGCGTATTTTGAAAACGCTTGCTTAAAAATTCAAGCTGAATTGCACCCAATTCGCTTATGTCAAAATCACTGGAGCCCTGAAAAAGGCGTTTTACGTTTCCCATAGCCTCACAGTGACGAACCATATAAATCCTTGTCATCAAATCACCATTTAGAGTATACCACAGGTGACGATAAAAAGCAAGGTGATTAAATTATGATTTCATTTTTGATTTTGCCGCCTTCGAAATAAGCTTGCAGGTTTTCCATGGTGGTTTGGGCTATTGAATTAAGCGCTTCTTTGGTTAAAAACGCTTGGTGGGAAGTGACTATGACGTTCGGCATTGATATTATTGTGGAGATGGTATCGTCAAAAATAATCTCTTCCGAATAATCCTCGAAGAAAATTTCGGTTTCCTCTTCGTAAACGTCGAGTCCGGCGGCGCCCACTCTTCCCGATTTGAGTCCGTCTATCAAAGCCGCGGTATCGATAAGCAGGCCGCGCGAGGTATTGATAATAAAAACGCCTTTTTTCATTTTATTTATCGTGGCTTTGTTTATCATATGACGGTTTTCTTTGGTAAGAGGGCAGTGAAGGGAAATAATATCGCTTTCGCTTAAAAGCGTATTAAGACTTACGTATTTTCCGCGAAAATTTTCGGATTTTACTATATCATATCCTATAATATTCATACCGAAGCCGCCGCATATATCGGCAAATGCAAGTCCTATTTTACCCGTGCCTATAATGCCCACCGTCTTTTTGTAAAGGTCGAACCCCGTAAGACCTTCGAGTGAAAAATTATGGTCGCGGGTTCTTATATATGCTCTGTGAAGCTTGCGGTTAAGGGTGAGAATTAAGCCCATGGTATGCTCCGCTATCGCATGCGGCGAGTAGGAGGGAACGGTCACGACTTTGATTTTGCCGCTCGCGGCTTTGAGATCTATGTTATTGTAGCCCGCACAGCGCATTGCGATAATTCCCACGCCCGATTCGTACAGCTTTTCTATAACGTATTTGTTTATATTATCGTTTACAAAGGCGCAAACGGCGTCAAAGCCGGTCGCCGAGCCGACGGTATCTTCGTTAAGCTTGTTTTCGAAAAACCGTAGTTTTATATCCTCGCCGCAAAACCTTTCAAAGCTTTCTTTGTCATAAGATTTGGTATCAAAAAAGGCAACGGTTTTCATTTTCTTCCCCCAATTTACTAAATTATTATTAGTATTCACCTCAATAATCGTCATATATACCATTGAAAATAGGGAAAATTTTTTATATAATTATGTTAACTATATTTTTCAAGTTTTCAAGGTGAAAAGCAATGGTTAAAAAATATTTACATCGCCTTTTTATTGACGGACTTTCGGGTATGGCTTCCGGTTTGTTTGCAACCCTTATTATCGGAACCATAATTTCGCAAATCGGTACTCTTATCGGCGGAACGGTGGGTACATATCTTATCGCCATAGGTGGATTTGCAAAAACCGTCACGGGAGCGGGTATAGGCGTAGGCGTCGCCGCCAAGCTCGGCGCGTCGCCGCTTGTTACAGTATCCTCTGCGGTTGCCGGTATGATAGGCGCTTTTCCGAACGTTTCCATCGAGAGCTTTGCTTTCGGTAAGCCCGGCGAGCCGTTGGGCGCATTTATCGCGGCGTATATTGCCATTGAGCTCGGCGGTATTATTTCGGGCAAAACCAAGATAGATATAATCTTAACCCCCATAGTCGCCATAATCCCCGGCGGAATTGCCGGATTGTTCTTAGGCGTGCCGATTTCAAAATTTATGGGCTGGATCGGCGCGATTATAAACTTCGGCGTCGAGCAGCAGCCGATCCTTTGCGGAATTATAGTATCGGTCGTTATGGGAATTTGTCTCACTTTGCCGATATCCTCTGCGGCTATAGGCGTATCGCTTAAGCTTTCGGGCCTTGCCGCGGGCGCGGCGGTCGCGGGCTGCTGTGCAAACATGATAGGCTTTGCCGTTGCCTCCTTCAGGGAAAACAAATGGGGAGGACTTGTTTCTCAGGGAATAGGTACCTCTATGCTTCAAATGCCGAATATCGTTAAAAAACCGGTTATATGGATTCCGGCTATAGCCGCTTCGGCAATTACAGGTCCGATAAGCGCGGCGCTTTTAAAAATGGTATCTACCGCCACGGGCTCGGGTATGGGCACGGCGGGGCTTGTAGGCCCTATAGAAACCTTCGGCGCCATGGTTACGGCAGGATTTAAACCGACGGTAGCTTTGATCGAAATATTTATCATGCACTTTATACTTCCGGGCGCCGTTGCTTTGGGAGTATCGGAGGCTTTGCGGAAGTTAAACATTATAAAACAGGGAGATATGAAGCTTTAATATGACCAAAAAGGAAAGAGTCGTTTTGGCGGTGGAGCTTTTGGAAAAGCTCTATCCCGAAGCCGTTTGCTCGCTCGAGTACACCGACGCCTTTCAACTGCTTATAGCCACGAGGCTTTCGGCGCAGTGTACGGACAAGCGTGTAAATATGGTTACGCCGGCCTTGTTCGCCGAATTTCCGAGCGCCGAAAAAATGGCGACAGCCGAGCCTTCGCGGGTAGAGGAGCTTATAAAGACATGCGGACTTTACAAAACAAAGGCTAAGGATTTAATTGAGATTTCCAAAAAAATAATAACCGATTTTGACGGCAGGGTGCCCGATACCATAGAGGAGCTTACCACCCTTTCGGGAGTGGGAAGAAAAACCGCCAATCTCGTTTGCGGAGATATATACAAAAAGCCCGCGGTGGTTACCGATACGCATTTTATAAGAATATGCAACCGCCTGGGATTTGTGGATACCAAAAATCCGCTTGCGGTGGAAAAGGCTATGATAAAGCTTTTGCCGCCCGAAAAATCGAGCGATTTTTGCCACAGAACGGTTTTGTTCGGCAGAGAGGTTTGCACCGCGCGTAAAGCGTTTTGCGATAAATGTATTTTAAAGGATATTTGTCCTAAAAAGACATAAACGAAAGGAAGTATCAAATGCAAAGTATTAAAAATTTTATAGCCGCCTATAAGGGAATTATAGCTATAGTCGCGGCGGTGGTATTGCTCGCCGCTGCGGTAGTTACGGCGGTAACTGTAACAAACGGCAAAAATAAGAAAAACACCGCAAGCGGTATATCCGAGCTTGAAACCGAGCCCGAATCGGTATCCGAAATGACGGAAGATACGGTGCAGTCGGACGACTCGTTGTTATCGTCGGAAGAAAGCCTTGACGACACGTCTTCCGAAACAATTTCCGAGAGTAAGCCGGAGTCTTCGAGCACCGCAAGCAAAACGACATCAAGCAAGTCGACGTTCAAGCCCAAAAATTCCTCGAATACCTCGTCAAAGACTACCTCATCAAAGACTGCCGCGTCCGCAAAAACCGACGATTATAAGTACAACACAAATATCGATATCGAAAACAACGTATTTTTGGACGCATTGGTTTATACCGGCTACAATCTTAAAAAGCACCGCGCGGACGGTCTTATGTGGACCTACGTATTGGCTTCGCAAAAGCGGGGAAAGGGCTGGCTTTCAAATATAACCTACGGCGCCGGAAGCTCCGGATATGAAACCAAAAACGGAAAACCGAATATAAAATTTTTCGAAAGCCACGGTCTTGTCTGCGCGTCTTACGTGACCTACGTTTATTTCAATTATCTTCCCAACGTCGCCGGAATAGATACCTCTTCGCTTCCGAAGCCGGATAGATCCTACAATGCGGATTCGTGGTATAAGGCGGCGATGAAATGGGTAGACAAGGGTTATTCGAAAACAATTTCGTTTACCGCTAAGGACAGTGCGTCGGGAATCGTCTTTAAACCGAAAAGCGATATACCGATAGGCTCGATAATCGTTTTCAGCGACAAAACGAAGCCGGGCAGCACCACGGGAAGCCACGTATGCATTTACGCGGGATATAAAAACGGCTACCATTGGGTGACCCACGTCGGCAATTCGAACGGACCGGAATTTTGCTCGGTCGAAAGAATGAAGTTCGGTCCCGACCCGCAATGGCCCTTAAAGGTAATTACCACGCCGTCTAATATACGCATGTCGGCGCTGCTCGAAATAACCCTTAAGGACGACGCCGGCAAACCCATAAGCGGCGTTAAATTCTCCCTTAAAAACAGCAAAACGGGAAAAACCACAAGCCTCGGCTCAACCGATAAAAAGGGCGTACTTTCCGTTTCGGGGCTGAGCTACGGCGATTATACACTCGTACAGACCGTTCCCTCGGGATATACATGCTCGAAACCGAGCGTTGCAATAAAGCTTACAACGAAGAATAACAGTTATAACAAGGTAAGCGTTACCGATAAAAAGAAGGTCGTAAGCACGCCGGAAAAGCCGACGGAGTCCTCAAAACCCGCGGAATCCTCAAGCCCTGCCGAGTCGTCGGGCGGTACCGATTCTTCACAACCACAGGATTCACTTCCCGCAGACGGCAAGGAATAATAAAATATAAAGTGATTATAAAAAAGCAGATGTGATTAGCGTTTCACATCTGCTTTTTAATACGTTCGTGCATTATTTGTCGGTAAAAAAATTCAAACAATCGCACCTATGTCGTCATTTGTGTCATTTTCTCTGCGGGCTTCGGCAATTTCGGCATTGATTTCATCAAGCGTCATTTCGGAATTGCCCTTTTCGGCAGAGATTTTTCCCATTTGCCGCAGTGCGGCGATACCTTTATTTTCGGGTAAGTCGTTTACCTTCATGCTGAAGGGAACGCCGTTTTCGGAAATGAGACGCGAAACGCACATACGCAGATAAGTCTGTAAATCAATGCCGAGACGATCGCAAATCATAATTGCTTTTATTCTTGATGCTTCGTCGGTGCGAAATTGGACTAATGTGTTTGCCATAAATATAATCTCCTTTCCTGTTTCGATATTATTGTACCCGAAAATGTAAACAAATGCAAGTGTTTGTTTGCATTTCATATAAATTTATTTTACCGCTTTTTTGACGGTTCGTCCTTGATTTCCGTTGTTTCAAAAAACAGCTCGCCGGTATTTTTAAGGGTTTCGCCCTCTAAGTATTTAATCACCCTGTTCATATATTCCGCCGAATCGTTCCATTCGGCAATTACGCTTTCGTCGTGCTTTGAAATTACGTCATACCGCTCGGAAAAGAGCTTGCCGAGATACTTTGTGTATTTTTGTGAGCCGAAAATATTAAGGTGCTCTCTGTTATAAAAATCACAGGTAACGTCAAGACCTATTTCTTCATAGCTTGAATTAAGATTTATAAAATCATACCCGTACGAATTTACGGTTTTTTCTAAATAATCGAATGATTCGAGGGTTGTAAATACCGATTTGTGCGGGCTGTAAATAAAGAGCACGTTTTGAAGCCCCTCGGATTTACAGTATTTTAACAGTTTTTCAAGATTGGCTTTGTTTTCGCTTGAAACGGTATAGCTTCGCTTTTTAAGCTTTTTGGTTTTGTCCTGTTTCGCTATTGACGAAAAGCTTTTGGTTTTGTAATACGGCTTGTTCCAAAGCTTTAGGGCATCGCTTAATGATTCGGAAACGATTTCGGGATTTTTAAGCAAATTCATATGATATTTAAAAAACGGGAAATAATAAGAATATCGGTTCTCTTTGGGCGCCAATTCTTTGATCGTTTTAAGCTTTTGAGCGTTCCAGGGGGAGTTATCGATCCATTTTCTCAATACCGCCTCGTTTTTCTTAGGCAAAAATCCCGCTATTTCAAAAACGACAAGCTTCGGTTTTTGCCGAGAAAGCGCCGTTTCGAGGGCGGGCTTGTAAAGATTTTCGGTCATGGCGGGAACGGACAGCGAATAGCTTGTAAACCCGTACTCCTGCCAAGCCAAGGGGGAGTTGAAGTCGGAATAGAGCTCGCTCGGGCCTATTAAGATAACGTCTATCGAATTTTTGGGTTCTTTGTAAAATCCGCGTATGAATATGCGTGCCCGACGGTCGTTGACGCATAAAAACGAATTTAAGCAAACGAAAATCAAACAAAGCGCCGACAAAAAGCTTATAATTTTTATAATTCTTTCTTTTTTCATAGTAAAATCGATAAAACCGCTTTAAAATACGGCGTTTATCGGTTAAATCTCCTTTTACATTCGGTATGTGTTTTAAAACTGCATATAAACAAATTCGGTCGCCGAAACGCCCGGCCCGTAAACCCCGAAAAGGGCGACAAAGCAAATACCCGCAAGCAATATGATACATTGCAGGAAATAGGGCATTTTGTTTATAAGCGAGCGAACGTCTTTTCCGGTGCGCTCCCTTATTATCGACGCCGCAAAAATTACCAAGGTGCAGAGTATAATAATCAAATAGGCGTTTCCGTCAAGACCGAGAAGAAGTTCTTTGCTTTTAAGGTCGAGCGGGAATATGCCCGTCAAATCCGTTATGTGAAAATCCGCAATCGAGCGGTATATCATCCGAAGCGCGGTTTTAAAGCCCTTTGCGATATCAAAATAGTAGCCTATGAGCACAAGTATAAAGGTGCGAAGCATTTGAAGTAAAATAAAAAGTCGGCTTTCCCGATTGATTTTAAGCCGGTCGAGCAAGGCTCTGATCGGTTTTTCAAAAAGGGTGGAGAGCATAATCACCGAGCCGTTCCAGAGACCGAAAGCCACGTATTTCCACTTTGCTCCGTGCCAAATTCCGATTATCGTAAAGGTTATAAGCGAGGCGATGCTTACGGGCAGTACCTTTGCTAAATTTTTTCCGAAAAGAGCTTTGATTTTTTTGCCTAAGCTTTGGAAAGCCTTTGACATGGCGATCGGGTAAAAAAGATAATTTTTAAGCCATGCGCCCAAGGTTATGTGCCACCTGCGCCAATATTCCGAAAGAGAGCGCGAAAAATACGGCTGTCGGAAATTCTCGGGCAGTTTTATTCCCATCATTTCGGAAACGCCCCGCGCTATGTCGATACCTCCGGAAAAGTCGGCGTAAAGCTGAACGGCGTAAAACAAAACGGTTATAAGCAGCACGGTTCCGGAATATGCGGCGGGCTTGTCCGTTACTCTGTTTATGGCGACGGCAAGTCTGTCCGCCAATACGATCTTTTTAAAAAAGCCGTATAATATAAGCTCGGCGCCCGATTTGATATTTTCAAACTTAAAATCGTGCCATTCGTACAACTGCGGGGCGAGCTCGCCGTACATGCTTATAGGCCCCTGTATAATTTGCGGAAAAAAGGATACAAACAGGGCAAATTTGGTAATATCGCGCTCCGCCGGAAATTTTCCGCGGTAAATATCGATAATATATCCCATCGACTGAAAGGTGTAAAAGGATATACCGAGCGGCAGTATGAGATCGAATTTCGGCGCCTCGAAGCCCACTCCAAAAAACGAAAAGAGGGAAGAGAGGGATCCCGCAAAGAAATTATAGTATTTTAAAAATGCCAAAATGCCGAAATTAAAAATCAAAACGACGGCAAGAATAGCCTTTTTCTTAGCGGTAATGCGGTTTTTAAGCGCCTTTTTTCCCTCTTTGGAAAGCGAATCTTTTCGTTCTTTGAAATCGGCTTTGGCTTTTTGAGAAAAGGCGTAAAGCCACCGCCCGCCGAAATAGGTGGAAACGATTGTTATAAGTATAAATTCTATGTACTTGCGGCAGGCAAACAGATAAAACCCGAAGCTTGCAAACAAAAGCACAAACCGGCGGCTTTTTTTGGGTACGATGTAGTATACCGTCAAAACCGCCAAAGTAAAAATAAGAAAGCGCAATGAAGTAAAAGACAATTTATTTTCCCTTTCTGTTACGGTGTATTTAAAAAAGAGGTGTCAATTAAATCGCGGCAAAGCGTAACCCCGCCTTTTGCGGAACGGCATATAACTTTTGGAAGCGGTCTGCTTAAAAGTAAGGAAATGCCTTCCGTGACCGAGTAGGCTCCCACTCTGAAAAAGGCTATCGCGTCTCCGGTCTTTAAATCGGGCAGCTCCGCTTTTTTAACGAGGACGTCCGACGTTGTGCAAAGACTGCCGCACAAGGTCCAAAATAAGCTTTCTCGGCTTTGATTTTTTAAAACCTTTATCGGCGGCAGCTGCATACCCATTATCTGACCGTCGTATTTCAAATGATGGATCCCGCCGTCCAAAACGGCGTAATTTATCCCCTTGACGGTTTTTGTGTCCATAACCCTTGTCAGATAAATACCGCTTGTGGCGGCAAAAAATCTGCCCATTTCTACCGTGAGAGGGTATTTTGACGAAAACCGTTTTATAAATACCGACGTTTCTTCGAGAAGTTTTAAATCCGTTTCCTGCGGATCGTCACCGAAATATTCGCAGGAAAGTCCGGCTCCGTATTCGACGTGCCGCGGAATATATGAATACCTGTCTTTTAATTTTTCGATAAATTCCTCGAGATATTCGAGCTCTTTTTCGATTATGCGGCTTTTTTTCTTTTGCGTGCCGCTGAAAAAGTGAAGCCCCGTAATATCACAGTTTGAGAAGCTTTGGCGGTTTTCCAAAATATCGCAAATATCGGCTTCGTCCATACCGAATTGGCTCCCGCTTGAGAGGCGCAGTATCACGGGCACTTTTTTGTTTTGATCGCCGGCACAGCGGTTTATAAGCTCCATATGAAGCCGACTTTCGGCGGTAAATAACCCCACGCCGTCGCGAATTGCCGCGGCGATATCCTCGTAGGTTTTGTTTACCCCCGAAAAAATAACCTTTTTCATGTCGATATTCGCTTTTTCGCATATCGTAAGCTCGCCAGGACTGCATACCTCGAGCCTTGAAAAGCAGGGCGGCAGCGCCTTTATGAGAAACGGGTTCGCCTTTATAGAATAGCAAATATCCGTCTTTTCGCCGAAATAAGCTTTTACAAGCTCTGCCCGCCGCTTAAATTCGTCCGTATCGAAAACGTAGGTCGGCGAGCCGTATTCGTCAAAAATTTCCGTAAGTTTTTGAATATCCGTAATCATTTTTGGCTTAATTTTCGTCCTGAAGCTTTTTTATAAGCTTCAGCATATTTTCGGCGGAGTTGAAATTTTCGGGGAGCAGGTTTTCAACCTGAATGTCAATCTCAAAAGCGTCGTTTAATTCGCTGACTAAGGATACTATATCAAACGAGTCGAGTACGCTGTCATCTATAAGGCGCTTTTCCTCCTCAAAGTCTACGTCCGGTCTTAATTCTTCCAAAATTTCCATAAGTTTTTCTTTCATGTTTTTTCCCTCTTATTCAAAATATTTTTTTAAGCTTTCGATATCGGTTTTACCGTTCGGAAGGCTTGGCAGTCGGTCTGATTTTACGAATTTTCTCGGCACCATAAATCCGGGTAAAATTTTTCTTAAATATACGGAAATATCCTTAGGCGAGGCTTCGCCCGCATAAAAAAGGTAAATAAGCTCCTTTTTACCGTCGTATAAGGCGGCGCAGGCGGAGACGCCCTCCGCTTTTCCGGCGGCGGTTTCGATCTCCTCGGGCTCCACCCTGTGCCCCAAATGCTTAAACTGCCTGTCCTTTCGTCCGTGAAATTCGAGACAGCCGTCTTCTCTCACCCTTCCCAAATCGCCCGTTTTGTAAATGAGCTCTCTGTAAACGCCGTTGAGCGGGTTTTGAATAAACGAAGCGGCGGTGCGTTCGGGATCGTTGTAATACCCGAGACTCAAAATAGGACCGCTTACGCATATTTCACCCTTTTGCCCCTTGGCGGTCGCCGTATTGTCGTCGTTGAGCAAAAACACCTTGTAATTCCGGTAGGGAATACCTATCGGTAAAATGTCGTCATCCTTCACCTTTTCCTTTATAATGTAATAAGTGCATGACGCGGTAGCTTCGGTAGGACCGTATTGATTGACAAAAAGCGCGTCGGGAAGCTTCTCCTGCCAGATTTTTAAATATTTGCATGGCATAACCGAACCCGAAAAGCAGATTTTTTTAAGATACCGCGGCGTTATGTGGTTAAAAGCGCCCATCGACGTCGGCAGGGTAAGCGCGGAAACGCTCCAGCCTATGCAGGTGATTTTTTCGCGGTCCAGCGCTTCGAACAGCTTTACGGGCGAGGTAAAGTAAACCGTGGGAATAATATATGTGGAAGCCCCCGTGTAAACCGGCAGATATATGTCGCGAATTGCCGCAATATAATCGAGCGGGGATTGGTTGCCGAGCACTTCGTTCCGGTCGATGTTCATAACCGAGCGATACGCGTCGATATAGCACATAAGCGAGCGGTGCGACGTGATGACTCCTTTGGGCTTTCCCGACGAGCCGGAGGTGAAAATAACGTAAAGCGGATCGTCTTCGCATGCGCCGTCGGCTATTTTTGACAAAATAGCTTCGTCCGCTTCGCTTTCCGCAAGCTCCTCGGAAATTAAAATCTCGCCCTTAAAACCGAGCGATTTTGTAAATTCAAAATGTGCTTTGTCGGTTACTATAAGCTTCGGATCAAGCGTTTCCAAAATCAGCCGCAGGCGGTAAACCGGCTGATTGGCGTCAAGCGGCGCGTAAAAACAACCGCTGAAAACAACGCCGAGAAAAGTGACCGGCGTGTTTACCGTTCTGCCCGATATGACCGCTACGGGCTTTTTCGGGGGAGTTATTTTTGCAAGCGCGCTTCCAATACGTCTTGCCTTGTCGTAAAGCTCGTAAAAGGTGATAGAGCCGTCCGTGTCCCGAAAGGCGGTTTTCGACGGATATTTTGAAACAGTAGCCGAAAGCCATTCAAGTACGTTTTTATTCAAACAGTGCAGCCTCCTATTGATAATTTCATTTTGACAAACAAAATACAACATAAACGGCATTATGTTGTAAAATCATGTCGGCAATAACCTGCCGCGTCTTTTTTCGTATAAAATTTTACCATAATTTGAGCTGTTTTTCAATAGCTTGCGGCGAAAAAGTACGATTGGTTAAAAAATTGTAAATAATTGAGCAGCACAAAATAGCCTTTTTTAAAAACAAAAAAACAAAAGGCTTGGTTTTTGCGCTCATTTTTTGTCTTAAGGGGCTCTTACGTTAAGTACAGAGCGCTTTTTTATATTCTTTAACACAGTATAAGTACAACATAATGCCGTTTATGTTGCATTACGGCTTTTTTTGAAAAAAATATTGCAAAACGGTTCAAGTTGTGGTAAATTAAAAGGGATGTCCGGCAGTTTCTTGTCTGCCGAATACAACATAATGCCGTTTATGTTGCAGTCGCCGGTTTCGGGCGGCTTTTTTTATTGCTTTTTATAGTATCAGATGCATGCTTTCCATCCGTTTACGGTGCTCGACGCCGGTGGAAATTATGTAAATTCGGGTGGTGTTGATACTGCTGTGGCCTAAAATATCCGCTAATTTGGCAATGTCCTTTTCAATTGAGTAAAATACCCGGGCAAACAGGTGGCGCAGGTTGTGCGGGAAGACCTTTTTCGGGTTAACTCCGGCTTTTTCGCACAGCTTTTTCATTTCCCGCCAAATATTGGTGCGGCTCATCGGCTTGCCGCTTTTGGTTATGAAAATCTGCCCCGAGGTGATCCCATGCTTTTTGCAGTACCGCAGCAGCTTTTTTCGCAGGCGTTTAACTATAAAAACCGTTCGGGTTTTCTTTTTTGAGGTGACCGTCGCTTCTCCTTGTTCTACCGCCTCCACGGTGATGAAATCCAATTCGCCGATGCGTATTCCCGTGCCGCAAACCGTCTGAAAAATAAGACAGAGTCGTTCGTTATCGGTTTCCTTCGCCGCTTGGCAGAGACGAAAATACTCCTCTTCGGTAAGCTCCGTATCCTCGTCGCAGAAGGTTTTGCGCTGTACCTTGAACTGCTTTACGCACAGCTCCTCCCATCCGGCGTACCTGAAAAAAGCGTTTACGGACGCTATCATGGAGTTGGCGCTTGCTATGGCGTACTCTTTTTCGAGCGAGGCTTTATACTCGAGCGCCAGAGTCTTGTCTATGGGCTTTTCCGAGGCAAAAGCGATAAAGTGCTTTACGTCGCGCAGGTACTTTTCCAGGGTGTAATCGCTTTTTTCGTCGGCGCGAAGATACTCTTCAAATCCTGCAAGCATTCGGTTTGTGATTTTTCTTTGTTTCATTTTCTCGACCTCCGTTTTAAAACATTGCACTTGATTTGCGGATTTTATATCCACACTTAATTAGTAACCCATGTTTCATATAAAAATCAAGAAAAATTTTCAAAAAAATCAAGTTTTTTAAAATTTAATGAAAAAAGGTAAAATAATCCGCCCCCGATCCGAGTAAAAATAACTTTGTCGGGGGCGTAAAAAATATATTGAAAGCCGTTTTATATTTTCGCCGCAATATTTTAGCCGCATTTTAAGGGCGCTTTTATCACGGGTTGAATTTGGACGCCCTTAAGCGCGGCTTCGACGGTTTCGGTTATAAGAGAAAAATCGCAGACAAGCGAATTGTTTTTGGAAAACGGATCATCCTGGCGGTAGGGCACAAAATAGATATTTTTCATATTGTGGAGCAAGCCTATATTTTTAGCCGAAGCGCCCAAAGCGTCGTTTGTGGCGGGAGCCAAAACCACGGGCTTGTTATTGCGAAGATGCGCCTTTATCGCCATCGTTACCGGCGTATCGGTAATGCCTAAAGCCGTTTTGGCAAGCGTATTTCCCGTACAGGGCGATACCACTATAATATCGAGCAGGTTTTTGGGGCCTATAGGCTCGGCGGCGGCGATATCGTGTATTATATTTTCACCGCATATTTCTTCGACCTCCTTTATTAAATCGGCGGCTTTGCCGAAGCGGGTATCGGTAGTGTAAACAATCTGCGACATAATGGGTTTTATTTTAATATCTTCTTTCGCCAATTTGCGCAATGCGGTCAACGAATCTTTTATAGTGCAAAACGAGCCGCAAAACGCATATCCCAATGTAATATTTTGCATAACGTTCACCTTAACTGTATGAGTTTATTATATTAAGTATGGTATCGCTTAAAATTTCGGCGGCGGTATCGGGCGCCGATTTTGCGGGAAGCCCCGGCGCTTTTATCGCCTTTATTTGGTATTTTTCCGCCGCTGAAAAATTAAATCCGCCGTAAGTCGAAAGCTCGATAATAAGACTGCAATTTGATTTTTTTAATCCTTCGTCCGATAAAACCGGCGCGTCGACGGTATTAAAAATAATATCACAGCAAGCTATATTGGAATTTAGCCGTTCGGTGTTTATACATTCGAAACCGAGCGCTTGCGCAAGCGCTATATCGGAGGGCTTTCGCGCGGTTACCGTAACCTTACAGCCGAGCGCTTTGAGGCGGTCTGCCAAAATCTTACCCACTCTGCCGTAGCCTATTACGAGGCATCGGCTTTTCCAAAGAGTAAAGCTTGTATTTTCGATAGCAAGCTTTACGGCTTCCTCGGCTGTGGGAACGGCATTCAAAAGCGCATAGCTGTCAAGCGCGCCGTAATCTATACAGTTTTTGTTTTTGAAAGTATAATTACAGCAAAGCACCGACTGAGCGTCGCTTATACTCCTTTCAAGCTCGGAAATCAAAAGCTCTCTGCCGGTCAAAGGGGTAAAAATACGCTTGCCGTCCTTAGTGGTGGGGACGGGGAATATTAAAATATCCGACGAGGAAATATCCCCCTTATCGTCGCTGTAAAGTCCGAGGGTGTCAACGGTATAGCCTTCTTTTAAAAGGCGTTCTTTAACGGTTTTAAGGCGACCGTCACCGCCGATTACGGTAATTTTTTTCATAAGCATCAGTCCAAAATAAAATCAGCACCATAAAGTACATTACAGTTTATGGCGCCGATTTATATTTCGTTACGGTAAAATTTTGCTCATTAAATTTGCTTTATCGTTTTGAGACGGATCGTTAATTACCGCCGCTTGCAGTTTTTTAAGGGTTTCCCCGATTTTTTTGCCCGAAATGCCTAAGTTTTTAAGGTCAGCGCCGTTAATTTTTAAATCGCTTATGCGGTAGGGCTCGCCCCTTTCGATTATTTCGTCAAGCAGTTTTTGCGCTTTGCAGGCGTCCGTTTTTTCGGATATGCCTTTAAGCTTTAAAAAATCGCTTAAAATATCCGGCGGGTAATCGCAAAGCAGGGTTTTTATTTGCGGCTTGTCTGTCGGAAGGTCGTTTTTTAAAAGCTTCTCAAGTGAGAGGCAATAGTTTTTTAATTTGTTTGATACCTTTAAGCGGGTAAGCGTTTTTAACATATCCGACGAGGAATAATAAATAAAGGCGAAAAACGAAAGCTTCGAAGCGCCGGCTTTTTTTATAAGGTCAAAATCGGGCGTTATGCGAATTTCCGAAAATTCGAGCGCGCCCGCCGCGATAAGCTTTTCGAATACTTTAAAATTTTCGCCGCTTGCCGCTTTGTAAATTTCCGAAAAAATCCTTTCACCGCTTATTTTCTTTAAATCTCCGGAACATTTGAGAGCGGCGTTAAGGGTATCGCTTTCACATTCGAAATTCAAAACCGACGCGAACCTGAAAAGCCTTAAAATCCGCAAAGCGTCTTCGCAAAACCGCCTTTCGGGATCGCCTACCGCGCGCAGGATTTTATTTTCAATATCCTTTACGCCGCCGAAATAATCTATAATACCGCGGCTTTTGTCGTACGCTATGGCGTTTACGGTAAAATCCCTGCGGGAAAGGTCCTCTTTTAAAGAGGATATGAAGCGCACTTCATCCGGTCTGCGGCTGTCGTTATATCCGCTCTCGGTACGGAAGGTGGTGACCTCTATGGGGGTATCGTCGATTATTACGGTCACCGTGCCGTGTTTTTTCCCGGTGGGGATGGTATTTTCAAACATTTTTTCAACCGTATCGGGCAAAGCGGAGGCGGCGACGTCGAAATCATGCGGCGTCTTGCCCATAAGCATATCGCGCACGCATCCGCCCACGATATACGCTTCAAAGCCGTTTTTTGTGATGGTATCGGTAACGTATTGCACTTCTTTGGGTATTTTTATCATATTTTATTGATCCTTTGCAAAAAAGTGTTTATTTTTTACTTTAAAAGTAATATAATGGATATGAAATTATGAAATAGGGAAAGTTACATACAGTGAGATTAAAAGTTACGGATATACGGCGACGGATCCGTAACGTCAATGATAGGTTGGGAGAAAAGCTTATGAAAGAACTTCGCGCGGAAGATAAAATAATTACACGTGTAAAGCATATTCACATGATAGGAATAGGCGGCAGCGGAATGTGCCCGCTTGCCGAAATTCTTCACAGCAAGGGATATATTCTTACGGGATCGGACAACAACGAAAGCGATCCGCTGAAGCGTATAAAAAATCTCGGAATAAAGGTTTATATGGGTCATAGCGCCGAAAATATAAAGGGCGCCGAATTGGTGGTTTATTCCGCCGCCATAGCGGAGGATAATCCCGAGATAGTCGCCGCAAAGCAGGCGGGTATTCCCTTAATGGAGCGCTCCCATTTGCTCGGCGCGCTCACACGCCGTTTCGATAACGTTATAGGGGTATGCGGTACCCACGGCAAAACCACCGTTACTTCTATGATAACACAAATTTTATTTTTAAACAAGTGCGATCCTTCGGCGGTTATAGGGGGCAGGCTTCCGCTTATTAATTCCAACGGGGTTACCGGTAAATCCGAAACTTTGGTTTGCGAATCCTGCGAGTTTGTCGATACCTTTCTTCAAATGTCGCCCGATATCACCGTTTTGCTGAATATAGATAACGATCATTTGGATTATTTTAAAACCATGGATAACCTCGTTTTATCCTTTCACAAATTTATCGCCATGTCAAAAAAGGCATATATAAACGGCGAGGATGCGCTCGTTTTAAAGGCGGCTCGGGGTATAGACGCCGATATCGTCACCTTCGGCTTTTCAAATAAAAACAATTATTATCCCGAAAATATAAGATCCGGCAAATACGGCTTTTGCTTCGACGTTATGCGCGATAACGAAAAGCTTATAAATATCGAGCTGCATATTCCCGGCAGACACAATATTTTAAACGCGCTTGCCGCATTTGCCGTCTGCTTCGAGCAGGGGGTGGAAAGCGACGGCATAAAGCAAGCCGTTGAAACCTTTACCGGAGCCAGCAGAAGGTTCGAATTTTTGGGCGAATACAACGGCTTTACCCTGGCGGACGATTACGCCCATCATCCCACCGAAATAGCCGCTACCCTTAACGCCGCAAAGGAGCTTAATTACAACCGTGTGATCGCGGTTTTCCAACCTTTTACCTTTTCGCGTACCGCCCTTTTAAAGGACGATTTTATCAAAGCGCTGTCCGTTGCGGACAAGATAATACTTACCCCCATTATGGGCTCGCGCGAGGTAAACACTTACGGTATAAGCTCCGACGATATTGCCGCGGGGCTCAAGGACGCGGTTATTGCGGACGGTTTTGAAAATATTGCCGATAAAATAATCGAAACCGCCCGGGAAAACGATATTGTGATTACAATGGGCGGCGGCGATATATATAAGGCAGCTCATATAGTACAGGAAAAGCTGGGCGGAAAATGACCGAAAAATTATACGATAAGGACTCTTTTACAAAAGAATTTGACGCCGTGGTGCTCTCAAGCGAAGAAGCCGCCGACGGCTATGCCGTAATACTCGACAGAACCGCCTTTTTCCCCGAGGGAGGCGGTCAGCCGAGCGATACGGGCTTTATAAACGACGCCGCCGTTTTCGACGTTCAAATCGAAAATGAAATTATCACCCATTTTACCGATAAGCCATTTGAAGCGGGGCAGCGGATAAGGGGCGTTTTGAACTTTGAACGTCGGTTTGATTTTATGCAGCAGCATTCGGGCGAGCATATCGTGTCGGGTACGGCACACAGACTCTACGCCTGCGAAAACGTGGGCTTTCATCTAAGCGAGGATATCGTTACTCTGGATTTGGATAAACCGCTCACCCGCGCGCAAGCCGAAAAAATCGAAGCGCTTTCAAACGAGGCGGTTTTTGCAAATAAGGCGTTTTATACCTATTATCCCGACGGTGAAAAGCTTAAAACCCTCGATTACCGAAGCAAAAAAGCTATCGACGGCGATATAAGAATAGTCGAAATAGAGGATACCGACATTTGCGCATGCTGTGCGCCGCATGTAAAAACGGCGGGGCAGATAGGCATAATAAAGCTGTTATCCCTCGAAAAACTGCGCGGCGGGGTGCGAATGGAAATAAAATGCGGCAGGCGCGCTCTTTGCGATTATAACGAAAGATACATAAACACGGCGCTTATAGGCGAAAAATTAGCCGTAAAATATAATGAGACGGCTGTAGCGGTCGAGAGGCTTTTGGGCAATATAAACGAGCTTAAATTTACCGTTACTTCTCTTAAAAAAAGGCTTAACGACCAAAAGGTCAAGTCCTTTGCCCCGCAAAGCGATATTTCCGCCGAATTTGAGGAGGGGCTTGAGATAAAGGATATGCAGGCATACGCCGATGCGCTTTATAAAAAGGCGGGCGGTATACGCGCGGTTTTGTGTGAACGCTCGGCGGACGAATACGCCTTCGTAATTTGCGGAGAAGATGCCGCGGTTCGGGAATTTTTTGCCAATTTCAAGGAACGCTTTACGGTTCGCGGCGGCGGCAGAAACGGAATGGTACAGGGCTCGGTTTTTGGCGACAAAAACGCGTTAACGCATTTTTTTACAAAATAACGCCCTTACAAATAAGGGAAGCGGAATGGTGAATAAAATGAACGACGTACTTTATATAGTTGTTCCCTGCTATAACGAAGAAGAGGTTTTGCCCGAAACCGCAAAACGGCTGAAATCAAAAACGGAAGCGCTTATCGCTTCGGGCACGGTAAGCGATAAAAGCCGCATTATGTTTGTAAACGACGGCTCCAAGGATTCGACATGGGAGATAATAGAAAACCTCCACAAGGAAAATCGACTGTTTACGGGGGTAAATTTGAGCCGCAACCGCGGTCATCAAAACGCCCTGCTTGCGGGACTTGACGAAGCTTCGCATCATGCCGACGTTATAATATCGATGGACGCCGACTTGCAGGACGATATAAACGCGGTCGACGGTATGCTTAAAGAATATTACGACGGCTGTGATATTGTTTACGGTGTGAGAAGCGACAGAAAAAACGATTCCTTTTTTAAAAAATTCACCGCCGAAATTTTCTACCGCTTAATGAACTTTTTAGGCGCCGAAACGGTTTTTAACCACGCCGACTACAGACTGATGTCCAAAAGAGCGGTAACGGCGCTTGCTCAGTTTAAGGAGGTCAATCTGTTTTTGCGCGGATTGGTGCCCCTGATAGGCTTTAAAAGCGCTTTTGTAAGCTATGAACGCAAGGAGCGCTTTGCCGGCAAAAGCAAATATCCGTTTAAAAAAATGATCGCCTTCGCTTTGGAGGGCATTACCTCTTTCAGCACCAAGCCGATAAGATTTATAACCCTTTTGGGAGCGCTTATTTTTATCGTGAGCATTTTTATGTTGATTTATTTTATCATTCGCAGACTTATAGGCGCCGCGGTTATCGGTTGGGCGAGCGTTATATGCTCCGTTTGGGCGATAGGCGGACTCATTATGCTCTCACTCGGCGTAATAGGCGAATATATCGGCAAAATTTACCTTGAAACCAAGGGAAGACCGAAATTCATTATAGAAAAAGTGTTGGACGACGAAGAAGACTAACCTTTTGTTGCAATAATGGAAAACTTATGGTAGAATGTTTTTGACGTCAATGAGATTTTGATATAAAGCAAATTATTAAAACATACTGAAAGAGGTAAATGCATGAAAAAAGATATTACTTTGGTGGTAATGGCGGCAGGAATGGGCAGCCGCTTCGGAGGGCTCAAACAGATCGAACCCATAGGCCCCGACGGGGAAGTGCTGCTCGATTTTTCGGTTTATGACGCGATAAAGGCAGGCTTTACAAAGGTTGTATTTGTAATAAAACACTCCATAGAAGCCGATTTCAAAGAATTGGTGGGCAATCGCGTCGAAAAAAAGGTCAAAACCGAATACGTTTACCAGGAAACCGATTTTCTGCCCGAGGGCTTTACCTGCCCTAAGAACCGCCAAAAGCCATGGGGCACCGCTCACGCGATCCTTTGTTGTAAAGACGTCGTAAAGGAGCCCTTTGCGGTAGTCAATGCCGACGATTATTACGGACGTTCGGCTTTTTCCAAAATAGCCGACTTTTTAAGGAGCGATCCCGACGACTACTGTATGGTAGGCTTCAGGCTTGTAAATACCCTCACCGAAAACGGCTACGTTTCACGCGGCGTCTGCGAAATAGAGAACGGACTTCTCAAAACCATCACCGAGCGGTCGAAAATATCCGACTGCAAGTATACCGAGGATGACGGCAAAACCTATACGCAGCTTGATCCCAATACGGTGGTCTCAATGAATCTTTGGGGCTTTAACCCCGATTTATTCGACTATATCGAGGAAGGCTTTAAAAAGTTTTTGACCGAAAGAATAAATGAACCCAAATCCGAATACTATCTTCCGAGCGTGGTATCCGAACTTATCGAAAAGGGCAAAAAACAGGTCAAGGTGTTTATTGCGGAGGATAAATGGTACGGCGTCACCTATAAGGAAGACAAGGCGGCGGTAGTAGCCCCCATAAACGAAATGATTAAAAACGGATTATACGAAGGTATTTGAAGTGGTAATTAACAACGCTTTAATAAACGGAAAGCTTAAAAGCATTATTATCGAAAACGGCAAAATTGCCGAAATTGCCGAAAACCGGCGCGACGGCACGATCGACGCCGGCGGCAACAGGGTAATTCCCGGGCTTATAGACGTACATTCTCACGGCTATAAGGGCTTGGATACCATGGACGCGAATTTTGAGGATATGTGCCGCATTTATGCCGAAAACGGTACGACTTCCTGGCTACCCACCACCATGACCATGGATTACGACGCCTTAAAGGCGGTAAGCGAGAGCAAAACCGATTTTCGGGGCGCAAATATTTTGGGATTTCATTTTGAAGGGCCCTATATTTCCCCGAAATACAAGGGCGCGCAGAACGAAGCCTACATAAAAAATCCCGATATAAAGGAGTTCGAAACTTTTAAAAGGGTTAAACTCGTAACCGTAGCTCCCGAGCTTCCGGGCGCTTTGGAATTTATAAATAAGGTCTCAAAAACCTGCGTAGTATCCTTGGGACATACCGACTGCAACTGCGAAACCGCCCTTTCGGCTATCGAAAACGGAGCATGCTGTCTTACTCATATGTATAACGCCATGCCGCCGTTTCACCACCGAAACGCGGGCCCTATAGGCGCCGCCGTGGAAAAACAGATATACGCACAGCTGATTTGCGACGGATTTCATATCTCAAAACCCGCTGTATTGGCGGCGTATAAAATGTTCGGCCCGCAAAGACTTATTCTCATAAGCGACAGTATTCGCCCTGCCGGCATGCCCGACGGCGAGTACGACTCCGGCGGACTTAAGGTGACGGTGCGCGACGGAACGCTGCGGCTTGCCGACGGCACGATCGCCGGAAGCTATGCAACCCTTTGGGAATGCGTAAAACAGGCGGTTCGGTTCGGTATACCGTTTGACGACGCCCTGCAAATGGCAAGCGCCGTTCCCGCCGAAATGCTGAAGGTTAAAAAGGGGAAAATACAGCCCGGTTATGACGCGGATCTGCTTATTATCGATGAACACCTTAATATACTTGAGGTAATAATCGGCGGAGAAATTTTTAAAAGCGCCGTTTGATTTTGTAAAATGGGTTTGCACTGCGGTGATAAACCTAAATTTATATATTTTCAGGAGGATGTAAAAAATGAGCAAGGACAAAAATAAAAAAGGTTTTTTCGCGGAATTTAGGGAATTTATAATGCGCGGCAACGTTATCGATATGGCTATCGGTGTCATTATTGCGGGCGCCTTCGGCAAAATATCGACAAGCCTTGTCAACGACATATTTATGCCGGCTTTGGGCGCGCTTATCGGCAATATGGACCTTACCCAGCTTAATTGGGTAATCGTTCCCGAAACGATAAACGCCGCCGGCGAGACGGTTCCCGGAGTCACACTAGGCTTCGGCACCTTCCTTTCGGCTATAATCGATTTCATCATAATCGCCTTTGTAATATTCTTAATGATAAAGATCTTTAATAAAACCCGCGAAGTTGCCGAGAAAAAGCTTTTGAAAAAACAGGAAGAGGTCGTCGAGGAGATCGCCGAAGAACCCAAACCCACCACCGAAGAATTACTCACCGATATCCTGGCAGAATTAAAAAAACAAAACGTCGAATAATACGAGTATAATACATAAAAACCAACCCCCTCAAAAAAAAGACTGCAATCTCATCCGAAATGACGGGAATGCAGTCTTTACTTTTAGATTCTTATGTGATATACTGTTTTAAGGAACAAAAATGTATTTTTCGAGTTGATTTGGTATGAAATATACAATTTTAGTTCGGGAGATGTTGAAAATGGATAGTATTATAAGGCAAAAGCAATTAAGTATAAGTGAAGTCGTAACCGCGCGGGCGGCGGATGAAGCTGTGAAAATCGGATCCGCCGCGTCTTATGATTATTGGGAAGCGGTTTATGTGATTTCGGGGCTTATAAATGTAATCGCCGGCGGCCGTGTTTTAAAATGCAAAACCGGAACGCTCACTTTGCATAAGCCCGGCGAGCTGCACTTTATAAAGCCGGTTAACGGAAGCGACGCGAAATATTGCATTATCGGCTTTTGCGCCGAGGGCGACTGTATTCCTAAGCTTCAAAACGCGGCGGTGGAGTTATCGGCTTTTGAACGTCTTGTTATGGACGGCTTATTGGCGGATATAGGCGATGAGCCCGAAAGCGGTCTACCCGAACGTCTGCTTGATAACCCATACTTATCCGAGCGGTTTATTGTCGGGCTTGAGCTTTTGCTCTTATACTGTGCCGAAAAACCGTCGGTCTACGACGAGGCGCAAAGCGCGGACGCCCGCCTTTTTTCAAGTGCGGTCAAAATTATGGAAGAAAATCTGCTTTTCGGGCTGTCGGTAGAAAATTTGGCGGATAAGCTTAATATAAGTCTTTCGTATTTAAAGCGCATTTTTGCGAATTTTACCTCAGCGGGGGTTCACGAATACTTTACGGCGCTTAAAATCAACCGCGCGAAAGAAATGCTCAAAGAGGGAGTATCGGTAACCAAAACCGCCGAGCTTACCGGCTTTAACAACCAAAATTATTTTTCCGCCGCATTCAAGCGCATAACCGGTATATTGCCCAAGGATTACGCGGGTGTAAAGCGGGTATTTGACCGAAATGCAACGTCAAAATCCTCGCAGACCAAAGCGAATGATATGCCGAGTTATCTGCTGTGAACCGTTTGCATTTACTGTTCGCACCGCCCACAGTCGGAACAGCCGTTGCAAATGGGCTTACTGCCGCATCGTGAGCAGTTCTCGCGGTAGTGCGGCACATACAGCTTTTCCGGCGGGATTTCATTGCCTGAGGGATCCGTAAGCTTCCATTCGATCGGTTTTCCCGAGAAGCTTACGCCCGATTTATACGCCATTTCGCTTTGAACCTGTTTTTTGGGCAGATAATATCGTCTGCCGTCCTTTATAAATACCGTGCCGGTTTCGATAAAACAAAAGGTGACGCCGTGCGCTGCGCATTCCTCACGTAAAGCCTTCACCCAATCAAAATTACACGGTCTTGCGCCGTCGTAGCTTTCGCCGCCGCAGATCACCTGCTCGATCTGCCCGTCGGTAAGGTATTTTTCGATGCTTACTGCTCCGATAAAGGGCGCGCACATGATTCCCTTGTGCTTGAAGGGCAGCGAAAGCAGGATTGGAATGCGCTCGTCGGCTCGGCGCTGATTTTCACAAGTGACGTTGAACATGACGTTCTTCCAACCGTCGCCCCAATCCTTCGGCAGACAGTCTTTTACTCTTTGCGGGCGCTTGGTCAAAAGGAAAAATTTCACGTCACTGCGCCGCCGCATAAGCTCCCACGCTTCATCCCGCCATTCGTCAGCTTCTTCCAAAAAGAAATCCGAAGACATGCAGACACGGATAAGCTCCCCGCTTTGGATTTTATAATCGCCGTTTCGGTTTCTTTGAACGGGATACGTGAAGCCCGATTTTGTTTTGTAAATATCGGCGCCGTTTCGGTCGCGAACACGGTCGAGAAAATACATATAGCAATGCCGACAGCCCTCGCTGCACTTCACGCACCCGTGCCACGGATTCCAAATATCGTGCATAAGGTTACCTCAAATCCTTTAAAACCTTGCCGATATCGCCGTCAATGCAGATCGACTGCTTCTCGATTTCCGCAGGGCAGACCGCCTCGCCGTAGTCTACACAGGCGTAAATTGCCGCTTTGTTCCCGGCGGTCATTTGCCAAAACGGATATTTGATAATAATCGGCGTGTTGTACCCGACGCCTAATTCCAGAAACAGAATCCGTCCGTTTCTCCGTGTGCGCAGGAAGTTTTCGTACCGCTCTGCCGCCTCGTGCCAGCCGTTGTCCTCGACGAATTTGTTGTCGGAGCGCAGGTTCATGGTAAGAGGCTTTCCGCAATAGGGGCAGACGGGCAGGAGTTCGGAGGGAATGCGCATATCCTTTTGCCGCGTAAACATCTGCCGGATCATATCCTCGTTGTCAAAGGTTTCCTGCCGACAGGGCTTCGAGCATTGAAACAGCCCGTAGTCGCCCTGGGTGTAGAAAAGGCGCTTTTTGTCAAAGCCAGCTTTTTGAAAACAGTGATCCACGTTGGTGGTGATGACAAAATAGTCTTTAGCCCGAATAAGGCTCAACAGCTCGTCGTAAACCGGCTTTGGTGCGTCCGTATAGCGGTTGATGAAGATATACCTGCTCCAATACGCCCAAAATTCCTCCGGTGAGGAGTACGGATAAAACCCGCCGGAATACATATCGGAAAAACCGTATTTATTGGCAAAGTCGGAGAAATATCGCCGGAATCGTTCCCCGGTATAGGTAAATCCCGCCGAGGCGGAAAGCCCCGCTCCCGCGCCTACCACAACTGCGTCCGCAGTGTCCAGCGCCTTACGAAGGCGCTTTATGTTATCCGAGTAACTCTCGGTAGATTTCGTAATCGGTACATTTAAAAACATTGAAAATTACCTCCGTATTTCCTTTGTATTGCCGCACCGTGTCTACGGCGATTTTTGCGGCCTCGTCGTTCGGGAAATGAAATTCCCCGGTAGATATACAGCAGAAGGCTATGCTTTTGATGCCGTTTTGCCGGGCGAGTTCCAGACAGGAGCGGTAGCAGGAAGCAAGCAGTTCCCGATCCTTTTGCGTCACTTCGCCGTATATGATAGGACCTACGGTGTGCAGAACGTAATCGCAGGGCAGATTGTAGGCGGGCGTTAGCTTTGCCTTACCTGTTTCTTCCTCATGCCCCTGCTTTTTCATCATATCGGCACAGGCAAGACGAAGCTGCACCCCCGCGTAGGTGTGAATGGCGTTGTCGATACAGCCATGGCAGGGAACATAACATCCGGTTAAGCCGGAATTGGCGGCGTTCACGATAGCGCCGCATTTGAGGGTGGTGATGTCGCCCTGCCAGAGATAGATGCCCGGTTTCACGGGCGTCAGATCGGCAATATCGGTAACGCCCTTTCGGGCGGTTTCTTCTTGCAGATAAGCGTCCTGTACCGACAAAAAATCTTCACCGATCGGCATGGGCGGACGGACGTTCATCAGAGAACGGAGCAACTGTTTTTGATCCTGCTCGTTTTGGGGAATTTCTATATTCTTATATTTCGGTTGTTCGTCGATAAGCTTTTGTATGAGAAAAATTCTTCTTAGCCTTTGTGTCATGGCTTATCCTCTTCGAATGACGGCATTGTGCGGGCAAACGGATTTGCAGTTGCCGCAGCGCAGACAATGCGCCTGTACGATCACTGCGGGCGTAGTCGTAAAATCAATACAAGCCTGTGGGCAGACCGATTCGCAAGTGCGGCAGCCGATGCAGGATTCTGTTATGAAATATCCGTCTTCGCATATCTTTGCCTTTCCAAAGGTAAAAGACGCTCTTTCTATCGGCTTTTTTGATAAATCAAACCACTCGCCGCTGCCGTCATAAAGTTTGAACACCGTCAGCGCCTGTCGGGATTTTTCGGTCGGATAAATCTCGCTCATATAGGGGTTCTTTTCAAACAGCCGAGGAAGCTGTGCTTCTCCCAATTCGCACACCTTTCCACGAACGGTCACCGCCACGCAGGACATAGTATCTTCGCCTTTCATCCCCGTCAAAGCCATATATCCGCCCTTTTTCAGCCGGTCATAAAAGCCTTTCCCTTTGGCGGTCAGAAAATACAGACCGTCCTCATCCGCATCCATCATATCAATGGCGCAGGTAACGGGAAGTCCCTCGCCGTCGGTCGTTGCTGCAACCACAGTGTGGATTTCTTCCGTTAAGTATTTTAGGTAATCCATTGTTTGCCCTCCGCAGGAAAAGGCGGTAAGCCTTGTAACGAGCCGACTGCAAGGCTTCCCAACCTGAAATCCTTAGAATTTTCCGTTCTGATTTTGCATGGAATATAATTTTTTGTTTTCAGCGCTCCGAAGCGGCCGTCTCCGCAGCTCTTGACTATATTATACGCAGGCCGGTTTCCGTTGTAAAGTAAGCACTTTATTGTGGCGTAGTTACCTAAAAGAAACTATCGGACGGTTACCGAAAGGAAACAAATGCGTAAAATCAGGGGTTTCAAGCATTTTATGGACTGAAAAATTTTTTTGCTTGTGCCGGGTATTGATTTCTTATAGGCTACTATGGTATAATATACACATAGCAACTGATACGCCGTTGCTCAAAACTTGCGTTTTGCCTCTCTTACGGGAGGATGTGTGCCTTCACGGACTCGCAAAAATGTCCTTGTCCGGGGTTCCCCGCAAAAGCGAGCTTTTGTGGGGTGGGTGCTGGCAAACATTTTTGCTTTGTGGTATAATAGGGGCGTTAGGTGCAAAAGGATACTAACGGAAGGAGTCATCACTATGAATGAAGCAAAAACCGCAAAGGATTTGCCTGCCTGCCCCGTTGAAACGACGCTAATGCTGATCGGTGATAAATGGAAAGTCTTGATCCTGCGTGACCTACTTCCCGGCACAAAACGTTTTGGAGAATTGAAAAAATCCATAGGCAGCGTCAGTCAAAAGGTTTTAACCGCACAACTGCGGGATATGGAAGA